>JAEZUC010000144.1 GCA_023443515.1 Bacillota bacterium
CCGGGAGAATTAAGAGAATATCTCACTAGGAATCTTCCTGAATATATGGTTCCGTCATATTTTGTAAGGCTGGAGAAGATGCCACTTTCCCAAAACGGAAAAGTGGACAGAAAAGCTCTGCCGGAGCCGGAATTGAGTGTAAATACAGGTACAGAGTATGTGGAGCCTGCAGGAGAAACTGAAAAAATATTGGCGGATATCTGGAGTAAGGTTTTAAAAATTGAACGTGTTGGTACAACAGATAACTTTTTTGATTTGGGAGGTACATCCCTTACCTTGATTCAGGTACATTCAAAAATAGAAGAAAAGTATCCGGGAAAAGTAAAAATTACAGATATTTTTTCAAACCCTACAATTTCAAAGTTGTCAGCTTTTATAGGCATGAGTGAGGAAAACTCCACTAAACATATTAGTCTTGATTTTCTTGAATTTCCACAGCAATATTTCTTGAAAGAAGGTGGTGGTTATGGCTCTGTATTCAAGTTCAGGCTAAACAATGATGTTTTAAGAGGTTTTGAAAAAACAGATGTCCTGATATGTGCTTTTGGTTATTTGCTTGGTCAGATAACACAAAAAGCCGAAATAGCCATACAGGCTATGGTTGATGATTGTGACATAGTATATCCTATTAACCTGGATTTAAAAGAAGCAGGCAGTTTTGAAGAGTTGTGCGGGATAGTTCATAACAATAGAAGTGAAAAAACATCAGGTTATAATTTGAAGGATTTAACAGAACAAAGCATTGGAAATAAAGGTGATTTTTCAATTTTACCATTATTCTACAACAAAAACTTGCTATCAACGCCACCAAACTTGACCGGAATTTATGATATTGGGCTTGGTATAAGTGAGGAAAACGGACAAACCGTTTTTATATGTGAGTACAACTCTACAAGGCTCAGGGGGGATAAAATAAAAGAATTTACAAGTAAGTATCTAAAAGTTGTGCAGTTTATTACAAGTAATAAATAATTTGGAGGTATGGAAATGAAAAAGTATTTGATAATGGTAGGTAATCTATTAATCTATGTTGTTACGTATTTTTTAATCATTAAGACATTAGTCTATATAGGGAAAGGATACATACTCCCCAAACCGGGGATAGGCCCATGGTTGAACAAAAATTCACTGCTTGTGACAGTTACGAGTGACTTAATTCAATTTACTATTTTCTATTTTGTATTTAAAAAGTTTAAGGGAATCAATTTACTTAAACATGTTAAGTTGACAGAAAAAATCAGCAAGAAGAATTTTGGGATTATTTTTGTAATCGGATTGGCTTCAGGATTTTTTACTTCTTCAGTATTCAAGCTTTCTTTTATAACAGAAAGATACCCGGATTTGATAAATATAATGAAATTCATGTTTATAGATGGAGGAAACATAATAATATTTACCTGCTTCCTTCTGGTGGGGTCGGTCTATAAGGAGATACTGTTCAGAGGCTTGATTTTCAATGAGTTGAGAGACAAAATGCCGGTTGTTGCGGCTGTAATAATTCAGGGACTTATGTATGGATTAATGTTCTTCAATATGAATGTACCATTGATAGCTTATGGATTTTTAGGAGCAGTATTATTTGTTACCTTGTACTTATTGGTTAAGTCTTTATGGGCATCCGTAATTGCACAGGCTTCATGTCAGGGTATTATGTACATTTTAATGAGGACGGAAGATGCAATTCTCAATAAGGGTACTGCTTGGCCCGCAATCGCAATCAGTTTTGTAATAATTGTTGCCGGTGTAATTTATCTCGCAAAAATTAATAAGCCAAAGAACGCCCTAAGTAATTTTGCTTCGGCAAGGTAAAAACATTAACCGAGGAGGGTAAAACAAAATGAAAAGATATCTCAAAATGACAGGGTATATAGTAATGTATTTAATACTGCTATTTGCAGTTCTTAAAGGAGTTCAATGGGTAGTGTTCAACATTTGCTCAAAGAACCAGTCTCTTAATGATTTCCTGTGGAGCAACAAAACGCTCTTTAGTTTTTCAATATCCATAATTACTATTTCCTTGTATTATTTTATTTTTAAACTAAGAAATAAAAATATGTTTAAGGTTTGCAGTTTTACTAAAATAAGTCCAAAGAATATACTTGGAATAAGTTTAATGGGTATTTCCATGTGCATATTTACTACATGCTTTACATCTATAGATTTTATCGGTAATACCTTTCCACAGTTCGGAGAATACATGGATAGTTTCTTCCAGACAAAAGGAAGCTTTTTGATTTTTATAATTATGCTTATGGTTCTTCCTATGTTTGAAGAAATCATTTTCAGAGGAGTTATATTTAATGAACTAAGGTCAAATATACCAATTGTTGCTGCTGTACTGATTCAGGCCTTATTATACGGTTTATTGCAATTAAATCCTGTTTTGGGAACTTATGCTGCAATAGGTTCAGTCATATATGTACTTCCTTACATATGGACCAAATCCCTATGGGGCTCCATTCTGGTTCAGGATTCATGTATACTTGGACTCTATATATTCAGAAAAACAGGTATAAAGGATATGTTAGCAGATACAGGGAATGTGGTATTGATTCTTCTTACATTAGTGGGAATAGTAGGTATTTTTGTAGCGGGGTACTTCGTTCGGAAAAACTCTGTTAGAGGAAAACTAAAGGGTGGAGCTTATGTTGGATTTTAATTTGATTGAGTATGACGAGGTTACAGATGAAATTGAAGAAATTTCTTCTAAAGATATAGCTATAATAGGTATGTCCGTGAATCTTCCCAAGGCTTCCGATTTGGAAGAGTTCTGGGACAATATGAGAAACGGTATTGATTGTGTTACCGAATTTCCTAATTCCAGAAGGGCTGATGCAGACAGGTATTTAAGATTTAAAAATATGTATACGGATAATGTTAAATACCGGGATGGAGCATATCTTGATGAAATAGATAAATTTGATTACAAGTTTTTTAATATTTCACCTAAAGAGGCCGCCCTCATGGACCCCAACCAAAGGTTGTTCCTTGAGACGGCTTGGGAAGCAATTGAGGATTCAGGATATGGAAGCAAAAGAATTGAGGGAAGTGAAACCGGAGTATATGTGGGTTACGTCTCAGGTCTTGAATATAAACAGTTTATTTCAGAGGTAGAACCTTCATCGTCAGTGGCTTCCATTCCGGGTAACATTGCTTCGGTAATAGCAGGCAGATTGTCATATATTCTGGATTTAAAAGGGCCAAGCGTAATGGTGGATACTGCATGCTCGTCATCCCTTGTCGCAGTGCACATGGCATGTATGGGGCTTAGAAATCAGGATTGCGAAATGGCAATTGCAGGGAGTGTCAAGCTCAGTTTTTTGCCGGTACAGACAGATGAAAAATTTGGGATAGAATCGGGAGACGGCAGGACAAGAGCTTTCGATGACAGCTCGGACGGCACCGGAATGGGAGAAGGTGTAATAGCTGTTTTATTGAAGCCTTTGAGTAAAGCTGTAAGGGACGGAGACAGAGTGTATGCGGTTATAAAAGGAAGTGCCGTAAATCAGGATGGAAGGTCTATAGGGCTTACTGCACCAAATGCAGCTGCACAGGAAAAAGTAATACTAAAGGCGTGGAAGGATGCCGGTATCAATCCTGAGACAATTTCATACATAGAAACCCACGGTACTGGTACAAAGCTTGGAGACCCCATTGAAATAGACGGAATAACAAGAGCCTTTCGGAATTTTACCCGGAAAAACCAATTCTGCGCTATCGGAGCGCTTAAAACCAATATAGGTCATTTGGATAATGCATCAGGGATAGCTGGCTTGGTAAGGGCAGTTTTGGCAATGGATAATAAAGAAATACCCCCAATACTTCACTATAACAAGCCCAACAGAGAAATAAATTTTGAGACTTCTCCCGTCTATATAAATACGGAGCTTGCGCCATGGGAAACAGATGGCATCCCCAGAAGATGCGGAGTAAGTGCTTTTGGCCTTAGTGGTACCAATTGTCATGTAATTCTGGAAGAACCTCCTGCCATAGAATTTGAACAAGAGGTTGAAGGTGAGAAAATTAAGGCTTTTGCCATTTCAGCAAAAAGCATAGAAGCTCTCAAGGCATTAATGCAAAAATACTTAAAACTCACTGAGAAATGGGATAACCAAAAACTCGAAGACATTTGCTACACAGCTCTTACCGGAAGAGGACACTACGAATACAGATTAGCTATGGTAATCAGAAACAAGTATGACTTTAAAGAGAAAATCCAAAAGCTGTTAAATGTAGATATAGAAAAAGGAAACGGAGAATGGTTCTTCTACGGTGAAAGCCAGGAGCTTAATAATCAGATTGACGCAAATGCTGACACCATGCTTAAAGAGTTTGTGGAAGGTTCAGGTAAAAATGAAGCATTACTCAAGGATATTTTAAAACTCTATGTACAAGGCACCAATATTCAGTGGGAGGAATTGTACAGGAAGGAAAACAGGAAAAAGGTTGCTATTCCGGTATATCCTTTTGAGAAAAGAAGATGTTGGATTGAAATATCGGAGGTTTCAAAGGAGAATGTTGTACCTGCAAAACAGGTAGAACAAGAGAATGTTTCAGCTGAGGTAAAGCTTACAGGCAGTGAAAATGGAGAATACACACAGACTCAAATTCTTTTGGCACAGATTTGGGGAACTGTACTAGGGTATAAGGAAATCAGTATTGATGAAGATTTTTATGAACTCGGAGGAGACTCTATAATAGCCACAAATATTGCCAACAGGGCGGCCAAACAAATTGATGCTTCGCTGAGTACAGCGGATATTTTAGCCTTTACTACCATAAAAGAGCTTTCAGAATATATTGACAAGGATTTGAAAAAACAGATTCTCACCCCGAAGTTCAGTACATATATAGAGCCTGTAGAGGAAAAAGACTATTATCCTGCTTCATCAGCTCAAAAAAGACTTTATGTACTGTGTCAGTTAAAAGGCATCGAAGCCTGCTACAATATGCCGGGAGTTATGATAATAGAGGGCAATTTGGATAAAGCAAGGTTTGAAGAGGCTTTTAAAACGCTGGTACAAAGGCATGAAACCCTAAGAACTTCTTTTAAAACAGTTAACTGTGAAATTGTTCAGGTTGTACAAAGGGAAACCCAATTTAACGTTACATACTCAGAATTAGGCGATTTGAAAGGCACGGAAGAAAATATCGTTCGGGGCCTTATGCATTCCTTTGTAAAACCCTTTGACTTGGAAATAGCCCCCTTGCTAAGGGTGGAAATTGTAAAGATAAATGATAACAAACATATTATGATGTTCGACATGCATCATATTATATCCGACGGTACCTCAATGGCTGTTTTGGTGAAGGAAATTATTGATTTATACGATGGAAAGCAGCTGCCTGAACTGAGAATTCAGTACAAGGACTTTTCAGAGTGGCAGAATAGGCTTCTCCAATCTCAGGAAATCAAGAAACAGGAAGAATATTGGGTTAAGAGGTTTGAAGGCGAAATTCCGCTACTTCACATGCCTACTGACTATAGCCGACCAAACGCTAAAAGCTTTGAAGGGGACAGATACAATTTTGTGTTGGACAAGGAGCTTACTAGTGCGGTTAATCGACTGGCAAAGGAGTCAGGAACTACCCTTTTTATGGTACTGATGGCTGTATATAATATTCTTCTTTCGAAGTATTCCGGCCAGACTGACATAATCGTTGGTTCTCCCATAGCAGGCAGACAAAATGCAGACCTTGAAAACATAATCGGTATGTTTGTAAATGCTTTGCCTATGAGAAATGTTGTTGATTATGACAAATCCTTTATGGACTTTTTATACAGTGTCAGGGATACTTCTCTAAAGGCATATGAGAATCAGGACTATCAATTCGAAATGCTGGTGGAAAAGCTGAACCTACAGGTAAAGCCGGGACGTAATCCTGTATTTGACGTGGCATTTGTATTGCAAAATATGAAGATGCCACAGATGAGTGTAAAAGGTATGAGTTTTAAACCTTATTTGGATGATTCGAAATCATCAAAAGCAGATTTTACTCTGATGGCTACCGAAGAAGAAGAAACAATATCCTATGTTTTTGAGTACTGTACTAAATTATTTAAACCTGAGACAATAGAGCGTTTGTCCAAGGACTTTGTAAAAATAATTAAGGTCGTTACAGATAACAGGCTAATCAAAATAAGTGATATAGAACTCCTTGAAAAAGATGAGGAAAACAAAATTGCCTCTATTATTCAAAATGTGGGGGATGTATTTAATAAGCTTATAGACGAAGATTTTGGAGATATTTAAGCTTTCTTAAAAATGTAAAGTTTGTGAGGGATAATGATATGAATACAAATATTTTAACGTTGTACAAAGAGTTTGAGGATGCAAGGAAGTACTGGGAAGAAAAATTAGGCGGTGAAATCGATCTGCTTAAGCTTCCCGTTGATTATCCGAATAACAACAACTATACATATGCAACCCATGAAATGGCATTAGGAGAAGAACTGTCAAAAAAGCTGTTATCTCTTGGCAAGAAACAAGACCTGCTGCTTTTCATAATAATGCTTACAGGCCTAAAGATATTGCTTTACAAATACACGGGACAAGAGGATATACTAGTTGCGGCTCCTACCTATAAAGACGAAAACATACAAAAGATTAACAAATATGTAATTTTTAGAGATGTACTTGGAGAGGGCATGTCCTTTAAAGAACTTTTGGTTAATGTAAAGCAAACCGTGTCACAGGGCTACAAAAATCAGCATTATCCTGTTGAAAAACTGATAGAGTTAATAGAGGAGAGCAACGGTGATATAATGGCTCTCAATACTGCATTGATGATGAAAGGTATTCATAACGAAGGAGCCAACGAAGATATTGGAAAGTCCTTTACAAATAATCTGAACCTGTTAGTCTCCGTTGAGGAAAATTATATAAATATCAAGACGTTATATAATGAAAATCTTTTTAAAGAGGAATCAATAAGGACGTTAATGGAGAGATATGAGTATATACTAAGTCAGGCCGTAGAGGATTTAAATAAAAAGCTTGCAGATTTTACAATTATCGCTGAATTTGAAAAAAATAAAATTATCCATGAATTCAATAATACAACAAGGGATTATCCTCATGATAAAACAATTCACCAACTGTTTGAAGAACAGGCGTTAAAGACTCCCGAAAAAACCGCAATAGTGTATAGAAACCGTGAGGTTACATATTCCAAACTAAATAAAGAGGCAAACAAACTGGCAAATTACCTAATAGAAACTCAGGATATACAACCGGATACACTTATAGGCCTTTTTATGGAAAACAGTATAGAGCAGATAACAGCAATTCTCGGCATTTTAAAAGCCGGAGGTGCGTATGTTCCTATTTCCACAGGGCTACCGGAGGAGAGAATAAAAACCATAATAAATGATGCTCAAATTAAGTTTATGGTTTCTACAAAAAAGAATATAAAAATGCTGAACAAGCTACAATGGGAGTGCAAAACACTGGAAACCTTCCTATGTATGGATTCGGAGGACATCTATTCAGAACCCGAGTCACAGGAAAGCGGACTCATGGATAAAAAGCTATGGGAATACATAGGTGAAAACGCAGTAGATGAAATAACCGGGGGTGGATGGGCTAGCAGTTATACGGGAGAAAACCTTTCAAAAGAAGAGATGGCAGAATATGCGGACAATGTTTTTGAGAAACTGAAGCCCTTCTTGAAACCTGAAGCCAGAGTACTTGAAATAGGCTGTGCGTCAGGTATCAGTATGTTTAGAATTGCTCCTCAGGTTGGAATGTACTATGGCACCGACCTTTCAGGGGTTATTATTGAAAAGGACAGAGAAAGGGCTGTAAAAGAAGGTTTCAATAATATAAAGCTGGATTGTCTTCCTGCACATGAGATTGACCGGGTTTCAGAAAATGAGTTTGATATTGTAATAATCAACAGTGTTATTCAGGCTTTCAGCGGACACAATTATCTGAGACAGGTTATCAAAAAGGTATTGGGACTTATGAAAGACAAGGGTGTACTTTTTATCGGTGACATTATGGATCAGGATAAAAAGTATGAGCTGCTGGAATCTCTGTTGGAATTCAAGAGGCAAAACCCCGGATATGATACTAAAACAGATGTTAGCGAGGAACTTTTTGTTTCAAGAGGGTTTTTTGAAGACCTGAGTTCTGAAATGAAAGAGATTCAAAAGGTAGAATTCTCAACTAAAATACACACTATAGAAAATGAACTTACCAGGTTCCGTTACGATACGGTAATAAGTATTGATAAAAATTGCGGACATAAGGAATCTAAATCTGAAAAGAACCGTTATCAATACGACCTTACTGTTTTAAAGACCGTTTCTGACGAAACGCCGGTTTGTTCCGTTACAAATAATGACCTGGCATACATAATTTATACATCTGGAACGACTGGGAAGCCTAAAGGTGTAATGCTGGAGCACAGAGGGGTTGCAAACCTTAAAGGGATTTTTGATAATACACTTGGATTAAATGAAAAAGATAGAGTAATACATTTTGCAAGCATATCTTTCGATGCTTCAGTTTGGGATATTTTCACCGGGCTTTTAACGGGAGCGACCCTGTACATTATGCCGGAAGAGGTAATTGGAAATTATGAAAAGTTTGAGGGATTCATTAACGAAAATGAAATAACTTTTGCTACTTTGCCTCCTACTTATCTGGTAAATTTAAATCCGGATAGGATTACCTCACTGAAAAAGCTTATAACAGCGGGTTCGGCTGCCAGTCCTGAGCTTCTTTCCAAATGGAAGGGCCGTGTGGAATATAGAAACGGGTACGGGCCAACAGAATCAACGGTATGCGCTACACTCTGGAAGTACGAAAAGGACTATAGCATTGACAATTCCGTACCAATTGGGAAACCTGCAAATAATATAAGGGTTTATATTGTAGACAATAATAACAACCTTCAACCAGTGGGTGTAGTGGGGGAACTGTGCATTGCAGGTGTATCCCTGGCTAGGGGATACCTCCACAATAAAGAGCTGACGGATGAAAAATTCGTAGAAAGTCCTTTTTTACCGGGGGAAAGAATGTACAAATCTGGAGACCTGGCAAGATGGCTGCCTGATGGAAATATTGAATTCCTGGGAAGAAAGGATCAGCAGGTTAAAATCAGAGGTTTCAGAATAGAAACTGGAGAGATAGAAGCTCAACTGCTGAAACATGGCTTGATACAGGAAGTTGCTGTTATACCACGGGGAGAAGAGGACAAGTACCTTTGCGCCTATTTTACAGCCCCGGAGAAGCTTGCGGTTTCAGAGGTCAAGGAATTTCTGGCAAGAAGGCTGCCTGACTATATGATACCTTTGTATTTTGTACAATTAGACAGTATGCCTCTTACTTCAAACAGCAAAATAAATGTAAAAGCTCTGCCTGACCCTGATGGAAGACAAAATCTGGGTGTAAAATACGTGGAACCTCGGAATGAGACGGAAAAGGAATTGGCAGCTATTTGGAGTGGAGTTCTTGGTATTGAGAAGATAGGTATCGACGACGATTTCTTCCAGCTTGGCGGACATTCCTTGAAAGCTACTGCTTTGGTAACTAATATTCACAGAGCATTCAATACGGAAATTCAGCTAAAAGAAGTTTTTGATACTCCTACCATAAGGGGTCTTGCAGATAAAATTAAGAATTGCGCACAAAGCATCTATTTATCCATAAAACCAATTGACAGACTTAAAAACTGTCCGCCGGGATTTTATCCTGTTTCATCGGCACAAAAGAGACTGTTTATCATAAACCAGTATGAAGGCATAGGAACAGGATACAACATGCCTGCTGCTGTTTGTATTGAAGGAATTCTTGATATAGAACGCCTTAAACAAAGCTTTAGGGAATTAATTAAAAGACATGAATCACTAAGGACTTATTTTAGGGTATACGAAGACGATATTATGCAGGTAGTTCAGGAGGAAGCTGATTTTAATCTAGAATTTATCGACATATCTGAAAAACCTGAAACTACAACAGATATTAGGTCTTTTATAAGGCCATTTGAATTGGATAAAGCTCCTCTTTTAAGAGCGACACTGGTTAAGACCACAGAGGACAGACATATATTAATTATTGATATGCACCATATTATTTCAGATGGTATGTCAATGAATGTAATTATAGAAGAATTTGCACAAATATATGAGGGACAGAGCCTCCCTGAACTTAAAATACAGTACAAGGATTATGCGGATTGGCAGAACAACCTGTTTAAATCAGATTCTATTAAAAAGCAGGAAGATTACTGGAAGAAGGTATTCAAAGGTGATATTCCGGTACTCGATATGCCTTACGACTATACAAGGCCATTAGTACAGAATTTTGAAGGAGACAGAATAGACTTCAGGCTTGACCCAAGTGTGGCAAAGAAGTTGAAGGAGTTGGCTTCTAAGACAGAAACTACACTTTATATGGTAATGCTTGCAGCATACAATATTTTACTATCAAAATATTCGGGGCAGGAGGATATAGTGGTAGGCTCCCCTGTAGCGGGTAGACATCACCCGGATCTCCAGAGTATTGTGGGATTTTTTGTAAATACAGTTGCGTTAAGAAATTCCGTTAGTGATAATAAATCATTTATTGATTTTCTTGCACAAGTAAAGGAAAACACACTTGAGGCCTTTGAAAATCAGGATTACCAGTTTGAACAGCTTGTGGACATTCTGGCTTTGCCAAGAGATATGAGCAGGAATCCTTTGTTTGATACCATGTTTGTTATGCAGAACATTGGAAACAAGGAAATAAGCATTAGCGGTTTAAAGTTTTCGTCAGTTGACATTGACTTCAACACGGCAAAGTTTGATTTGAAGCTGGAAGCAATGGAATGGGAAGACGAAATAAAAATGGGACTTGAATATAAAACAAAACTATTTAAAAGAGAAACCATGGAAAGGCTGGCACAGCACTATACAAATATTCTCCTTTCCATAACTGCTTGTCCTGAATCAGAGATATCACAGATAAGCCTTTTATCTCAAGATGAGGAAAACCAGCTTGTTTACGGATTCAACCAAAGCTTGATGCAATCAGCGAGACCTGTCACATTCAAGGGGCTGTTTGAAAAGCAGGTTAGAGAAGCTCCGGACAACCTTGCGCTGGTATCGGGAGACGTACGGCTCAGCTATGGAGAATTGAACGAAAAGGCAAACGGTCTTGCCAGAGTATTGAGGGCAAAAGGAATCAAAGCAGACGAAATAGTAGGAATTTTATGTGAACAGTCATACCATATGATTATAGGTATTCTGGCTGTCATAAAGGCCGGAGGAGCATATATGCCTTTGAACCCGGAGCTTCCTCAAGAACGGATAGAATATATGCTTGAAGACAGTGGAGCCAGCATTCTTTTGAGCCATGGAGAACTTGTACACAAGGTTGATTTCAAAGGCGGAATTATAGACCTTGACAATGAGAATACATATGATGCAGATACATCCAATCTGCCTGATATAAGTAAGCCTGACGACCTCATATATGTAATCTATACATCAGGAACAACAGGAAAACCTAAAGGAGTAATGATTGAAAATCACAGTCTGGTTAATTACTCCGATTGGTTTATTAATAAGTTCAATACTGGCAGAAAAGACAAGACAGCAATAGTTTCATCTCTTTGCTTTGACCTTGCTTATACCGCATTGTATTCCGCATTATTGAGTGGTAGCGAAATACATATGTTAGCAAAAGAAGAGTATTCAGACCCTGAAATATTGCTTCCATATATAGAAACAAGTGGAATTACATATATAAAAATGACGCCGTCCCTATTTAATATGATGGTTAATTCAAATACTTTTACTAAAACAAGTTCTTGTAAGGAGCTTAGATTGATTGTTTTAGGGGGAGAAGAAATAAATCTGAAGGATTTAGAGGCATACAATAATAGATACCCCCAAGCTGTATTGGTTAATCATTACGGACCCACCGAGACAACTATTGGGGCAATCGCACAGGTTATTGATTTTGCACAATTTGACAGCTATAAAAAACATCCGGTCATAGGTAAGCCAGTTCAGAATGCCGGTGTATATATCCTTGATAAAAACATGAATCCTGTTCCGGTTGGAATAAAAGGAGAACTGTATATAGCAGGAGAAGGGGTAGCAAGGGGATATTTAAACAGACCTGACCTGACTTCTGAAAAGTTTATGCAAAATCCATTTACAATAAATGGAACACGGATTTATAAAACCGGTGATATCGGAAGGTATATTCCTGACGGAAGCATTGAATTCCTGGGAAGAGGAGACAACCAAATAAAAATAAGAGGTTACAGGGTTGAACTTGGAGAAATAGAAGCACAGCTTTTAAGGATAACCACTATAAAAGATACTTTTGTGACGGTTAAAGAGGATGAAAACAAGGATAAGAACATTGTGGCATATGTGGTTTGTGAAGGAGAACTAAATGAAAGGAGCCTCAGGGAATACCTTTCAGAATACTTGCCTATATACATGATACCTGCTTGTTTTATAAAGCTTGAAAAAATACCTCTAACCTTAAACGGAAAAGTCGATAAAAATGCCCTTCCTGATGTTGAGATAGTTTCGGCAAGAGACTATATAGAACCGGTAGGAGACATAGAAATAAGGCTTGCAAAAGTATGGAGCGAAATATTGAAGGTTGAAAGGATAGGTGCAAATGATAATTTCTTTGAACTTGGGGGACATTCTCTGAAGGCTACCATGCTTGTCAACAAAATACATAAAGAGTTGGGGTCAGCTATACCTTTAAAGGAAGTTTTCACCATAAAGAATTTAAGAAGTATGGCTGAGTATATTGAGGGTTCAAAGAGTAACAGTTTTTCATCTATACAGCCCATAGAACAGAACAGCTATTATGAATTGTCATCGGCACAGAGAAGAATGTTTATTCTTAATACTTTTGAAGAAACAGGTATTGCGTACAATCTGCCGGGAGTTATTGAAATATCGGGAAAGATTGACAAGCTCAGATTTGAAGAAGCCTTTAAAAAGCTGGTGGAAAGACATGAATCATTGAGGACGTCTTTCAGGATCGTAAATGAGCAACCTGTTCAGGAAATACACCAACAGGCAGATTTACAGATAAAATACATTGAAGCTCAACAAAGCAGGCTGGCCAATGTAATTAAAGAATTTATCAGACCTTTTGATTTGGGCAAGGCCCCACTTTTGAGAGTGGCACTTGTGAGTTTAACGGATGGACATTCAGCAGAAGCTGATAGATATATTTTACTTTATGATATGCACCACATTATTTCGGATGGTGTGTCAAGGCGTGTTATGGTTAATGAATTTATAAGCCTTTATGAGGGAAAACAGCTTGAGCCTTTAAGACTGCAATATAAGGATTTTGCAGCATGGCAGAACAAGCTGTTCCGCTCCGGTGAGATTGAAAAGCAGGAAAAGTACTGGAGAGAAAGGTTTGAAGGGAATATTCCGGTGCTAAATATGCCTACTGATTTTAAAAGGCCGGATATTAAAAGCTTTACAGGAAGCAATATAAGTTTCAAGGTTGAAAAGGATTTGGCAATTGAACTGAACAAGCTGACTGCAAGTACTGGCTCTACACTTTATATGGTACTGCTCGCAGCTTACAAGGTTCTTCTTTCCAGATACTCGGGACAGCAGGATTTGGTAGTTGGTTCTCCAATAGCAGGAAGACCTCATGCAGATATTGAGAATATTATTGGAATGTTTGTTAATATGATAGCCATCAGGAGTTTTCCTTCTTCTCATAAATCTTTTAATGAGTTTTTGAGGGAGGTAAAGGAAAGTTGTTTGGCAGCATATGAGAATCAGGAATACCAATACGAAGAGCTTGTGGACAAGCTTGGTGCCAAGAGGGATATGAGCAGAAATCCTCTGTTTGATGTTTCCTTTACGTTGCAGAACCTTGATATCCAAACAAATACACAAAGCCTCAAATTCAAACCCTACGAATTTGAAAATTCTGTGTCCAAATTTGATTTGACCCTGTGGTGCGCTCAAGGGATTGATATCATTGAATTTGTCTTTGAGTATTGTACAGGGCTATTTAAAAAAGAGACTATAGAGCGACTTAAAAAAGACTATATAAAAATATTGGAAAGTATAGTTAAAAATCCTGACATCAAAATCAAAGATATCGAACTGGAAGACAAGTATCTTAAACGTGAAAAAGTATTGACAGATGAAATACACTTTAATTTTTAAGGGGAGGATGTAAAAAATGAGTCTTGACAGCTATTCAAGAAACATAATAATGTCTGCGGGCGAATACGAAGAAGAAAAAAAATATTGGACTGAGAGACTTAATGGACATGAGGAAACAAGCAGTTTGCCTGCAAGCTTTTCCTGTATTAAAAAGGAGCAGGCTAAAAAGGTTTGCAATAGCGTTGATATCCAAGATGATACATTGGAAAAGCTGATTTCCATTAGTGGAGGTTCGGATTATGCAATATATATGGTACTCATGTCCTGTGTAAGCTATCTTTTTTACAAATACACTGGTTGTAAAGACATCACTCTGGGTATGCCTGAATTTAAAAAGGAGGATACAACCAATCCACTTAATATACTTCCCTTAAAAGTCAATATAAACAGTAAGGAAACTTTCAAGGAACTTTTAATAAGGGTAAAGGGAGATATTATTCGGGCAGACGAGAATAAAAATCTTCCTATGGAAATTATTGCAGAACTTTTGGGTGGTAAGCCTGAGGATATTTCATCTCTGTTTAAGACTATTGTACTGTTTGAGAATATACATGACAAAAACTGTATTGAAGGCATGGAGCCGGATATCCTGTTCTGTTTCTGTAGAAGTGAAGAGGCAATAAGAATAGATTTACACTATAATGAGGCAATGTACAGAAATGAATTTGCGAAAAGTGTCCTTAAACACCTGGTTAATATTATCACCTCAGTCACAGCAACACCTGATATTTTGCTGTCTCAGGCAGAGCTTCTTTCGAAGGACGAAATAAAGAGAATCTTGTATGACTTCAATAATACCCGTAGAAGTTACAGCGGTAACAGAACCATGCATGACTTGTTTGAAGAACAGGTTGAAAAGACACCGGATAATACAGCAGTGATATTCGGAGACAATGAAATGTCCTACAAAGAACTGAATATCCAGGCCAACAGACTTGCAGCCCTGCTCAGGAACAGGGGTGTAAAAACCGGGGTTTTTGTAGGTGTGTTAATGGAGCGGTCTTTAGAGATGGTGATTGCAGTAATGGGAATATTAAAAGCAGGTGGTATTTATGTTCCTTTTGAACCTGCATTTCCAAGAATGCGTACTCAAAAAATACTTTCCGACCTTAATATTCACTGTGTTATTACACAGCAACCACAAAGCAGAACTATTATTGAAATGCAGTGGGAACTGCCCCAACTCACAGATATAGTTTACATGGATGTGGAAGACAAAGAACTTACTATGGAGGACATTGATAAAACCTCAGTAAGGCAGCTATGGGATCATATTACTGAAAAATCAGTAGATGACGTTTCAGCCGGTGGTTTTGTCAGCAGTTACACCGGAAACCCGTTTTCAAAAGAAGAAGTGGATAAATACAAAAACCACGTTGCATCTCTGGCAGCACCCCATCTGGGCAAAGATAAAAAGGTGCTGGAAATTGGGTGCGGTTCAGGTTCTATTATGTTTTCCATTGCCCCACTTGTGAAAGAGTATACAGGGCTTGACCCTTCTGAACTAACACAAAAACGAAATGACAAAAATATCAAAGCAGTAGGATTTACCAATATTAAACTGGTAGACGGCTTTGCCCATGAGATTGACGTATTGATTGAGGATACTTTTGATGTTGTAATCATATCCAGTGTAGTCCAGTTCTTCCCAGGGGTTATTTACCTGAAAAAGGTAATCGAAAAAGCATTAAAGATACTGAACCCCGGAGGAACTCTTATTGTGGCAGATGTAATGGACACAAGAAGAAAAGACGAGTTCAGAAATTCCTTGGAAGAGTTCAGAAGTAAAAACGCCGGACAAGAGGGTATCAGGACAAAAACAGATATTGATGGAGAACTGTATATTGACGAGCAGTTCTTTAATGAAATAAAGAAAAGCAGTATTCAAGTTAATGAAGTAAAAGTACTGCATAGAAACAATAAATTTAACAATGAATTGGACTACCGGTATGATGTAGTGTTCAATAAGGCTTCAGAAGACCAAGTAGTTGTAAATGATAATGAAGTAAAACGAAATGACTGGACACTCATGGACATTAACAGTTATTCCGGGGAAAATCTTTGTCTTGATATAAAATCTGATGATATGGCATATGTCATATATACATCAGGTTCTACAGGGGTTCCCAAAGGGGTTGCAGTTCGCCATAAACCTGTCATAAACCTGATTGAATGGGTTAACATAACCTTCCAAGTAGGCTCTAGGGACAGATTACTGTTTGTGACATCCCTGTGTTTTGACCTGTCGGTATATGATATTTTTGGAATGCTGGCTTCTGGAGGATCTATACGTGTAGCAGCAAGAAACGAGTTGAGAGACCCGGCGAGACTTGTTGAAATTCTAAGAGAAGAACCCATAACGTTCTGGGATTCAGCTCCTGCCGCTTTGCAGCAGCTTGTTCCGTATTTCAATAAAATAAAGCCGTCAGACAGTACAGATACTTTGAGACTTGTATTCCAAAGCGGTGATTGGATACCTGTGACATTGCCTGACAATGTAAGAGATGCATTTCCCGGCACGGAAGTCATAAGTCTTGGGGGTGCCACAGAGGCTACTGTCTGGTCAAACTATTATCCGATTGGTGAGGTTGACCCTCAATGGGCAAGTATACCTTACGGAAAGCCTATCCATAATGCATTATACTATATTCTGGATGCAGATTTACAACCTTGTCCAATAGGAGTTACCGGGGATTTATATATTGGGGGGGAATGCCTTGCAGACAGATATATGAACGATGAAACACTTACAAAGGATAAATTCATTCCAGACCCTTTTAACAAGGAAATGGGAGGAAGAATGTATAAAACCGGAGATACTGCAAGGCGGTTTGAAGACGGTAATATGGAGTTTATGGGAAGGAAGGATTTTCAGGTAAAGGTAAGAGGCTACAGAATTGAGCTTGGTGAAATTGAAAGTAACTTACTAAAGCACAAAGATATAAAAGATGCCGCGGCTATTGTGAGAAAAGATGATGAAGGCACTAATTACATATGTGCGTATTATGTTTCGGACAAGGAATTGACGGTATCTGAGCTAAGGGAATACCTTTTGAGGGAATTGCCCTCTTATATGTTGCCTTCATTCTTTGTAAAAATCCCTAAACTGCCTTTGACACCTAATGGAAAACTTGACAGAAAAGGGTTGCCTGAACCTTCTTTAAATATAAATACCGGAGTAGAATATGAGGCACCAAAAAATGATGCTGAAAAAAATCTGGCTCTGATATACCAGGAGGTACTGAAAGTTGAAAAGGTCGGTATTAATGATGACTTTTTTGACTTGGGAGGCGATTCCATAAAAGCTATTCAGGTTACATCTTCTGCTGAAAAAGTAGGGATTAACGTTTCGGTTTCGGATGTAATGAAATATAAAACTATTATTGATATTTTGAGCAACGTAGATTATACCAAAAAGAAGAATTCAATCTCACAGGAAGAAATAACAGGTGAAATACCTCTATCCCCTATTCAGCAGTGGTTCTTTGAAACTGACAGGGGCTATATGCAACATTGGAATCAGGCTAATCTTTTTTCGTTGAATAAAAATGTGACCTTGGAACATTTAGAAACTATATTCAGGAAAATTATCGAACACCACGATGCTTTAAGAATAAGATATGATTTTTCAGATAAAGAGATAATACAAATTAACAGATGTGCAGAAGAAACAGCTTTTACTCTTGAAGTAATAGATTTATCCCAACAGAACTATGAAACACAAAAAAATAATATAAAGGAAATCAGCGAAAAAATACAGAAAAGCCTTGATTTACAGAAGGACCTGCTTCTAAAAGCGTGTGTTTTTGAATTGGGTGATAATGGACGCAGACTGTTTATTGCTGTTCACCACCTTGTCATAGACGGAGTATCCTGGAGAATTCTGCTGGAAGATATGGAGAATCTATATAAATCTCAGCTTGCGGAGGAACTTCCATTAAAAACCACTTCTTTCAAAGAATGGAGCCAAAAGCTTGAAGGCTACGCTAATGAAAAATCCTTGGATATTGATTATTGGTTAACCTTAGGTGATTTGGAAAATGGTTCAATTACAAATAAAAAAGTAGAGGACAACTATTTCAAAGACCACAAAAAGCTTTCATTTGAGCTTGGAACTGTACAGACTAAAGAACTTCTTACCGAGGTTAATAAAGCTTATGGTACTGAGGTTAACGATATACTTCTGTCTGCTCTGGCGCTTTCCCTGGGCAAGGTTTTTGGTATGGACAGAATTCTGCTGATGTTGGAAGGGTTTGGTCGTGATGAAATAATTGATGGAATTAATCTGTCCAGAACAATAGGTTGGTTTACAAGCATTTATCCGGTGTGTCTTGAAAGACAGAACAGCATAGAAAATACAATTAAAGGGGTTAGCCAAAACCTTAGAAAAATACCCTCAAAAGGTATTAATTATGGACTTTCCAAATATTTAAACAAAAATGATAAATTGAAGTCCATAAAACCTGAAATTTCTTTCAATTATTTAGGACAATTTGACAATGCTGAAAGTGAAGAGGACGGTTTGTTGGGACGGTGCGTCGAAGAATACGGACAAAGTATAAATGAAAATAATACCCACGACTATTTGATGGATTTCAACGGAATGGTTGCAGACGGTAAGCTGAGGTTTATAGTAGGCTACAACCAAAAATATATAGACAATGATACCGCCAGAAAGACGGCAGAGTATTTTGAGAAATCTCTGTTGGAAGTCCTTGAACATTGTAAAAACAAGCTTAATGAAACATTTGAGGTGAAAAATCAAAAACTTTATCAGATAAACGAACCCGGCAAAAAGGAATTAAAGATAGTCCTTCAAAATGAAATAACAACATACCTTTGCCATTCATTACCCCTATGTGTAGTACTGGCGGACGAAAGATTAGTGCCTTGGTATAACGAACACTTTATAAAGCTTTTTACCGAGTTTCAGCCTAGGGACATGCTGTATCTGGATTTCCTTGAAGTCAGGGCACCATACAACGAGGTTATTCAGGAAGTATACATGGGCTATGAACTTTTGAAGGGGATACCGGATATTGTAGATTATGTAATAGATAAAATAAACCTTGGCCACTATGTGATTATACATGTGGATGAATACTATATTCCACAGAAAAGATTCTATAAAAAGCTACACTATGTCCATCATTCTATTGTATATGGTTACGACAATTCAACCAGAGAGCTGAAAGCTATAGGATTTAACGCAGAGCAGATATTTACATACCTCAGCTTTGATTATGATTTGTTCAAAGAAGCGTATGAAAGCGGAAAACTACACTATAAAAATGCTGCACCATGGGCTGAAACAAATGCTATTGAGTTGTTGAAAGTTAAGGATTTCTTAACAGATTATCCATACAGTGTTGAACGCTTTACAACAGCTTTGGAAGAGTATGTAAACTCAAAAGAGGGCATGCATGTTGTTTTTACACATAAATTTGACAAGTATGTATTGGATAGAGATCGTTTAAAGTTTGGTATTGATATATACGACGAAATTATCAGACATTTACATAATCTAGCCGAAGGCAAGGTTACTGTAGACTATAGAGCAATTCATCTTTTGCATGAGCATAAAAAATCCATTTATAAAAGATTGCAGTATGCAGCATCTAAATGCAACGCATCTGTAAGGCTTGAAGAACTCATAGAAGAGTACCTTGAAGTTATTGAACTGGTTGATTCCGCAAGACGGTTATTCTTAAAATATACCTTTACCGGAAATGATGACTATAATCTATTGCCGGATAGGGAGGCCGTGATACAGATAATTGATTTATTAAAACAAGTAAAAGATAAGGAGAAGCGGATTCTTTCAGACATATGTGTACAACTGAGGATGTAAGTATATTTCATGAATAACGAACATTATTTTACTTATTTTTTATTATATGACAAAATATACTTGATATTGAGGAATTTAGAAAATATAATTATGCCAAAATAAACTGTAATTTTACAGGAGGTAAAGTATGATTAAAAAGATTTTAATGTCACTTTTAGTATTTAGTATGGTTATTTTGTGTTGTATTTCTCCCCGTACATATGCGACAGATTTAAAAATAGGTGCATGGGTGGGGACACAACCTACAGAAACTGAAATATTAAAGTATCAAGACCTTCAACAGAGAAAAATTGACATTGTACACCAATTTGTAAACTGGTCTACTAATTTTGACTGGGTTAAGCCATATGCTGACGCTGTCTATAAAAATGGTTCAATTTTAATGATTACCTGGGAACCATGGGAATATAATACTGTTGATATTAATAACGGTAAAGCAGATGCCTATTTAACAAAAATGGCTCAGGATATAAAAGCCTATGGTAAGGAAATTTGGTTAAGGCCACTGCATGAAGCTAATGGAAATTGGTACCCTTGGGCCATAGGATATCCCAGCAAGATAAATACAAATGATACCTACAAAGCTGCATTCAGACATGTTGTTGACGTTTTTCGCAATAACGGTGTTTCAAATGTTAAATGGGTATACAATGTCAACTGCTCCAATGTAGGTGACGGTACAAGTTACCTTGATTACTATCCCGGAGATAACTACATAGACTATACTTCAGTTGACGGGTATAATTGGGGAACAACTCAATCCTGGGGAAGTGTGTGGCAGACATTTGATCAGATTTTTTCTCAATCATATAATTCATTGAAGACAATAAACAAACCTATAATCCTCGCAGAATGGGCATCAACTGAAGTTGGTGGAGATAAGGCAAAATGGATTACAGAATCCTTTAATACCATAAAATCTTCGTATCCCCAAATCTTTGCTGCTTTGTGGTTTAGCGAAAATAAAGAAACTGATTGGAGAATAAATTCAAGCAATGCTTCTCTTGAGTCTTACAGAAAAGCAGTAAGTCCTGCATCCGTAAAGTACGGGGATTTAAATAAGGATGGAGCAATTGACGCTATAGATTTCTCCATATTGAAAGGATACGTGTTAGGCATCAACAGGGATATTGATACCATTGCGGCAGACGTGAATCTTGACGGTTCTGTAGATGCATTAGACTTTTCCATTTTAAAGAAATATCTTTTAGGGATAATTACCGTTCTGCCTGATAACAAATAAAAAAAGCGAAAAATACATAAGCATGAAAGAATATCAAGAATAATGATATCTTTCATGCTTTTTTATATTATACAAGTAAAATTATGTTAAGATAGTTATCTTTCCTTGAAAAATCTTACGGTCGCAAATGCCAATGCAAGTACTCCAAACAATAAAAGTGTTGCTCCTGAGTAAATACTTAAATCCCGTGGGCCTATATAATCAGTATTTGTTTGCACGGAGTAAATTGATTTGCCTCCAATAATGGCATATATAATAAAACCTGCAAAATTCAATACCAAATTCTTATTTCTGCTTAAACTCCACGCAGCTATAATAAATAATATTGAATGTTCCAAAGCTTGTACCCACTCAACACCTCCTATACTCATTCCAAACAAACACAATAAAATTA
>JAEZUC010000163.1 GCA_023443515.1 Bacillota bacterium
TCCATACTAGACACCCTTTCACTCTAAATTTTTAACCTTATATGTTTCTGGCAACTTCATAAGCATCCCAAATAGCGTACATTATGTTAGATACCTTACGTGCATCTCCTATCAGATGTATGTCATCGATATCATATTTGAGCTCCTCATAAACCGACCTTTCAGAATTGTATCCTACAGCTAAAACTATACTGTCAGCGCTTATCTCCCTAATATCTCCGGCAACATCTACCAGAGCACCTTTTTCGGTTGTTTTTATTATCTTGGAGGAAGTTAATACTTCAATCCCCTTGTATGGTATTAATCTTTCCAGCATTTCTGAATTCGCATGACACAGAGGGCCGTTTAATGCAAGAAGTTTGTTTTGTATTTCTACTATGGTGACTTTTTTTCCTTTTTGTGCAAGCCAGAGTGCAAGCTCACAACCAACCAAGCCACCCCCCACAACAATGACTTCATTACCTGATTTTTCTTTTTCCAGTAGCACATCTTCCGCAGTAAACACCTTATTATATTCACCCAGATTGAATATCTTGGGTTTTGAACCCGTCGCAATTATAACTGTATCTGCTTTACTATTTTTTACAATCTCTGCAGTTAATTCTGTATTGCAATTAACCTCTACTCCAAGTTCTTTTAGAGTTTCCTCATACCAAGCCACCAATAGAAGGTCATCTTCTTTAAAGTCCGGTGTACCTCCGGGTAACAAATTACCGCCCAGACGGCTGCGCTTTTCGTACATAACAGGCTTGTGTCCACGAAGTGCTAAAACTCTGGCTGCCTCGCAGCCTGCCACTCCCCCACCTGCAATAAGCACTGTTTTGCTTTTTAAAGCCGGAGTCAAGCTATGTACTGTCTCCCTGCATGCCTCAGGATTTACTGCACAGTTCAGGGCAGAGTATTCCTGAATACGCCCCATACAGCCCTCCTGACAAGATAGACAAGGCCTTATAGATTTAAGTTTATCGGCTCTGAGCTTGTTAACCAAATCCGGGTCGGCAAGCAAAGGTCGTCCAAGACTGATAATATCACAGGCACCCTCATCAAGAGCTTTTAACGCCAGATCAGGATTATCCATACGACCTGCACACAAAACAGGAACATTTACTGCCTCTTTTACAATTTTAGCATAAGGTATATACAGGCCCTTTTCCTGATACATGGGAGGATGGCTCCACCACCAGGAATCATAAGACCCAACATCTACGTCAAGAGCATCATACCCATAGGAAACGAGTAATTTCGCCGCTTCAATACCTTCCGGGATATCTCTCCCTTTTTCTTCAAAATCTTCTCCCGGCAAAGCTCCTTCCCGCCAATCCTTAATAAAACTCTTTGGACTGTATCTCAGTGTAACAGGAAAGTCCTCTCCGCATCTTTTCTTAATTTCTTCAACAATTTCTCTGGCAAACCTGAGCCTGTTTTCAAGACATCCACCATACTCGTCAGTACGGTGATTGAAAAAAGAAATTGCAAACTGATCAATAAGATAGCCTTCGTGTACTGCATGAATCTGAACCCCGTCAAAACCTGCACGTTTTGCGTTATAGGCTCCGTCTCCGAATTTCTTAATAATTGAATGTATCTCGTCTACGGTCAACTCCCGGCAAGTCTTGTCCAACCACCTGTGTTTAATTGGCGAAGGTGCTACAGGAGGATATTCCCCCAGATTTGTTGGAATAGTTACCCTGCCGAAGCCTCCGCTTAGTTGCAAAAATATCTTTGCATCATAAGCGTGAATCCGTTCTGTCATCTCTCTGGCAGTACGGATAAAGTGAACAGAATTGTGGGTAGAACAGGGGACGTTTGGCATTCCATGTTCTTCAATCTCATTGTCTACAAATGTAACCCCCGTAATAATCAAGCCTGTTCCGCCTTTGGCACGAGCAGTGTAGTAGTCTATTCCTCGTTGATTAAAACCTCCCTCTGCATCTGCCAGACCTAAAGGTCCCATAGGCGCCATGGCAAACCTATTTTTCATTTCTACAGAACCAATTTTTATGGTTTCAAATAATTTCTCATACTTTTTTTGCATATAATTCCCCCGAACTTACTAGTTATTTTTTTGAAATTATGTAAATAATATTATATACTGTTTGAAGTCTTTTTAGAAGTTATATATCCTTAGACATATCTTCTAATTTTTTTGCAGATAAAGTCAACTCTTCTACAGAAGCCGCTATCTCCTCAAACGAAGCAGCTTGGGATTTGTAAATATCATTTGCATTGTTTATTTTTGTACTTATTTCCTTTATAGAATTTTTAATCTGTTTTAGTACCAAGTCAATTTGCTTGATGGAATTATTTGTTGAATTTGCTAATTTACGAATTTCCTGTGCAACTATATTAAAGCCTTTACCATGTTCGCCGGCACGTGCTGCTTCAATGGCTGCATTTAACCCCAGTAGATTCGTTTGTGAAGCAATACCCCTTATGAAGCTAAGTATTTCATCTGTAGTCCCTGTATTCTCATCCGCCTCATTTGCTTCTTTTTGGATTTCATTGCTCATTGCAACAACGTCCTTAAGTCCTGCAGATACCCCATTAATTGCACCGGAAATCTGTTGCAATTCTGTAGATTGGTTTTCATAGGCTTCATGTAATTCAGCGCTTTTTTGCAGGCTTTTGCCCAGCAAGATACAACCCACTACAGTATCATTTTCTTTTATTGGTAAAGCGTAAGACTTGAAGGGTACACCATAAACTTCCTTAGGAACGATGCTTATGGTCAATTGGCCTGTTTGGATTGCCTTAAATGCAGCTCCCCCCTGAGGTATAGGGTCTCCTGGTTCTGACTTAAGCATAAGACCGGGACAGCTTTGATTAACTAGAATTCTTTCTGTGTCTGTTATTGCTATAGATGCTGCATTGTCTAAGAATATAGCCATATATGGTATGACTTTAAAGAATGCATCCAAGGTTTCATTCTGAATCACTGGTGTAAACATAATATCATATCCTTTTTTTTAAATTTTATAACAATTTTTCTACAGATTATTACAATAATTGTATACTTATATCATGTATAAAGTAAAGTTCATATTTCTCAAAAAATTGCCAAGATTTCTTAGTAAGGATAAAAACCCATATTAAAAACCAGCTCTCTATTAGTATTGATGTCATAGAAAGCTGGTCATCTTTTTTAATTTTGAATAAATATTTAGTTATTTTATTTTAATTAGAGAGAGTTAACATAAATGTTTTTTACTGATTCCTTGGTTGCCTTAACAGGTGCAATACCCAGCAGTCCATCAAGACTAGGAGTTTCAAATGCAAGGTTCACAAGTTTGTCAACGACACTATCGTCAAACCCTTCGTCTCTCAAATGTGACTTAATGCCTACGCTCTCAATCCAGTTTCTAAGCCCTGTATATACCTTGTCAGCTTCATCTGCTGAACCCTTTAAACCAGGGAGAATCGGTTCAAAAATCTCTGCCAGAATTTCTCCTGAAGCAGGGTAAATTTCCTTTACAACCGCCGGAAGCAACATTGCAAGACCAAGTCCATGTGCAAGGTCAGGCTTTACAGCACTTAAAGGATGTTCAAGTGCATGTGTATAATGCAGTAAGCCATTATCAAAGGAAGTTCCTGCAATTAGTGAAGCATATAAAAGATAGTACCTTGCAGTAAGGTTTTCAGGTTCCTTTATGGCTATAGGCAAATATTTTGCAACCAGCCTGATTGTTTCCTTTGCCAGAAGAATAGCCAAAGGATTTGTAACTATTGTTGTTGAAGCCTCAACAACGTGATTTATAGCATCTACTGATACATATATGGTCTGTTCCGCAGGTAATTTAGTCATCAATGCAGGATCGTCAATAGCAAACAAAGGATATATGCAGTCATATGCTATTGCAGGCTTGTATTCTTTTGCCGGAATACTTACAACCGCAAATCTGTCAACTTCAGTACCTGTTCCGTGGGTAAGGTTTATAGCAATAACAGGGACTGCTTTATCGGGAGCAAAGCTGAGTTCATATAGCTCTGTTGCATTCTTTTCAGGGTAAGCCAGAAGTATTGCAACACTCTTTGCGGCATCTATCGGACTTCCTCCTCCTATTGCAATAACCGCCTCAGCACCAAAGGCTGCAGCTTCTGCAGTCGCTTCATCAACCTGATCAACTGTAGGATTGGGAGTAACTTTGCTGTACAATAAGTATTTGATTCCATTGTCCTCAAGTGCTTTTTTCGTTACATCCCAAGCACCTGTTTTAATATGGGAACTCTTACCTGTCATAACTATAACTTTTGTTATGCCTCTTCCAGACAAGTTTGCTGCAACATCCGCCATCTTGTTGATAGCCCCTACTCCAAAAAACGTTGTTGTTTTTGCTCTTATTTCCACTACCTGGTTAATATCAATCTTATTTTCCCACATATCTTTACCCCTCCATTTATTATTTATTATTTCTAACTTAGTTACCTTAATTAATTTATACCCTATATCATTAATATAAAACTAGATTGTTAAAAAAACAACAATTATTTCCCATATTTTTGCATAATTTTATTAAGACTTTGCTACTTCAAACCAACCCTGAGGATGTTTGCATACAGGACAGATTCCCGGTGCCTCTGTACCCTCATGTATATGTCCACAGTTTGTACATACCCATCTAACAGGTGTATTCTTACTGTATAATGTCTGATTTTCTAGTTCAGTTGCCATCTGTTTGAATTTTTTCTCATGTTCACCTTCGATTTTTGCTATCATTCTGAAAGCAGCTTCTGCCTGAGGAAATCCCTCTTCCTTGGCAACATCAGCAAAAGCAGGGTATACTTTCGAGTTTTCTTCATGCTCACCTTCAGCAGCCGCTTTAAGGTTTGCAAGTGTATCTCCCAGTTCAAATGGATATCCGCCGTCTACATTAACGTTGTTCTCACCTGGCCCCATTCCGTCAATTAGTAAATCATAGAACACTTTTGCGTGAGCTTCCTCATTTTTTATTATTTGTCTGAACTCCTGTTCAATAACAGCGTGTCCCTCTTTTCTCGCATAATTCGCATAAAATGTATACCTGTTTTTTGCCTGTGATTCTCCTGCAAATCCTCTTGCAAGGTTTTCAGAAGTTCTTGTACCTGATAACTTTCCCATGAATATCCTCCTAATATAGAATTTAAAGTATATTGTTTCCTCTGAAAAGCAATTTATGCAGTTTTACCAAAAAAGTGTTTGGGTTCACAATATAATAGATACGGTACATCAAGGAACATATACAACATACAAGCAAAAGGAGCATCGCCAGCTACTTTTCAGTAGTTTTGCGACACTCCTTATGTTATAGGTCAACGTTAATTATCTGGAAGTAATCTCAGTCCATATCTTGTCATAATCCTTAATAGATGCGTCCAAATCAATGAAAACCTCGCAGTCCTTCATCTGTTCATCGGTTGGATAAGCAGCAATGTCTTTTAATAATGCAGGATCAAGCTTTTTCTTTGCTTCTGTCTGTGGAGTTGAGTATCCAATATAGTTTGTATTTTCAAGTGCAATTTCAGTATCGCACATGAAGTTTATAAATTCCTCGGCTTCCTTCTGGTGTTTTGAAGTACTTGGTATAACCATGGAGTCAAACCACAAATTGCTGCCTTCCTTTGGTATCACATATTCAAGGTCTTTATTCTGACTCTTCATGTACACAGCATCCCCTGACCATACTACAGCCAAGGCTCCCTCACCCATAATCATCTTATCCTTTACTTCGTCCCCAACATACGCCTGAACAATATCTTTCTGCTTGATTAATTCGTCCTTGGCTTTTTCCAGTTCATCCTTGTTTCTGGTGTTAAGGGAATAACCTAATTTTTTCAAGGTAACTCCAATAGAATCCCTTTGGCTGTCCAGCATGAATATCTGTTTGTCATATTTCTTGTCCCATAGTATGCTCCAGCTGTCTACAGGTTCCTTTACCATTGCTTTATTGTAAATAATGCCTACAGTTCCCCACATATAAGGAACAGAGTATTCATTATTGGGGTCGAAGGAAAGATTCTTGAACTTTTCTTCAATATACTTGTAGTTTGGTACATTATTCAAATTTATTTTGTTGACCATACCTTCATTTATCATTTTCTTTATCATATAATCTGACGGAATGGCAACGTCATAGTCGCTTCCACCGGCTTTAAGCTTTACATACATTTCTTCATTTGTAGGAAATGTATCATAAACAACATTTATATTGTATTTATCTTCAAATTTCTGAATTACATCCTCTCCGATGTAATCTCCCCAGTTGTACACCTTTAGGGTTTTTTTATCGCTTGCAGTTCCTCCGCAGCCTGTTAAAACTGCACTGACAGAAACCACAGCCGCTACTGCTAAAATACCTGATAATATTCTTCTCATTTTAAACCTCCATGCTATCAATTTTAGTTAATTTCCTTTTCTTTTGCTCTCTGTCAGAACGTATATTTATTATAAAAAGAAGCAGAAGTACGCCTGTAAACATAAGAGTAGATAATGCATTTATTGTCGGTTTTACACCTGTTCTTGCCATGGAATATATGGTGATGGACAGGTTTGAAACTCCCGAACCGGTTGTAAAATAGCTTATGACAAAGTCATCTATTGAAAGGGTTATTGCCATTAGAAATCCCGATACAATACCCGGCATTATTTCCGGTATTATTACTTTTCTAAGTGCATATGATGAACTTGCACCTAAATCCAAAGCTGCCTCATACAAATTTGTATTCATTTGCTTTAGCTTTGGCAAAACAGATAAAATAACATAGGGTATGTTAAATGTTACATGTGCAATAAGCATTGTTAGAAACCCCATTTGCATTTTCATAAAAGTACCTATGAATACAAACATCAGCATAAGGGAAACCCCGGTAACTATGTCAGGATTCAGAACAGGCAGATAAGTCATATTCATTACAGCAGTCTTTTTTGCTTTTTTCATGCTGTGTATTCCTATAGCCGCCAGCGTTCCTATTACAACAGCAATTACCGAAGAAAGCAGAGCTATGATAATTGTATTGTAAAGAGCATCTTTTATCTGGGAATTTCTGAACAACTCCTCATACCACTTGAATGTAAAGCCGGTCCAATTTCCCCGTGACTTGGACTTGTTAAATGAGAAGGCAATAAGAACTACTATGGGCAGATACATAAAAAGCAGTATCAGACCTAGATACGACTTCATTATAACCTTTTTTACCATAGTGCTGCCCCTCCTCCCTTGTCCTCGTCAAATCTGGACATAATTGCTATGCTTATTAGTATAAATATCATCATTATAATTGATATAGCCGCGCCAAAATTCCAGTCGTACACCGTCAGGAACTGTCTCTCAATGAGATTTCCTATCAGGGTATACTGTGCGCCTCCCAGTAGCTTTGATATTACAAAGGTTGTAACCGCCGGCATGAATACCATGGTCAGTCCTGACATAACCCCAGGCAGGCTCAAAGGAAGAATTACTTTTCTGAATACCGTAACCCAGTTCCCGCCCAAATCCTGTGCAGCCTCCACCAGCCTATTGTCTATTTTCATTAGTACAGAATATATGGGAAGTATCATAAAAGGAAGAAAGTTATAGACCATTCCCAGAACAACTGCCCCATTTGTATACAAT
The DNA here is from genome assembly GCA_023443515.1 of Bacillota bacterium. Taxonomy (GTDB): domain Bacteria; phylum Bacillota; class Clostridia; order Acetivibrionales; family DSM-1351; genus Ruminiclostridium. Next base: position 7,587 of record JAEZUC010000163.1, read on the forward strand.
ATGTTAATGGTCGGCAAATGGAAAAAGGATAGTATGGAATTTATTATCCCATGCTTTTCCAGTAATGTCAGCCATGCATATGTACGGAGCAGGAAGTTCATCCACATGGGGATTATAAAAAGCATGGACATGGTAGTTTTTTTACTGTACTCCTTGCTGGCAAGTATAAGTGCAACCGGATAACCTAAAACAAGGCACACAAAGGTACTTAAAAGTGCCAGCCAGAGAGATTTGAATAAAACACTGAAAAATATGGGATTACAGAATCTGTAAAAATTTTGCAGTGAAAACCTGAAACCCTGTTCATCCTTTACCGTAAATGCATAGAAAAGGATTAACAGTGAAGGTATAATTATAAAAATAGCCATCCATACAAGGTATGGATAAGACAACCACTTCTTTTTCATTATCAGCCCATCCTTTTCATAATATGAATATCATTAGGATTCATTACCATACCAACTATTGACCCGGTTTCTACCATCTGGGTACTGTGGATTGTCCAGACATAATCCTGTCCTTCCACAAGCATTTCATAATGAACTCCTTTAAAGGTAACTGACTTTACCCTTCCCTTTATCATTCCTTTTTCTTCGCTGACAAGCTTGATATCCTCCGGTCGCACCACTGCATCTATTCCCTCATTCTCTGAAAAACCTTTATCAAGACACTCAAAGACCCTGTTTGCAAATTCAACGGCAAAATCCTTTATCATCTTGCCTTTAATAATATTGCTCTCACCTATAAAATCAGCTACAAATGCATTCTTAGGCTCGTTGTAAATCATTTGAGGAGTGCCTATCTGCTGTATACTGCCCGAATTCATAACTACTATTGTGTCGGACATTGTAAGGGCTTCTTCCTGATCATGAGTAACGTATACAAAGGTTATACCTGTTTGTTTATGTATGTTTTTCAGCTCTACCTGCATCTCTTTACGTAGTTTTAAATCCAAGGCCCCAAGCGGTTCATCTAGTAATAAAACCTCGGGCTGGTTTACAAGTGCCCTGGCGATAGCAACTCTCTGTTGTTGTCCCCCTGACAAAGAATCCACCGATCTCTTATGAAAACCTTTAAGATTTACAAGCTCCAGCATCTCATCAACTTTCTTGTTTATTGTGGTCTTGTCCATTTTTTTGATTTTCAGGCCAAATGCTATATTCTCATATACATTCATATGCGGAAAAAGTGCATATTTCTGAAATACAGTGTTGACCTTTCTTTGATATGGAGGAAGGTCATTTATCCTTTTACCTTCAAAAAAGACATCCCCGCTGTCAGGCTTTTCAAACCCGCCTATTATTCTAAGAGTGGTTGTCTTTCCGCAGCCACTTGGTCCGAGAAAGGTAATGAACTCATTTTTTAGTATGTATAAATTTATATTGTTTAGTACCTGACTATCATCAAAACTTTTTTTAACATCTTGAAGTAATATAATTGGTTGATTTTCGCTCATTCTTTTCCTCCAACAATTGTTACTGTTTAAATTTACAGCTTAAAAACTAGGCGGTGATGATACCCATAGAATAACAGACTGACTCTTTACTGAATTAACTATTTTATGGGTTTTTACGGGTTTAAAGTAGAAACTTTCGCCCTTTTTTACTTTGTACTTCTGAGTACCCAGATAAACAATTATTCCTCCGCTGACAACATACCCGAATTCCTCCCCGTCGTGGGGATTATCAAGCTCAGAACTGCCTCCCGGTTCCAACTTAATAAGAATAGGTTCCATAGTGTTCTTCTGAGCATTTGAAATCAGCCAATGTATTTCATAACCCGAATCCCTATCTTCTTTTGTAAAAACATCATCTTTTTTAAAAACAACCTTTTCATTGACAGATTCATTGAAGAAGTCTTTTATATTGGTTCCAAGTGATTCAAGAATATCCATCAGGGTTGCAATCGACGGTGAAGTCAAATCCCTCTCCAGCTGTGATATAAAGCCCTTTGACAATTCGCACCTTCCGGCAAGTTCTTCCTGTGTGAGACCATTTTTAATTCTTAGATGTTTTATTTTTTCACCAATTCTCATTTATGTTCCTCATTTAGCATAAGTAAACTTTTTGTTTACTTCAATTAAACAACAAATAAATGTATATCATATTATATTATCAGTGTCAATAAAATCTAACGTTTTTTTGCATAATTATACAAGCAAGCCAAAAAAGCAGCAACACAATATGTTATGTGCTGCTGCTTTGTCATGTAACCATATGTTCTTTTATTGACCAAAACCCCTTATAAATGCTCTTGTTCTTTCCTTCTTGGGATTTGTAAAAATGTCCTCCGGCTTCCCTTCTTCTACAATAACGCCGTCATCCATAAAAATGACCCTGTCTGCAACTTCCCGTGCAAAATTCATCTCATGGGTTACAACCACCATTGTCATATGTTCTTCCGCAAGCTGTCTGATAACTTTTAGAACCTCGTTTGTAAGCTGTGGATCAAGTGCTGACGTTGGCTCATCAAAGAACAGGACATCCGGTTTTAGTGCAAGTGCCCTTGCTATAGCTACTCTCTGACACTGACCTCCTGATAGGTTGCATGGGTATGCATTTGCCTTGTCCTCAAGTCCCATCTTTACCAGAAGCTCCATGGCTGTTTTTTTTGCCTCTGGCTTACTTACACCTGCAACGCTTACGGGAGCGGCCATAATGTTATCTAAAACACTATAATGAGGAAAAAGATTGAAGCTCTGAAATACAAGACCTATTTTCAAACGTATCTCCCTCAGCTTCTTTTTGTCTGCATAGACAGCTCTGCCTTGTGCATTGGTAGAAACCATTACGTCATCCTCTACAGTAATTGAACCCATATCTACTTTTTCCAAAAGGTTTATACACCTGAGCAGTGTACTTTTGCCAGAACCTGACGGTCCTATTACAGCTACGACATCACCTTTATTTACCTCGAATGAAATTCCTGAAAGTACGAGATTACCATCGAAGCTTTTATATATATCTGTTGCTTTTATCATTTCCATATACTACCTCCGGATAAATCCCTTTTTACCTATCTATAGTAATTTAGTTTTTTCTCTGCAAATGAAAACACCTGAGCCACAATAAGATTCATTATATAATAAAAGACTCCGGCAACGAATAAGGGCTGTACAGAGGATACCCTGCTGGCAGCATTCTGGGCAATTCTGAACATTTCTTCCAAAGCGATTGCTGAAACAAGTGCAGTATCCTTAACAAGGGTTATTACTTCATTACTTATAGGCGGTAATACCCTTTTTACAACCTGAGGCATAATTATCTTAAAAAATACCTGTAGCTTTGTAAAGCCGAGAACCTCTCCTGCTTCATACTGTCCTTTAGGAATAGACTCTATTCCTCCCCTAAATATTTCAGCAAAGTAAGCTGCATAATTAAGTACAAATGCAATAACGGCAGCAGCAAATCTGCCGACTTTAGCGTCAAAAACATAGGACGGTGCAAAATAAACCACCAGTAGCTGCAGTATTAATGGCGTTCCTCTCATTATTGAGATATAAATACTTGTAATTCCGCTAATAATTATGTGCTTTGACCTTCTACCAAAAGACACCAGAAGTCCTAAAGGTATTGCAAAGATAAGCGTTAATGCAAATATTTGCAAAGAAACTACCATTCCCTCCAATAACAACAATACCAGCTTCACTGATAAATCCCCTCTCCATAAAATCATTAAACCGGGCCTTATACCCATGCTTATCTATTTTATATTACAATAGTGCAATTTTCTATATTTATAATGCATTATTTAAAGCCATTTTGCAACTTTTCGCCTAAAAACAGGGCCGATATATACTATATCAGCCCTTTTTTGAAGTTTGCGAATATGATCAAATTTTTACTTGTAAGCTTTTAGAATTACTTTTCTACAATAGATATGTCCTTACCAAACCATTTGTTTGATATTTCAGTTATCTTGCCGTCTTTAGCCATTGCCTTGAGGGCGTCATTTACTTTTGTCATCAGCTGAAGATCAGCTTTTCTGAAGCCAACTCCATATTCCTCGGCTGCCAGTGATTCATCCAAAATCCTGTATTTTTCACTATTCATCTGAATCTGATATCTTGCTACTATCTCATCCATTACAACTCCGTCGGTATTTCCTGTTTTCAAGTCCATAAGACATAGAGTGTTATCCTTGAGTTCTACTACATCTTTAAGAGAACTTTTAAAATCCGTACTTTTTTCTATTGCGTCTGCAGCACTTGATGCTGCCTGAAGCGACACTGACTTTCCTTTAAGGTCTGCCAAAGTATTGTACTTTGAATCCGCCAGCACAACAACCACCTGATTGTTTTTCATGTAAGGGTCTGAAAACAGTATATTTTTCTTTCTTTCCTCGTTTATGGAAAAACCATTCCATATGCAATCAATGTTTCCGGTTTTCAGTTCCTGGTCTTTTGAATCCCAGTTAATAGGCTGTAGCTTAAGCTTTACACCTAATCGTGATGCAACTTCCTTTGCAAGGTCTATATCATATCCTACTATATTGTTGTCCTCATCTCTGAATCCCATAGGAGGAAAACTCTCATCCAAACCCAGTACAAGCTCGCCCTTTTCCTTGACCTTGTCCCATGACTTATCTACAGCTACAGTGCTGGGAGCAGTGGTGCTTTCCCCGGCTGTACTTGAACTTTTTGAAGACTCACCGGAAGCCCCGCAACCCGCAACTAAAAATGTCAACGCCATGACACTGGCCAAAGCCTTTATTATCCTACCTAATCTCACAAAAACCAATCCCTTCAAATAAAATAATTTTTTACTTTTTTTATCTCTCTATTTCGATTTTGTTCTACATATTATTCTACTTCATAACTTTAATAAAGTAAAGTAATAAGTTAATGAATTTTATTATTTTTAGTTACTGTAAATAAATTAATAGGATATGTTAGGTTTGTACTGCATAAATTTAAATAGTAGATACTTGTCTTTTATTAAACGGTTAAGAGGTGACTTTATTGGCTAGAACCAAGATCTTTAAAATAATAATGTGTTTCGGTTTGATAGTTTGTATCCTTGCCGGATCAACTGCAATATTATTGAGGGATAATACAGGCCAGGTATTATCAGTGAGTAATGAGGGCTATATAAAATGGGTGGAGTATAATGTACCCTATGAAGCAATGGAAAAGGCACTAAGCATGGATGTAAAATCCCATGAGAAACCTGTTCAGCTTCACTGGGTTGAAATGCTGGCATATATATCTACCAAATACGGAGGGAACTTTAAGAAATATAAAGCAAAGGATTTGGAGGAGCTTGCCGACAAACTGAATCAAGGCCAGACAATGGAACAGCTCACTGCAAATATGAAGCATTACAACTATTTTTATCAAGCTTACGACGCTATCCTTGGTAACTTTGTCGGTGAGTACGATATTCAGGTAAAAGACCCTGATAACAACGAAAAGACAATCTGGCAGAAGAAATACGGGTTAAAGGTCTTTTCCCCTATTGCCAGAGGCTACAGCTTCAGCCATTATGATGATTTTGGCAGCAGCCGTTCTTTCGGCTTTTCCAGAAAGCACCTGGGCAACGATCTGATGGGGTCTATAGGCACTCCTATTATGGCTGTGGAATCCGGTATCGTGGAAGTAATGGGCTGGAATATGTACGGAGGCTGGAGAATAGGCATCCGTAGCTTTGATCAGAAAAGATATTATTACTATGCACATTTGAGAAAAGACAGACCATTTCATGGGGATCTCTATGAAGGTAAGATTGTAAAGGCCGGAGATGTAATAGGATACCTTGGAATGACCGGCTACAGTACACGTGAAAATGTTAATAACATTACCACTCCTCACCTTCACTTTGGTATGCAACTTATTTTTGATGAGTCCCAAAAAGAAAGTAATAATGAAATCTGGATTGATGTATATAATATTGTAAACCTTCTTCAAAAGAATCGTTCAGCAGTTACAAAGGACGAAGAAACCCGTGATTTCTACCGTACATATGACATTGTAGAACCGAATATGAACTACCATTTTTAAAAATTAATATAAATTGGAGGTTCTTTTATGTATGAATTTTTTAATAAAAAAATAATTAAATATATTTTACTTGTTTTTGCAGTAGTTTTAATTCTGGTACTGCCTTTGGCTCTTATCCTGTCTGCTACAACCAGCGTTTTTGATGATGCACTTGAAAGCTTGGGGGAAAACAACGGAATTAAGGTACCCATAGTAATGTATCACGGGACAATTCCAAAATCCAAGGATTTGGGCAAATTTGTGATTACTCCCAGAGAACTGGAAAGTGATATAAAATATTTAAAAGACCGCGGATATACTGCAATTACAATGACGGATCTTATAAACTATGTATATAATGATGGGGAACTTCCGTCCAAACCAGTTATGCTCACCTTTGATGACGGATACTATAATAATTATATATATGCAACGCCTATTCTCAAAAACTACGATATGAGGGCCGTTATATCGGTTGTAGGAGAGTTTACGGAAGCCTCCACCAAAATACCTGAAAATAATGTGCAGTATTCCTACATAACATGGGAACAAATTAAAAACATGAGTGACTCAGGTATCTATGAAATACAAAATCATACATATAATCTTCATAAATACGGCAAAAAGAGGTTGGGGGCAAAAAAGAACAGAGGCGAATCCGTCGAAGCCTACAAGAGCCTTCTGTACTCTGACGTAGGGCTTCTTCAGGAAAAACTAAAGGAATCCGCAGGTATTGAGCCAAATACCTTTACATACCCCTTTGGTTATATGTGCAGTGATTCAGTACCTATTTTAAAGGAAATGGGCTTTAAAGCAACTTTGTCCTGCTCTGAAGGTGTTAATATCATTAGCAGAAATAAAAAAGATATCCTTTATGGCTTAAAGCGAAAAAACCGACCTCATGGAGTCTCCACTGAAACTTTCTTTAAAAAATTCTGCCCATAGATACCCATTTTTTATTAAACAGGAGATAAAACAACTGTACATAATCAACCTTGTTATGGTATCTACAGACATCTGTTTATACTATAGGAATAAAAAACTTGAAAAAGCAGAAAATTTGTAAAAATTTTCTGTTTTTTTGATGCGTTTCGCTCCTTATTATGTAACCTTTTGTAGATTTATTTAATATTATACATTACAAAGGATTATGTAACCCTTTGAATATAAAAAGGAGTGAATTTTATGCCAAATGGTGACTACTACTATTTTCATCATTCTAATGGGTCAGACGAACACGAAGGTTCATCCGGATCCGGGTCAAGAAACAACAATGTTGTACTAAGTGCAAATACGGGAGGACTTGGACCATTACCCGTAATTACCACTCTTTTTGCCGATCCGATTAATGTAGTATCTACTACCATTGACACAACCGGCCTGAGAAGAACTACTAATTTACTTCAGTTTACAAGTATTATAAACCTACCCTTGGGGGTTTCCGTAACCTTCAACTTTGAGATTTTGCGTTCCTCTGAAGATGGTTCAGCCGTTAAAGTCGGCCCTACCTTTACGTTCTCAACTCTAGTTGACGTATTGGAGGCAGAATCCTTCAGTTTCCAATTTGTTGATGCCATGCTGGCTCCCGGTAACTACACTTATTCTGTACAACTCTCTACAAATTCCATAATTGATATAACCCCTGGTGCATCAATTATGAATGCAACATTAAGTGTATTAGCTGTTGAGGGCTAACAGCCATCCGCTTCTTCTCCTGGGCTGCTGCAAACAAGTTTGCGGCAGCCTTTTATTGCCAGTTTCTAATAAGCAGTGATAGTCATTAGATACACCTGCCTGGATTGCTACTTCATTTTCCTAACATCTGATATTGCCTTTATAGATTGCACTTTAGGCCCTGTTGGGTAATCTACAAAGCAGATAGCTATATCCTGCTCATACCATGTATTGTAAGAATGATGATATTTAAAATCTGATAAACTGCTCATATCCTGCATCGCTGTTCCAACTACACCAAGCATGAGTGCATTATCTTTCGTACATTCATCATACTTATACCTTATAGTACCTCTTAGTGTTGTTCTGCCGTAAAAAGTGTTATCTGACACTATCATTCCTTTACTGGTAACAAAACTTCCTTCCATCTTTATCGTATTATTTTTTACCATATCGACTGCATGTTCAATATTTTTTGTGTAGTTTTTTATAAGTGTAAAAGACCACTCCGGGTCGTCGTAATATAAATCATCTGTAGCAACTTCTGCGAGATTTTTTCTAAATGCATCTATATCTTTATAATCAGCCTTTACTAATGAATTGATATATTTTGTTCCTATGTCCACTATTGAATTTATGTATTCGTTTCTTGTCACAATAATATTATACGGGTCTAAATATTCAGGTAAAATATACGAATAAAACGTAATGTTATTTGTTAAATTTGATAAGCCATACCTGTTAAAAATTAATTCCTGAGGTAAATCCTTTACAAGATTGTACCAACTATTATAATTATCTACGTTAAAATATTTATTATTTTGAGTTTCAAATTCAATTTGTTTATTGTATTTATAGTTTTTGGTATCCTTCTTATATTCTATAACATTTACAAGTACTGCTGCTACTTCCGCTCTCGTTAAACTTGATTTAGGATGAAAATATCTATCCGCACCTACTTTGGTACCTGTCATCAGGTATTCATCATATGCCGTAATAGGGTAGCCTGTATTTGCATTAGTATCTACATCAACATAAGGATTCCTGCATAACCTGTCCGGCTTTAGTCCTAATGCCATGCATACCATTGAACATGCATCCTGTCTGGTTATAGGTAAATCCGGATAAAATAATTGATTTTTTCCCGGTATATTTGTGAATCCATTTTCATCTGCTGCTACAATCCACTCTTTTGCCCAGTGATTTTTTGCATCTTCATAATATGGTTCCGAACCACTTCCCGTCTTTTTTACGCCCAAAGCCACACATAAAAATGTTACAAACTCAGCTCTTGTTATTTTCCTATTGGGAGCAAATTTGTTATCTCCAACACCAGAGGTAATATTTAGTTCTACGAGCTTATCAACATAATCGTAGTACCAATCCGTTTGTTTTACATCGGTAAATCCAGCTGCATTTACTGGCAGATTGCCTATTCCCAATATTATAAACACTGTCAGCAACATTGCCAATGTTATTTTAAACATTTTTAAAAGTGAATAATTCTTCATAATAACAACTCCTTATAAATGTTAAAAATAAGTCTGTGTGAAAACATGGTAACTGTTTTTTCCTACGCTTCCATTATTTTATATTTTTGTATAAGTGTCAACGTAAAATCTCAGAACTTTTAAAATGCATGATTTTTAAAATGAACCATTTAGGGATTATGTCAATATACTGTATTAAGAGTTTGTATATAAATTAATACAAATGGCGGGAGGTGTCTATTATGTCATATATTGTTGAAATTAAAAACATCGGAATGAATTATCAATCACCAAATGGCGAAATTCCTGCCATAGCTGGCATCAGCATGAATATATCCAAGGGCGAATTTATTTGTATTGTGGGGCCCAGCGGATGTGGCAAATCAACGTTGTTATCTATTGTCGCAGGGCTTGTTAAGCCTTCTTACGGCAGGGTTGTCATAAACAGCGACCGTGATGATGGATGTCTGCAGCAGGTAGGTTACATGCTTCAAAAAGATTTTCTGTTCGAATGGAGTACTATACTTGAAAATGTCATGCTGGGGCTTGATATTAAGAAAGCCCTTACACCCGAAAACAGGGAATATGTTTATGATCTTCTTTATACATATGGACTTAGCGAATTCAAAGATAAATATCCTTCCCAGCTGTCAGGAGGAATGAGGCAGCGTGCCGCCCTTATCAGAACCCTGGCTTTGAGACCTGAGATACTTCTTTTGGATGAAGCATTTTCTGCCTTGGATTATCAGACCAGACTGGCAGTAACAGAGGATATATACTATATTATCAAGAAAGAAAACAAAACTGCAATTATGGTCACACATGACATAGCTGAAAGTATAAGTATGGCTGACAGAATTTTTGTTCTAACGGGAAGGCCGTCATCTATAAAAAGTGATCACAACATATCGTTATCCTGCAATGACGTAAGAACCCCTTTTAACAGCCGTGAAGCTCCTGAATTCAGACACTATTTTAATTTAATATGGAAGGAGCTGGATGTACATGTTTAAACATAAACAAGAAACGAATTTGTCTCAGGAAAGGCTTGAGTACCTTAAATCCAAAAAACGGCGTAAAGTATCTGTTCTTGTAACACAAATAGTGATTCTTGTGGTGTTTTTTGCACAGTGGGAGATACTTGCAAGGCTGAATATTGTAGACTCCTTTATTACAAGCCAGCCGTCCCGTATTGTTAATACCATAATCAATCTTTACAGAGAAGGACAATTGTTTCATCACATTGGTATTACATGCTGGGAAACTGTCGTAGGCTTTGTAGCCGGGACAGTGCTGGGTACTTTGATTGCTGTGGTACTTTGGTGGTCTGAGTTTTTATCAAAAGTGCTTGAACCGTATCTTGTAATACTGAACAGTCTTCCCAAAATAGCTCTTGGGCCTATTTTTATTGTTTGGTTCGGAGCAGGGACTACTTCAATTATTATTATAGCACTTGCCATTTCAATTGTTGTGTCCATTCTGGAAGTTCTCAACGGATTCATGGCTACCGACGAGGAGCAGATTAAACTGGTAAAAACCTTTGGTGCCAGCAGGTTTCAGGTATTTACCAAAGTGGTTTTCCCTTCAAACCTTCCTGTAATAATCAATTCGTTGAAAGTAAATGTTGGTCTTTCATGGGTGGGAGTAATTGTTGGTGAATTTCTGGTTTCCAAATCGGGACTTGGCTATCTAATAGTATACGGCGGTCAGGTTTTCAAGTTAGACCTGGTTATGGCAAGCGTTATAATATTATGCATAGCTGCAGGTATCATGTATCAAGCTGTTGTACTCCTTCAAAGAATCCTTATAAAAAAACATATCTGATACTGATCTAAGTTTGATAAAAGAAAGGGGAATTGTATATGAAAAAATTATTTATTTTATTAGCTATATTAACATGTATTATTTTTGTACTTCCATCCTGCGGGGATAATGATAATTTAACTAAAGTAAAGCTAAGTGAAGTAACACATTCTGTTTTTTATGCCCCACAGTATGTTGCGTTGAATAAAGGGTTTTTCAAGGATGCAGGATTGGAAATAGAGCTCCAGAACGGCCAGGGCGCTGACAAGGTTATGACTGCAGTCTTGTCGGGACAATGTGACATAGGCTTGGCGGGCCCTGAAGCAAGTATATACGTATATAACGAAGGTAAAGCGGACTACGCACAGGTTTTTGCACAGGTAACCAAAAGGGACGGTTCCTTCCTTGTGGGAAGAAAACCGGAACCCGGTTTCCAGTGGAGTAGTTTAAAAGGTAAAAATATTATCGGCGGAAGAAAAGGTGGAGTTCCTGAAATGACTCTTGAATATGTTCTGAATAAAAACGGTCTTGTTCCAGGTGCTGATGTAAATGTTGATACAAGTATACAGTTTGCACTTATGGCCGGTGCGTTTACCGGGGGTAAGGGTGAATATGTAACTTTGTTTGAACCTGTTGCGTCCTCTCTTGAAAAGGAAGGAAAAGGCTACATATTGGCTTCTGTAGGTCAGGAAAGCGGCGAGATACCTTTTACTGCTTACTTTGCTAAAAAGAGTTATATAGAAAAAAATAAAGATGTAATTCAAAAGTTTACAGATGCCCTTTACAAAGGCCAGGTCTGGGTAGACACCCATTCGCCCAAAGAAATTGCCGAAGTATTGAAACCGTCCTTTCCAGACACTGATACGGAGCTTTTGACGGTCGTTGCCGAAAGGTACAAGAAAATTGATGCCTGGTGCAAAGAACCAGCCATGAAAAAGGAGTCCTTCGAGCTGCTCCAGACTGTAATGAGTCAGGCAGGTGAACTCAAGCAAAAAGCTCCCTACGATAAGGTGGTTGTTAACACCTACGCCGATAAGGCGACTAAGTAGGTTTTATATAGCTGGGCTGTTGCAAAACAAATTATTATCTTTTTGCATTCAGCCTGTACTAAGAGTATAAATTGTATCAATGGAAGCTTGGTTAAAGATATTTGCAGATGTTTATCGGCGAAGCAAGGATATTTTACCGAAAAACCTTCACGATGAAGGTTTTAGCGACACAATGAATCATGGACGATGAATGTGAGCGACGGTGAAATATCCTAAGATGAGCCGTTATAAACTCTTACAAATATCTTTGAAGCAATCATTGATACAATTTTATACGGTAGTACCGGTGAAAAAAGATTAGAATAGTGGAACAACTGCTCCCTTGTATTTTTCTTCTATAAACTTCTTGACCTTTCCGCTTTTAAGTGCCTCCACCAACGCTTTTATGTCCTCTCTGTTCTCATCACCCTTGCGGATAGCAATAATATTAGCATATGTCTTTGCTGCTACGGAGTCGGCTTCCTCTTTTTTAAGTGCATCTGTGGTAACATTAAAGCCTGCTTGGAGTGCGACATTTCCGTTTATGACTGCCAATTCCACATCAGGCAAAATTCTTGCCAGCTGGGCAGCTTCAAGTTCTTTTATCTTAATCTTTTTTGGGTTTTCAGTAATATCCTTTACTGTTGCCTTCAGTCCGGCAGCAGGATTCACTTTTATAAGCCCGGCTGTTTCAAGAAGCAAAAGTGCTCTAGCTTCGTTTGTTGTATCGTTTGGAATGGCAATAGTCGCTCCCTCAGTTATAGCATCAAGTGACTTTAGCTTTCCGGGGTATATGCCCAACGGTTCGTAATGAATTTCCGCTGCAGATACTAATTCTGTCTTATGTTCTTCATTGAAATTATCCATGTACGGCTTGTGCTGAAAGTAGTTGGCATCAAGGGTTTTGTCTTGTACGGCAAGATTTGGCTGAACAAAGTCAGTGAATTCCTTTATTTCCAGTTCGTATCCTTTGTCCTTTAGTACGCTTTGAACCTCTTTGAGTATCTCCGCATGTGGTGTAGGTGACGCTCCAACAACAAGTTTTTTGGATTGAGACCCGCAGCCTGACAATATACCTGAGACTGCAAATACCGTTGTAAGTAATAATGCAAGCAATTTTCTTTTCATATTAATGACCTCCTTTTTATATTAAAAGTTTTAACTTTGTTTTAACTTTGTTTTCTTTTATCACGCATTCTGGCTATTCCTGTTCCCGCCTCCTGTGCTACCTGTACAACGATAACAAGCAGTGCTACAGTAATGAACATTATGTCATTCTGATACCTGTAATACCCATAGCGTATTGCGATGTCGCCGAGTCCGCCGCCACCCACTATTCCAGCCATTGCGGAATAGCCAAGTATTGTTGTGGTTGCTATTGCGGCCCCTGTAATAAGGGAGGGTATTGATTCAGGCAGCATGACCTTGCGGATTATCTCAAAGGGACTGCAGCCCATTGACACAGCCGCCTCTATAACACCCTTGTCAACTTCCTGAAGGGAGGATTCCACAAGTCTTGCAATAAAAGGTGCTGCCGCTATTACAAGGGGTACAACGGTAGCAGTAGACCCGATGGTGGTTCCGATTAGTGCTCTTGTAACTGGCATTACAGCAATTAATAATATAAGAAAAGGAATTGAACGAAGCAGATTTACTATTATATTCAGAACCTTATTAAGCTTTGGCATAGGCAGAATTCCGTTATTTTGGCTTGTAACCAGCAAAACGCCGAGAGGAAGACCTATCACATACGCTGCAAATGTGGAAACTAATGTCATATAAACTGTTTCAAGAAGACCTTTGGATATCATTATCCATGTTGAACTATCCCACATGGTCAAAAACCTCCTCTACTGCAAGATTTCTTTCTTTAAGATAATTTATAATCTTTTGTGAAGTCAATTCGTCAGCAGGAAGCTGAATAACCATCTGACCAAAGGCTTTCCCATCTATATCGCGCATATCTGCAAGCATTATGTTAACAGGCGCCCCGCAGTCCAATATCATCCTGGCTACAACAGGCTCATAGGAGGAACTGCCGTCAAATACTATCCTGCAACAGCGGCTTCCCATATCTCTTTCATTTTTATTACCATTTGGGAAAACCAATCTCTGAGCTACATGTGTCTTGGGATGTGCGAAAACCTCAGATACCTTTCCCTCCTCTGCAATACCGCTTTTATCTATGATTGCCACATGTGAGCATATCTGTTCAACTACGCTCATTTCGTGTGTAATTATTACAATGGTAATTCCAAGTCTGCTATTGATATCTTTCAGCAAGGACAGAATTGATTTTGTAGTATTAGGGTCAAGTGCAGACGTCGCCTCATCACAAAGCAAAACTTTTGGGTTTGTTGCTAATGCTCTGGCTATTGCAACCCTCTGCTTTTGTCCACCGGACAGCTGTGACGGGTAGGCTTCATGCTTGTCAGCTAAATCAACCAGCTCCAGCAGTTCCTTTGCCCTCTTTAAAGCTTCTTTTTTATCTATACCTGATATTTCAAGAGGAAACGTTATGTTTTCTATTGCCGTACGTTGCATCAAAAGATTAAATTGTTGGAATATCATTCCCATAGACTTGCGTACTTTTCTCAATTCCTTTTCATTAAGGCCTGCCAAATCTACTCCATCTACTACTACCCTTCCGGTTGTAGGTTTTTCAAGGTAGTTAATGCATCTAACCAGGGTGCTTTTTCCTGCTCCGCTCATCCCGATTATTCCAAAAATGTCGCCTCGGTTGATTGTAAGATTTACATTTTCCAGAGCCTTAATGTCTCTTGTTGTTCCTGAAAATATTTTGGTTAAACCCTCTATATTAATTACAGGCTTGCTGTCCATAATTTTCACCTACCATAAGAACCTATTCATACAATACATATATGTATTGTATTGTTTTCTATAGTATAATGGCTGTTACTAATTTTGTCAATAATATTTTTTAGTATACCTATAGTATTACTAGGGATTTAATTTGAATAAAAACCTAAAAATATTGACACATTAAAAAGTATGTGGTTCAATAAAACATATATAATTAGTATGAAATCGGAGGTAATTATGCGAATATCGTCAAAAGGAAGATACGGGCTAGCATCTATGATATGTGTTGCGCAGTTAGGCAGAAACGGTGATTTTGTAACTGTAATAAGCATTTCTGAAAAACTCGGTATATCAAAAATATACCTTGAACAGGTTTTTTCTCTTTTGAAAAGATCAAAGCTTGTTACTTCCATCAAGGGATCTCAGGGCGGGTATCAGCTGGCTAAATCCTCAGAAAAAATAACAGCCTATGATATTTTGCAAGCAGTTGAAATAAGCTTGTTTGAAAAGACAGAACGCTCTGTTTCCGAGCAGGCAGAGGAAATTGAAAAGTCAATAAATACCTTGATTTGGGATAAGATGGATGAAGCAATTTCCCAAGTCCTGAAGAACACAACTCTCAGGGATCTTGTTGATGAAGCTGAAAGAAATCAGGAAGATGATTCCTTTATGTTTTATATCTAATTAAGTTTATCATAAAATGGTTTTACTGCTGCAAAAATCCTGTTTTGCTAACCAAATTTATTGCAGCAGTGTCCACTGATGTTTCTTTATAGTGCTAACCCTTCATTCATACTGCCTGTTCTATAGCCTTTTAAATCCAGTGCAGTATACATAAAGCCTATTTTTTTGAATTCAGAATAAACCTTTTCTCTTATGTCATTATCAATAAATTTCAAGAACTGTTCCTGCCCCACTTCAATTCTTGCTATGTCCCCATGGAACCTCACTCTTACCTGCTTAAAGCCTAAATCCATTAATAGTTGTTCTGCTCTGTCTATCATTCTGAGCCTTTGATGCGTTATTTTTTCTCCGTAGGGAAATCTTGAGGACAGGCACGCAAATGCTGGTTTATCCCAAGTTTTAAGCCCCATTTCCTTCGAAAGAAAACGTATTTCGTCCTTTGTAAGCAGTGCGTCTTTCAGCGGGCTAAGTACGCCATGCTCGCTAACTGCCTGAAGACCCGGTCTGTAATCTCCCAAGTCATCATGGTTCGAGCCTTCCAGAATATGTTTTACGTTTTCCTCTTGGGCAACTGACTGAATTTTATCATATAGCTCATTTTTGCATAAATAGCAGCGGTTAACGGGATTATCCGAAAAACCTTCAACATCCAGTTCCTCGGAGTCTATGATTCTATGCCTTATACCGTAGTTCGTTGTAAATTCCTTTGCTTCATTCATTTCTCTTTCTGGATATGTAGAAGAATGCGCAGTCACTGCCACAATATCTTTTCCAAGTACGTCAAATGCTACCTTTAATAAAAAGGAAGAATCCACTCCTCCGGAAAAAGCTACCGCAGCACTTCCCAAGGATTTTATATTTGTTTTCAGAAAATCAAGTTTGTCAAATACGCTCATAATATCCTCCCGGAAATCTTATTCCTAGTGTTCCTATATAAATTATAATGATAATACAATAATGATATATCTGTGTCAATTATTTCTTCCACTTGGCTAGAGCATCAGCAAGAGCTGAATTTATACTTTCGTCCTTTTCCTGTTGTCTCATAAATCTTGCAACATCTTTTTTGTCTACCTGTTCACCCTTGCGTTTTTTAAAGGCATCCAGTTTCTCCCTGTAGCCACATGAACAGTAGAAGGATTTGTTATCGCCCTCTCCCCTGATTTCCATCTTCTTATGACATTCAGGGCATCTGGCATTTGATATTACAGTTACTGATTTTCTATATCCGCATTCTCTGTCAGGGCAGACATACATTTTCCCCTTTTTGCCGTTTACTTCCAAAAGATATTTCCCGCATTCGGGACATTTTTCCCTTGTTACGTTATCATGTCTGAACTGTTCCGAGCTTGCTATGACTGCCCCCACCAGTTTTTTTGCATAATTTTTCATTTCACCTACAAATGCATTTGAGTTGACTTTTCCTTTGCTAATAAGTGAAAGTTGCTGTTCCCACTTTGCAGTAAGCTCCGGAGATTTCAGGTCAGCCGGCACCAGTGAAATTAGCTGTGTTCCCTTTGAGGTAGGATAGATTTCCTTGCCTTTTCTTTCTATATAGAAAGTATTAAATAACTTTTCAATTATATCTGCTCTTGTTGCAGGGGTACCAAGTCCGCTGGTGCTTTCTAAGGCTTCCTTTAACGCTTTGTTGTCTACAAACTTCCCCGGATGCTCCATTGCAGAAAGTAAAGTGGCCTCAGTATACCTTGCGGGTGGCTTGGTTTTTCCGTTTATTGCTTTAGGTGCAATAACTTTTGCCTTATGCCCTTTTTGAATATCCGGCAGTGACTGGTCGTTGTCATCTTCATCACTGTCCTCGTCAAGTTTTCCAAAACCGTCGTATACTATTTTCCAGCCAGATGACCTGACTATCTTTCCTTTTGCATAGAAGCTCTCTCCTGCTATATTAAGCTTCACCGTAGTCTGCTCATATTCAAAGGGTTGGCTTAGTACTGCTATAAATCTCTTGACTATAAGGTCATATACATTTCTCTCTTCTGAATTCAGCGAAGACAAATCCACGAATTGTTCTGTTGGTATTATGGCATGGTGGTCTGTAACCTTGCCGTTATCCACAAACCTTTTTGTAACACTTGGTTTGTTTCTCATAACTCCCTGTACAAGCTTAGCATAAGGGCCTACCGCTATGCTTTTCAAACGCTCGTTCAAGGTAGGTACAATGTCATCCGTTATATACCTTGAATCTGTTCTTGGATACGTAACTAATTTGTGTGATTCATAAAGCCTCTGCATTATGTTGAGAGTTTGTTTTGCTGAATATGAAAACTTTTTGTTTGCGTCTCTTTGAAGTTCTGTCAGGTCATAGGCCAACGGAGGTAATTCTTTCTTTGTTTCTTTTTTTACCTCAACTACTTCACCCATCTGACCCGTTATTTTTGCTACTATTCCGTCTGCCTCTTCTTTATTAAATGTTCTGATTTGATTGGTTCTGCTGTCCTGCCACTGTACAGAAAATCCGTTAAACTGTGCAGAAATTGTCCAGTAGTCTTTAGGCCTGAATTTCCGAATTTCTTCTTCTCTTTCCACAATCATTGCAAGAGTTGGTGTCTGTACTCTCCCTGCTGATAGCTGTGCGTTGTATTTGCAGGTCAAGGCCCTTGTGACATTGAGACCGACAAGCCAGTCGGCTTCCGCTCTGCTCTGTGCAGAATAATACAGGTTGTCGTATTCCTTGGAAGGCCTTAGCTTTGCAAAACCTTCCTTTATAGCCTTGTCTGTCTGAGAAGATATCCATAGACGCTTTATCGGCTTTTTGAAGCCTGCTTTCATTATAATCCATCTGGCAACAAGTTCTCCTTCTCGCCCCGAATCGGTAGCTATTACAAGCTCATCCACATCGGCTCTGTTTAAAAGACCCCTTACTACACCATATTGTTTTGCAGTCTGCTTTATTACTACCAGTTCCATTTTGTTTGGAACCATTGGCAGGTCTTCAAGATTCCATGTCTTGTACTTATTGCCGTAAGCCTCGGGGTCTGCAAGTGTAACAAGATGTCCCAAAGCCCAGGTTACGATATATTTTTTCCCCATTATATAGCCATTGGCATTCTGCCCGCAGTTTAGGACTTTTGCCAAATCTCTTGCCACCGAAGGTTTTTCTGCTAGTACTAATGTAAAACCCATATTTAAATTAATCTCCTTGTATCTCTATTTTAAAGCTGTGCTTTATATTATAGTATAAATGTTTGGTTTTTTATAGGGATTATACTATGCCCTATTGCCGTACTATATTTCTTTTTAGTGTTATGAAACAATTGCAATAAAATTTTTGCACCATATTTTTTCTTTGCTATTACATTGTACATTTATGGGAAATTTTAGGCAAGTAAAAGCATTGCTATACACTAATCGATAATCGTTATCAATAACTAATAAAAAAATAAGGGTCTGTTGCAAAAGATAAATACTTTCTATTTTAACACTAGTACTTCCGAATAAAATTATATCAATGTTTGCTTCCAAGATATTTGCAAGAGTTTATAGCGGCTCATTTTAGGATATTTTACCGTCGCTCACATTCATCGTCCATGATTCATTGTGTCGCTAAACCCTACATCGTGTAGGTTTTCCGCTAAAATATCCATCTTTCGCCGACAAACATCTGCAAATATCTTTAACTAAGCTTCCATTGATACAATTTATACTCATGTACAGGTTAAGAAAGATAAGAATTAGTTTTGCAACAACCCCGCTCTATTTTACTTTAAATTACTTTTCAGTATTTCCCACTTTAGCTTTCATAATAGGTATTATTGTAGCTACTACCAGTACTATCAATAATATAAATGCCATTGTGTTAGAAGCCACAAATCCACTTGGCCCGGCTCCCTTTATAACGCCTGTAACCTGAAGTATTATACCTATAAGTCCTATTATAGACCCTCCGGCAACAAGTCCGGAAGATAAGCTTATACCATTTGAAACCCTTGCATCTTTTTCTTGTTGAGATTTACTGACCTTTTCAACAAAATATCTGATTAATGCACCTATTAAAATTATAGAGGTTGTAGATATGGGCAGATAAAAGCCTATTGCTACTGTCATAATGGGAAGCCTCAACAAGAATAAAACAACTCCCATAACAGCACCAACTATGACCATAACCCAAGGTAATTGACCTGACATTATACCGGCTGTCAATGTTGCCATTAAATTGGCTTGAGGCAGTGCAAAAGCAACATTATCACCAGTCATTACTAATTGGTTGGAAAGCAGTAATATAGTTCCGACAACTACGGCAGTACCGACTACACCGGCTATAGCAAAGTATTTCTGCATTTCATTTTTACTGCCCCCGATTAAAAAAGTAACTTTTTGTGATTGGGTGTAACCACCAGCCATTGCTATAGCAGTAACTATGAAGGTACCAAATAAAAGCAAGGACCTGTTACTCCCAGGATTTTTCCATCCCAATACAACGAATAGTAACGTTACAACGACTATTGAGGCTATAGTCATACCCGATACAGGCAGGTTAGAAGTTCCAATGGTACCTGTTAAGCGACCTGCAACTATGACAAACAGCAGTGATAAGAATAGTGACAGAACTGATGCAGTTATCGCCATCAATATATTACCCTTTGAAATTATAAACCCACCTATAAATCCAACTGCTATACCGCTGATTAATATCAAACTTTCTTTGGATGAAGACTCTCCACCTTTAGAAGACTTGGCGTTAAGAGTTTCTTTTATAGATGAAATTATTGTAGGTATAAGTTTTAGAGCACCTATTAATCCACCCGAAAGCATCATACCTGCGCCCATGTATTTTACATAACTTCCTGCAATATGCTTGACTTGCATACTGCTAATAGCAACATCAGGGTTATTCCACACATTTGCACCTTGTTTTCCAAGTTCAGCGAAATAACCGATTAAAGGCGTAATCGCGAAATTAGATAATATTGAGCCTGCAAACATAGCTACCGAAACTTCCATTCCAACAATAAATCCTATACCTAACAATAAAGGGTTTACTTCTATTTCGAATTTCCACTTATAGAAGGTTTCATTTACATAGCTTATAACGTTGTTGGCTACATTCAAAAACGAACTGGTTACAACAGTTATTATGCCTCCAATTCCAAACCCAATGCCCATAAACTTCATTGATTCTCCGGCACCCTCTGAGGCAACAAGGGTTTCTGATATAGCCAGTGACTCCGGGTACATCAATTTGCCGTGTTCTTCAACAATTAAGTAATTATGAACAAGAGCGGCTATTCCTACACCAAATAATACGCCTCCCGCACTAACAATAAAACCTTCCAGGAACGTGACTTTGAAGCCTATTAAAAGAACTGCCGGCAAAACAAATATGACACCACTGGCGACAGATTCCCCTCCGCTTGACATTCCCTGAACCAAGTTTTTTGCAAGTATACCTTTATGCTTAGCAAAGACGGCTATAAATGCTGAACCTATTATAGAACCGGGTATACCGGCTGCAACTGTCAGTCCTGATTTCATACCTGAATAAGCAGTAGATGCCGTAAATAAAACAGCTAAAACAATACCGATTATTAATACAGCAATATTTCCACCTGTTTTAGAACCACCGGAAACATAAGGCACGTAGTCTTTGCCATTTACGCCACCATATGCATCTTTAGATAACTTTTTCTCCATAATATATACCTCTAGTAATTTTATTTATCTTAATTTAATTATTTATATTCTTTAGCACTTCCAACAAGTACTCCCACGTCCTCTGAACTGAAGAAATACTCATATGCTCATTGGGAGTATGAACATCATATAAATTTGGCCCAAAAGAAATTGCATCAAGCTGCTCAAATTTTTCCGCAAACAGTCCGCACTCAAGTCCAGCGTGTATTGCCGTTATATGAGGCTTCTTATTGTACATTTTTTCATATACATCTTCGAAAACTGTTCTTATTTTTGAATCAGGATCATATGCCCATTCAGGATAATCAGATTCTGTAACAACACTTCCGCCATTTAGTCTAGCGGTTACAATAAGTCTATTAGTTAATTCATTCTTTAAACTCCTTACGGAACTTCTGATTGAGCTTATAAATTCTATGCAATCCTTTAAGGTCGTTATGACTCCAAGATTCAAGGAGCTTTCCACTAAACCCTTAATATCCATGCTCATGGAGGTAACCCCATTAATCAACAGGTATAAATAGTTAACTGCATTATCGGTTGATTCTTTTGAAAGCATTTCCTTGGGCAGGTCAGGTAAAACTTCAAACTCCACTCTTATATCAGGGTCTTTTGCCCTCAATTCGGTTTTGAACATTTTTTCACATTCAGATATTTTTTGCTCAACTAAAGTCTTATCGCCAGCTTTTACTAAAATAACAGCATCTGTCTCACGTGGGATTGCATTGTGTTTGGAACCCCCATTTAATGAGCTTAGTCTAAAATCTGTTTCAGATAAAATAGCCATAAGTATACGGCCCATCAGCTTATTGGAATTTCCTCTTTCTTTATCTATCTCCATCCCTGAGTGTCCGCCCTTTAGGCCTCTAATTTTTAAGATATATGGTACAAGGTTTGCATCTGTAGCTTCCCAAACTGCCTGAATAGTTGTTTTTACTGTACGTCCACCGGCACAGCTCACTAATAAAGTACCCTCTTCTTCTGAATCTATGTTTATAAGTATTCTTCCTTTTATATTATCAGGTTCCAATACCATGGCACCATCCATTCCTGTCTCTTCGGAAGTGGTAACAAGTAATTCTATGTCCGGATGTTGATATTTATCAGAAGCCAGTATTGCTAATCCCATGGCAACTGCAATTCCGTTATCCGCCCCTAGTGTTGTGTCCGTCGCGTAAATCATGTCATCTATTATTCTTAACTTTAATGGGTCCTTGGTAAAATCATGCTCTGTATCTTTATTTTTTTCACATACCATATCCATATGCCCTTGCAAAACAATCGCAGGGCTACTTTCGAATCCCGGTGTTGCCTTCTTTCTTATAACAACATTTAATGCAGAATCTTGAACATATTCCAACTGATGCTCTTTTGCGAAGGTTACTAAATAATCGCTGACCTCTTTTTCATTTCCTGACCCTCTTGGAATCTGTGTAAGCTTTTCAAAGTATTTAAACACATCAACAGGTTGTAAGTTTTTTAGTATTTCAGTCATTATAGTTACCTCACATTTCTTATTAAAATTATTCACCACGAAGTCCTACCCATTATTATACTAATTATCCAGAAATTTTAAAATTAATTCTTAAAATATTAATATAGCAGTATTCTTTCCATGTGTGACATAAATAACTCATTATTAATGAATTTTCAAAGTGTATTCATTCCACGTACCTTACAATTAATATGTATATAGTACAATATTTTACAAGGCAAGTGCAAAATATTACAAAAATTTTAAAGCCTCATGGTGAATTTGCACAAACATTAGGTAAAATATAGAAATATATTGTATATATTTCCAAAGTAAAATATAATAAAAATACAATTTTTTACTGTATTAGTACAATATTTTACAAGATTATTACTAGTGGGAATTAATATTAATCGAAACAATGCAGATATTATATATTTTAGTGTCTGCTTTTGTTAATAAATAATTTAAAGGAGAGGTAAAAAATGTTAAACAAAGTAAAAGGCAAGTTTAAAAAACTCGCAATTGCTGCAGTGATGATAGCATCACTATTAATCCCAACTACAGCTTTTGCGGGACAAACCATCACCTCAAATTCAACCGGGTATGATGGTAACTTCTACTATTCATTCTGGACAGATGGCGGTGGTTATGCTTCCATGACTTTAAACGGTG
>JAEZUC010000165.1 GCA_023443515.1 Bacillota bacterium
CACCGTTTAAAGTCATGGAAGCATAACCACCGCCATCTGTCCAGAATGAATAGTAGAAGTTACCATCATACCCGGTTGAATTTGAGGTGATGGTTTGTCCCGCAAAAGCTGTAGTTGGGATTAATAGCGATGCTATCATCACTGTAGCAATTGCGAGTTTTTTAAACTTGCCTTTTACTTTGTTTAACATTTTTACCTCTCCTTTAAATTATTTATTAACAAAAGCAGACACTAAAATATATAATATCTGCATTGTTTCCAATCAATTATAGTTTCCCTTTACTAACGAGCTTGTAAAATATTGCACTAATACAGTAAAATATTGTATATTTATTATATTTTACTTTGGAAATATATACAATATATTTCTATATTTTACCTAATTTTTGTGAAAATTAACTATGTAGATTTAACATTTTTGTAATATTTTGCACTTGAATTGTAAAATATTGTACTTTATTTATAACAATATAAATTCTTGCAAATTATACCCTATCTTGCCCAAATACCCCTGCCATTAGTACCTGCAAAGAGATTAGAATCACTTATGCAAAAAGAATAGACATCAATACCTTCCAATCCTGAATTTTCAGGTTTCCAGCTGTGCCCATTGTTTCTGGAAATAAAAACTTCACCTCCATAAGTTCCGGCAAAGACTGATTTATCACTTGCTGCCAGGCAATCTATTTTTTGGTTTGTCAGACCTGAATTAACCGAATGCCAGCTTGTACCGTTGTCGGTAGAAACAAAAACACCATCTTCCGGAGTTCCGGCGTAGATATTTGTGCCATTCGTAGCAAGAGAAAATATTTGGGTGTTTGTCAGACCTGAATTAACCTCTTTCCAGCTTTCTCCGTTGTTGTTAGAAAGAAATACACCATTACCAAAAGTTCCGGCAAAAATATTTTTACCGCTTACGGCAATAGACCCGACATTGGGGTTTGGAAGACCCGAATTAACAGGACTCCAGCTTGTACCGTTGTCTGTAGAAAGAAAAACACCACCACCCAAAGTTCCGGCAAATATGTTGGTACCACTGATGGCAAGAGAATAGACATATTTGTTTGTCAAACCAGAATTGACTTCTCTCCAGCTTGTACCATTGTCAGTTGAAAGGAAAATTCCCCCTCCGTTAGTTCCAGCAAATATGTTGGAGCCACTGACGGCAAGGGAGAAAACATAAGGGTTAGTCAAACCAGAATTGATTTCTTTCCAACTTTTACCGCCATTATTGGAGAAAAATACACCTGCGCCATTGGTTCCCGCAAAAATGAATGTATCTCTCTTGGTGATAGAACCAACATGGGTATTTGTCAAACCTGAATTGACCCCTCTCCAGCTTGTACCATTATCAGTGGAAATAAATACGCCTCCGCCATTGGTTCCTGCAAATATATTTTTGTCATTGACGGCAAGAGAGAAGACATATTTGTTTGTTAAACCCGAGGTAACTGAATTCCAACTTGTTCCGTTGTTAGTAGAAATAAAAACACCGTCATCAGTACCGGCAAAGATACTGGTACCACTGCATACAAGGGAGTAGATATGGTTGTTTGTCAAACCCGAGTTAACCGCACTCCAACTTGTGCCGTTATTTGTGGAAGCAAAAACACCTCCACCATAGGTTCCGGCAAAGATTGTTGTTCCGCTCACGGCAATGGAATTGATTTGTTTAGTTGTTAGACCTGAATTAACAGGACTCCAGCTTTCACCGTTGTTGATAGAAAGAAAAATGCCGCCATCCTCAGTTCCGGCTAATATATTCGTGCCACTTATAGCTATAGAATTGACACTAAGGAATGTTAAACCCGAATTAACTGCCTTCCAGCTTGCGCCGTTGTCTGTAGAAAGAAAAACACCGCTGCTGGTTCCTGCAAAAATATTTGTACCACTGGTAGCAAGAGAGAGGACAATAGTATTTTGTAAGTCAGAATTGTCCAACTTCCAGCTTGCGCCGTTGTCATTGGAGATATAAACTCCCCCGTTGGTTCCAGCAAAGATATTTTCGCCGCTAATTGCCAATGAATATACATTTTTACTCGCTAATCCAGAATTGACTTCGCTCCAGCTTGTGCCATTGTTGGCTGAGTGAAAAACACCATTTCCTTCGGTCCCGACAAAAATATCCTTACCCTCCATTGCAAAGCAATGTATGTAACCACCGTATGGGCCATTGGTTTGTACCCATGGTTCAGATGGTGTCTTTCTTGGAACAAATAGTATTGCAGTCACAATCAATAACAGAACCACCAGTGCTAGAAAAGACTTAAGTAAGGTTCGGTTAGCCTTCATGTTTTTCTCCTCCTTATTTATAAAGCAAAAAATATTGAAACATGAATCGACATAGTCAATGCAAAAGCCGCCCGTAAAAACAGGCGACTTTTGAGACTATATAAGTTTTTAATATTGCGCGAAACCAAGCCCACGGTTTTTCAGATTCTGAATGATAGTAGGAATAGCTGCGTTAGTTGTTGCGTATGCATCATGCATCAATGCATTACCATTAGCATTCAAGTTGTTGCAAGCATTAACGATGGATTGTGTGCTAGCTCCGTTCCAGTCCTGAGTATCAACGTTAGGTGATACTACTGTCAAACCCAGTGCTGAACAAGCTTGTTGAATAGTTGCGTTGCTCTCAAGATAAGGTAATCTAATCTTGGTAGGAGCAGGTTTTCCTGCGTTCACGATAGCTTGATTACATTGTTGTAAGTCATTATAAACCTGTTGATAGCTCCAGCTGGTCATATGAGAGTGAGTCCAGCTATGATTTTGCAGACTGAAGCCTGAATTTTTATAAGCATCCCAACCGGTTGAGTTACTGCTTATTCTGTTGCCCCATACAAACAAAGTTGCTTTGCTGGCTCCTGCACTTTTTAGTGCATTTATAAGAGTAGCTGAGTTGCTGTTATTCGGGCCATCATCAAAGCAAAGATAAACATTACCGTTAGTTCCGCCTGTATCTCCACCGGTATTTCCACCAGTATCTCCGCCTGTTGATCCTGAACCTCCGACTGTCAAAGTACCAACGTTAGCTGTACCACTAGTACATATGATATATACATTGTGGTTTCCGCTTACACTGCTTAGTGTACAACTTTGGTTTGTATATGTATCCCAACCGCCTGTTGAGGTGAAATTAAGTGTACCTATTTGTGTTCCATAGTAATTGTCAATAACTACTTTGTAGCTGCCACTTTGTGCAGATGCAAGATTGAAGTTCAAGTAAGTTGCACCTGTAAGATTAACGTTGTCGAATTCAATCCAATCGCCTACGTTCCAACCACCTACAGCACCTGTCCATGCGTTTAGGTTGCTGCTACGGTTGTTGCACTGCCATGAATTGAGATTAATACCGCCGGTATTTCCACCAGTATCTCCACCACCTGTATCTCCTCCACCAGTATCTCCGCCGCCTGCGCTGCCTTCACTTACTGTTATGTTGGAGTTTCCGCTGCTCTGGTAACCTTCAGTTTCAACTATCTGGTAATCGTGACTACCCATTGTCCATCCTTTGCTCTTCCAAGCATTGAAGTGGTTTG
>JAEZUC010000041.1 GCA_023443515.1 Bacillota bacterium
GTACGTATGATGTCATGTATTACGTCAAAGACATGGAGGGTGCCTGGTCTGACCCGTGGGTATATCACTTTACTTTAGATGATAGTCCCCAATTTACAGCACAGGCAAGGGCAAAAGATTCTGAATTCACTCTGAACAGCATCCCGGCAAGTGAATCTATCGAAGCATACAATCTTTGGACAAGACAGCCCAATCCGGTTCAGCTAGAAATGAACATGACCCCGACAGTTTCAGGCTTACCCTCAACAAAGACCGTTAACTTTCAGGAAGGTGTTACAGGAACACAATCAGGTCAGGACATTACATGGAAAAACCAAGTTCTGCAAATCCCGGATATATATCCGGACGGATTAAGGAAATTCACAATTACTGCAAGAGATAAGCTGACGGGTGCTGAAACACCCAAGACCTTTTCCGTCAATGTATTTACCCCGATTAACCTGGAGCCTGCTTTAAGAGGCAAAACCCTCAATACAAACGTTCAGACAAAAATCTATGCCACAACTACCAAATACCCCACTGTTACACGGGTCAACATGCAGTATGGTACTCCATATCAGTCCTATACCTTGGGTATGACACCAACACCGGATGGAAATATAAAAAGTTGGGCAGTAAATTACACAGTTCCCGACAATGTGCCTGACGGAACCTATACCGCACAGTTTACTTCCATAAATCCCAGTGGTAAAGCAGAAACCAAATACGTTACATACAAAATTAGCAGAAACCGACCTCCGGAGGTAAATATACAAAAGATATCACCGCAATTTATTTATGAAGGCGACAGTGTTTCATTGACATTTGAAGTAACAGATCCTGACCCCGACCAGGTGCTTACCTCAAAAGTAACAGTAAAAAAAGGTTCAGAGGTTGTATATTCAGGAGAGAATATATCGTATGTAAGCAATGGAGAAAAGAAGACATTCACAATGAAAACACCCAGGCTTACCGAAACAGGTACATACACCATAAGCATTACCACAACAGACCAGTACTTTGCACAAGCTACGGATACAACGACCTTTACAGTACATGGGCTTACAATAACCGGGTATGTTAATCACACACCCACATGGAAAACCAATTGGGACAAATATAACAAACATCTTGCCAATAATGGAAAACCCACATATGGAAATGATGCATTTTTTAATGATGAAAAGTATGTGTTAAGTGCCGTTACAACAGACATAAATTCCGGAAGTGCTGTTACAGTATCAAATGTAAAGGTAAGCATACTAGAAAGAAGCTACGGCCCTGTTTCACTGTCCAACCAAACTGCCAATACTTTTAAGGGAGAAATGTGGAACGAGGATATGAAGAAAAACAGATGGAAAGGTACATATGCTACCTTCGTATTCACGGTAACTTATAGTAATGGCACAATCAAAACAGATACTGTAAAAACCTACGTTGTAAATGATGATTATTGGAGAATCAGGATGGCATTTTAAGTTAATTATGAAAAGGAGGACTGTTAGCATGAAATCTACAGGAATAGTAAGGAAGGTGGATGAGCTTGGGAGGGTAGTAATACCTAAAGAAACAAGACAGATACTTTCTATTAGCGAAAAAGATTCTTTAGAGATTTTTACAGATGGAGATATGATATTATTAAAAAAATATTCTCCCGGGTGCATATTTTGCGACAATGTCAAAAATCTTACCATATACAAGGCCAAGCACATCTGTGAAGAGTGCAGAGAGGATTTAAAAACAAAATAATAACAGGTTGTTTTTTCAAGGTGGCAGAGTTAATAATTCTGCTGCCTTATTTTTTAGTAAAACGAGAGGTGGTTTTAAGAATGGATTTAATAACGATTATTTTCCCTATATTAGCTGTAATAGGCGGTGTTACAACACTGTATCTAATAAACAAGGGTAATGTGAAAACAAAGAATAATTCATCGGCAAGCATTAACAAAGGTTTAAAAGCTTCCAAAAATAAAACAGTGGAAGAGATTACGGCACAAGAGTTTGTCAATGTCAGGGACATTACAGACAAGTATTTGTATACCAGAGATGGTCTTGTATTCTCATATATCAGGATATACCCCATATCCCCGGATTTGCTTTCAAGAAGAGAAAAAAGGACATTGACCAGGCAACTCACAGCGGAACTTTCTGCTGAAACTGAAAGATTCGGGTTCCTGGCATTAAGCAGACCCGTTGATATCTCACCTCTGGTGAAGGAATACAGTGAGCTGCTTTCGGATACCAATGATCCGGTGCAGAAAGAAATATTAAAAAGTGAAATGCAGGCCATGAGTAACTATGCATTGTCAGGTGAAGTTGTAGAGAGGCAGTTTTATATAAAGATATGGGACAAATACTCCGAAGGAGTGGAAAACGAACTTCAAAAGAGATGCTTCACTCTGTTAGGATATTTTACAGCTTCAAACATTAACGGAGAAATACTGCTTGAGGAAGATATAATCCGTCTATCAAACCTGATTACCAATCCAGCATATGTTCACATTGAAAATACAGACGTCAAAGCTTCCATGCCGATTATTGAAAGTCTGGCAGCTGTAGCAAAGGAGGAATAATTATGTCAAAGAAAAATACTGAAGAAATACCTGTAAACGGAGCCTTACTAAACAGCATTACACCTATTGGTATGGAATTCAAGCAAAACACAATAACTGTAGGTGAAAGCATGGGGAGGGTATACGGTATAGTCAAATACCCTCAGTCTGCTGACTACGGCTGGCTGTCAAAACTCACCAATATACCTTCCACTGTAGCCAGTATTACATTTACACCCGTTGATGATTCTGTTTTTCTGGAAAGTCTGTCAAATACAATAAAACAAAAGCGAGGTGAATATGAGAGTGCAAAGGATGCCTTAACAGCCTCAAGGGCAAAGCGTGCTGCGGATGATGCTGAAAAAATGATGATACAGGTAGACCAGCATGGTGAGAAGATAGGTGCTATGAGTTTGCTTGTTGCACCGCTGACACGGGATGAGAAGCTACTCAAAAAAGCATGTCAGAAGGTAGAGAGTGCAATAGCCGTTGCCAAGTGTAAAGGAAGGGTTTTATCCAGTCTCCAGAAGGAGAGCTTTAAACAATTATCACCTTTCTATGCATCAAACGAAAAGATAGAGCAGATTACTCGAAGAATACTGCCCTTATCCAGTTTCATAGGAGGCTTTCCATTTGCATCTACGGGCCTGAATGATGGTCGGGGATATTATTTGGCAAAGGATGCATCAGGGGGATTGGTGGTTGTCGACCCGTGGATGCGTGGAGGAGATAGAACAAATTCAAACATGGTGATAATGGGTGTTGCAGGAGTCGGCAAAAGTACTGCCATAAAACACATAATTATGGCAGAGTACATGCGTGGAACTAAGATAATCATCATAGATCCGGAAAGGGAGTACAAGGAACTTACACGAAACCTGCAGGGTGACTGGCTTAACTGCGGAGGAGGAATTAAAGGAAGATTGAATCCTTTGCAGATAAGGCCTGTTCCACAGGATGAAGATGATGAAGACGGTGAAAAGTTATATCAAGACGAAGGTTACGGAATGGGTGCTTTAGCCCTCCATATGAAAAGCCTTGAGATATTCTTTAAATTATACAAGCCATCCTTTTCTGATATGCACATGGCAATAATAAAGATGTGTCTTATTGAAATGTACGAGAAATTCGGCATAACCTGGGATACAGATGTAAGTAATTTCAAAAACGAAGATTATCCCATATTTACAGATTTAAATGAAATTATTGAAGAGAAAAAGAACCATGAGTCTGACCCTAACTTAAAAGCCTTGTATGTGGAAATATCCTTACTTTTGCATGACCTTATATTTGGCTCAGACCAATTTTTATGGAACGGACATACAAGCATAGATACAAAAACCAGGTGTGTATGTCTTGATACACATGATCTTCAGGATACCTCTGACAATATTAAAAGTACACAATACTTTACAGTCCTGCAATGGGCTTGGGAGCAAATGACCAAAGACAGAGAAGAAAGAGTACTCCTGATTTCTGATGAAGCTTATCTTATGATTGATGAAAGAGTTCCCCAGTCATTGATTTTCTTGCGGAATGGTGTAAAAAGGGCCAGAAAGTATGAGGCAGCCATTGCAATTATCTCACATTCAGTCGTAGACTTTCTTGACCCCAGCGTAAAAAGATATGGACAAGCTTTACTTGATATACCCTGCATAAAAATCTTAATGGGAACCGACGGTAAAAATCTTCAGGAAACCAAGGAACTATATAAACTTACGGAGGCCGAAGAAGAACTTTTGGCAGCCAAGCGAAGAAAAATAGCACTATTAATAATAGGTTCAAAACGCCTTCAGATAGAATTTGACTTGCCGGAATATAAGATGAAATACTTCGGAAAAGCCGGAGGAAAGTAGAGGTGAGCTATATTGGCTATAAATCCTGCAATTATAAAAGCAGCAGTACAGGTGGTAGCGTCTGAAAAAGGGCGAAAGGGACTGCTGATTGCCATATTCGTACCAATAGGTATATTAATGCTGATGATTTGCTTAATTTTCTACATACTTACTTCACCCCTTAAATTTCTTACAGACACATATAGCCTATCTGC
>JAEZUC010000121.1 GCA_023443515.1 Bacillota bacterium
ATATGAGAAAAGAACCTATTTTAATATATCCTACTCTCCATTACCAAAATGGCGGTCTTGAAATAAACGGAGACGGTTTTACAAAGGCAATTGATAATCTTTTAGTTGCGGGTGAAGCAGTTGGAGGGATCCATGGGAGAAACCGTCTAATGGGGAATTCATTGCTAGACATCATTGTTTTCGGAAGAAATGCAGGAAAAGCGGCAGCTAAAAAGAGCAAGGAGGTTACTTTGGGTGAGCTTTCACTAGAACATTTAAATAGCTATGCAAAGGAATTAGAAGTTGCGGGAATTGAAACAGGTACTGTGTCACCAAAGTTGCTTCCAAAGTATACCAGGTAAATTTATAGGGCGGAGCTACTTATATCACAATAACCAACTACTACCTTAAGGAAGGAAACTAAGTATGCGAGAAATATCTACAGAGCAGATTATAGAGGTTGTTAAACGTTTGTGTATTGAAGCAAATCAAAAACTACCTGGTGATATAAAAGCATGTATTAAGAAGTGCAGAGAGAGCGAAGATGGTGAAATTGCACAGGACGTTCTGGACAAAATTATTACTAACTATGAAATTGCAGAGTCAGAAAATGTGCCTATTTGCCAAGATACCGGAATGGCATGTGTTTTCATGGAAATTGGCCAGGATGTACATATCACAGGTCAAAATCTTGCAGATGCTGTGAATGAAGGGGTACGCCAAGGCTATGCTGAAGGCTATTTGCGAAAATCAGTAGTAAAAGATCCTGTAAGACGCGGCAACACAGGGGACAATACGCCTGCTGTACTATATACAGAAATAGTTAATGGTGATCAGATTAAGATTACAGTTGGGCCTAAGGGCTTTGGTAGTGAAAATATGAGCGCTATCCGTATGTTTAAGCCATCAGCAGGAATTCAAGGAATTAAAGATTTCATTCTTGAAACGGTGGAAAATGCAGGCCCGAATCCATGCCCTCCTATGGTAGTGGGCGTTGGAATAGGTGGAACTTTTGACAAAGCAGCATTATTAGCTAAGAAGGCATTGATGAGAAATGTAGATATTCCAAATGACGACCCATATTATGCGGAACTGGAAGTTGAAATGCTAGATAAAATCAATAAGCTGGGGATTGGCCCACAGGGCTTTGGTGGAAAAACCACAGCTTTAGCAGTAATGGTGGAAACAATGCCAACCCATATTGCCGGCATGCCATGTGCAATTAATATTAATTGTCATGTTACACGACATAAAACGGAGGTGATCTGACATGGAACGTAAAATTCAACTCCCATTAACAGAAGAACTTGCAAAAACCTTGCATGCGGGTGATACAGTCTATTTGACTGGTGAAATATATACATCCAGGGATGCCGGACATAAGAGAATGTGTGAAGCTCTTACAAAAGGTGAAAATTTGCCATTTGATCCTAAAGATGCTACATTATACTATGTTGGTCCAACTCCTGCGAAGCCCGGTAAAATAATAGGTTCCGCCGGGCCAACAACTAGTGGACGTATGGATGCATATGCACCAACCATGATGTCAGTGGGGGCTAGAGGAATGATTGGAAAAGGTGCCAGACTGCCAGAAGTAGTGGATGCTATGAAAAAGTACAGTGGAATTTATTTTGGGGCCATTGGTGGGGCAGGTGCATTACTTGCTAAATGTATCAAAAGCTCAGAACTGATTGCATATGAAGACCTAGGCCCAGAAGCGTTGAGAAAACTCTATGTGGAAGAAATGCCTTTGGTTGTAATTATCGACAGTGAAGGGAAAAACCTATACGAAGAAGGGCGAAAAGCCTACCTTAGGTGCAAAAGCTCCACAAAAGTGTAAGAATTTTTGTTTGTGATAGAACTTTATAATATAAAAGGGGAATAAAAAATGGAAATGTTAGCTGAAGTATTAGAAACTATGATGATAATAGGTTTTGGTGTGTCATGGCCGCTGTCAATTATGCGCTCATATAAATCACGCTCAACAAAAGGCAAGAGTGTTATGTTTTTGTTTTGTATAGTATTTGGATACCTCTGCGGTATAGCATCAAAGCTATTGACAAACAATTTGAACCTAGCATTCTGGTTCTACATTCCAAATATCATTATGGTTAGTACAGATATTTGCTTATATTTTAGAAATAAGAAGATTGAGGCCGGTGCCAATAAGTAATTATATAAAATTTTTGTTATAAATAAAAATCTTCCAAGGTTTTAACTTTGGAAGATTTTTATAAACAACCATATTGATGGTTTTGAATAAAACTATGCAGGTTGGAGTCCACTGAGATAAAATTATAGGAGTTTACAAAAAGTTCATTGTTTATATATTATTTATTAATATTGTGCTGATAATATTAATACATAAACTTTTTTTCATTTTGTTTTTTCCTCTTATTAAATTATTTTTATAAAGCCCCGTTTTATAAACGGGGCTTTATTTATGCGATGAAATACCCAAAACCTTTATAATGAAATAGGATGCAACTATAGGTGTAGATTTTAATGTTAATAATTGACAAATATATATATAAATGCTATATTTGTTACGCAATAAAGGAACAATCGCGATTAAACAACTACTATTGCAATATAAATACAAAGGAGGTAATTGCAGTGAAATTATTTTCAAAAGGCCTAGCAATTTTGCTTTGTGGTCTAACTATCCTTACTGTAGGTGTTGCTGCTCATGATGTTAAAAACTTCGATTTTTATATTTCAGAACTCAATTATGCTGAGACTCCCGCATCTGTGAAGGCTTATACAACTGCTCCAGCGGTAATAAATACTAGGGAAAGTGACGGGGGTTATGTTGAATACTGGCAAAATTTGGACACAGTGTTACATAATTCAGCACATGAAAATCGAGGTGTTGCTAGGGATTATGCAAGTAACACAAGGAAACTAATCAACTGGGATGGACAACAGCAAGCCGGCTATCCTTATCATGCTCTTGTATTGATTGCCGGATACAGCAGTAGTTCTCCATCTTACAGAGCATATGGTACATATGCGGCAGATGATTACTAAAAACTTTAACATAAAAAACAGATAAAAGCGGTAATGATTCCAAATGCAGAGAGGGAGATAATTCTCTATCTGTATTTGGAATCATAATTATTATACAAGGAGTTCTGGAATGCAGCATTTACTCAAAAATTTAAAAAAATACATATTTAACCGTTCTACATTAGTAGCAATTGCTATCGGTTTTTTGTGCTTGATTCTTTCCTTTATAGTACGCAACTATGATACTTTAAAAGAGCTTATTAAGCCAAACATAAATACAATGGAATCTCAAGGATTAGATATGGCAGCAAAATTACGTCAAAGTAAACAGCATAGAGATTTTTTATGTGTAGATCTCTTTAATTTTGATAGTTATATCAGGTCTGCTCAGTGGATTTATTTGTATTTAGTAAATATATTCGCAATTCTGCCTTCGATAATGTACTTTGATAAAAGAAAATCAGGTTATTTAAAATCCGTATTAATGCGTACACATTTTAAAAAGTATCTTTGGAGTGAAGGATTAAGTATTACGCTTTCAGGTGGAATAATTGCGTTCATTCCCTACTTCATATACTGGTTGATAGGAGCAATATTTATTCCTAATAATGTTGGGGAAGATATGGGCTTAATACCAACCTATTTCAGAGAATATCAAAGCTTTAACCCATTTAGCTTCTTGCATGTTTCTGTTGAGCAATTAAAATTGTATTGGCTGGTTTACATTGTAATGATAGGAGTCTATGGAATATGTATCTCATTCTTAACCTTTGTTTTTGCAAATATAGTTTCCAAAAAGGCAGTATTGTTTGTTGTTCCTCTGGGCTACTACTACTTGGTAACTACCGTTATGGATTTTTTTCATATCCAGCATTATAGTCTGTTGGGATTAATTTCGTATTTCAGTCAAGGAAATAATTCTACTCCCAACATACTGATTGCAATATCCATGATAATCATTGTGTCATTAATTATTTACTCTGTTAAAGTAACCAAGGAGAAGGTTGTTAATGTCTAATACTAATAAAATTGTTTTTTTTCAGATAAAATTACTCATTAGAAATAAACTATTTATGATTTTTATACTAGCTGTAATAGGAGCTAATTTTATTTTAAGTGATGCGGCAATAAGGATATCAAAATTTTATAAAATTCCAAAAGAAGATGTAAGTTATTGGCATGGGGTTTATGAATGTCTTAATTCAAATTATATAGTCCTATTTATTTTTGCAGTATTTTATTTATTATTTACATTTCAAAACATAATTGACTTTGAAAACAAATTTTTTATGTTGAGAATAAGGTCTTTGAAGGGTTGGGTTGTTAAT
Source organism: Bacillota bacterium (assembly GCA_023443515.1). Classification (GTDB taxonomy): domain Bacteria; phylum Bacillota; class Clostridia; order Acetivibrionales; family DSM-1351; genus Ruminiclostridium. The sequence goes on from JAEZUC010000121.1 coordinate 4,317, forward strand.
AAGGTAATATTGTTGTCGATATTTCCATTTATATATACCAGTATATATTTTCTGATAATGTTGATTGGAAATATATTTTACTTTGGATTACCCGAATCGTCTGAATGGGGAAGCTACAAGATAAGTATATTTAGTCCTATAAAGGGGATAATCTTAACTTATTTCGTAAAAATATTCTTATTATTCATTTTAAGCTTGATATTTACTGCACTATACATATTAACAAAGAATATCTATAAAGCATTTTTAATAAGCCTGGGGTATTACAGTTTCTGTTATGTTTTTAATGCATTTATTCCTATTAAAGTTGCCAAGCCTTTTACAATACTTGGAGGTATATCCATTACCTATTTTGAGTCTCCAAGTCCATATTTAAGCTTCCTATACCTACTTGGAGGGGGAATAGTTTTAACTATAGCAAGTTCTTCGATTATCTATGAAAACATTAATAAATTTGAAATAAGGTAAGAGGTGAATTATACTTGTATCAAATATTAAGCAATGTTAGAAGTAGTATCAAATTTTTTTTCAGTGTTAAAACCATACTCTTACTGGCTGTAGTTGTGGTATTTTCAGCTTATATTTCTTATAGCCGTTTGCAAAACTATATAAGGTTAAATTTCACTGTATCTGCTCTAGATATGCTTTCATCTATATATGGAATTTTTCCGACAGAAGAGAATACAGGTTTAAATGTAAATCTACTAGGCAGGTTTTTAATAATGACACTGCCTTTTACAACAGCAATTTATATTATAAGCAACTATATTAATACGTATGTGCTTCAGAACTGCTATTTTTCCAGCATAAGATTTAAGAGTCAGCTAAAATGGTTTTTACGCCACTTAACTGTGCTTTTAGTTTCAACTATTCTTTATTTTTTTATTTTTAATTTTACCTTCTACTTTATATCCGGATTAATAACGTCATTTGAAACTAATAGCATGTACGCTTCAAGTATTCTTGGACTGACCGGGCAAAGTGAAGATATGCCGAGATTACTTGCACTGTTCTGTGTTTTACAGTGCAGTTGTATTATTGTTGTTGTATGCGTACAATATGTTTTATCGTTTTTTAAAGGAAGTTTTGCAGGCTTTAGTGCAGGCATTTTACTTATAGTAATCAGCATTCTTTTTAGTTTGTTTACAAGCAATAATTTATATTTCAAAAATATAGTACTTCAAAAAAGTGTTCTTTCAAATAGCATGGATATTAGTCTTATTATCTTTACGTTACTTATTAATATTATTTCGGCGATTTTAGTACTGTTCATAGGGTATAAGTTATTATCAAAAATGGACTTGAGTATAAAAAAGTAGAAAACCGGAGGGAAGAAAATGAATGTTATAGAAATAAAAAATCTCACAAAAGTAATTAAGGGGCAAAAAGTAATTGATAATGTATCAATTGATATAGAAGGTGGAAAAACGTACGGATTTATAGGGTACAACGGTTCTGGAAAAAGTATGCTGTTTAAAGCTATCTGTGGTTTTGTCAAAGCAAATGAAGGCGAAATAGACATCTTTGGTAAAAGAATTGGTATGGATATAGATTTTCCGGAAAAAGTCGGCGCACTAATTGAACACCCCGGTTTTTTACCGGATATTAGCGGATTTGAAAATTTGAAATACCTATCAGAAATACAAAATATTATTACCGACAAAGAAATAAAAGATTCACTGGCTAAAGTCGGCCTTGATCCGGAAGATAAAAAAAAGGTTAAATCGTATTCTCTAGGGATGAAACAGCGCTTGGGGATTGCTCAGGCTATTATGGAGAATCCTGAAATACTTATTCTTGATGAACCTTTAAATGGTCTTGATAAGGAAGGTGTCGAAAGTATAAGAAACCTCCTTTTGAATTATAAAAAAGAGGGTAGAGCAATCCTTATCTGCAGCCATAATTCTGAGGATATAAGTATCTTGTGCGATTATGTCTATGAAATGGATAAGGGCAAAATAACTCAACTTAGATAATTGGGAGGGGCACAAAGTGGCTACATATGTATGTATTTTATCTTTCTTTTTGATACTACTATTTATAATACTTTTTATCAGAGCTGATATAAAGGGGAAAAATAAACTTCCGTTTTTGGTACTGGCTATAAGTTTCTTTGTTGTACTCGCTGTGGCATCTGCTATAAATGAACAAGCTATTGAGACAAAACTCAGAGAAATAACCCAAAGGGATGAAGAAGTTCAAACAAGAAATAGGGAATTAAGTAGTTATGATAAAAGGAGAAATAAGTTTGAGATGAACATTATTACTTCATCAAAATGGAATAAAAATTTAGTTGACCCTATAGAGAGCGGAAATATAAAGCTTGCCTCGGAAGTTCTAAGAAAAGCTATAATCAGGGAAGGTATGACTGTGAAGCTTGAAGGGTGCCTCGCAGAATTAAAGACAAACCCATTAAAGTATATTGGAGTTCCTTTTTTGGTTGAGGGTGACTTAGAATCATATAAGGTTTTGGGCAAGGAAGATCAAATAACTAAAATATTTGGTACACAAAAGGTTGAATTATTTTTTAAATTGTCTGCAGGGAATGCAGTTATTTATTTAAACAATGATAAGAACCGAGTTTTAGATGGGATGGTTGAAGTAGAGGGGATTTTTACAGGGATATCAAAAACAGAGGATAAGGACTTGTTTGTTTTTGTAGGTAGATGATATTTAGCTGTTTTATTTAAAAAGAATTAAAAGTGAGGATGTGTAATAAATGTGCAACCAAGGGACTTTATTTAAAGTAAAAATTGTATTTTTGATACTCATATTTATATTAATTTTATCAGGGTGTAGCTCCCAAGTGAGTGAAAATTCACAGTTTACTGGAAGGCAACAGAAAAATGAAACTGGTGTAACTGGCAGGCGTATAAAGTCCTTTGAAGACAAATTAAAAAATGCTAAGCCCTTTACAGAAGATGAATCCATGAAAATAACTGAAGAAAAGTTCAAGAAACAGCTCAAGCTTCTTAGAAGTGAAAAATGGAATGTAGCTGAAAACGATATTCTTAAAAATGGTAATATAGAAAGATTGGTTGGTGTATTGAATAATTTTAAGGAACCGGAACTCCCAAGGTATACCGTTCTAAAACCCAAGGTAAAAGATATTTTGAAAGATATGGACAAATATTATGGCGAAAAAATTCATTTTACTGGCAAAATACTTAAAATTTCTAAAAATGTGAAAGAAGAGTCAATAGCTAAAATGTTCGGCGGTGAAAAATTTGCTGAAATATATCTCGCAATAGAAGATGATAAAGTTAAGCTATACACATATAGAAATTTCGGTATTCTAAACCAATTTGAAGAGGGAGACAAAATAGAATTTTCGGGCTGGACGGTAGGAACATCAGAAAAGATGCTTGTATTGGTGAATAGAGGTATATAGTATACAAAGCTCCGTTTTTATGAACGGGGCTTTATTTACGCGATACAGTATGTGAAATGGACAACGGTATACTTGAGGTAATTCGAAAAGGTTACTGTTATTGAAGTAAATCTAGATGAAAAAACTAAGACTAGTGGCATAACCTAATGCCACTAGTCTTATGAGCTTACCCCCTACTCACCATCCATCAGAAACAGCGAATGACTTTAAAAAGTTCCATTATCTTCTTCTTGCTTCTTTGTATTGATTTCAAGCTGTTCCTTGATGAAAGGAAGAACTTCTTCCCGCTCAATATCCAGAACAAAAATCAACTCATCATGCAGGGTTTTTTCAGCATCTTTTAAAAACTTCTCGTCAGAAACATGTAGCTTTTTCCCGGAGTCCTTCAATTCCTGTTCGTGAAGATAAAGGGTATTAATCAGCTTCACAAGAGCAGAACGGTCAGAACCTGTCAGAATATTTCTATAGGATTTTTTTCTTTCGCTTTCATTTTCTATCCAGATTGTATCTTCGTCAGACATTTCCCTGATCAAGGTATAAACCTCTTCAACTGAGAGGATACGTCGCATCTTTCTTTCAGCTGTTTCATTTCCGACAGGAAAATAAATGGTGGAACTATTTTCAAAAACAGGCTTTAAGACATAGTAAGGACGAGTGTTTGAATCAATCGTCATATCCTGTATTTCCTCAATCTTACAAATACCATGATTTCCGTATATAATATTGTCACCGACTGAAAACATATATCTCCTCCTACCTTTAAAATAAAAAGTATTTGACTAAAGTCTCATATATGCACTGCATAGTAGATTTTAGCCCATAATTTAATTATAACATTTTTAAAGTTAAAAGTCTCATAAGTCATTTTTGAAATAATTTAGCAAAGTTAACGTTACTATCAGACAAAATGAATATATAATTGTTTAATAAAATATATTAGTCAAGTATACAACTTTCGGAGGGTAATATGAAAATATCAAGTCAGCGTCTCAGTTTAAGATTCTTTACACATGAAGATTTCCCATTATTTTATTCTATATTTTCGAATGAAAATGTAATGAGATATGCATGGATAGATAAAATAGACAGCGAAGAAGAGGCTCGCACCTTTTTTGAGCAATACATAAATACAGGAGAGGATGTTAACAAAGACGGTTCTTATGCTTTTGCAGTTTTCTCCGAAGAAGGGAACAAATTCATAGGTTTTGCAGATATACTTATACATAGCAGGAATGATTCAGGGGGATGCGGAGAGATAGGATACTTCCTGCTGCCTGAATATTGGGGCAAAGGCTTTGCAACAGAACTTGCAAATGCATTAATAGAATTTTGCTTTACAAGGCTTGGACTTCACAAAGTATCTGCCAGATGCAATTCAAATAACCTTAAGTCAGAGGGAATCATGAAAAAGCTTGGTATGACTCTAGAAGGAGAACTACGCAAAGTCAGACACAAAAATGGAAGTTGGGATGATGAAAAGAACTATGGAATCCTTTTTGAGGAATGGAATCAATCAAAAAGCTAAGCTCTTTAGTGTTTAGCACATTTGGGGCATATTCCGGAGAATTCCAGACTATGTCCCGTTATTGTGAACCCTGTTTGCTTAATGAGGCTTTTCTCAATGTTTGACAGAGGGCAATCATCAATAGGTACGGTTTCATTACAAAGAGTGCATACAAGCTGATGCTTGTGCTGATGTGTGTTAATCTGATAATATGTTTTACCGTCCTGACATAGGTTTTTCAAAAGAATCCCTTTTTCAGAAAGAGTCCCCAGGGTTCTATAAGCAGTGGAGAGGCTCATAGGGACATTATTTATAACTCTAGAATAGATATCTTCTGCCGTCATGGGTACAGCAAAATTCTCCAGGACTGCAAGAATAGCCAAGCGTCTTTTGGTTGTTTTAAGATCCGAGGATTTTAGCACATTTTTATCCATTGTAACAACTCCTGTAAATGCATTTTCAAATATAATATAGCTTACAGTATGATTATATGTCAATGACCGCCTTGATAATCATTAATTGGAAGTAAATGAATATAATTAAATAAAGGGGGAGCATAGTACATGGCTGTTAAAATAGACATTGTTTCAGGATTTCTTGGTGCAGGAAAGACAACGTTAATAAAAAAGCTTCTGAAAGAAAAATTGGGTTCAGAAAAAGTTGTTATTATAGAAAATGAGTTTGGTGAAATAGGAATTGACGGCGGAATTCTTAGGGATTCAGGCATAGAGATAAAAGAAATCAATTCAGGTTGTATCTGCTGTTCTCTGGTAGGGGATTTTTCTACGGCACTTAAAGAGGTTCTACGGAAATACACACCTGACAGGATTATTATTGAACCCTCAGGTGTAGGCAAGCTTTCAGGGGTGCTGGGGGCCTGCGGTAAAATTGAAAAGCAGGCAGAAGCGGGTGTAAATATGTGTATAGCTGTAGTAGATGCAGTTAAATATATTATTTATGTAAACAACTTCGGAGAATTCTTTCAGGATCAGATAAAGAATGCAAAAACCATAGTTTTAAGCAGAACGCAATTAATGGAACAAGATAGGCTGTCAAAAGTGGTAAAAGATATTCAAAAACGTAATCCAAAAGCCAATATTGTAACAACCGACTGGGAGGATTTAAAAGGAGAGTACATTATAGCTCTTGCAGAACAGGGCGGAGTTATAAATATAGAAAATCCTCCGGAAAATAGCTTTCACAGCCACACACAGGCCGATAAAAAGTTTCAAAGCTGGGGTGTTGAGACACCCAGACAATATACTGATGAAGGTATACGAGGTATACTCAAGTCCCTCTCAAATAAATCACTGTATGGGAATATACTGAGGTCAAAAGGAATAATTCCCGTACAAAAGAACAGCTGGATACAGTTTGACTTTGTACCTGGGGAAATCAAAATCAAACCTTGTGTGCCGGACTATACGGGACGTATATGTGTTATCGGTGAAAAGCTCAATACCGAGGAACTGAAAAAACTTTTTACGGGAGTTTAAATGTGAGTATAGAAATAAGTATAATAGGGGGATTCCTTGAATCCGGTAAAACCACCTTCATACAAAACCTATTAAAAGGTCAGCGTAGCACACATAGTAAAAAAACTGTATTGATATGCTGTGAGCAGGGATTTGAGGAATATCCGGAAAGTACACTAAAGAGGTACAATACCAGACTTATTAATGTAAATGATATACATACCCTTGACAGAAATTTCATAAGTTCCGTTGTTAAGGATCATAACCCGGACAGGATTCTTGTAGAATATAACGGTACATGGCCAATGAGCGAATTTTTAAGCATAAAGCTACCTTTGGGCTGTCGCATAAGCAATATATATTTTATTGCCGACGCATCTACCTTTGCATTGTACATGAACAATATGAAGTCAATAATGCTGGAGCAGATTTCAAACAGCGACATTGTTATACTAAACCGTGATAAATTCTTGGAATCAGTGGAGAAAACAAATATTAAAAGAGTCATAAAGGCAGTCAACAGGCAGGCTGGAATTGTATACCATAAAAAAGATTTTGATTATAAAATTCAAAATAATAAAAAAGATATCGGTGGTTTTTTAGTAGTGGGGCTATTGCTTATACTATACATGTTTTTTGTTTCACTTAAAAATACAGGAACTTCCTTTAGAACCGTTTTTCTTAGTATACTGATACAGGCACTTCCATTTATATTGATAGGAATATTTATTTCATCCTTTCTTCAGATATTTATCTCCGACGAAAAAATAGTTAAAGTGTTTAGACGTTGTAAATGGGCCGGCTTTCCTGTAGCAATAGTACTGGGAATTTTCTTTCCCGTATGCGACTGTGCAATGGCTCCGATATGCTCAAGGCTTGCCGGAAAGGGAGTTCCGCTCTACTATGTATTCACATTTATGTTAAGCGCTCCGGTTGTAAACCCTGTTGTAATCACATCAACGTACTATGCTTTTCCCAATAAACCGGAAGTTGTACTAATGAGGGTCGGACTGGGAATTGCCGTGGCATTATCCGCAGGTCTGATTGTGAAGTTTGCGGGGGTTTCAAAAGAATATGCCGTAAATGATAAAATCCTTGATACGCCATGCGCAGGAGGTTATCTGGGAGATGTTTCACATGAGGGACTTGTGGGTAAGTTGGGGATGCTTATAAGGCATGCTGGAATGGAATTTTTCAATGTGGGAAGTTACATAGTGGTGGGAGCTTTAATCACCTCCTCACTACAAACGTTTATATCAGGGGGAATGCTCTCCATGGCGGGAATAAGCCATTTTGTAGAACTACTGGTAATGCTGGGAGCAGCTGTATTTATGTCGGTATGCTCAACTTCAAATGCATTTATAGCAAGAGGTTTTTCCTACAGCTTTCCCATGTATTCGGTAGTTTGCTATATGGTAATGGGGCCGATGCTTGATTTGAAAAATATATTAATGCTGTCGGCGGGCTTCAAAAAGAGATTTCTGGTAGAACTGTTTTCAATACTTATAGTTATTGCAGTATTTATTTTTTCAATTACAGCACCAATTTTATAACTATTGGGAGTGGGTTATGAAAAGGTTAAACAGAGAGGTTTTGGCACAGATAACGGTTTTATTTATAATAGCAGTTTTGCTGTTTCGTTCTGTTTCGGGAGGCGAAATAAGATATTATGTAAACAAACATATGATAAAATACATCTGGTTTTCGGTAATAGGGGTTATAATTATTGCTTTGTCCTTGATGCCTGCATTGTTCCGGCCAAAACGCAGAAATAATATACTCCCTTGTGTTATTCTGGCTATTCCTGTACTTTTAGCGCTTGTAACCCCCTCGGCTTCCGCTGATAAATCCTATATCAAGGCTAATACCGGGCAAATACTACATGAACGGGACAGTAATTCCTCTGCAACACAGTTTGAGACTGACGCTGATATATATAATATAAGTGATGATGAGTATTTGAAATGGTATTCTGATGCCAGTGAGAACCCCTATAAATACGACTCTAAGAAAGTTAGAATCAAAGGCATGGTATTCAGGATGGAGGGGTTCCACAGTAATGAATTTATTCCTGCCCGTATGTCAATGATGTGCTGTGCCGCAGACCTTGTACCATTTGGCTTCATATGCAGATGTGAGGACGCGGAAAAGCTGGAAAACGGTGAGTGGGTTTACGTCACAGCTAAGATAAAGGTAGAGTATGAGCCACATATGAAAAAGGAAATGCCCGTCCTTTATGCAATATCCCTTAATCCGGCACAGAAGCCGGAAAATGAATTGGTCTACCCCTACTAGTTTTAGGCTATTGACAGCTAATTTAAATAAATATATGATTTTAATTAAGTTAGCGTTGAACCAAAGATGGTAAAAATGATTAAATTATAGTAAAATATTAATCAACCACAAAAGATAAATAGTACTGACAGTTTTTGTAAAGAGGTGAGATTATGAAAAGCAGCATATCTATGAAAAATATCGCCAGGGAATTAAATGTCAGCATTGTCACAGTTTCTAAAGCACTGAATGATAAAGACGGTGTCAGTGAAGAATTAAAGAAAAAGATAAAGGATTTAGCCGATAAGATGGGATACAGGTACAATATGATGGCGAAATCCATGAGAGATGGTTTGTCGTATAACATTGGAGTAATCATTCCCGAACATTTTCTGGGGGATGACAAGTCATATTATTTCAGTGTCTTCAAACACCTTTCTCAGATAATGGAGAAGTACCAGTATTGCGCCATCCTTCAGGTATTAAACTCGGGGGATGAGAACAATGTTATACTTCCTAAGTTTTATTATGACAAAAAGGTTGACGGACTTATTGTACTGGGACAGGTAAATAAAGCCTATATAAAGGCACTGCAGAATATTGAAATACCTGCGATTTTTCTTGATTTTTACGATGAAAGTACAAATGTTGATTCCATAACAGTGGACAATTATTCAGGAGCATATGAATTAACAAATTACCTGATAAAAAACGGACATGTTAATATAGCCTTTGTGGGAGATATATATGCAACCAGCAGTATTCAGGACAGATATCTTGGTATGTGCAAATCTCTTTTGGAACATGGCATAAAGTTAAGGCAAGATTATGTAATATGCGACAGGGACGAGCATGGGAAGTATATTGAGCTGAAGTTTCCTGAAGCTATGCCAACAGCTTTCGTATGCAACTGTGACGGCGTAGCATATAACCTAATAATAAAGCTGAAGGAAATGGGCT
>JAEZUC010000122.1 GCA_023443515.1 Bacillota bacterium
ACAAAAAATGCTGCCCAGCGGCTAAAGATTGATGATAAAAAGGGTACTCTTCAAGTGGGCAAAGACGCAGATTGTGTCATTTGCGACGGTAGTATGAACATAGTAAATGTTATTGCCAAAGGGAAAATGTACTAAAAAGGCTGAGTTAATACATTAAAATGCGTGGTACAATCATATAATTAACAGGTGGACATATTCCTAATAGTTAATTGGAGGTTGATTGCATTGACCAAGGATTTTCGCAAGATAATAATAGTATTTATCAGCTTGTTTGTATTATTTGCGGCAGCTGTAACAGTATCCGAAATAGTTAATTACAACCATATCATTAAAACATACCCCCAAAGCGGGCAAATAGCTGTACCCGACACTGTTCAGGTAACAATGCCGACACAGGCAGCTTTTGATTTTCAGAAAAGCAAGGTAACAACATGGCTGATAAGACTTTTTCTCAGCTTTGCAGTGCCTGCTTTTTTTATATTTTCTAAGCTGTCTATCCACATTAGAAATTGGGCGACAGGGAGAGCCCGCCGCTGGATTTCAATAATTATTCTATATTTCATTGCATATTCGGTTATTGAAACACTTATTTATTTACCTCTGGATGCATATACAGGCTTTTTCAGAATGCATCAGTACGGTCTGTCAAACCAGAACTTTTCCCAATGGCTAATAGATACAATCAAAAATTTTATTGTAAATACCATTTTAACCGGAGCAATTATTTGGGTTCCCTTTCTCATAATAAAAAAGTCTCCCAAGCGCTGGTGGTTATACATAGCATTAATATCAATTCCGTATTTGTTTATAGTATCGTATATGCAGCCTGTGGCAATTGACCCTATTTTCAATCAATATAAACCAATTGAAGACAGCCATCTGTCCATGAAAATCGAGGATTTGCTGCATAAAACACCAATAGGTGACTGCCAGGTCTATCAGGTGGATAAAAGCAAGGAAACAAACCAGATGAATGCCTATATGACCGGGGTGTTCAATACAAAGAGAATTGTTCTGTGGGACACCACAATAAACTATCTTGATACAGATGAAGTATTAGGGGTTACTGCTCATGAAATGGGGCACTACCTTATGGGGCATGTCTGGAAATCAATTGTTTTCGGGGGTTTGGGAAGTATCCTTATTCTATATCTGATTTATAGAATGCTGGGATTTATATTGAGGAAAACAAAAGGGAAACTTGGCTTCAGCAAGGTATCGGACATAGCTGCCTTTCCTCTTATAATCCTTCTTATAAATCTGATGATGTTTTTTACTGCACCTATAACCAATGCATATTCACGCAGTATGGAGACTGAGGCAGACCGTTTTGAACTGGAGCTCACAAGGAACAATTTTGCTACCGCAACGGCAACAGTAAAGCTTCACCGGCAAAGTCTTACCATGCCTGAACCGGGGATTGTTTACATGCTTTGGACCTATGACCATCCTACTTTTAAATCCAGAGTAGACTTTGCAAACGATTATAGACCTTGGGAAAATGGGCAGCCGTTGAAATATCAGAAATTTATCAAAGAAGGAAAATAACAGGTAATAGTAGAAGTAATACAAGGTTTTTGATTTTTACGTTTTGGAGGAAAAATAAATAATGGAGATTTTAAAGGGACTTGGTATTTTAAATGCTTCTTTCTTGGTTCCGGTTATTGTAGTAGTACTAGTGCTGTTTATTATAGGAAAGGTGGCAAAAAAACTGCTGAAACTTGGCATACTTATTGCAGTCATAGCGATCGGAGCAGTAATCTACTTTAATCTTCCAAGCTTCACGGTAGACAACGGTACGGCTACCTTAAAGCTCATGGGACAGGAGCATACAATAAGCGCAAAAACTGCAAAGCTTATTACAGAGGATAAGGACGGCAAGAAACAGACGGTGCTTGTTTCGGGAACAGAAAGGATTGTTCTCCCGTTCAGTAAAGATTTTGCAGAGAAATTCATAATGGAAAAGCTTAAAAACAGTAAATAATTGTGCTTAAACTTAAAAAGGTATTTTATATCATGTGGATATAAAGTACCTTTTTGTTATATATGGAGTTAAAGAAATTTGTGCTGATTTCATGATATTGTATATATAAATAATTTGAATATATGGTATTTATTGACAATAATTTAGGCAATTGATAAACTACAGAAAGTACGGTTAATTGACCAATGAAGGGAGGGGTATACTGTACTGCTGATAACAGCCGGACTGTACTGCTTTTTTAGAGTATATATTTGCTAAGCAAAGGGATTTTCCTTTATAACTATCAAGATATTGCGGACGACTAACTATACAACAAGGAGAGGTTTTATGAGATTTAACAAAAAGAAATTGTTATCATATCTGATGGTAGCTTCAATGTCTTTTGCTTTTATTTGTCCAATGAATGTACTTGCAGCAGAAAAAACAGATACAAAAATGCGAGTTGAGTATGCACCAAATAAAGAGATAAAGACACAGCAAGCTGTGCAGGTGACAAATTTGGTCTCTGCTAAAAAAACAGAGAAAACAAAAAAGTTGGAGAAAAAAGTTGATATCTCTAGTGTCAAAAAGGGACACCTTAAGAATGAGACAGAGACAGCGAAAGTGGCAGCTGCTGAATCAGTTGTAACTGCACAAACAACTGTAGTAGCAGGAACGGTAAGTGGTTATTTAACTGCTACTAGTGATGCAGAGTTATATTCTTTAAATTTGCAGCCCGGAATATACCTTCAAGCGCAGTTGACAACTCCTGCAAATCCGGATTTGGATTATGATTTATATTTGCTGGATTCACAAGGAAATATTCTGTTAGGCTCAGAGTATTTTACACAGATTAACGGAACCAACGGAACATTGCCGGAGGCGCTTGGATATATAACATCAGGTGATGCAACAGCTACATATTATTTATATGTTCATTCATCAAACGGCGGAAGTGTAAGCGAAGCATTTACATTAGATTATTCTGTAAGCAGTGCTTGCGATAGCTTTGAAATTGATGAGCAAGCAAGTCAGGCTTTGGCTTTTACATATGGAACGGGCGGAGCATATGTCAACGCAAGAAACTTAAGTTCACCAATAGATAACGATTGGTATGTTATTACAGTTCCAAGCAGCAGAATATATGACAAATTGCAGATTACAGCAACAACTCCGTCTGCTAACACCTGTTCAGTCCAGGTATATCGGAATGCTGCATCAGCAGGTTTTGCAATGCAGGCAGTGTCTCCAAATGGAAGTAATTATTCGGTTGGTGCCGGAACATATTACATAAGAGTCAGCAATGCAAAAACCATGGCAGAATATAATGATACCGATATTCAGAACTATACATTGACAGTAGCTCCGATATTAAGAGCAGACACTATTACAATTACGGATTTAAACGGAACAGAAGGTTTGAATAATGTAGTTAATTATCCGGGTTATGGAGCTCACTTCAGAACAGGCACAGGAACATTGACAGTTTCCGGGTATGCTACAGTAAAGGATCCTACTACAAATGTTACTTATGCAGTTGCAGGAGTAGGAGTGACAGGAATGTACTATAATCCGTACTGGGATAGTAATAACACACCTTCAAATGCTATCAGAACCGGTACTGGTATAACTGATTCTTCAGGCAGATTTGACATTTCAATTGGTTTGCCTTCGGGAGTTGGTGGGGAAATGTACGTTTCAACCAGGTCCTACCATTATTTCGATGTATGCGGTGTTCAGGCATATTTGAGTGACAATACAAATGTAAGAGATGAGGAAACTATTTTCCACCTTGCATATACAATTTATCATGGCTAGTCTGAAATATAAGAATCCATAGTGAGTTCGATATAAGTTAATAATGGAAATCAGCAAATAATATGTAAAAAGCAGAACATTTAACGCTGAAACAGCATTTAAAGAGAGTGTGGCTAAACTACTTAAGAAATAGTTTAGCCACACTCTTCTTTTTGTTCTTATTTCTAAATAAGGATCAAGATTTTTACATATGCTTTAGTTAATGGTAAAATTACCTATAATATTAATAATATAACAATTTAGTTAGTAAGAAGATTTATAAGAAAGGAAAATAATTATGAAATTCATATTTATAATTGCCGGGGGTGTCTTTTTATTAGTATTCATACATTCAATAATTAAAGTTTACTTTTTTGAAGAGAAATGGGAGACAATAACTTTTTCTAATGGATTAGATAATAAAAATATATTAGAAATATACTCCTACTTAAGGTCAGAAGGTATAAAATGTATTATTATAAACTTGGGTAACTCTTCATCAAAAGGTTTAATAAATACTAGAAATATTGTTCCCCAAAGACTTGACGTTCATATAAAACATGTACATAAAGCGCGTAAGCTAATTTTAAAAAGATACGGAACTAGTGTCCATTAAATGTTCTGTCATGATATATAAACCTGCTATATACCGTGCTATAAATTCCCAGTAAATTTGTTGGTTTTCACTTCTTTTTTTGGGTATAAATATATTAACACAATTTAAAAAGAGGTGTTTACAATGGATGCATGGAGATATTTCAAAAACGGCAATTGGTCCGAGGAAATAGATGTAAGAGATTTTATAATTAATAATTATACACCATATGAGGGAGACGATTCCTTTCTAAAGGGTCCAACGGAAAGGACACAAAAACTCTGGGAAAAAGTGAGTAGCAAACTGGAGGAAGAGAGGAAGAATGGTGGAGTCCTTGATGTCGATACCAAAATAATATCAACAATGACTTCTCATGACCCGGGATATATAGATAAAGAACTGGAGAAAATTGTAGGCTTGCAGACTGACCAACCTTTGAAAAGGGGTATAATGCCATTCGGAGGTATCAGAATGGTGGTAAAGGGTGGAGAAGCTTATGGCAAAAAGATTGACGAAAGCGTTGTAAAGCTTTTTACTGAATACAGAAAAACTCATAATGACGGTGTTTATGATGTATATACTCCTGAAATGATGAGAGCAAAAAAAGCAGGTATTATAACAGGGTTGCCTGATGCATACGGTAGAGGAAGAATCATCGGGGATTACAGAAGGGTTGCATTGTACGGAGTTGACAGACTCATTGAGGATAAGCAAAAGCAGCTTTCAAGTCTTGAAATGGACTATATGGACAGTGAGACCATTCAGGAAAGGGAGGAAACAAAAAGCCAGATAAAAGCCCTTGAGTACTTAAAACAAATGGCTCAAATGTATGGCTTTGACATTTCGAGGCCTGCAGAAACCGCACAGGAAGCATTCCAATGGCTGTATTTCGGTTTCCTGGGAGCAATAAAGGAGCAGAACGGTGCGGCAATGAGCCTAGGCAGAGTTTCAACATTCCTTGATATTTATGTAGAGAGGGATATCAAAGAGGGTACACTGACTGAGGAGGAAGCACAGGAACTTGTTGACCACTTTGTTATAAAACTTAGACTAGTAAGATTTCTGAGGACTCCTGAGTACGAAAAATTGTTTTCAGGTGACCCTACATGGGTAACAGAGAGTATCGGAGGTATGGGCCTTGACGGACGTACACTGGTAACCAAGAATTCCTTTAGAATGCTTCATACGTTGTTTAACCTGGGGCATGCACCTGAGCCTAATTTGACGGTGCTATGGTCGGTACACCTTCCTGACGGCTTTAAAAAATACTGCTCCTATGTTTCTATTCATACAAGCTCCATTCAATATGAGAGTGATGACATAATGAGGTATTATTGGGGTGATGATTATGGCATAGCATGCTGTGTTTCCGCTATGAGAATAGGAAAACAGATGCAGTTCTTCGGTGCCCGCTGTAATATGGCAAAAGCTTTGTTGTATGCAATTAACGGTGGACGTGATGAAAAATCAGGTGTTCAGGTAGGGCCAATTATGCGAGCAGTTGAGACTGAATATCTTGATTATGATGATGTAATGAAAAGGTTTGATGCAGTCCTTACATGGGTTGCAAGGCTTTACATCAACACTCTTAATATTATACACTATATGCACGACAAGTACGCTTATGAAAGACTGCAGATGGCCTTGCATGACAAGGATATTTTAAGAACCATGGCTTGTGGAATAGCTGGATTATCAGTAGTTGCAGATTCCCTGAGTGCTATCAAGTATGCAAAAGTCAGAGTAATAAGAAATGAAGAAGGACTTGCTACCGACTATGATATAGAAGGCGATTACCCGAAATTTGGAAACAATGACAACCGTGTGGACAATATAGCAGTAATGCTGGTTAAACGGTTTATGGAAAAGTTGGAGAAACAGAGGACTTACAGACATTCTGTTCCTACTCTTTCAGTACTCACTATTACATCAAATGTTGTATACGGAGCGAAGACAGGCAATACACCTGACGGAAGAAAAGCAGGAGAACCTTTCGGACCCGGTGCGAACCCAATGCACGGAAGGGACTTGAACGGAGCACTTGCAGTTCTTCAATCCATATCAAAACTGCCTTATCAGTTTGCTCAGGACGGTATATCCTATACATTTTCCATAATTCCAAAAGCACTTGGAAGAGAGGAAGATACAAGAATAAGCAACCTTGCGTCACTGCTGGATTCTTACTTTAAGGAAGGCGGACATCACATCAATATAAATGTGTTTGAAAGGGAGATGCTGATGGATGCAATGGAGCATCCTGAAAAGTATCCACAGCTTACAATCCGGGTATCCGGGTATGCGGTAAACTTTATAAAATTGACAAGAGAACAGCAACTTGATGTAATTAACAGAACTATACACGAAAACGTATAGGCGTAAGCCGGACAGGTTCCGAGGGATAATAGTGCAAAAGCAATTTCCCCGGAATCTTCTACCGGATTTTATTTTTATGCGTGTGTTGCAAGTTAGAAGGAGGTAATTCTGGTGGAAATCAAAGGAAGAGTACACTCATTTGAAACCTTTGGGACTGTGGATGGCCCCGGGATTAGATTTATAGTATTTCTCAAGGGTTGCCCCCTGCGGTGCAAGTACTGCCACAATCGGGACGCATGGAGCTCCGAGGGAGCGAAGCTGTACACCCCTCAGGAGGTAATAGAAGAAATCCTGAAGTACAGAAACTTTATAGAAGCTTCAAATGGAGGAATAACAGTCAGCGGTGGAGAGCCATTAATACAGCATGAGTTCGTAAAGGAACTGTTCAAATTGTGCCGTGAAGCAGGGATACATACTGCTGTGGACACTTCGGGTTACGTCAATGTTGAAGATGTCAAGGAAACACTTGAGTATACAGACCTTGTACTTCTGGACTTAAAACAGGCAAACGCAAAGAAGCATTTGGAATTGACAGGTGTGGAAAATGAACGTATAAAGCTTTTTACAAGCTATCTTGGCGAAATTGGAAAACCTGTCTGGGTAAGATATGTCCTTGTACCGGGACACACTGATGATGAAGAGGATTTGCTGGCAGCATACAATTATTTAAAGGGATTTAAAAATATAGAGAAAATAGAGGTTCTTCCGTACCACTCTATGGGAAAGGTCAAATGGGAGAAGCTAAACGTGGAATACCCTCTGGAGGGGGTGCCTTCCCCTTCTCAGGAGGAAGTGGACAGAGCAAAAAACATTCTGACCACAGGAAAACCGTAGAAATTTACATCTGCTTTCTAACGGTTTTATATTCATCATTAAATTGAAAGTATGGACAGCTGTTAAAGGATTTTGTCATAAATCTCAGCATTTCATCCTCGTCCAGATTTACCTGACAGTAATAAGAACTGTATTCTTCATCGTATAGGTAATTGATACAGCAGTCGCAGTTTGATTTAGTCTTCATCAGCAAAACCCTCCTTTAAAATACAATTTATTCTTCCATTAGAAAATGTCTCATGATTTAAAATCATTGAGGCATTTTTTTATACCATATATTAAATAGCACAATATTGTCAAGACGGGGTGGTAGAATACACATAAGTTCAGACATATATTAAATCTAGGTTACATTATACAGAATTAAATTGTAAATTACTTACAAAAGTGTAAAATTAACATTAGAGTGCTATAACAAAAAAGACGATAATATAAAGTATAATTATATTGAATTACATACAGTTAAAGAAAGGGTGATATTTTGGAAAGCATTATGAGTAATTACAAGAAAAAGAACCTGATTTTAATTATAACTATAATTATTCTTGTGGGTTTAATTACAACTTTGTTTTTATTTATTCGGCCTTTTTTTGCCTCGGATTCAAGCTTGGAGTCCTATGTTGAAAGGGTAGAACATAATAAAATAAGTAACTTCAAAGTAATTAAGTCTTTAGCCTATGATGGCATGAGAATAGTACTGTATAATTATTCTCATGATAAAACCGATGAGAAATATATGGGAATTACAATTTCAAAAGCTACTTTCATTAAAGGTCTATATAAAAATGTATCTTGTGCATCAAGCAATAAAAATTTTGGTGCAGTAGCTTACTCCGATAAGGGTGAGCCAATGGTAATTGCTTATGGATATAATCCCGATAAAATAGCTAAAACGTTTACGCTAAAAGATAGTAATAAAAGTCACGATATTGATATCTCTGAAAATGAATATTTTATTAGTAAATTTTCTGGTATAAAATTAAATCTAGAAAATTGTGAATTCAAATTTTATGATCAGAATAAAAAAGATATTTCAAGTACCTTTATTAAAAGGAATTAATTACAATGAAAATAAATCATTTTATTTGCATGATAGCAATATTATCAGTTATATTGTGTGGCTGTAATGGACAGCAAGCGTCTGTCAATACTCAGGATACCAGTCATGGCGAAAGTAATACTGGTGTTCAGGTTAAAACTGAGGTAACCTTAGGCAACTGCGCGTTAATCGGTATGGGTAAAGCTGACTATATACTTGCATTGAGAATGTACAAAGGTGAGTATCATGAACAGTATCTTCCGGGAAGTGATTCAGGGGCTAACTGGACAGGAAACTTCAAACTCTGTATTATTGATACACTACAGGATCGTGTTGTTGAAGCATACACTATTAATGAACAGCTGACTTTTAAAAATAAAATTGATATAGCTTTGAAGGATTATAATAAAGATGGTAATTTTGATTTCGTTATAGGTCAATATGTATCTTCCAATTTAAATACCTATAAAATGTACTATGTCACGAAAGACTTTAAAATAGGTTACTATAACAAAGTCGGTGAATTTTCAATGAGCAGTAAAAGTTTTTCTCCTGAACTGGAACCTGATAATAGAGGAAATCTTATATACAGCTTTTATGACAACTCTTCAGGTACTACCATCAAAAAAATCATAGATTTAAACCTGCTTAAAGTAAAAGATTAAATTTAAATATAAATATGTATTTCACCAAATGACTAAACATTCAATTTTAGGGAAACATAATTATTGATGTTTAGTTTTTCGTTTTAAAAATTTTTATGATAAATGGTGATATACATATATGAATAATATATCGATTATCCTAATAATAAGTTTAATTGTGATTATTGCCGGTTTGATAGGGCTAGTTTTAAAGAACAGACCAACCTACGATGTTCAGATAGAAGACGTAGTTCTCAACCCGGAAGATTTGATGAGACATGCCGAGCAATTGGCAAAAACACAGGTTACAGAAAAAAGAAACTCGGGTATAAACAGAATCAGAGAAAGAATTGAAAGAAATTTTCAAAAAATTCTTGAAACATATCAGAAATTCAATCTGGATATCTCTGCATCATTTCCTGTGCCTCCGGCTGCTGAGTGGCTTTTGGATAATTTTTATATCATTGAAGAACAAAAAAATATGCTTCTAAAAGAATTGAGCGAAGCAAAGCATGCATTGCCGGTAATATCTGAGGGCGCATACACAGGCTTTCCAAGGATATTCGCTATAGCAGCTGATTTAGTGTCACACTGTGACGGGAATGTAAATGAAAGGATTATAAGGGATTTTATAACTGCCTATCAGAAGTACACCTTCCTTTCAATACAGGAGCTTTGGATGCTGTCAACAATGTTAAAGGCGGCTCTTTTGGAAAAACTCTGTAATGTGTGTTACAAGATGCATACAAACCGTCAGGATCAGTACAAGGCAGAAAATATAATTAACGGTATCAGGCACAATAATGAGAACTGCGATGATTTCAAAAGACATATAGACCAGCTTGATGAAATAACTCCCGCTTTTGCTGAGCATCTTATTAAAAAGCTGCGAAAAGATGGAGCAAAAACTCTGTGGATGGTTGAATGTCTGGATAGTATTCTTATTCAGAAAAGTACATCTACCGACAATCTTATTTCGGAAGACCATTTTAATCAGGCAATGCTTCAGGTATCCATAGGAAATGTCATTAACAGCTACAGAGCATTGTCAAACTTTGATAATACGGTTTTGTTCGAAGAATTAAGCGAAGTTGAGAGAATTCTCAAGCTTGATCCTTGTGGTATATACCCTCAAATGGACTTTAACTCTAGAAACTACTACAGAGACATTGTAATGAAACTGGGTAGCAAGTGGGACACAACTGAAATAAATATTGCCAGATTGTGCTTGGATTCGGCAACCGAAAAGTACCGACAGAATCCCTCTATAACCGCTGAAAGCCATGTAGGATACTATCTTGCAGGAAAAGGAAGAGGGGCTCTTACTGAACGTCTGGGAAACAATAAGTCCCAATTCTTTAAAAATCGTGAGAGATGGTATATTTCTTCTATAGTAATTTTTACTGTTCTAATTGCACTAATATCTACAATGAACAGTATTGAAAAGGAAAAGGGCGGAGTGGCGGTTGTTGCCCTTTTGACCGGGATACTTTCAATAATTCCTGCAAGCGAGATAGTTGTGTCGGTACTCAACAGCTGTATAAGCAGAGCAGCAAAGCCTGCAATACTTCCAAAACTGGAACTCAAGGATGGTATACCTGAGGATTGGGCAACCATGGTAATTATCCCTACCCTTATACCAAATGTAAAGAGAACTGTTGAATTAATAGATAATTTGGAAGTTTTTTATCTTGCAAACAAAGGCAGCAATATATACTTTACCCTTGTGGGAGATTTCAAGGATGCGGATGAAGAAGCACTTTCTGATGATAACGTAATAGTAGAGTCTGCCAAGAAAAGAGTTCAGGATTTAAACAGCAAATACTGTAAAGACGGCAAACCCATATTTTATTTTTTCTGCAGAAAAAGGACCTACAATGATAAGCAGAGTAAGTGGCTGGGGTGGGAAAGAAAAAGAGGAGCAATTGTTGAATTCAATCGACTTCTCCGTGGAGACAGAAATACCGACTATGTATTTAACAGTGCTGATATTAATTCTCTTCCTCATATCAAATATGTAATAACCTTGGATGCAGATACTCAGCTGCCTCTGGATACTGCAAAACAGATGGTGGGAGCAATGGCCCATCCCTTGAACAAGGCGTATTTCGATGTTGAAAAAGGTATTGTCACAAATGGTTACGGTATAATGCAGCCTCGTGTAGACGTAAACATTGAAAGTGCCGGTATGTCGCTTTTTACAAGAGTTTTTGCAGGGCAGGGAGGTATTGACCCATATACCACAACAGTTTCAGATGTATATCAGGATACCTTTGGAGAAGGCATATTTACAGGGAAGGGCGTATATGATGTTGATATTTTCAGAATGGCTATTGATAAAACAATACCTGAAAACAGTGTTTTGAGCCATGACCTTCTGGAAGGCAGCTTTTTGAGAACTGCTCTTGTTACTGATATAGAATTGATTGATGGTTACCCCGCAAAGTACAACTCATTTATGATGAGACTTCATCGCTGGACTAGGGGGGATTGGCAACTGCTCCCATGGATACTGGGCAGGAATCCTTTATCCTTGCTGTCACGGTGGAAAATGATTGACAACTTGCGGAGAAGTTTGGTTCAGCCGGTTCTGGCACTTATAGCATTACTTGCTGTGTGGCTTTTCAGATACAGCAGCAGGGGATGGCTTATACTTGCAGTTATATCCTTGTGTTCTCCGGTTTTGAATTATTTCGTACAGCTTGTCATTGCAGGAAACTATAAAATATATATTGCAAAGCGAAGAACTACCATTATAACGGGGTTCAAAGCAATACTACTGCAATTGGGACTTCTTTTAACCTTTTTGCCATATCAGGCAGAATTAATGGTAAATGCTGTATCAAAATCCATATACAGAGTATACGTATCAAAGAAGAATTTGCTAGAGTGGGTTACAGCAGCTGACATGGAAATGTCACTTAAAAACGGAGTTGGTAGCTATTACAGGCGGATGTGGTTTTCTCCTTTATATGGTGCGGTTATTTTACTGCTGTCAGTTTTATATAGAAAGAGTTTTGTTCCCGTGGCTTCGTTAGTGTTTATTTTATGGGTCATTTCACCATGGATAGCATACATTATCAGCCTTCCGACTGTAAAAAACAAAGCGGTTCTTGATTCGGCAGGAATTGAAGAAGTCAGACTGCTCACTAGAAGAACCTGGTGTTATTTTGATGAATTCGCAGGGCCGGAAGAAAACTACCTGCCTGCGGACAATTATCAGGAAGAACCATATAAGGGAGCTGCACATAGAACCTCCCCTACCAATATAGGGTTGCTTCTGGTATCAAATCTGGCTGCAAGAGATATGGGATATATTAATACACTGGACTTTTTAACAAGAATAGAGAATACAATAAATACCATTGAAAAAATGGAAAAATGGAACGGGCATTTATATAACTGGTACAACACCGTAACCATGGAGGTGCTTCGTCCCAAATTTATTTCAACTGTAGACAGCGGTAATTTTATAGGGTATCTGATGGTGCTTAACGAAGGCCTTGCCGGGCTGATGGATAGTCCAATATATGACTTCTCAACTATTGAGGGGTTATTTGACCTGCTTGAAATATGCAATTCTGAAATAGACGGAAGTAATGGATATTTTGATACTGAGCTTTTGAAAAAGCTTACAGACAAGGATAATATCGAAGAAAGCTTTAAAAGTCTCTTGCCTGCCGTTATAAAATTAGTAGACGAACTGGATAAAAGCAAAAGAACAGGGTACTGGTTCAAAAAACTGGATAGCTATATTAACACATATAACTGTGAATACGAAAAATACGGAGTAAATCTGTTTACCCCACTTAAAAATATTTTACAGGAAATGCAGAGAATCCAACAGCTGCAAACCAGGGTTCAGCAGCTAGTTGATGCAATGGAATTCAAATACTTGTTCGACCCTGCCAGAAATCTTTTTACTATAGGCTTCGACGTAGAGGATGGACATGCCAGCAAATCATATTATGACCTGTTTGCTTCTGAAGCAAGACAGACCAGCCTTATTGCCATAGCCAGAGGCGAAGCAGGAAGACAGCACTGGTTCAAACTTGGAAGAAAGCTTGTAAGGGTAAATGGTATAAAAGGACTTGCTTCCTGGACCGGAACAATGTTTGAGTATCTGATGCCAAGACTGCTTATTAAGAGTTACTCAAACACACTAATAGACAAAACCTATGAATTTGTTGTAAAGACACAGATAAAATACGGGCTGGCAAATAAAGCGCCTTGGGGAATTTCAGAATCCTGCTATTATGCATTTGATATTGCATTGAATTACCAGTATAGAGCTTTCGGTGTACCTCAGCTGGGGTTAAAACGAGGGCTTGCAAATGATTTTGTAGCTGCACCCTATGCAACTGTAATGGCTCTGGACATAGCACCACAAGAATGTGTTGAAAACATACACAGGTTCAGGGAAATTGGTGCTTTTGGGAATTTTGGTCTATATGAAGCGGTTGACTTTACACATTCCAGAATGGGTAAAGAACAGTCATATGCTGTTGTGAAATGCTACATGGTACATCATCAGGGAATGAGTATGCTGGCGCTTGTTAATTTCTTTAAAAATAACATAATGCAGGAACGTTTCCACCATAATCCTTTAATAAAGTCAGTAGATTCTCTGTTACAGGAGAAGTTCCCGGCGGCGGCTTTAATAAGTAAGGAATTCAGAGAGCAGCCTGTAGGAGGGGTACGGAAGAACATTAACCACGAGGATACGGTTATCAGGGAATATGAAAAACTCTCGGCGTACCCAAACATACACCTGCTATCCAACGGAAACTATAATTTGATGATAACGGACAAAGGAACGGGCTACGGTAAATTACATTCAATGTCAGTGTACAGATGGATTAATGACTATATGCAGAGTAGCGGGGCCTTTATATATATAAGAAATGTAAACTCAAATGAGTTTTGGTCCACTACCTATAATCCCACAAATACAAAGCCTGAGGCCTACAAGGTTATATTTGCACCTCACAAGGCGGAGTTTGTAAGGAGAGAAGGGAACATTGAAACAAATACCGAGGTAATAATCAGCTCAGAGGACAATACTGAGGTAAGAAGAGTAAGTATACACAACCATAGCACCTCAAAAAGAGTTATAGAGCTGACCAGCTATATGGAGGTCGTTCTCACACAGCCTGAAGCCGATTCAGCACATCCCGCATTCAGCAAGCTGTTTGTAAAGACTGAATATGTGGACGAATACAATGGACTTCTGGCAATGAGAAGAAAAAGAGATGATATAAAACAGACTACATGGGGGTATCATATTGCCTCTACAAATGGAAAGGTTTATGGACATGTAGAGTATGAAACAGATAGATCCCTTTTCATAGGCAGAAACAGAAATCTTTCAAGTCCCCGAGCCATGGAACCTGACAGACCTTTGTCAAACTCTGTAGGGCCTGTACTTGACCCTGTTTTCAGTCTCAGAATAAGAGTAATCGTTGAACCGGGGGAAAGCACTATAGTCAATTTTTGCATGGGTGCGTGTGACAGCAGAAAGACAGCCGTTGAAATGCTGGCAAAATACAGTGATCCTGCGGCATCAGACAGAGTCATTGAAATGGCATGGACAAGAAGTATTGTAGAAGCGGGCTTTATAAATGTTGATGAGGATGACGAGAAAGCTTACCTGAGACTTCTGCCCCGCATGATATTTGGTATTGACAGAAGAGACCAGGCAGAATATATCCTGCGCAATTCTTTGAGTCAGTCTGATTTGTGGCCTTTCGGAATATCAGGTGACCTGCCTCTGGTACTTGTCACGGTAAAAAGCAGAGACAGCTTTGAAGAAATTGACTGGGCCTTGAAACTACATGATTTCTATAGAATCAAAGGGGTTATATTTGATCTGGTAATACTTCTTACAGACGAAGAATCCTATATACAGCCTTTATTTGAAATGATACGGGATATGGCTGTATCGGGAAGATCCTATGAGCTTCTTGATAAAAGAGGCGGTATATTTATAAGAAATTCAAGGCAAATGAATGAAGAACAGAAAAATCTGCTCTTTGCATGTGCAAAAATAATCTTAGATGCGGATAAGGGAATTCCGTCACTGATGGAGGTAATAGATGGTATAGAAAAGTCCATGAATGTTGATATTCAAGGGACTTCCCAGCAATCCGCGGAGACTGTTGCACCGGCTCAGATAAATGAAAACCCCGGAAATGATGCCATATCAGAAGAATTGTTATTTTTCAACGGCTTTGGGGGTTTTACCAAAGATGGCAAAGAATACGTTATCCAATTAAGTGACGGAATGAGTACTCCTGCACCATGGGTAAATGTAATTGCCAATGAAAACTTCGGATTTATATGTACCGAATCAGGAGGGGGGTACACATGGCATCTTAACAGCAGTCAGAATAAATTGACCTCGTGGATAAACGACCCTATTACGGATACTCCTTCGGAGATAATATATATTTGCAATAAAGAAAGCGGTAAGGTGTGGAACTGTACTCCTTTGCCTATTAAAGATGCGGAACCGTATACCATAAGACACGGCTTCGGCTATACCAGTTTCGGGCATAACAGCAACGGAATCAAGCAGACACTTACACAGTTTGTAGCAGAAGAAGTAGCTGTGAAATTCAGTATATTGAAGTTGGAAAATATCACTGACAGAGAAATGATATTGGAAACAGCCTATTATTTCAGACCTGTACTGGGTACGGAATTTTCTCAGACATCACCATATATTGTCACCGGATTTGATGAGGCTTTAAACGCTATTCTTATTGACAATGTGTACAATGCTGATTTCAGAGGATTAAGAGCTTTTCTGGCTTGTTCCGAAAGCGGTGTATCCTATACCGGGAGCAGACTAAAATTTTTTGGAACTGGTATGGATATATCAAATCCGGCAGGTATGAGGGAAGAACTTGATTCAAATACAGGAGCAGGTGTTGATGCATGTGCGGTACTAAAGACAACCATACGGCTCAACCCCGGTGAGTCAAAAGAAATAGTATTCCTGGTAGGACAGGACAACTCTGAAAAGGTTACTGAAATTATTGGAGCATTCCGCAGTACAGAAAGCGCCGGAAATGAACTGGAAAAGGTCAAAGACAGTTGGACTAGAAGGCTGGGACAGATTCAGGTTAAGACTCCGGACGAATCCATAAACCTGATGCTGAACGGATGGCTACAGTATCAGGTGCTTTCCTGCAGGATATGGGCAAGATCAGGCTTCTATCAGGCGGGAGGGGCATACGGTTTCCGTGATCAGCTTCAGGACGTAATGGCAGTTGTGTACAGCTTGCCGGAGCTTACTAAAAATCAGGTATTACTCCATTGCCGACACCAGTTCCCAGAAGGAGATGTTCAGCACTGGTGGCATAACCAAAAAATGAACGGTATCAGAACAAGGTATTCTGATGATTTGTTATGGCTACCCTATGTAACATGTGACTATATAAATGTAACAGGAGATTTTGATATCCTCAATATAGAGGAACGTTATATTACGTCTCCGACACTAAATGATAATGAACATGAAAGATATGAGATACCAAGTGATTCAGGTCTGAAGGGGACGGTTTATGACCATTGCGTCAGGGCCATAGAACAAGGACTGAAATTCGGAGTCCATGGAATACCGCTTATGGGCGGAGGAGACTGGAACGACGGGATGAACCTTGTGGGTGTCAATGGAAAAGGGGAGAGTGTTTGGCTTGGTTGGTTTATGTATTGTGTACTGCTAAGAATGATTCCCATCTGCAATAAAATGGGAGATAGCCAGAGGGCAGAGGCTTACAAAGTAAAAGCTGATGCTATTATACAAGCAATTGAAAAAGAAGCATGGGACGGAAGCTGGTACAGACGTGCATATTTTGATGATGGAACTCCTTTGGGTTCAATGGAAAATGACGAATGTAAGATAGACTCTCTGTCTCAGTCCTGGGCTGCAATAACCGGCGCAGCAAAAAACAGCAGAGTAGAGGAAGCAATGAGTGCTGTGGAAAAATATCTGGTTGACAGGAGAAACGGACTTATTAAGTTGCTGACCCCGCCTTTCTATGACAGTGAACTAAACCCGGGGTATATAAAGGGATATTTACCCGGAGTAAGAGAAAACGGAGGTCAATACACCCATGCGGCTACCTGGGTTATTTACGCCTTTTCCAGACTAGGAAACGGAGAGAGGGCATGGGAGCTGTTTAGTATGATTAATCCTGTAAATCATGCCAGAACAAAGAATGAGAGTATGACCTACAAAGTGGAGCCTTATGTTATGGCTGCCGATGTTTATGCGGTTTACCCCAACGAAGGCAGAGGCGGATGGACTTGGTACACAGGTGCTGCAGGTTGGATGTACAGGATAGGTATAGAACATCTTCTGGGAATTAAAAAGCAGGGAAATTCCATTTTACTGGATCCATGCATTCCTAAGAATATGAACCAGTACTCTGTAAGATATGTTTACGGAAATTCAGTATATAACATAACAGTTAAAAATACAGGACACAAAAACACAACCGTTCAAACAATAACCATGGACGGCAAGACCACCGAGACCAACAGGATAGAGCTTACTGACGATGGCAGAACACATGAGGTCGAAGCGGTAATGTAGAAAAATTAACTTTAGGTATTTAAAGGTCGGTTGGATTTAGATTTTTTAAATACACACCGGCTTTTAAAAATTATAGAAACTGTTAAAATTCCTATAATACAGCCTGAAAGGAACTGAACTATAAAGGTTCTGATGAATCCTAATAATATTGAGTAATCATGAATATTTAAGAATGCAATTAAAAGTATTTTATATTGTTGGTATGAACTAAGTGATTTGACAATACCACATATAAGAATAACCCCCCCAGTAAAAGAACTTTCGTGCAGAAGTTGTATTTAAAGATTTATGAATGGGCTTTGGATTTATTTTAAATATATAAAGTACCAAAATTACTATACCTGCGATAGATGTTAATATGTACAGGTAGTTGGATATAGAGAGTATCCCGGCTTTTTTACTCAAGTCTATAAAGTTTTTTGACACAAATGTACCGGGATGTGTGAATTCATCTAGAACTATGTGTGTTATAATTCCTACAAAAATAGAGTATAAAAAAACAAAAAATGATTTAAGACTATGTATAAAGGGGGTGCAAATACTATTTGCAGGAATTCTGCTTTTGATTATATCAGGAAGGCTTAATATTAAAGGAACTTTTATTAGATATTCATAAAATAAATATAGTGCTATGCATGACGGTATATAAAAAAGCAAAAGTGTTTTAATTGAGAAATAATCATTAGTATCAATACACTTATTTATTACTTCTAATAATGTACTATTAAAAATATAGCTGATGTCCAAAATGGTACTTCCCAGTACTAGGCCAAAAAGAGAAAAAAACTTTGGCTTGTAGTTATATATTGGAAGAATCATCATCGGGTGTGAAAATGTAAAGGACATAAATGGACTCCTTTCTATTATAATTTATATTGTACTTTAAGTCTGTTGAATATTTTGTTAAAAATACTGCATGGATTAAAGATTATCCCAGATGTCTTTCAAAATCGAGTTTACATCCATCCTCCAGATATGCTATATTAAAGTAGTGTGTGAAATCAATAACAAACTTACTTTGTATAATAAACTCGGATTTACTCATACAAGCAGTAAAATCTGGGGTAAACTAATTTAAAAAGGAGTATATATATGGCAAAAATTTCAATGAAAACTCCACTGGTTGAAATGGATGGAGACGAAATGACCAGAGTAATCTGGAAAATGATTAAGGACATTCTATTAGTTCCTTATATTGATCTTAAAACAGAGTATTATGATCTTGGACTAGAGTACAGAGAGAAGACAGGGGACCAAGTAACTACTGACTCTGCTATTGCTACAAAAAAATATGGTGTTGCAGTAAAATGTGCAACTATAACACCAAATGCCGAAAGAGTAAAGGAATACAACCTTACACAAATGTGGAAAAGCCCTAACGGTACAATAAGAGCAATTCTTGACGGAACAGTTTTTCGTGCTCCCATATTAGTTGACAGCATCAAGCCATTTGTTAAAACATGGACAAAGCCGATTACCATAGCAAGACATGCATACGGAGATGTTTACAAGAATGTAGAATACCGTGTTCCCGGAGCAGGAAAGGCTGAATTGGTATTCACAAACGAAAATGGTGAAGAAACCCGTGAGACAATCCACGATTTCAAAGGTGCAGGCGTAATACAGGGAATGCACAACATCGACATGTCCATAGAAAGCTTTGCAAGATCCTGCTTCAATTATGCACTGGATGTGAAACAGGATGTGTGGTTTGCAACAAAGGACACTATATCAAAGAAATATGATCATACCTTCAAGGATATTTTCCAAGAGATATACGAAAAGGAATATGATGCAAAATTCAAGGAAGCAGGAATTGAATATTTCTATACCTTGATAGATGATGCGGTTGCACGTGTTGTAAGATCTGAGGGCGGATTTATATGGGCCTGCAAGAACTATGACGGAGACGTAATGTCAGATATGGTAGCTACTGCCTTCGGAAGTCTTGCAATGATGACATCTGTTCTTGTATCACCTGAAGGCTTCTATGAATACGAGGCAGCACACGGAACAGTTCAGCGTCACTACTATCAGCATCTGAAAGGACAGGAAACCTCCACTAACTCCATGGCGACATTGTTTGCTTGGACAGGAGCACTCCGTAAGAGAGGGGAACTGGACGGAATAAATGAGCTGGTTGACTTCGCTGACAAGCTTGAAAAAGCTTCAATAAAAACAATTGAAAACGGTGTAATGACAAAGGATTTGGCTTCACTTTCAGAACTGAAGAACATAAAGACTGTAAATACCGAACAATTCCTTGTGGAAGTTAAGAATACTCTTGATTCAATGATGTAAAAAAGAATCTGAAAGCATAATAACCATAGTAATCGGTTATTATGCTTTTTTTGTCTGCAACCAGCAATTATCTATATATTTTCCTAAAAGTGTGATAAAATGACACTAGCTGTTTTGCGACTTGCAATATTAGAGATATATTAGATTTTAAATAATAACTTTTCAGGAGGGGAACATGAACAGTTTAATTAAGCCAGAAGGCTATAAACCAAGCCTTGACATAAGAATGACTGAAGTTGCCATTAAACAGACAAAGGACTTTTTTGAAAGTGAACTTGCAAAGGAATTGAAATTAACCAGAGTTTCCGCACCATTATTCGTCAGACCTGAAACAGGCCTGAATGATAATCTCAATGGTACTGAAAGACCAGTAGCTTTTGACGTAAAGGGTATTGGTGGAGAAACTGTAGAGGTTGTTCATTCACTTGCAAAATGGAAAAGAATGGCTCTTAAAAGATATGGATTTGCACCCGGAGAAGGCCTCTATACTGATATGAATGCAATCAGAAGAGATGAGGATATGGACAATCTCCATTCAATCTATGTTGACCAGTGGGACTGGGAGAGGATAATACTTAAAAGCGAAAGAACCGAAGAAACCTTAAAAAATATAGTTAGACAAATTTTCTCCGTATTCAAGAGAACTGAGGATTATTTGTCCGGACTTTATCCAAGCCTGCAGAGCTACTTGCCGGAAGACATATTCTTTGTAACCACGCAGGAGCTTGAGGATATGTATCCTGAACTTACTCCTAAGGAGAGGGAAACAGCACTTGCCAAAGAGAAGAAAGCCATATTTATTATGAAAATAGGAGATACCCTGAATTCCGGTATCAAACACGACGGCAGAGCTCCTGACTATGATGATTGGTCACTGAACGGAGATATAGTATTCTACTATCCTGTTTTGGATATAGCATATGAGGTTTCATCAATGGGTATAAGAGTAGATGAGGACTCACTTGTGGCACAGCTTAAAAAAGCCGGCTGTGAAGACAGAAAGAATCTTAAATTCCATAAAGAACTTATAAATAAGGAACTTCCTTACACTATCGGAGGAGGAATCGGACAATCAAGAATATGCATGTTCCTCCTTGGAAAGGCACATATTGGAGAAGTTCAGGCCTCCATCTGGAGCGACGAAATGATAGACGAATGTTCAAAGAATAATATAGAATTACTGTAAAAGCCTATATCAAGCCTATATAAAATGTACAATGGGGTACTTAATTTTATACAGGTACTTTTAATTTAGTTAGTTTTGGCATATTATAGACTAGAGTATGTTTATGTAAAACAAAAGTACAAAGGAGTACGGGTAAATGAGTTATACAGAGATAAAAAAACTATTCAGGTCGCCAGATGAATATATTGGAAAAAATATAACAGTTCCGGGGTGGGTAAAAACAGTCCGTGATTCCAAAACCTTTGGGTTCATTGAATTAAATGACGGAACTTTCTTTAAAAATCTTCAGGTTGTATTTGAAGAAGATAAGCTTGACAATTTTAAAGAGGTTGCAAAACTTTCTGTTGGATCATCCATAGAGGTTGAAGGTGAACTGGTGGAGACTCCAAACGCAAAACAGCCCTTTGAACTAAAGGCAAAGAGGATATCCATTGAGAACTTATGCCCTGCGGACTATCAGCTGCAGAAGAAAAGACATTCCTTTGAATTTTTAAGGACAATATCACATCTGAGACCCAGAACAAACACATTTTCTGCTGTTTTCAGAGTGAGATCACTGGCTGCTTTTGCCATACACAAATTCTTTCAGGAGAGAGGGTTTGTTTATGTGCATACTCCCCTTATTACAGGAAGCGACTGTGAGGGTGCAGGACAGATGTTCAGAGTGACTACACTGGATATGAAAAATCCCCCAAGAACTGAAAATGGTGAGATAGATTATTCACAGGACTTCTTTGAAAAGGAAACCAGCCTCACTGTAAGTGGTCAGCTTACTGGTGAAGCTTATGCATTGGCGTTTAAGAATATATACACCTTTGGTCCAACTTTCAGGGCCGAAAACTCTAATACTGCCAGACATGCGGCTGAATTCTGGATGATTGAACCTGAAATTGCTTTTTCAGATTTAAAGGATGACATGATGCTTGCAGAAGATATGCTCAAGTACGTAATTAATTATGTTCTTGAAAATGCACCGGAAGAGATGCAATTCTTCAATAGCTTTGTAGATAAAGGTCTTTTAGAGAGATTGGAAAACGTTGTTAGTTCCGATTTCGCACACATTACTTATACAGAAGCTATAGATATTCTGAAAAAGAACAAGGATAAGTTTGAATATCCGGTAGAATGGGGTGCTGATCTCCAAACAGAGCATGAAAGGTATATTACAGAGCAGGTATACAAGAAGCCTGTATTTGTTACAGATTACCCTAAAGAGATAAAGGCATTTTATATGAGGGTGAATGACGATAACAAGACAGTTGCAGCCATGGATCTTCTGGTACCGGGTGTAGGTGAGATAATAGGAGGAAGCCAGAGGGAAGAACGTCTGGATATCCTTGAAAAGAAAATGGATGACATGGGACTTAACAAGGAAGATTACCAGTGGTATCTTGACCTTCGCAAATACGGAGGGACAAAACATGCGGGCTTCGGTCTTGGTTTCGAAAGAGCTATTATGTATCTTACAGGAATAACAAATATCAGAGATGTAATACCTTTTGCAAGAACCACAGGAAGCTGTGAATTCTAGAAAAAATAGAGGGAGCGGATCACAAAACAAGTGAAAAGCTCCCTTTTTATGTTTTACATTCTCAGATAGGTAGTACCGTCCATAGGGATGTACACTTGCAGTCCGGGTTGAATCCCCTGAGTTCCAACAACGTAGAAAGTCAGGTTTCTTCTCGGGAGAAGATTTACAGGCACAAATAAAAGGTTTGTTGTTGTATTGGACGGTCTGACAAAAAAGTTGTATCTGCCCGGAGGAAAGCTCCTGTAATCGGAAACTTCAGTATATCCTACATTTGTAAATACTGCCGGGCCTCCCCTTAAAACAAGGTCAAGGTTGCCGGAATTAGGTGAGAGGTTGGCAAACCTGATGTTCACTCTGCCTGGAGCAAGAGTTTCATATTCATCTTCGATAGGCAGTATACCTATTCTTGGAAGGATACCAATTACAGCCAAAGTGAATACTTGTTTCTCCGATACGGGGAGATTTATACTCAATATTGGAGTATTTTTCTGTCCGGTAGGGTACACCTCAACATTATATGTGCCGGTGGCCAATGGCATATATTCAGTAAATTGTCCGTAGGAAAGCCCCCTGGCAATAAGTCTGTCATTTGCATAAACATCTGTAGCAGGAGTACCCGGAGAAGCGTGGAACAGCCTTATATATGAAATGCCGGGCATCTGTCTGAGGCTGTCTGCCTTATTAATGTCAAAAAAGTCATAATCCATAAAATTCACCACCATGATTCATTTAAATTTAAGTAGTCCTATATCAATATATGCGACCAATGGGGAAAAAGTTAACATAAGTATTTAAAATGTCAAATAAGAATTATATAAAAAATTTTATAATAATGGTAAATAAATAATTAGTGTACGATTAATTTGTTTATGGTATAATAGCATGAGATTTTATAAGAAAAGGAGTAGTTGTTATGTCGATATACGAACAGTGGAGAGAAATTGCGGATGCTGAAAGAACTCCACAAGAAAATGAGTCTTTCTGGAAAGATTATTTTTTAAAGGAAAAAGATAACTATGCATATATATTGGGCAACAATTTGAAGACCTTGAAAGGCGAATTAAAAGAGCTTGCAAGTACATTCAATATGGACAATGTTACATTTACAGGTTTCTTGGATGGAATAAATACAAGCCTTGTAAAAGAGATTGATCTTGAAGCGCTGGAAGAAACAACAGTTCTGGATGCTGAAATTGACTACGAAAAGCTATATTATAACATGCTGGATGCAAAAGCAGAATGGCTATATAATCTGCCTGAATGGGAAGACATACTCCCTTCTGAAAGAAGAAAAGAAATCACCACTGAATACAGAAAGGCAGGAATTGCTATAAGTAATAAAGTTGGCAGAAATGACCCCTGTCCTTGTGGAAGTGGAAAAAAGTACAAGAAATGTTGCGGAAAGTAAGTTTATCTAATATTTCAGAATAATTATACAGATAAATTAGAAGGCTTGAGTTGTAACGGAGATATTTCCTAAAAGACTCAAGCCTTAATTTATTCTAGGGTTCTCTTGCCACAAGGGTTTTGCGAAAATATAGAAAGATATTGATGATTTTTTAACAAATTAAACTTGCACTGACAAATGAATTATTATACAATTATGATAGATTATGAGCTTTTGTGAAAGAACAGGTCTCTGATTATTCATTTAAGAACAAAATAAATCGACGATAGTAAAAAATAGTGGCACAGGCATACAAAAATGCTTTATATAATGCCGGAAATGGAGAAATTTATGGAAGAAAAGTTAAATGCTTATATTGATAAGATGGTAAATGTAGTTGATTCTATAAACAAGATAGACCCGGAATATTTTACAAAATACAGTGTAAAAAAAGGCCTTAGAAACAGTGACGGTTCTGGAGTACTGGTAGGATTAACCGAGATAGGCGAGGTACACGGTTATGTACTGTATGAGGGAGAAAGAAAAGAAGACGAAGGACGTCTTGTTTACAGGGGTATAGACGTATACGAGTTGGTAAGAGGATTCCAGAAGGAGAAAAGATTCGGTTTTGAGGAGGTATGTTACCTTCTGCTTTTCGGAAAGCTTCCAAATAGTTCTGAATTGACGGAGTTTACTGAATTGTTGGGAGGATTAAGAGCTTTGCCCAACGGCTTTACCGAGGATATGATATTGAAGGCACCCAGCTCGGACATCATGAACAAGCTGGCAAGAAGTGTACTTGCAGCTTATTCATATGATGACCAGCCCGATAGTATAGACCCTAAAAATCTTTTGAGACAGAGCATTGAGCTTATAGCGAGATTCCCAACAATGGCAGCTTACGGATTCCAGGCAAAATCTCACTATTACGGAGGCCAAAGTCTATATATCCATAGCCCTATACCTGAATTGTCAACCGCTGAAAATATACTTCATATGATCAGACCTGACAATAAATATACACAGTCTGAGGCCGAAATACTTGACTTAGCACTTGTACTTCACGCAGAGCATGGTGGAGGAAACAATTCAACTTTTGCCGCAAGAGTTGTATCATCAACTGAAACAGATACATACTCTGCTATTGCAGCAGCAGTTGGGTCACTCAAAGGGCCAAAGCACGGCGGTGCAAACATCAAGGCCATGAATATGCTTGCAGATATAAAGGAACACGTAGAAGACTGGGCAGATGATGACCAAGTCAGAAACTATCTGGTAAAGATAATAAACAAGGAAGCTTTTGACAAAGCAGGCCTCATATATGGAATGGGCCATGCCGTATATACCTTGTCAGACCCTAGAACAATACTGCTAAAGGAAAAGGCTCATGAACTTGCAATCGAAAAGGGAAGAGAAAAAGAGTTCCTGCTTTATGATGCTGTTGAAAGAATAGCACCTGACGTATTCGCACAGGCAAAAGGCACTTCAAAAAATATTTGTGCCAATGTTGACCTTTACTCAGGATTTGTATATGATGCACTGGGTATTCCAACTGAGCTGTTTACACCGTTGTTTGCAGTTGCCAGAATAGTTGGCTGGTGTGCTCACAGAATTGAAGAGGTAGTATGTATGCAGAAGATAATAAGACCTGCATACAAGAGTATTTCAAAGCCTGACAAATTCTTGCCGATGGATGAAAGATAATTATCAGTAAAAAAGAGATGGGGGACGCTTAAATAGCGTTATCCCCATACTCCTATCATACTCATGAACACTATAAACAGCAGAACCGGTGTAATAAACCTTACCAAAAAGTAATAAGTTCTTATAAGTGTCTTATTATTCAACTCTCTATTGTTAGAAAGTTCATTTACAATATCATTTTTATTCACAACATAACCTGCAAACAATGCAATTAGCAGTCCTCCAAGAGGTAGTAATATATTAGAAGACGCCTGGTCAAAGAAATCAAATAAGTTTAACCCGAAGGGTTTTATTTTACTTATGGGGTTAGCGCTGTTCTGAGACAGGGTAACAAATATACCGATAATGAGAACTACGGAGGAACATAGCAATACTGCTTTTCTTCTTGATACTTTCTTTTCCTCTACAAAGTAGGTAACTACAACTTCAAGCATTGAGAGCATTGCAGTAGTTGCTGCAATAGCTGACAATACAAAGAATAGCACTATTAATACTCCTCCAAAGGGTACTTTTGAAAACACCAGGGGTATAGTATTAAATAATAATCCAGGGCCTTGCTGAGGTGTCATGCCAAAGGAGAAAACAGCCGGAAAAATTGCTATACCTGCCAGAAGCGATACAATTGTATCTGATACGGCAACCCTTCCGGCGGTAGCAATCATGTTATTGTCCGAAGTAAAGTAGCTTCCATAGGTAATAATAGTTCCCATCCCCAAGGACAGTTTGAAAAACGAAAGACCTAAGGCCATTAAAATAACCTCTTTTGTAATACTCGAAAAGTCTACCTTAAAAATGAAAGCTAGTCCTTCCATAGCACCCGGAAGTGTCAGGGCTCGTATATCACAGATTATGATGAGAATCAGCAGCACTGGCATCAGCAGTTTAGTCATTCGTTCAATCCCTTTTTTTACACCCAGCACCAGAATTGATGCTACTACTACTATAGCAAGGAGCTGCCATAGTATAGGATAAACCGGAGCTGTGACAGTATGATTGTATATATTATCCAAGTCCTTATAAGAGCTGCCTGCAAAAACCCCGGACAGACCTTTGAAAATGTAAGAATAGACCCAACCTGCCACAGAACTGTAGAAGAAAAGAATAAAAAAGGCCGACAGTATTCCCATAAATCCAATTATTTTCCACGGGCCTTTAGGTTTTATAGCAGATATAGCACCGATAGGATTTTTTCTTGTTTTTCTTCCGATATACAGCTCACTTATCGTAACAGGCAGTGCAACAAGCACAATACATATAAAATAAATCAGGAGAAATGCCCCGCCCCCGTAATTACCAGTCAGATAAGGAAACTTCCATATGTTCCCAAGACCTACTGCGGAACTCAGAGTTGCAAAAAAAACTGCCAATCCTGTTGAAAATCTCTCTCTTTCCTGCGTCTTTTTTTCCATTAATTTTAAAATACCTCCAGTGCTTTAGTGATAATTATTTTTTACAGTTTGTTAATAATAATACAGATTTGTAATTTTAAAAAGGTTAAAAATGTAAAACATGGGTATAACCAAAATAACAAAATAATTACATGTGTAGACAAGGAGCAAAAAATAAAATATCATAAATTAGATGCTTATGCAATAAAACCGCAGCAATAATAATATATATGAAATTAAAATAAATGGTATATATGGAGGATGACAATGAGGAGAACAAAAATAATTTGTACGTTGGGGCCTGCTTCTGATAATGAGGATGTATTAAGGGATATGATGCTTGGAGGAATGAATCTTGCAAGATTGAATTTTTCTCACGGAACACATGAAGATCACAAAAAGAGGGCAGACTTAGTAAAGAAAATAAGAGAAGAACTTAATCTTCCAATACCTTTATTACTTGATACAAAGGGACCTGAAATAAGAACCGGTAAATTCAAGGACGGTCAAGTTATACTTGAAGAAAATGACGAGTTTATACTGGTTAACAAGGATATCATAGGTGATGAAACAAAATGTACAATTACCTACAAGGAGCTGTACAAGGATGTTTCAAAAGGAAGCAAGATACTTATTAATGACGGTTTGGTTGAACTTGAAGTTACCGAAATAAAAAACAAGGATATCTGCTGCAGGGTTCTTAACGGTGGTGCAGTGGGAAATCATAAGGGAATAAATGTACCCGGTGCAGAGATAAATTTGCCTGCCCTAACAAAACAGGATATAGATGATATCAAGTTTGGTATAGAGAACGACTTTGATATTATAGCTGCCTCCTTCGTCCGAAAAGCTTCCGATGTTGTGGAAATAAGGAAGGTGCTTGAAAAGAATGGTGGCAAGGATATATTGATAATAGCTAAAATAGAGAACAGAGAAGGTATAAAGAACTTCGATGATATTTTAAAGGTTTCTGACGGTATAATGGTAGCAAGAGGAGACCTTGGAGTAGAAATACCTGTAGAAGAAGTTCCGATCGTTCAGAAGAACATTATTGAAAAGTGTTACCAGGCGGGTAAACCTGTAATAACTGCTACCCAAATGCTAGATTCAATGATTAGAAATCCAAGACCTACAAGAGCAGAAGCAAGTGACGTTGCAAATGCTATTTTTGATGGAACAAGTTGTGTAATGCTTTCAGGGGAAACAGCTGCGGGTAAGTACCCTCTTGAAACCATTGAAGTAATGGCAAGGATTGCTGAGAAAGCTGAAAGATCCATGGATTACTGGAAGAGATTCACAGCTGCACGTTCCGAATTTAATAGCAGTGTAACAAATGCTATCAGTCACGCAACCTGTACTACTGCCTTGGACTTAAAGGCGTCTGCCATAATAACGGTTACTCAATCAGGACATACAGCGAGAATGATAGCCAGATTCCGCCCTGCATGCCCGATTATTGCAACAACGGCAAATCCTAAGGTGCAAAGACAGCTGAATTTGTCCTGGGGAGTGTTGCCTTATTTAGTAGGAGTTGCAAATACAACAGATGAAATGTTTGATAACGGTGTTGAAAAAGCATTGGAATCAGGTCTTGTTAAAAATGGAGATCTGGCGGTAATAACAGCCGGTATGCCAGCCGGAATCAGCGGGACAACAAATACACTAAAAGTGCATATTGTAGGAAAGGTTTTGGTTCAGGGTGTTGGAATCGGAACGACCTGTGCAACAGGTGAATTATGTGTAGCGCAGAATGCTAAAGAGGCACTAGACAAATTCAGTGATGGCAATATTTTAGTTGTTCCGTTCACAGATAACTCTATGCTTCCGATAATAAAGAGAGCCTCTGCAATAGTTGTTGAAGAACAAGGACAGTCATGCCATACTGCAACAGTAGGTTTGGCGCTGGATATACCTGTAGTGGTAGGAGCCGCAAATGCTACAAAAATATTAAAATCAGGCTCTGTGGTAACAGTTGATTCTGAAAGAGGCCTCATAATCAGATGTAATTGATAAATGCCTAAAAAAGGGATTTATCAGTTGAACTGAAAAGTCAATAAGGTTATAATAATTAATGCTAATTGGTATAATTTATGGAAAAATGAGAGGATGGACATGGCTGACAAAAGTGAAAAAAAACAGAAAAAGCAATTACCGCTTCTTCCGCTCAGGGGACTAACGGTTTTCCCTTTTATGACCCTGTACTTTGATGTAGGAAGGGATAAATCCATAAAAGCACTGGAAGAGGCAATGATAAATGACCAACTGATTTTTCTTGTTGCACAAAAGGATGCTTCGGCTGACTCTCCCGGTGCTGACGACATTTACTCAATCGGAACTATATCAAAGGTTAAGCAGTTACTTAAACTTCAGGGTGATACAATAAGAGTTCTTGTTGAAGGCATTAACAGGGCCGAAATCAAGAAGATTGTTCAGGATGAGCCGTTTTTTATTGCAGAAGTGATGGAGCCAAGTATAGAAGAGAACTTTGACGAAAATGAAGTAGAAGCTTTGAAAAGAAGGCTGGTTTCAGCATTTGAGGATTATGTAAAGTTAAGTGGGAAGGTTTCTCCGGATACAGCCTTATCAGTTGTGGAGATTAGCAATATAAGCCAAGTTTCAGATATAATAGCAAACAATATACCTCTGAAGGTTGAGCAGAAACAAGCTGTACTATCGGAATTCCACCCGTTAAGAAGGGTTGAAAAACTCCTGGAAATTTTATATCAGGAGACAGAAATACTGGAGATTGAAAAGGATATAAATGTTAAAGTAAGAAAACAAATAGATAAGCTTCAGAAAGAATACTATTTGCGGGAACAGATGAAGGCAATTCAAACAGAGCTTGGTGATAGGGAGGGAATTGCCGGAGAGGTTGAAGAATACAAGGAAAAACTAAAATCAGCCGGTCTTCCGGAAGAGGTTGAAAAGAAGGTTCAGAAGGAATTGGACAGACTTTTGAAAATGCCTCAGGGCTCTGCTGAAGGAGGCGTAATCAGAACCTACCTTGATTGGATATTTGATTTGCCATGGAATAAATCAACACAAGAGCATATAGATTTAAAAAGTGCTGAAGATATTCTTGAAAAAGACCATTACGGTCTTACAAAGGTAAAAGAAAGAATAATAGAGTATTTGGCTGTACAAAAGCTGAAAAATACCTTGAAAGGGCCTATTCTGTGTCTTGTAGGACCACCGGGAGTAGGTAAGACATCTATAGCAAAATCAATTGCAAAGGCACTCAACAGGAACTATGTACGAATTTCACTGGGCGGTGTAAAGGATGAATCTGAGATACGCGGACACAGACGGACTTATGTAGGTTCAATGCCCGGTAGAATAATATCAGCCTTAAAACAGGCAGGATCAAATAATCCGTTGATACTACTGGATGAAATAGATAAAATGAGCAGTGATTTTAGAGGGGATCCAGCTTCGGCAATGCTGGAAGTACTGGATTCAGAACAAAACTTTGCTTTCAGGGATCACTATATGGAATTGCCCTTCAATCTATCAAATGCATTGTTTCTTACTACGGCAAATAGTTTGGATACAATACCAAGGCCACTACTTGATAGAATGGAGCTAATAAATCTTTCCAGCTATACAGAGGAAGACAAGGCAAATATAGCCATGAAATACCTGCTTCCAAAGCAAATCAAGCTTCATGGACTGACCTCAAAAAATATAAGAATAGACGAAGGTACCGTAAGGGATATTATCAATTACTATACCCGGGAGGCAGGAGTAAGAAATCTGGAAAGAGAGATAGGGTCTGTTTGCAGAAAGGTTGCCAAGGTTTTAGTTTCTGAAAACAAAAAATCCGTAACCGTAAACAGAAATAACCTTGAAAAATTCCTTGGAGTAAAGAGGTTCAGGTTTGACCATGCAGGGGAGAAGGATGAAATCGGTATTGCCACAGGTCTTGCATGGACTCCTGTAGGTGGCGATACACTTTCGATAGAAGTAAACCTGATGCAGGGTAACGGCAAGCTTGAGCTTACGGGGCATTTGGGAGATGTTATGAAAGAATCGGCCAAGGCCGCGATGAGTTTCATAAGATCCAGATGCACGGAATTAAAAATAGATGAGAAGTTTTACGAAAAAAATGACATACACATACATGTTCCCGAAGGTGCTATTCCAAAAGACGGGCCTTCTGCGGGAATTACACTGGCAACAGCTATGGTATCCGCCTTATCGGGCTTGCCGGTAAGCAGAAAAGTAGCCATGACAGGGGAAATTACACTAAGAGGCAGAGTGCTTCCAATAGGAGGACTTAAAGAAAAGGTGCTGGCTGCTCATAGAGCGGGAATTGAAACAATTATCCTTCCGATAGATAACAAGAAGGATATTGAAGAGATACCTGAGAATGTAAGGGAATCCTTAAATTTCATATGTGCTTCTGATATGAATACAGTATTGGAAAATGCGTTAGTAAAGAATGATGCTTAGCAAAAAATAATGATTATTGTCAAACAGATTAAAGCAGCTATGTTGGATGTTATTCCAAAATAGTTGCTTTTTTTGAAAAAAAGTTTAAAATAAGAAGGATTTTTATAAATTTATGACGAATATAATGTTTTGGGATAATTATGTTTACAAATTTAATACATGGAGAGTTTTATCTGGAGGGCCCTATGCCATATAGTATAATAGCTGCTTTAACTATATTAAGTACAGCTTTGTTGGCTTTTTACTATTTATATAAATCAAGTGAGCTTGATTTAGGTACATTTACGTCTGTTTCAATAGGTGCAGTTATTCTTGGTATCACTTTTAATCCCATTTATAGTACTGTATTTGGCTATATGAATAGATTCAATAATATAAATCGGAATGTTGAATTTTTATTATTTTTAATCATAGCTTCTTTATTCTTTTTAGTCCTGGTATTTACCATAAGCATATTAGCTTCAGTTCTTCTTCCTGACAGGCTAAGTTCCATAAATTGTAGCCTGGTAATTGAACGGTTTTTCGGGAGGACGAAAAGTCATTTTAAACCTGAAATATCGGAAAATAAGACACCTGAAATTTCCGAGAGCGATGAAACCCTTGAGGATTTGTCAGTCGAGGAAAATTATGAATTAACAATAGCTATCGAAGAAACGGCTGCTTGTGATGACACTCTGGAGGATACCCCTCAACAAGAAGTTACGGAAGCCACTCATGCACCTGTTAATGAAGTAGAAATTCTGGTATTAAAAGCTTTTGACTGTAAGGTTAAAGGCCAGAAGGAGCAGGCTGTACAGTATTATACAAAGGCTTTGGACTATGGCAGTCTAAGCAATGAAATGGTTTTTTGGGTAGTATTGGACATTTGCACCCTGTATAAGGAACTGGGACTTAATGAATTGGCCTGTAGCATCTTGAGCAGTGTCGCACAAAGGTATGGCAATGAATTAAAACCGGAAATCAGAGAGGAAATTATCAAAAACTTAAAATAAAGTTTGTTATTGGTTTTACATTTTTTAAGGAGGTCAGCTTTAAATGAAAAAGACAGAAGAGGTAATAGGTTTACCTATAATTAGCATTTGTGATGGCGAGGAAGTAGGTAAGGTTAAAGGAGTTATAGTTAATGCTGCAAAAGGTGCGGTAGACTATGTTGTCGTAGAAAATGGGATTCAGATACTGAATGCAAAGGTAATTTCCGCTAAAGATGTAATCGGTATAGGTGAATATGCATTAACTATTGAAAATGAGGCTGTTATAAACGATATCAGCAAAATACCAGCTGCCATTGACCATCTTCAAAAAAATATACCCGTTAAAGGCACAAGAGTTATGACAAAAAAGGGAAGCTTGATAGGTGAAATAGGGGATATCTATATAGATGAGGACAACAACTGTTCCATATTTGCCTTGGAGTTTATTTCTGCTAAAGAACAGAAAAATATAAGACTTATTCCCAGAGAAAGTGTTATAACTTTTGGTAAAAATCTGGTAGTTGTACAGGAAAATGTCCAAGCAGCTCTTGCAGATGATATTTCATTACTGGAAACAGGCTTGAATACTGGTGATATGCAACAATCTCAAATGAGTAACTCCGGCACTGATGAAAATAGTGAATCAGGTTCAATGACTGAGCTTATGGAAAAGAAACACCGTGAATTTCTAAATGGCAAAAGAGTATCGAAAACCATATATGACAATGAGGGGAAAATACTGATAGACGAGGACACTCTTATTGACGAAGATGTATTCGATCTAGCTAAAGCATATGACAAGGTAATAGATTTGGTAATGAATAACAAATAAAACAAAACCGGCTTCAGTGGAAACTGTAGCCGGTTTTAATAGCTTTATTAAAAGTAAACGTTTAAAGTTTCTAAAGCGTTTTCATGTATAATTCTCTCTCCGTACTCGTTGAGGTAGCCTTCAAAAAAGTTGGCATTTCCCACATGAGCAGAATACTCATCCATGATTATCTCCAGTTGAGGAGAGGAGGAAGATCCGGCAAGCAGAAGGTAATAGCTGCTTTTAAATCTATAGACCACACTTTCACCGTTGTACAAAGGATAAATCCTTTTAGCCAATTGGCATAAGTCTTCAATTGAATCAAAACAGTATATGTTCAAAGTGGAGCAAACCTTACTTTTTTTCTTTTTTTGCCTTAAATCAGAATTCTTATATTTACTTTTAATATATTTTTGAATGGATTCAAATTCGCCGTCTGAGTCAATTTTTGTTATCGTAACAACAAATCCGTCCTCGTTTTCAGGGGAGGCCTCAAATACCAGCTGAGAATCCCCGGATGCGAAACCGTACTCTTCTTCGGCACGTTCCATCATATCCCAGAATAATTCCTGGGCGGCAGGCGAATTATAATTCAGAGAAGAAATATCGATATTTCTTTCTTCCAGGTCATTTAATGTGATTGTGACCCTCAGTACATTTTCATTAATTTTTTCTATTCTCATTCAATCACCAACTTACTTTAATTAATTTAATCTGGAAAACCTGCTGAACATTTATAGTAGTTTACTATATTATACTTCTAAAATAAATAGTTGAGAAGTATATTTATCAATAATATACATTGGACGAGCTTGTAATATCTATAAATACATCCATATAATTCAATTACTATTATTATACTCCAATGTAAATAATACATTAAAGGTTCATTACAAAGGTACAATACATTTGAAATAATAGCTATAAAAATATATAATATTTAAAAATATATGCAATCATAAGAGGAATATTAAATGAGAAATATAATATTGGCATCATCGTCTCCCAGAAGAAAAGATTTATTAAAACAAATAAAATTACCATTTGAGATTATTCCAAGTGAAATTGAAGAAGATATAAGCAAGCTAATCGGTAATCCTTCAGAAAA
The DNA here is from genome assembly GCA_023443515.1 of Bacillota bacterium. Lineage (GTDB taxonomy): Bacteria > Bacillota > Clostridia > Acetivibrionales > DSM-1351 > Ruminiclostridium. The sequence goes on from JAEZUC010000122.1 coordinate 34,687, forward strand.
GGCAGAACAACTAGCGTATCAGAAAGCAAGTGATGTTGCAAAAAAAGTTCAGAAAGGCATAGTTTTAGGGGCAGATACAATTGTAGTCATTGACGATGACATCTTAGGTAAGCCTAAAGATAGCGAAGATGCATACAATATGCTTAAAAAGCTAAGTGGAAAGGAACATGAGGTAATTACCGGTATATGTCTGATAGATTTGGATAACGATACTGAGCTTATACAACATGAAACAACAATTGTTCAATTTGCAGAGCTGGATGATGAAAAAATCAGAGCATACATTAAAAGCGGTGAGGCATTTGACAAAGCAGGTTCATATGCAGCTCAAGGAGTAGGAGCAATATTTGTAAAAGCAATAAAAGGGTGTTACTCAAATGTTGTGGGGCTTCCGTTAACCAGACTCAGTAATATGCTGGAAATGCTTCAGGAAACCGTAATAAGATAATACTCAATTTTTGTCTTAGCAGTTTCTCAAAATTACCACTCCAAAACACATAATGACGATGTAATTGGAATAAAAACATGGTATAATGAGAGATATGTGGATTTAGTCAGTAGCTGAAAATAATGAGGGAACAATGGATAGGTTGAAGATAAAAGAGCTTCCAATATGCGAGAGGCCATATGAAAAAATGTCGGAGTCTGGGGCAGAGTATCTGTCCAATGCCGAACTGCTTGCTATTATAATTAAAACAGGAACCAAGGCATATACAGCTGTGGAGCTTGCCCAGATGGTACTAAAGCTTTCTCAGGACGGAAGACTTTCCTCACTTAACAACCTTTCTATTGAACAGCTTATGAAGGTAAAGGGAATCGGCCGTGTAAAGGCCATTCAGATAAAAGCTGTGCTTGAGTTTTCAAAAAGAATAGCAACGAGCAACGGAGTTGTGCGCCAAGTCGTAAAAAGTGCTGATGATGTAAGTAATCTGATGATGGAAGAAATGCGATACCTGAAAAAGGAAATGTTCAAAGCTATTCTGCTGGATACAAAAAATAAAGTATTAAAAATAGTAAGTATTTCTACGGGAAGTTTGAATGCTTCTATTGTTCATCCCAGAGAAGTTTTCAGCGAAGCAGTGAAATGTGGCTGCAACAGTATTATATTTGTACATAATCATCCCAGTGGGGACCCGACGCCCAGTAATGAAGATATACGCACCACTGACAGACTTGTAAATGCAGGGGATATATTGGGGATAAAAGTATTAGATCACATTGTACTGGGTGATGGAAGATATGTGAGTTTAAAAGAACAAGGCTTTATTTAGCCAAAATACACAGGAGGTACTTTTTAAATGAGTTTTTTTGCAAGAGATATAGGTATAGATTTGGGAACTGCTAACACATTGGTGCATGTTAAAGGAAAAGGAATTGTTGTCAGAGAGCCGTCAGTTGTAGCAGTTAACGTTAAAAATAACGAGGTTTTGGCGGTAGGAGAAGCAGCTAAGGAAATGATCGGACGTACACCGGGCAATATAGTAGCTATCAGACCTATGAAAGATGGAGTTATAGCTGATTTTGACATAACTCAGAATATGATAAAGTACTTTATAAAAAAGGCTATGTCTCAAGGCCGATTCAGTAAGCCAAGAGTTGTAATATGCGTTCCGTCCGGGGTTACCGAGGTTGAAAAGAGAGCTGTTGAAGATGCTACTCTCCAGGCTGGAGCAAAGGAGGCATACCTTATTGAGGAGCCCATGGCTGCTGCCATTGGTGCAGAATTACCTGTAGAAGAACCTTCAGGAAGCATGGTTGTTGATATAGGAGGAGGAACTTCGGAAGTTGCGGTAATATCTCTTGGAGGTATCGTTACAAGCAAATCACTGAGGATTGCCGGGGATGAATTGGACGAGTCAATCGCACATTATATTAAAAAAGAATACAGCCTTATGATTGGTGAGCGTTCTGCAGAGCAAATAAAGGTTACAATAGGAAGCGCATTTCCCAAGGCAAAGGAAGAAAAGATGATGATAAGGGGAAGAGATCTTATTACAGGTTTGCCAAAAAATATTGAAATTACTTCATCTGAGATAAATGAAGCATTGAAGGAGCCTGTCAATGCCATAATTGACTCTATTAAATATACTCTTGAGAAAACTCCGCCGGAATTGGCCTCGGATATTATGGATAGAGGAATTATGTTAACCGGAGGCGGAGCACTTCTTGACGGCTTGGATAAGTTGATAAAACAGGAAACAGGTATGCCGGTTTCTATAGCAGAAAATCCGCTGGATTGTGTTGCATTGGGAACAGGAAAGGTGCTTGAGGAAATAGAAACACTTAAAAAAGTTCTTTTGTCGCCTCAGAGATTGAAATAGTCTTAAGCTTTGATAGGTGGGTTAAGAGAGGAGAAGTATTCCTTTGAAGTATTTTAAAAGCAGGGCGTTGGTAGTTACAATAATAATATTAATTCTTATTGTGTGTATAGGTTTGACGGTAAACCCGTCAAGCAATATAAACTGGATTGGGAACTTGATTTCAGTACCCTTTACATCTGTTGAAAAAGCATTTTCGTATACAGGACAGAAGGTTGAGGACGGAATAAATCTTTTTGACAATGTTCAAAAGCTGCAAGCAGAAAACAATGAGTTAAGAGAAAAAATTGACAAGCTTAATAATGAAAGAACCGAGTACTTAAGACTGAAAAGAGAAAACGAAGACTTGCGGAAAGTTTTTGATTTGAAAGATCAGCTGGCAGACTCTGATTTTGTTGGTGCCAATATAATAGCTCGTGATGGCGGAAATCTGTTTAATATATTTCTAACAGATAAAGGTTCTGCTAACGGGATTGATTACAATATGCCGGTTATTACCAGCAAGGGATTGGTAGGAAAAGTAGTGTCTGCACAGCCTTTTTCTTCTAAGATTATAAGTATCATAGAAGATGGCAGCTCCGTAAGCGCCATTGTAGCGAAGAGCGGTGACTATGTTGTTGTAAAGGGAGACATCAAGCTGGAAAAGGAAGGCTTGTGTAAACTTGAATATATTCCTGCTGAACTTGACTTGATTCAGGGAGACGTGATTGAAACCTCCGGTATCGGAGGTATATACCCCAAAGGAATTACCATAGGAACAGTCAAGGAAATACGAGCGGGTGAAAGCGACCTTGACAGATATGCAATTATACAGCCCGCAGCTGATTTAAAAAGGCTGAATCAGGTGGTAATACTTAGAAATAAAGAAGCACAATCAAAGTCAGAAATGGAAAATGCAGACAAATGAGAAATAAAGTAATTTTATATGCTATACTTATATTCATATTTGTAACTGCACAGGTTACATTATTGAATAACTTTGCAATTTTTGGAGTATCTCCGAATCTTGTGATTATTTTAATAGTTAGCATTTCACTGCTGAAAGGCAAGACGGATGGTGCGGTTGTTGGCTTTTCTGCCGGGTTGTGCATGGATGCCGTAATAGGTGTCGCCTTGGGGTATCATGCTCTTGTGGGTATGCTTCTCGGACTTTTATTGGGGAATATAAACAAAAGGCTTTTTAAGGAAAATATACTTGTAATGGCTTTTTGTACTTTTTTATCTACATATATTTTCGAGTCAGCTGTCATATTTGCATCCTACTTGCTGGGCTTAAAAGTCGAGTTTATTGCAACCCTCAAAACTGTGATTTTACCGGAATCACTGGTAAACTGCTTTTTGGGTATCATTATATTTATAGTTATTATATTGCTTGACAGAAAATTCTTAGACGTTGAAGAAAAAAACAGGTACTAAATGAGGTTTAGAGGTTAAATGAAACAGTTTTTTAAAGACAGATATACCATTGTGGGAATTGCTATAGTTCTGATGTTCTCTGTTATAATATACCAGTTAGCCAACATGCAGCTGGTTCAGGGCGAAAACTACTATACGCAGTCCCAAAGTAAAATAATGAGTTCAACAACTATTCTGGCTGAACGTGGGAATATACTAGACAGGTATGGTGTTCCAATAGCTGTTAATTCCACCAGCTATTCTGTTTTCTTAATGGATACCGGGCTTGGACCGAAAAAGCTAAATGAGATGATGTATAAGCTTCTCAAGGTTTTTGAGAAAAACGGTGACTCGCACAACAAAACTTTCTCAAAGTACCTGACCTACCCTGTGGGTTTCGGGTCTATGCTTAAAAATAATGAAAACAGAAGAAAAACTCTCAAAACAATGACAGCATATGAATTCAAGGGCTTTGATCAGGAGTCTACCCCTGAAGAAATATATGAATATGTCAAGGATATGGTGTTCAAGGTTGATGACAAGTACTCCGAAAAGGATGCTTATGATATTATTACACTGAGATTTCAAGGAATTTCAATGGATCCTGTCCTTGCAGATTCAATTAGTACCAAGACAATTGCAGAGTTGGAAGAACGAAGCGACGAATTTCCGGGAATAATTATAGAGAGTGTTCCCAGCAGGAAATATGTTGAAGCAAATTATGCAGGACAGTTAATAGGTCACGTAGGGCCTATAGATGCTGAAGAATTGGCTAAGAATAGCGATGCAGGTTACAAAATGACTGATATTATAGGTAAGTCGGGAGTAGAACTGACTACCGAAGGATATCTTAGAGGTACTAACGGTTACAGGCGTGTCGAAGTAGATGATAACGGAAAGCCAAGGACAGTCAGCGAGGAAGCCGTAAAGCCCGGTAGTGATGTTGTGTTGACTATTGATATGGGACTTCAGAAGGTAGCAATGGATTCTTTAGCTAAAAATATAAAGTTTATACGGGAGTCCAACAATAATAAAAAAAATCGTCGTGATGCGTTTGCAGGGGCAGCAGTTGCCATAGATGTGAATACAGGGGAAGTACTGGCACTGGCAAATTATCCCAGTTACGATCCTTCCATATTCATTGCAGACCCTGATGATAAGGCTGCCCAAAAAGCCAAAGCAGCCTTGGGAGACCCTAAAAACAAAACTACCTCGGAGTATAATAGGGCCATTGCCGGAATCTATACACCGGGTTCAACCTTTAAACCCTTGGTTGGAATTGCTGCCTTGGAGGAAGGAAAGACTACTCCATATGAAACATATTTTGATAAAGGTTACGAACAATATGACGGTTTGATGCTCAAGTCTATCGAGTACAACCAGTACCGAGTAGGTCTTGGAACTGTCAATCTTATAACAGCAATACAGAAGTCATCAAACCCTTATTTTTATAATCGTGGTAATAGAGTTGGCATTGACAATATAGTAAAATGGGCTCAAAGGTTTGGTTTGGGCAAAAAAACAGGAATTGACCTGTTGGGCGAAAGCAAGGGGATTATATCCTCAAGGGAATACAAAAAGAAAGTAGATCCATATCCATGGACTGCTGCTGACACAGCACAATCCTCCATAGGGCAGATGTATAACAGCTTTACACCCATACAGCTTGCAAACTATGCAGCTACCATTGCAAATGGCGGAAAGCATCTAAAACCTCACATTATAAAGAGGGTTGTAAAATATGATGGTTCTATCGTAACCGAAACAAAGCCGGAATATGAAATAATTCCGGTCAAGAAGGAAAATATGAAAGCAATTCAACAGGGTATGATAGCAGTTGCCAACGCTACAGACGGAACTGCTGCCAGTACTTTCAAGGACTTACCTATAAAGGTTGCAGGAAAAACAGGTACTGCCGAAACAGGAATGGAAGCAACCCAGTCCTCTAATGCATTATTTATTTGCTACGCTCCGGCTGACAAGCCTCAGATTGCTGTAGCCGTAGTAGTTGAAAGAGGTGTTTTTGGCGCCTATACAGCGCCAATTGCAAAGGATATACTTAAATATTACTTTGATTCAAACGGAACAGGCAATAAGGATTATACTGTTAAAGCGGACATAGTCCAATTGACCAAGTAAAGTATTTATGCCGCAGGGTTAGGCAGGTGGAGGTTAAAAGTATGGATGAAAGTTCAGTAACTTTTAAAGGGACTGTAAACGGTTTGACAATCATTTTAAAGAACGAGCCGGAATTTAGTGAAATTGTACAATGTATGAGGGACAAGGTAAATTCCGCAGGTAAATTTTTCAGAGGTGCCAAGCTGGCAGTAAAGTATAAAGGAAGAAGCCTGAATGAACAGGAAAAGTCACAGTTATTAGAAATACTTGTAAGGGAAAGCGGTGCAAGGATAGAGTCATTCGAAGAGGACAAGGAACAGACGCAAGCTGTAGCAAATAATGCATCGCAGGACAAGCCTGCCGAAAGAAAGAATCAGATAAAAAAATATATGTTCTTTAAAGGCATAGAAGAAGGGCAGACAAAGTTTTACCGTGGGACTGTACGTTCAGGACAGTTAGTCAACTTTGACGGAAATCTGGTAATACTGGGTGATGTCAATCCCGGTGCAGTAATTGAGGCTACCGGAAACATAGTTGTAATGGGCTTGCTAAGAGGTGTTGTACACGCAGGCAGTGACGGAAACAAGGAAGCAATAGTGGTGGCAATGGGATTGAATCCCACACAGCTGAGAATAGCAGATATAATAACACGTCCTCCTGATGAAAAAGGAGGAATTGGGAATCCTATACCTGAGCTGGCATATGTAAAGGACGATATGCTTTATGTAGAGCGTTTTTTACCAGCCAGATAAGCCATTTCAAGAGGACAGCAATATTGACAAATTGAAAAAACATATATATAGTTTAATGTGTATAAGTTTGAAAAAATTCTCTTTTTTAATATATTTTCTTCATAGAATTGGAGGCAATGCTGTATGGGCGAGGTAATTGTAATTACATCCGGCAAGGGTGGAGTAGGTAAAACTACAACAACTGCCAATATTGGTACTGGCCTGGCACTGGCAGGTAATAAGGTAGTACTTATAGATACCGATATCGGACTTAGAAATCTGGATGTTGTAATGGGATTAGAAAACAGAATCGTGTACGATCTAGTTGATGTTATTGAGGGAGTTTGCAGAGTTAAGCAGGCACTTATTAAGGATAAAAGGTATGAAGGCTTGTATCTTCTGCCGGCAGCGCAGACAAGAGATAAGTCTGCGGTAGGACCTGAGCAGATGATTAATCTTGTTAATGAATTAAAAAGTGAATTTGATTACATAATAATAGATTGTCCGGCAGGTATAGAGCAAGGTTTTAAAAATGCTATTGCCGGAGCCAGCAGGGCGATAGTAGTAACAACTCCTGAGGTCTCTGCAGTAAGGGATGCCGATCGTATTGTTGGGTTGCTTGAGGCAAATGAACTAAGAAATCCAAAGCTTTTGATAAACAGGGTAAGAATTGATATGGTTAAGCGTGGAGATATGATGACCATTGATGATATCATAGATATACTTGCTATTGACTTGATAGGCGTTGTTCCTGACGATGAAAAGATTGTTGTTTCTACAAACAAAGGTGAGCCTGCGGTAACTGACGAAAAATCAGCTGCCGGACAAGCATACAGAAATGTAACAAGAAGAATACAAGGTGAAGATGTACCCATTATGAACCTTGAAACTGATGAAGGGTTTTTGAACAAGTTTAAAAAATTACTGGGATTTAAAAATACATAAGGAGGGTTAGTAGTATGCTGATAGATTTCTCTAAAATCTTTGGCAGATCCAAGCCGTCTAAGGATGTAGCCAAAGAAAGGCTTCAGTTGGTGCTGATACATGATAGAGCTAACGTTTCTCCTGAATTTTTAGAAATGGTTAAGGGTGAAATAATCAAGGTAATACAACATTATATGGAAATAGATGAGAATGCACTTGATATACAGTTAACCAGAACAAAAAGTGAGGAAGGTGACAGAGTGGTTCCGGCTCTGATTGCAAACATTCCAATTAAAAACGTAAAAAATGCAGGTAAATAAACTCAAAGGCAAGTGATTGGTTAGATGAATATAGCATTTATAGCTCATGATAACAAAAAAGAATTAATGACAAGCTTTTGCATAGCTTATAAGTCAATTCTTCATGAACATCATATAATAGCGACACGATCTACAGGTATTATGATCAATAAAGCCACAGGGTTGAATGTCAATCTTCTTGCGTACGGCAGTCTCGGTGCACAGCAGTTATCAGCAAGGATTGCTTGCGATGAAATTGATTTACTCATTTATTTTAGGGATGCAAATGTTGAAGAGGGCCCTAATAATTACCTGTTATTCAAGCATTGTGATGTAAACAATATTCCTTTTGCCACCAATATTGCGTCCGCCGAGGTTCTAATAAAGGGTCTTGAACGCGGAGATCTTGCGTGGAGGGAATTGTTAAGGCAGGACTAAGAAAACTTGAGAACAGAAACTTTTAAAAAGATATCCTTTATTCAAGGGGTATCTTTTTTTATTGTCAATAAAATTTCTATCTGGAATATTCCTTCATTTTGATAAATATAATTTATATAATTATTAATGAGCCAAAGAAAGGGTGGTAGTAATGGACGAAATTATTGAAAGACCGAAATACTCCCGACCGACCGGTACTCCCCGCAGAAACAGAAGAAATACAAATAATGATCTCATGTCAACAATAGCAGCCGCAAAAATGCTGATTGCAGTGGTTTTTCTTTCTGCAATAGCCTTGTGCAAGGCAGCAAATACACCTGCAACTGATGCTATTATATCAAAGGTTAAGGAAATAACTACTGTAAACTATGATGTAAATAAATATATTATGAGTACGGCTGCTACATTAGGTGTGAAACTGCCGGAAGTGAACGGCAAGCTTGAAAAATTGGCTGACGGGGGAAATAGTTCAGACGGTAGTGACATTCAGACATCAGCGGTAATAAATAAAACAAATTCAGGGGATGCTGTTAATCCGGCATCCGGTACAAGCAGCAGTTCCATTTCTACGGATAGCAAATCAGTAACGGGAAGTGATATGCAGGTGCTGGATGGTATTGAAATAAAGAGTGTTGCAGATAAGTACTCATTTATTGTTCCTATAAAAGGAGAAATAATTTCACCCTTTGGTACAAGGACAGACCCACTAAGCGGAAACCCTCAGTTCCATTCAGGTATTGACATAGAGGCAAATATGGGAACATCCATAAAAGCGGCATTAGCAGGAGAGGTTACTGAAGTAGGCTCAAATCCTGATTATGGCAAGTATGTGAAGATAAAACATAACGACGGTATATCGACTCTTTATGGGTTTTGTTCTATTTTAGTTGCAAAAGTAGGACAAAAAGTAAATCAGGGAGATGTTATTGCAAAGGTGGGTAACTCGGAGGATGAGGAAAGCTCAAACCTACATTTTGAAATATGGAAGGATAACAAATTGATTGACCCGGGAAAGCTCTTTGAGCTTATTAACGGAGGTATTTAGTATTTTGCCATATCTTGATTTCCGGCTCAAAGGAACAAAAATCCAGATTGATTTATTAATCCTTCCTGTTTTTTTAGCCACAATTTTCGGGAAACTTCTTATGGAGTATTCTATGGCCTTGGGGTTTATTATTTGTCATGAGCTTGGGCATATTGCTGTTGCAACAATATGCGGGGCCAAGCTGAACAACTTCAGGCTTTTGCCTGTGGGTGTTAATGCGTCCATTGATGATTTAGAATGCAGTAAAACTCAGAAAATTCTGATATATGTTGCAGGGCCCTTAGTAAATATAGTTGTTGCAGTAAGCTTATATTGGGTACATATCCGGGAGGTGTCTGTGTGGGGAGCCTCAACCTTTAAAATAATGCCGGCCATAATAATAAATATATGGCTGGCTATTTTTAACTTAATTCCGGTGCCTCCTCTTGATGGAGGAAAAATTTCAATGGAAATTTTATCAGGATGCCTTGGGCTATTCCGAGCAAATAAGCTTATGCATATTTTTTCAATGTTTTTCTCATTTGTGATTATATGTATTGGAACGGTGGTATTAATTAAAAGTGGATACAATGGAAGTTTTATTTTAATAGGAGTCTACATTCTTTTTCTATTAAGGAAAAATAAAAAGGAGGCCGCAATATTGAATATGAGGAACTTAATTTTAAAACGTTCGGCTATTATTAGAAAAGGTATTGTTCCTGTGAGGGAAATTGCGGTTATGAAGGATGTAAAACTACTGGACTTGGTAAAATCAATGGATTATTCCAATGTATTTCATATAATAAAGGTATTGGATAATGACCTGAATCTTATTAGGTCAGTAACAGAACAAGATGTCTTAAATGCACTTATGGAAGGTTTTACCGACATTACAGTGGGTGAAATGCCTACGGAAAAAAGATAATATTTTGATGGGTTAGGTTATGATAAATGGTATTATTTAAACCTATCGTTTGTGTTGACTTTTAGTACATCATAATTATAAAATTACAAGTAGAATGTCGTGAAACCATATTATAAAATGGGGGGGAATTTGGATGTTTAAAATAGTAAAAAAACAAGTATTGAATTCTCAAGTAGTTTTAATGTCTATAGACGCACCACTAATAGCGAATAAGGCTGAGCCGGGACAATTCATCATTTTGAGGATATCCGAAGGGGGAGAAAGAATACCCCTTACTATAGCTGATTATGACAGGGAAAACGGAACTGTTACAATTATATACCAGATAGTAGGTAAGACCACCAGAGAACTGGCAGAATTGAATGAGGGAGACAGTCTCCTTGACTTTGTGGGCCCGTTAGGCGTTGCATCACATCTTGACGGATATAAAAAGGTTGCTGTAATCGGAGGCGGTCTGGGGAGTGCAATAGCTTATCCTCAAGCCAAAAAGCTTCACTGTCTTGGGGCAGAAGTACATGCTATCACAGGCTTCAGAAATAAGGACCTTATTATACTTGAAGAAGAATTGGAGAAGGTAAGCGACAAACTGATTGTAGCAACTGATGACGGTTCAAACGGAAACAAGGGCTTTGTTACAAATGTGTTAAAGCAGCTCATAGATGAAGGAAATAAATATGATTTGGTTATTGCTATAGGGCCACTTGTAATGATGAAGGCTGTTAGCAACCTTACCAGAGAATACGGTATTAAGACATTGGTAAGCATGAACCCTGTAATGATTGACGGAACTGGCATGTGTGGAGGTTGCAGACTTACAGTCGGGGGAAAGACAAAATTTGCTTGTGTAGACGGGCCTGACTTTGATGGTCACGAAGTAGATTTTGACGAAGCAATGAGAAGACAGAACATGTACAAAAGACAGGAAAAGGAATCTACTGATATACACGTATGCAGACTTGGGGGTGCAAATAATGCCTAATATGTCATTAACTAAGGTAAAAATGCCTGAGCAGGAGCCGGACATAAGAAACAAGAACTTTAAAGAGGTAGCACTTGGATACGATGAGCAGATGGCTATTGAAGAGGCACAGAGATGCCTCAACTGCAAGCACAAGCCATGTGTTTCAGGCTGCCCTGTTAACGTACAAATACCTGAGTTTATCCAGCTTGTAGCAGAAGGTAAATTTGAGGAAGCATATAATAAAATAAGAGAAACCAACAGCCTGCCTGCTGTCTGTGGAAGAGTTTGTCCGCAGGAGTCCCAGTGTGAAATGGTGTGTGTAAGAACTAAAAAGGGTGAATCTGTTGGGATAGGTCGACTTGAAAGGTTCGTAGCTGATTGGTACATGCAGAATGTAAAGTCTATCGTTAACAAGCCTGAAAGTAATGGTATAAAGGTGGCTGTAGTTGGATCAGGCCCTGCCGGACTTACCTGTGCAGGAGACCTTGCAAAAATGGGATACGAAGTAACAATTTTTGAAGCCTTCCACGTACCCGGTGGGGTTCTTATGTATGGAATTCCTGAGTTCCGTCTTCCAAAGGCTTTGGTTCAGCAGGAAATCCAAACAGTAAAGGACCTGGGGGTTGATATACAGACTAATATGGTAATAGGAAAGGTACTTTCCATTGAAGATCTTAAAGCAGACGGCTACAAGGCAGTATTTATAGGCTCCGGTGCCGGCCTGCCAAGCTTTATGGGTATACCCGGAGAAAACTACAACGGAGTCTACTCTGCAAATGAGTTTTTAACAAGAATAAACCTTATGGGTGCATACAAGTTCCCAAGTACAGATACCCCGGTGTTTGTAGGTAAAAATGTTGCAGTAGTAGGTGGCGGTAATGTTGCTATGGATGCTGCCAGAAGCGCAAAGCGTCTCGGAGCTGAGAATGTTTACATCATATACAGACGTTCCGAAGCAGAAATGCCTGCAAGACTTGAAGAAGTTCATCATGCCAAGGAAGAGGGAATAATTTTCAAGGTTCTGACTAATCCTAAACAGATTATAGGAACAGAGGACGGATGGGTAAAAGGAATGGAATGTGTGGAAATGGAGCTTGGCGAGCCTGACAAGTCGGGAAGGAGACGTCCTGTAGAAAAGAAAGGCTCAGAACATGTTGTAGACCTTGAAACTATTATAATAGCAATAGGACAATCTCCAAATCCCCTTATATCATCCACTACCCCCGGACTTGACATACAATCGTGGGGCGGTATAATAGTTGAAGAAGAGACTGGTGCAACAAGTAAGAGTGGAGTTTATGCCGGTGGTGATGCTGTTACCGGTGCGGCTACTGTTATATTGGCAATGGGTGCCGGAAAGAAAGCAGCTGAGGCTATAGACGTATATATCCGGCAGAACCAATAAGTCTTTTACAAACATAACAATATTTGTAGAGGAGATTTCAATGAAGACATGGGTTTTGTATTACAGTAAAGGTGGAAATACCAAGAAAATCGCGGATGCAATTGCAGATGAGCTGAATGATGTATTGAAATCAGAACAGATTCCCCCTGCATATCCTCCTGAAAACGTTGCCTTACTGTTTCTTGGTACAGGTGAATACGCAGGTAAGCCTGATAAAAAACTACTGGAATTTATCAGAACTTTAAACAAAGACAGAGTAAAAAATGTAGCTGTGTTTGGAACTAACGGAAAAGGTGTAGCAGGTTCTGCAATTGATACAATTAAATCACTCTTAAAAGAAAAGGGTATAAATGTTGTTGATGAATCCTTCTGTTGCAAGGGAAAGTATTTTATATTTGCAAACAGAAAAAGTCCTGATGCAAACGATATAAAAGCAGCAAAAGAGTACGCAAAAAGAGTTTACAATAGCATTAAAGCCTAGAAAGCAAAGCATAGTGTCCGTTATCCGCGGTTGCTATGCTTTTCTCTTTTCATTTTTTGAAGACACTTATCAACATCAATATCTACAGGAACCCAAGCACCCTCTTTCTGTACCAGAGTGTTAATAAGAAAATCCGTACCGTTGGTCAATTTTGCAAACTTGAACATGTATTTGTCCCCATTTACTCCGTCTACCACAATTTCCTTGGTAAATTCATTCTGTTGAGGAACATACTGTTTCTTAATCAAACCACACCAATTTCCGTATACGATTTCCACATATGATTCCGCGTTATGAGACCAGCCGTGATATGGAGCACAAAAGAAATCTTCCGGCATAAGAGATAAAGAATCAATATAGTACCTGTTATTTTCGTTTACAAGACACATCTCCGCAAAGTAATAGTTGAAAGATGTTCCGCCGGTACTTGTACCCTCAAGGATTTCCAATTCTAGAAAATAGCTGATGTCCTTGGGGTCTTCCGCTATTATCGGTACTATTTTGATGAGGTTTATATGTCCTATACCCTGAAAAGAATCCAGATATTCATTGTAAGGCATTGATTTCTTGTTTCTCTCAGAAAGAAACTGATATGCTATAGGGTATGGCTCTTTGGCATAACCCACAGTGCCACAACCACCCGTTTTTTCATCTGTCAGGTTTTCAGACTGCTGAAGGACACTGAAATAGTTGACTATGGTTTTAACCGGTGTATCCATCAAGGGGGCCGGAACTGTTCCTCCTTTAAAAGTTTCTGAAAAGGTGTTGGAATCAATAAAATTGTTATTCAGGGACTTCTGAGTAGATGGCCTGAAATAAGTTTCATTGAAATTATTTCGTTTTTCTTTCATGATAGAAACAGTCTGTCTTGATAATACTTCATCAGTTTCTTTAATTTGTTGTGATTCCTTGACATCTCCTCCGATTATACTTGTTTTGTGATTCTGATTGTCTACTCTTATACAGATTGTTGTTATGGCAAGAATTATTAGGAACAATGACACTATAATTCCTGACTTATATATGTATTTCATAAAAACCCCCAACTGATTATTACTATAAATATATTCATAATAAGCTCATACATGCTTGAAAATACCCTTAATATATGCAAAAATTACTATTAATATATTTTATAATCTGTATTGTTTTTAAAAATAAAGGTAATTATTACTAATGAATACGAAAAAATAGTGAGGAGAAAATTATGAGACTGATAACTGCAGGATTTGCACTTCTTACATATGCTTTACTTAATTATTACATCGGGCTGAGAGGACTAAAATCTATAAATACCAAGGTTCCAGTAAATAAATATGCATACTGGGGTATTATTGCCGTACTGGCTTCTACATTTTTTGTGGGAATGTTAGGAGGCAAACACTTTCCAGAATGGATTGAACGTGCAGTTAACACTGTGGGAGGTTACTGGCTGGCTGCATTTGTATATTTTATAGGGTTTGTTGTCATATTGGATGTTTTCAGAATTCTTGGAAGAAAACTAAATATTCTTCCTGGCTTCCTAAGAGACAGAGCCTGGCTTGTGGCAGTGGCGGTAGTGTTATTGGTAGGGATTATTCTTACTGTGGGAACATACAATGCCGTTGTACCAAGAGTTGTTTCATATGCTGTCAGTATTGATAAAAAGGCAGCAGATATGAAGCAGTTAAAGTGTGCCATGATTTCAGACGTGCATCTTGGAGATACTATAGGCAGGGACAGGCTTCGCATAGCAGTAGAGAAGATAAATTCTCTTAATCCTGATATAGCAGTTATAACAGGAGATTTAATTGACAGAGAAATAGAACCCGTCAAAAAGGCAAATATGTTGGAGGAGCTGAAAGGACTTAAAACCAGATTCGGTGCTTATGTCATAATGGGAAATCATGAATACTATTCAAATGATGTTGAAGAGATAACCAGAATGTGTGAGGAAAGCGGGCTGGTGGTTCTAAGAGATAAATATGTTAAGGTTAACAACAGCTTTTATCTGGTAGGACGTGAGGACTATATGGCAAATAGCAGTGGCTACCATAGAGAAGAACTTAGTAACCTTTTGGAGGGTGTAGATAAAAGTCTGCCGGTTATAGTGCTTGACCATCAACCAAAAGATCTGACAGAATCCAGGTCAGAAGGTGTGGATTTACAACTTTCAGGCCATACACATGCCGGACAGTTCTTTCCTATAAACATTGTAACAAGTGGCATTTTCGAAGAAGATCACGGTTATCTAAAGGACGGCAATTTTAATCTTATAGTATCCTGCGGATACGGAACATGGGGCCCCACAGTCCGTATCGGTAGCAGGTCAGAAGTCCTTGATATAAATATCAATTTTAATCATTCTTCTTAAAACTGAACTTTGCTTTCTTTTTGGGCTTTTCAGGTTCGTTGGGCATATCAAAATTAAGTGCTTCTGCATATTTGGGGTAGTACATTTCAATTATATTTTTGATTGTTATTTTAATTGCGGAATACAGAGGAATAACTATTATTAAACCTATGAAGCCGAATATAGGTATTATACCCATCAACAGAAGAATGACTGTCAGAGGGTGAATGTCCATGCTTTTTTTCATGACCTGAGGTGAAATAAAGTTATTATCTATCTGCTGAACAATAGTCATTACTATAAATATCTTTATTGCCATGAAGGGGTTGTCTGCCAGAGACAGAAGTATAGCAGGAACTATGCCTATCCATGGGCCGAAGAATGGAATAATACAGGTTATCATAGCAAAGATTGCCAGCAGTAAGGAGTATTTCAAGCCTATAATCAGATAACCGATATACATCAGAAGTCCTATAAAGAAAGCCACCAGAAGTTGACCTGCAATATAGTTTGAAAGTACAAAATCTATATCTGTTAGAATCTTTCTCATATTGTCTTTTTGAGAAGCAGGAAAAAATCTTACTACACTGGGCATGAACTTATGCCCGTCTTTTAAGAAATAAAACAGTATGATCGGAAGAATTATAATTATTGAACCGATATTTGTTATAGCGCCTATAAAGTTTATTGTATTCTTTCCTACACTCTTAGCAGCACTTTCCAGAAAATTTGAAACTTTATCTGCTAAATCTGAGGTCTGAAAATTTGAAAAGTCAAAATAACTGAGCAAATTACTACTCAAAAGGTTATTAAGAGTATTTTCAGCCCTTTCATACAAGAAGGGAAGATTCTTTGCAAAGTCGTTAAACTGGGATTTGATGATTGACCCGGTATAGGAACTCAACAGTATCAATGCAGACAGAACAATAACAAAAGCAAGGATTATTGCCCATATGTGAGGAATCCTTCCTTTTTCCAGCATTAGTACTATTGGCCTTAGGATATAGTATAACAAACCTCCGAAAAGTATAGGGAAGATTATTGAATATACAAAGCTCTGAAAGGGTGAGATAAAAAAATCTATCTTTCCGAACATATATATTATAAGTAAAGCAAGGAGTAGATAACAACCGTATCTGAAAAGCTTGCTCTTTAAAAGACTGCTGTTATTGTTTGAATCCATAAATATACCTCTCCGTATAGTTTTATAGCCTGTTACAGCTAACATAAATTATAGAATTAAATAAACTATTATTCAACCTAATATTTGACTATCTCATACAAAGGGCCCTGCAGTATTAATGGGTTTTTATCTTTATTCAACCATTTTACGATTTTCAACAGATTTTGTCTGTCAGCTGAAACGCATCCGTTAGTATATTTTATCGATACTGTAGGATTAGCTATGTGAAAAAATATGGCACTGCCCTTGTTCTTTACTCTTGAATTATTGTACTCGATATTAAAAAACACATCATAAATACCATTTTTAACCTTGCTGAAGTTTTCAGAGGATTTCCATCTTCCGTTTGCAGGTTCGCGTTGGTGTGTATTATAATATTTTGACCCTGAATCATCTACCCATACATCCTTTGAGTCATATTTGTAAATATTAAGTCCTGTTTCAACCCTTGAAGTTTTTGAAAAACAGGTACCTATTGTAAAAGCGCCAACAGGTGTTTTATTATCCCCTTCCTGCTTATTTAAAGAAAAACCCTTTAAGCCTATGTATCCCGGTAAGTTCTTATGTATGTTTACCCATTCATTATTTTTCTTTTCATATGTACTGATTATTACATTTGAAGAATTAATTAATTGAGAGGTTACTACTACAAGTTGAGAAGTATCGGTTTCTTTAATACATTTGAGACTCTCAATTTTGTTTTTATCCAGGGTATAGTTTACTTTGTCAAATCTACTCAGTGATGTATCCTGAGTTTTATAGTTTTTCCAGTCTATGTCCTCAAAATGCCACCATTCGGTACTTATGGTCTTAAAGCCTGAAGAAGTCATAGCCTTGGATAGAATGGTAAGATTCCTCCTTTGCTCAGAAGTCATTCCCTTATAGTTGGGAGAAGCTTTTACAGAGAAATTGTCAAAGCCTGTAGGCATTTTCAGTTCCTTTCCCTTACTGTCTACAAGTGTTACATCAACAGCAGCACCTCTGTTGTGCTTTGAGCCGGAGCCATAGGGATTTGCCACATATTTTTTATCAGGGGTGGCATCCCACATGATTTTTTGAACACTTAAAGGACGGTATGCATCCCAGATTTTTATTTTGTAACCCTGCTTCATAACAAGGTTATTTGCCTTGATAAGTTTATCAAGAGTACCTTTGGTAAGAACGCAGGTAGGGGACGGATATAGGGTTTTGCCCGTAAAATTGTTACAGGTGGCATATTTCATATCTAGGACGAAGTTTTTTGTATAGTCCTTTACAAGAACCAGTTCTTTCTTGGAAACATTATTACCGCCGGCAGTAGACTGAACATTAACAGGGTAAATAAAAATAAATGAAAACAACAATAAAAAAGAAATGAGTGAACGCATTATGTATGGCTTATGTTTTGTCATATGTAAGGCTCCTTCCGTTATTTCAATTTTATCATACGTTGTACACGGAAAATATCAAATTAACGAATTTTTACCAGTTTATAATTAAATATATTTTAAAACAATAACAAAGAGAAGTAATTATTTTCGGAGGTTGTTATAAATGGCTTTTTCAAGCAGGACGGCAAGGTATCTGAAATACATACTGATAGGCATAGCCGCTGGAGTGGCAAACGGCCTTTTTGGGTCTGGAGGGGGAACTATAGCTGTTCCCGCCATGGTATTCCTGCTGGATGCCGACGAACACAAGGCTCATGCTACGGCACTACTTATTATTCTGCCATTGACACTTGTGAGTGCCTATTTCTATTTGTCACATAATTATGTTGACTGGAACATAACATGGAAAGCAATGGTGGGAGGCGTTGTGGGAGGCGCCATAGGAGCTTTTCTTCTGAATAAATGCCCGTCAAATATTCTTCGAAAGATATTTGGAATATTTATGATACTTGCAGCAATAAGAATGATTTTTTAGAATTTATTTTAAATCGGAGGGACTATGATAGTTATCTTAATAGGTCTTGCAGCAGGAATAATAAGCGGTATGGGAATAGGAGGGGGAGCAATACTTATACCTGCGCTTGTAATTTTCGTTAAACCCGAGCAGCACATAGCACAAAGTGTAAACTTGCTTTTCTTTATTCCTACTGCTATTGTCGCCCTTGCAATACATATGAAAAACAAAAATGTAAACTTTAGAATGGGCATACCAATAGTTGTTTCGGGACTTGGAGGAGCAGTGCTTGGGTCTAAGCTGGCACTTGCCATGAACGGAGCAACTTTAAAGCATATTTTTGGGATTTTCCTTCTTTTAATGGGTTTATATGAAATTTTCGGAAAAGGCAAGGTGAAAAAGATAAAGAATAACGGCTAAGATAATATGTAACTCGATTATATTTGTGTGATATAATTGTGGGAAAAGTTACTAAAGGTGGGTAAAATATATGGAGCTTGGAGATATAGGATTAGTCGTACATAGGATAAAAGAAAACGTTTCAAAAGTAATCGTAGGTAAGGAAGATATAATTGATTTGTCATTAATTTGCATAATTACGGGAGGGCATATGCTTTTAGAGGATGTCCCCGGAACAGGGAAAACGGTATTTGCAAGAGCATTGGCTGCCTCCCTTGACTGCAGTTTTAGGCGTATACAGTTTACACCTGACCTATTGCCGTCTGATGTTACAGGTATAAATTTTTACAGCCAGAAGGAAAGTAATTTTACTTTCAGACCCGGCCCTGTATTTTCCAACATTGTGCTTGCAGATGAGATTAACCGTGCCACTCCCCGTACTCAGTCCTCAATGTTGGAATGTATGGAGGAAAAACAGGTTACAATTGACGGTGAAACAAGAAAACTTGCTGCTCCGTTTTTCGTTATAGCTACTCAGAATCCCATAGAAATACAGGGAACATTTCCGTTGCCGGAGGCCCAACTGGACAGGTTTTTGATTAAAACCTCAATGGGGTATCCCGATACCAAGTCTTCAATAGATATTCTCAAGAGGTTCAAGGAAAATAACCCTCTTTCGGAATTAAAGTCAGTTGTATCAGCAACCGAAATAAATGAAGCATCAGAGATATACTCAAAAGTAAAGGTTTCAGAGGATATAATGGAGTACATAATAAATATTGCAGAAGCAACAAGGAAACATTCAGGGGTTCATCTGGGAGTCAGCCCAAGAGGTACGTTGTCTTTGATGAAAGCCGCACAGGTTCACGCTCTGCTTAAAAACCGTACATTTGTCACGCCTGATGATATTAAGGCCATGGCAGTTCCTGTTCTGGCACACAGAATAATACCAAAAGGCCTTACAGCCGATAATAGCAATCCCGGAGAGAAAATTATCAATAATATTTTAGAACAGACAGCGGTTCCGCTTGAATAGGAGGAAGTATGTTATTTTTGCAGATCGCACTTGCTCTGCCGCTGCTAATTCTCATTGAAACCTATCTTTTTAAGCGGTTTTTGCTTAAAGGAGTAGTATACCGCAGAACTGTTTCGGAAACCTCCGTATTTGAGGGCGATATAATATCAATGATTGAGGACATAGAAAACAATAGTTTTTTGCCCATTCCATGGATGAAAGCAGAGTCCCGGATAAGTCCGAACCTTGAGTTCAGTGCTGTTAAAAATATGCAGGTGTCTCAGGGGGGCTATCACAGAAGTGTTTTTTCCATAATGCCTTTCTATCGGCTGAAAAGAACTCATACGGTGACCTGCCGAAAAAGAGGGGAGTACAACGTTGGAAATGTAACTCTTACGGCAGGGGACATTCTGGGCTTTGTTACAAAGATATCTTCATATGAAAATGAGGTCAGGCTACTTATCTATCCAAGTCCTCTGCCTGAAAACAGAATGGTTCAGTGTTGCCGTTCTCTCCAAGGAGATGCAGTTGTAAGGAGGTTCATAAACCCAGACCCGTTTCTTGTGGCAGGAGTAAGGGAGTATCAGGCGGGAGATCCTATTTCGTCCATCAGTTGGAAGTCTACGGCTAGAACCAATTCACTTCAGGTATACAAGTATGACTATTCAGCAGATACAAAGCTCTTGATTTTATTTAATATTGATTCCAGCAACAGTCAGGATAATTACCCCAATGAGAGGGAATGTGAAAAAATAGAACTGGGCATTCACTTCTGTACTTCAATAGTTGATAAAACAATAAAACAGGGGATATCTACAGGATTTTGCTGTAACGGACACTTCAGAGATCAAAAAGAAATTGTCAATATTCCATCTCGGTGCAGTCAGATCCAGCTTTTTACTATTTTTGAGGCCATGGCAAAACTTCAGCTTCACAGGGTGCAATCCTTTTATACAATGATAAAAAACATAAAAAACACTATTCCGAAGGATACAGATATACTTATTATTTCTCTTTACAATGATGAACAAATCCAGGAACAGATTCAAGAACTGAAACGTTCCGGACATGAGGTTGAGACTTGGATTATTTCTGAAAGCGAGGTGGAATAATGTCGAAATTATTTCTGCCAATAAACGTATTGCAAGGACTGGCTTGGATGCCGATTACCTACTTTATTATGCAGCTAATTCTTCCGGCCAATACTTCCGTTGTTTTATCAGTTACTATGGTGGTACTTGCTTTTGTGGCTGCGCTTATATGCAGATTTAACATAAAAGCCTATATGTATAACACCATCTCGTTGGGTGTATCAATTCTTGTGGGGGTTGTCGCTACGGGTACTGTCCTTGGCAGGCTTATTGTGACCATACTGTGTATGGCTGTCTTCCTCGGTACATGGTACGGCTTAAAAAAAGAAAACGATTTATCTATGCAGACAGCAATACTAGCCCTCATCATAAATATCATTTATGGGGTAATAAACAAAGTTGCGGATATGAGTGACAGTGTTCGATATGGAAATGCAATCATATGCATTTCGGTTATCTCCGTGGTTTTAATTTTAATATTAAGGCAGCTGGATGATTCAAGAAGGTTCGGAACAGCCAGCATGGACATAAGCAGGACACAACGAAAGAATAACCGGATATTCGGTGGAGTAATACTTCTGGTACTTATAATAATGGGAACTTTCGGACGGATATCTGAAATTTATAAATTTGTATTTAGGTTAGTGGGAAAAATATTTGAGATGTTAGCTATGCTACTAAGTCCCGGAAAAACTCAGGCAGAGGAAAAGCCCATTCCCGGGCAGCAGTTCCCGGGAGTAAAAGAATCCTCAAGCCTGTTTGATGAAATACTGAGGATAGTGCTGGATGTGTTTGCTGTAATTCTGATAGCGGCTTTTACCATTTATCTTTTCTACACAATAACAAAATTGGTAATCAAGCTTATACGAAATATTGCAGGATGGCTTTCAAACAGAGAAGCAGCAGCCGTAATAGTAAACGAAAACGGACTGATTGATGAAAAGCAGAGTCTTTACGGTAAAAATATAAAGAAAATCACCCATAGGTTTCTTGACAGGGCAAGGAGATTATTCAGCAGTGAAGTACCCTATAACAAATTACCGGATGGCAAAGCCAAAATAAGAAGATTGTTCAGAAACTTTGTTTATAAATCAACGGGGATTGGAGTTAACATTAAAAAATCTTCAACGGCAGACGAGATATCGAGAAGTGCTTCGGCGGCGGTACCATCTGAAACTGAGCTTAACAAGCTGATGTCTGAAATTTATAATTCTGTACGTTATGGTGATATAGAGCCGTCTCAGGGGAATTTAGAGATTCTGGAAGAGAAGTTTAATAAATAGGTATCCGTTGACAATAAACTAGAAATATTATATAGTGGTTTTATATAGAACCACTATATTTTTATGAAGAGAGATGTTGCAGGTGGATATTATTGACGCTCTAATGCAGGCGGGTTTCACCAGACATGAGTCTGTTTTGTATGTTACTCTCTGTAGGGAAGGTGAGCTGACAGGATATGAAGCATCCAAGCTCACAGGGATTCCACGGTCAAACGCTTATCTTGGCCTTGCCGGCTTGTGCGACAAGGGCGGTGCTTATAAAATAAGCAGTGAAACGGCTCAATATGGAGCGGTGCCTGTCAATGAGCTTGTAGAAAACCTCAAAAGAAAGTTTTCACAGATAATAAAGGTAATTGAGGAGATTCCAAAGGTCAATATACCCAAGGATACTTTTGTAACCATTAACGGGACTGAGCAGATAGTTAATAAAATGAAAAACATGATAAATGAAGCTCTATACAGGATATATATTTCGATAGCCAGAAATCAGCTGGAGCTGGTTTTAGAAGAACTTGTCAATGCAAAGGAAAGAGGACTCAAAGTAGTTCTGATAACCTCTGATTGTACCGGTATGGAAGGTTTTACATGTTATAGGTCCCAAAAGAAGCCCGGAAGTGTCCGGCTTATTACAGACTCCTCAAATGTTCTTACAGGACATTTAAGTGAATTTGGTGCTACGGGGTTATTTTCAATGAATCAGAATATGGTTGATGTTATTAAAGATTCTTTAACCAATGAAATAAGGCTAATTAATATTGAAAATAATCAAATTAATAATACAAATTAAATTAAAGAGGTGTACACTATGGTAGAATACTATTCAACAAAAACTAACTTTTTCGGCAATTCAAACCCGGAAAAGCTCATAAAGGAATTTGGGAGTCCTTTATATGTCTACAATGAAAAAGTATTGAGACAAAAATGCAGAGATATGAAGAATCTTGTGGATTACAAAAACTTCATTCCAAACTATTCAATAAAGGCTAATTCAAACCTTACTATTTTGAAAATCGTGAAGGAAGAAGGACTCAGGGCCGATGCAATGTCAGCAGGTGAGATACAGCTGCTGCTTCATGCGGGATTTAAACCTGAAAATCTGTTTTTCGTTCCTAACAACGTTTCAGAAGCAGAATTAAAGTATGCAGTTGACAACGGTGTGCTGGTAAGTGTTGATTCTCTTTCACAGCTTGAATTGCTTGGCAAAATCAACCCCGGAGGAAAAGCCGCTGTAAGGTTTAATCCGGGAGTTGGAGCGGGGCACCATGAAAAGGTTGTAACAGCCGGAAAGAAAACAAAGTTTGGAGTAAATATTGACTGCGTGGATCAGGTAAAGGAGATTGCACAAAAGTACAATATGAAAATATGCGGTGTAAACCAACACATAGGTTCATTGTTTATGGAAGGCGATTCCTACATTGAAGGGGTAAAATCCTTACTTGCTGTAGCAGAGCAGTTTGAAGACATAGATTTTGTTGATATGGGGGGCGGCTTCGGAATTCCGTATAAAAAGCAGGAAGGCCAGGAACCCCTCGATTTGGCAAGCTTTAAGGAAAAGCTTACACAGGTTCTTGAACAGTGGACTGACAAATATGGAAAGAAGATACTTTTCAAGACTGAGCCGGGCCGCTATATTGTTGCAGAAAGCGGAGTAATTCTGGGTAACGTATATGCTACAAAGGCTAACTATGGAAATAAGTATGTTGGTACTGACATAGGATTCAATGTACTGGCAAGACCTGTTATGTACGATTCACACCATGACATAGAAGTGTATAGAAACGGAAATCCTTTAAATGGCTGTGAAGCAGAGGATGTAACAGTAGTAGGTAATATCTGCGAGAGCGGCGATATTATAGCAAAGAACAGAAAACTCCCTGTTATAAAGGAAGGGGATATACTTGGAATAATGGATGCGGGTGCATACGGTTTTGCAATGAGTTCAAATTACAATATGAGGCTAAGACCTGCGGAAGTACTTATTAAAGAAGACGGCGAGCCTGTGCTGATAAGACGCAGGGATACTTTTGAAGACTTGATAGCAAACTTCAATATATAATATAAAACTATACTATAAATAGAAAAGAGGATAACAATGAGCAAGGTAAGAATAGGTATTGTGGGATATGGGAATATAGGTAAGGGCGTTGAAGCGGCAATAAGACAGAATAGTGATACTGAACTGGTTGCCGTATTTACCAGAAGAAGTCCCGAAAGTGTAGTTTTAAAAACTCCCGGAGTCAAGGTAGTAGATATAAAAGACGCTGATAAATATAAAAATGATATAGATGTAATGATTCTTTGCGGAGGTTCTGCAACAGACCTTCCTGAACAAGGGCCTGAATTTGCTGCTATGTTCAATATTGTTGACAGCTTTGATACACATGCCAAAATTCCTGAGTACTTTGAAAAAGTAAATAAGGCTGCATCAGCTGCAAATAAAACAGCTGTAATTTCTGTAGGATGGGATCCTGGTTTATTCTCAATGATAAGGATGCTGTCAGGTGCTATTCTGCCGGAAGGAAACGATTATACCTTCTGGGGTAAAGGTGTAAGCCAAGGCCATTCTGATGCTATCAGAAGGGTAACCGGAGTAAAGAATGCTATTCAGTATACTATTCCCATAGATGATGCGATTGACAGTGTAAGAAACGGAAAAAATCCTGAACTGTCAACAAGACAGAAGCATTTGAGAGAGTGTTTTGTTGTGGCAGAGGAAGGTGCTGATAAAGCAAAAATTGAAGCTGACATAAAGAATATGCCCAATTATTTTGCAGACTATGATACTATAGTACATTTTGTAAGTGAAGAGGAACTCAAAAGCAGCCATTCAAAGATGCCTCACGGAGGGTTTGTATTCAGAAGTGGAAAAACAGGCATAGACACCGTTAACAACCACATTATAGAATTTTCACTTAAACTGGACAGTAACCCTGAATTTACTGCAAATGTATTGGTTGCATATGCTAGAGCTGCCGCACGTATGAACAATGAAGGTAGCTTCGGAGCAAAAACAGTATTTGACGTACCATTGTCATATTTGTCTGAAAAGAGCCATGCCGAGCTTATAAAAGGACTTTTATAATCAGAATTAGAACCAAAACTCATTATCTGCCATAGTATGTAGTATTATTTTTATGGTTGCAGCCATACGGGCAGGAGGTAATAATGAGCGGTTCAGCATTAGACAATGTTACTTGGAAGGGCAACAGCAGAAAAATGTATAAAGCAGTTATGTCTGCCGTTCCTTCAATTTTCCGTTCCATGATAAGGCGTGAGATTGAGAGTTGGGTTGTGGAACACAAAGTTAAAGTTGTTACTGAAGAGTTACTTTTAAAAATGTTTTATGAAAAAGCTCCAAAGGGCTATAAACAAAAGCTTGGCCCGAAACTGGAGGCAATGAAAACAACCCGTGGAGAAACACGTGGAGAATCAGAAGAAGAAAATACTGAGTCTGAAAATGAAGAATAATTTTACTAATTAAATGGTAGGTACAGCACACCGATGAGTGTAAGCTGTATCTGCCTTTTTTTTGTCCCGTTGCTTGTCCTAAAGCAACTCCGGTTGTAAATAGTGTTTCCAATTTGCCTTATTTCTTAGAAAGCAAATAAGGACATTGTTTAAAATGGGGGGGAAGTCTTTATGCAGGAATTTTTAACTGAGTATTGGTTTGTTGTATTAATTGCCATAGGCTTTGCAGGGTACGTCATTTACCTGATAACTAAACACCGCTGGACGAAGTTGAGAGAAATGGCATATAAAATGATTGTACAGGCTGAGCAGGTTATTACAGGGACAAAGAAGGGGCAGGAAAGGTTTGAGGCTGTACTTAACCAGCTTTATAATGTTATGCCTTTGTGGCTGAGGATTTTTATTCCTAAAAACCTTCTTGAGAAAAAACTTCAGCAATGGTATGAGCTTATAAAGGATTCACTGGATGACGGAGAAATAAACCATTCCACAGAACATAGAGAAAATACAAGCATAGATAATTTATAGTTCTTTTAGGGATTTATTGATTAACTTGTAAAAGCTTGATATTATACCATTACATGTCAAAATAAAAAGGAGATGGTATGCTAATGAAAATCAAGGGCTTTATTGTTGTTATTACACTGCTTTTGACAGTAGTGCTCAATTCAGGTGTTTGTTCAGCTGATGGGACGGTGACGGGGACTTCACTAATATATGGTGACTTCAACAACGATGGCAGCGTTAATGCGTTGGATCTGGTAGGGTTTAAACAGTATCTGATGGATTCGGAACGAACTTACAATAGCAGTATGGATCTTAATCTGGATAATACCGCAGATTCAGTGGATTATGCTATTTTGAAACAGTATTTACTGGGCATAGTAACTACACTGCCTGTAAATACTCCGGCAACAGATATTAAGACGGGTGTTAATTACAAGATAATCAATCGTAACAGTGGCAAGCTTCTGGACGTATCCGAAGCAACTGTTGCTGATGGTGGAAATGTTATTCAATGGGGGCTTACAGGTGGAACAAACCAGCAGTGGAGTTTTATGGATGCAGGGGCAGGTTACTACAAAATAGTTAACCGTAATAGTGGTAAAGTTTTGGAAATATTAAACTCATCTGCTGATAACGGCGGGGATGCTGTCCAAGGGACAGATAGTGGAAGTAATTATCAAAAATGGAGACTTGTTGATATCGGCGGGGGATATTATAAAATAGTTAACATGGGAAGCGGAAAGCTTCTGGAGGTGTTAAGCACATCCACAGCCAACGGCGGTGATGTTGCCCAGTGGACTGACAATGGAGGTAAAAATCAGCAGTGGTACCTTGTTGCTCAAACAACGGGTAACATTATATATACGCTGGTCAGAGAACAAAATCCGACAGCCGACCAATTGGATGCATATGCAAAAATAAAAGCCGCTATGGATTCTGCAGTTATGTACTATAATAATCTCACTAACATCAGCAAGCAGTTAACCGTATATTACAACACATCAGTTTCCACAGCGGATGGAAATATCAACGGAACTATAAGGTTCGGCTCATCAAGAAGTTATATGGATACCTGCACCGCAATGCATGAAATTGCCCATACTGTAGGTGTAGGACAGAGCTCAGGTTGGTTCTCTTTAGTTAAAAACGGAATTTATACAGGAACGTCCGGCACAGAAGAATTAAGAAAGATCACTGGTGTTTCAACGGACGCTGTGCATGGCGACAGTCAGCATTTTTGGCCTTATGGACTGAACTATTCCAGTGAGGTAAAGACTGACGCAGATTATATAAATCATTGCAGAATTGTAAACCAGTTTAAGAAGGACGGGGTATAAGTATTATATGGGAGGTATTATAATTGAGTAAAAATATTAATTTAGTTAAACGTATTTGTGTAATGATTCTTATTGCAGCGATTCTAAGCCTGTGCTTACAGGTAAATCTATATGCTGATGGTGATCCTGGAAATGATGCCACCTTGAGCAGTGCATCTACAATAAAAGGAGTTACAATAGCGGACTTGGGAATCCCTTCAGGGACACTGGAGGGTTCTGTTACACCCGGAAAAGTGCTGCTAAATGGGATTCAGGCGGGAGACACATCAAATGCCGGAGCATTCATCACATTATTTGCCCAAAATGCTCCGGGGGCAAAGGTAAAAGCAGTCAAGTATAAAGAAGGAACATGGACACACTTCTTTGAAACGGATGAAGCATATACAAATGAATCTATTTCAAACAATGATTTTTTTATAATAAAGGTAACATCATCGTACAATACACAAATAAGATACTACAAAATAATAGTGACTGTTGATGCAACAGCACCACAACTGGGGTACTATCCCATGGCAGGTCAGATACAGGCGGCAGGAACAAAAAAAGCGGAGGCAATTGTAAGGGCTGACGATTCTGGGACGGTATACTATATAGTTAGTAAATACGCTCCAAACCCTACTGCCGGACAGATAATGGCAGGCAAAGACGGGTATGGTAATACGGCTTACGCCTGGGGCACTACTACAATAACAGCCAACAAAGATAAGAGTATTATAATAGATAATCTTCCGGAATACTCTACTACATATGACATATGGTTAGTGGCAGTGGATTCAATTGGAAATATCACTGTGCCATACAGGACGGATATCAGAACACCCGGAGCAATTGCCGGCAGTGAAGCAAAATTGGACTACATGTCAACAATAAAGGGTAACCCAATCGGTTATTATAATACCGGAACACCCTCTTCCAAAATCGCAGGTGTAACAGCCGGAACAACAGAACTAACTTTACCTCAGGCGACTGATGAGACCAATATGTGGCCTTATACTACATCCCTAAGAGGAACCTATACAGAAGCTGATGTTAAGGTGGTAAAGTATGCAAGCGGGGCATCAACGGCAAATTTTGAAACAGACCCGGCATATGCAAATGAACCTATAATAAACAACGACTTTTTCATAATTAAGATAACATCAGAGAATGGCTCCACAGTAAGTTATTATAAGATAGTGGTAAAATCACCACTATTAACTTACACACTGCCACAGGTTACAAATGTAACATTAGATGAGACCGGTACAGCCAGGTGGGATGATCTTACAAGTGAATCAGGCTATGTGGTACAACTATATGGTGATTCTGGACAAGTAGGCTCTCCAATAAATTTGCCCTCAGGAACAACCTCCTGCAACTTTTTAACAGCTATGAGAGCAGCAGGGGAAGGCAACTATAACGTAACGGTAATGGGAAAAGGAGACGGTGCACCATTTACAGACGGACCCTGGTCGGTTCACTCGGCTGGGCAGAGGGTGATTCGTCTCTCCACAGTAACAGAGGGTCTGAATTGGGACGGGGACGTGGCAAAGTGGACCCAAGTACCCTATGCCGTCAGCTATACCGTACAGGCATACAGAGACGGAAAGGCATGGATAGTTCCTGTAACTGTGCCTGCTGAAAATGCAGTGGCGGGTTTTGATTTCGGGCCGTCAATAACTGCAGCGGGGCCAGGCAAATATACTTATAGAGTAACTGCAAAGGGAAACAATACACTTATTCTGGATTCGACAGCTGCATCGCCGTTATCCAATCAAAACGTAAAGTTATCACCAATCAGCAGTTCAGTATTAAGTACAGCTTCGACCATAAAAGGTGTAACAATCAGCGACCTTGGAATTCCCAATGCAGATCAAAATCTTGCAGTGCCGGGGAGGGTAACCATAAGTGCAACCAGAGCAGCTGATACTTCGAATGCAGGATTATATATAACCTTATTTAAGGCAAATGATACAAAATCAAAGGTAAAAGTAGTAAAGTATACAAATGGAGCCTCAATCGCGAACTTTGAAAAGGATTTAGCATATACAAACCAGACTATTAAAAACAATGACTTCTTTTTGATCAAAGTAACAGCAGAGGATAATGTAACAATAAATTACTACAAAGTTGTCGTAACTGTTGAGGGAACAGTACCAAGCATGGGATACTATCCTATCGCCGGGCCTATACAGGCAGCAGGCACAAAGAAAGTTGAGCTGGTTGTAAAAGCCAATCAATCAGGAAGGGTATACTATGTAGTTACAGGAGACGTTCGTTATTACGAACCGAATCCTACAAAGGAACAGGTATTGGCAGGTAAAAACGGAAAAGACGGGGCCGGGTTAGCCTCAGGCAGTGTACCCATATCAGCCAATGTAGAGGAGAGAATTATCATAGATAAGCTTCCCTCATATTCAACAACCTACAACATATGGACAGTGGCCGTTAATGAGGAAGGAAATATGTCAACACCATACAGAACAGAGGTAACATCACCCGGACTGACAGCAGGCAGTGAGGCGAAACTTGACTATATGTCAACAATAAAAGGAGATGCTATAGGCTATTATAATGTTGGTGTACCGGCACCGACGATAAATGGTGTTACAGCCGGAACAACGGAACTGACCGGCATAGCGGCTTCAGATGAAACAAATGCCGGGGCATATATTACGTTGTTCAGAGGGACTTACGCAGAAGCAGAAATAAAAGCAGTCAAGTATGCAGAAGGAGCCTCCGCAGCAAACTTTCAAACAGATGAAGCGTATGCAAACACCCCTATATCCAACAATGACTTTTTTATATTAAAAGTAACCTCGGAGGACAAAAAAACAGTAAGCTACTATAAAATCATAGTAAAAGTAAATCCTTGATAATTTTATACACAAACAGCAAAAGCCGCACATTAGAGGGTGCGACTTAGGGATTTACGATATCAAGTAAGTTTAAAAGCGGGGTTGTCGCAAAATTAAATTCTATCCTTTTTAACTTGTACGAGAGTATAAATTGTATCAATGGAAGCTTGGTTAAAGATATTTGCAGTAGTTTGTGGTTGAACATGGATATTTTACCGGAAAACCTATCACGAGGTAGTTTTAGCGACACAATGAATCATGGACGATGAATGTGAGCGACGGTAAAATATCCTATGATGAGCCACTAGAAACTCATGCAAATATCTAAAGAAGCAATCATTGATATAATTTTATACGGGAGTTACCTTTGTTAAAACAGGAAAACTTTCTTTTTTGCAACAGCTCCTTTTTTACATTTTAGCTCAGCGGTGCTGAAGCTTCAATGTGGTTGGTGCTGAAGGCAATGATTTGCATCTGCTTGTCATCCTTCACCCCAAATCCGACCATGCTCCTGCATGACTGTACGTATAGTGTTGATGGCTATGCAATCAATGCCAGGCAATGAAGCGATTTCACGTTGTGTGCGCCCGCGCAATTCACCCAAACACGCCAGATTCAAGCTTTTAATTGCTTCTCTTGCCACCGGCTCCAAACGCTTCAGTAGCATATCAATCGGCACAACCGGTCGTGGAGCTTTAGGTGAAAAATTCTTATCAAACGCTTTTACTTCATCCTCAGTCATAGTGTGAAAAACAGAACCTTCAAAGAACTTCCCACCTTTTATGCACAACGCACCGAGAACGAGTTCCATTGCCATGAGCGCATCAAAGGTTCCGCCATCGGCATAGGTTAAACCAAACTCTGCTGCTCTCCGAAAGCCCAAACGCGGGTAATAATCCGGTTCGCCACAGAAAACGATAGCAGTATAACCGAGCCGCTTGGCTTCGGCGATGGTAAACTGCACCAGTGCTTTGCCAACACCCTGATTCTGATATTCCGGTAATACCGAGAGGGGGCCAAAGGTCAAAACTTCGTGCTCTCGATTGTCTTCAGCAACGATTTTGCTTATAGAGTACATAATATTGCCAACAGTTTTTCCGTCTGTTTCAGCCACATAATCTAGTTCAGGTACGAATATGGTTGACTTCCGCAACTTATGAACCAATAGATGCTCGACAATGGTTACGCCTAGGTCTGTGTTTTTCCAAAATGCCTCACGGGTTAGCTCCTCAACAGTGCGGTAGTCCGCGGGGTTCTCCAGCCTTATAGTTAAATTCATTTCTTAAACCCTCCATTATTCTTTTTCTTGCACAAATTTTAATCACAGAAAAGGGCATAAAAATACCGTAGCAAGCAGCCATCGATAGCTGCAAACTACGGATTGTTTCAGGTAATGCAAGTGTTAATAAATGAACACGGGCATACCTGTTCGCATGCCCATAAAATTCTACAGTATTAACGAAAGGTTACTCGAAACGGCACAACAATAAAAGGCATTTATACACCTTGAAAAATACTGCTATGCCCTATATTCTGTTTTAGACTAAAGCCACCTCAATAAAAATAGTCATAAAACAACAACTCCTTTCGTTCTCTGCTAAGTGTGGAATAAATTATAGCAGATTTAAGATTAAATTCAGCATACCATCTATTACCAGAAAAATCAATCCTTATGTCAAAAGGCTGGAAGGTCATTTTTTTCTACTGTTTTAACGTGAGAAAATACACAGACGTTTAAAGGCATAGCCGGTATTAAAACCGACTATGCCGAATGTTTCAAATAATTAAATCTCTTAGAGGCGCCACCTTTGTGTGGCTTTTGTTGTTTAAAACTTTATTCTTGTACTGATTTCTTTTTATTTTTTAGAAGCAGGGCTGCAACCAGTCCTATAATAGCAATAACACCTGCTGTTATAAACATATTTCTGTAGCCAATGCTTATTGCAGTCTGAAATGTATTTTCAATAGTGGTTCTTGCACCTTCGATCTTATTAAGATAATCCAGCTTCCAGTCACTTAAAACTTTATCCAGATTAATTTGTGAAGCTGCACCTTTTGGAGCGGCAGACATTGCTGCGACGATTTTATCCTTGATTGTTGGTATTATTTTATCAAGCATATTTGAGGAAAAATCTTTCAGAACATCTACAACACTAGTAACATCAGCTGATTTAAGCTTTTCAATGGCATTGCTTGAAATACCGCCTCCGCTTGTCATCTTGGACATGTCAAAGTATCCTGATACATACTGGGAACCGGGAAACGTAGGTGTGGGTGGTTCAGGCATTACTGCCATCACTTTACCCTGAACACTCTTACCTGCTTCAGCAATAAAGTTAATCATTATATTCGGAGAAACGGCAATTCCGATTGACCTTACCAAAGACAAGGTAGATAACGCTGAAGCGGATTCACTTTCACTGACAAATGACAGCATAAGGTAATTAAGGGGAGTACCCATGGTGAAACCCATACCAAAACCTACAAAAACCAAGCCTATCATTATTGAAACAAAGCTGGGGTAAGCTGTTGTAAAAAATGCCAGGAATAAAGTTCCAAAGGCAGTGCAAATCATACCCAGGACTGTTACCAGTTTTGCAGAATATTTATCAATGAATTTCCCTCCAAGAGGTGCACTGATTCCTGCAAAAACCGACATCAATGTAACCAGATATCCTCCGTTACCGGTCTTAATCTTTAGAATGTTTTCAGCGAATTGAGGGATGAAAACAACCCCCATAAGGCCAACACCTGTTATAAAGCCCAGAATAAGAGTTAAAAGAATCTGACGCTCCTTAAAATATCTCAGGTTTAAAATCGGGTCCTCTGCTTTAGTTTCTATGAGGATAAACAAAGGTAAAGAGATGATAAATAAAATCAGGAACGGATAAACATCCAAATCCCTTATGCTTTGACTAAAGTGGAAGTAATCCAGGTTTGTAAGGGCATACATAATGCTTAAAATCATAATGCTCAGTACCAGACTGCCCTTTAAATCCATCTTCTTCCCTGTATCACCTAGGTTTTCACTAAGATTGTAGCTTAATACCAGAATCAACAAGCTTATAGGGAGGTTTATAAAGAATATCCATCCCCAATGGTCCACTCCTGCAATATCCAGAATGGATGAACCCATGGTAGGCCCAAGGATAGTGGCAATACCATAAACTCCTCCTACAAAACCCAGTGCAGTTCCTCTTTTTTCGGGAGGGAAACTGTTTCCTATAAAGGCGTTTGCTATAGGCATGATTCCTCCTCCGCCAATAGCCTGAATAACTCTTGCTATGAGGAAGAATGTGTAATTTCCGTAAAAATTGGAGATACCGCAAAGAAAGGAACCAACCGCAAAAATAATTATGCTGGCCAGATAAACTTTTTTACGTCCATACCTGTCTGAGAGCTTACTAACTATGGGCATAGCCACTGCGTAAGCCAAAGTATAAATGGTAACCATCCAAACACTTAGTGACTCGCTGATACCAAAACTATTTTTAATTACAGTTCTTGCGGGAGATACAATACCGCTGTCTATAGCCCCCATAAAAATACCCAATAGGAAAATTGCCAGTACAATAATTCTTTTCCTATTGTCGCTCTTAGTATTCGTTGTATTCATTTTTTTCCCCTTTCTGAACATTGTTCACTTCATATTAAAAAAATTTTAAATATTCATATGACTATATAATTCATCAAATGATATATACTTGGTTTTACTCAGATACATCAGGTTTGAAACAATAAAATAAGACAAACTTTGGGTTGTAAGCATAGATTTTATTGATCCGTTTGCCTTTTCAATATTTAAAATTTCTTCAACCATTTTATAAAGATCTTTCATATCATCGTCCCTTTCAGGACCGTAACCTTTAAGCATTGAAATTTCGTAGAAAATGGAGAGGTACTTATCTACAAAGCCGTCCAGGTAAATGTATATCTCTCTGATTTTATTCTTTAGGGGTACCTTTGTGGATTTAAGGCTTTCCGATAATATTATAATCTTTCTCCAGTCATCCATGAAAATTTCATATACAAACTTTTCTTTGTTCTGGAAGTAGTTATAAAAGGTACCTGTACCGATATCGCAATTTTTAGCAATATCCCTTATGTTCAGTTCCTTGTAGCTCTTTTCAATAAGAGTTTTTCTGCCTTCTATTATTAAGTTTTCCTTTATATTTTCAATTATTTTTGGCACATAATCACCTTTTATATGAACAATGTTCATATTATAACACCTTATAAAAAAAAAGTAAAAGTTTAAAATTGCACAAAAATAATGGCTATTAACCGGGTATAACTATTCTATTGCAGGAAATTCATTTTAATACATAGAATATGTGTATCAGAAAGGAGATGGGACAAAAGTGGAAAAAATCACGGAATCATATGAGGAGAAACCTTGGGAGCTTAAACCTTGCAAATTTGAGGAATTAGAAAATAAAACAAGGCAAATGATGGGTAATGAATACTGGGAGAGAAACAAAGAAGATTTAATAGAAAAGTGGAAGGAATCAGTAAGTATAGAAAACAAAAGGATAAAGCTGCTGAGGTTTCTCTCTGAGAAAAATAAAGCTACATTAAAAGAAATTTATGACGCTATGGGAGAAGAGGATACAAACGAAGTTCTAAAAATACTGGCAGTCATGAAATTTCAGAAACTAATAGAAGGCATTGATAACCGATTAATTATAATCAGTGACTTGGGAATAGAATATTTAATAAACTCATAGGGAGGCCAACAGCTCTCTGTGAGTTTTTAGGTTAACGCTAAATTTGGAATATATAGCCGAATAACTTGATTTTAATTAAAAAATCATTTACAATATAAACATTATATAGCAAATTTTTCATTAGTTTGGCAAAAAGAATATTTATTACAAGTTTTTCAAAAAAATGTATTAAAAAAGACATATAAATACGTATTATGTTATATTATAGTAAAAAGCCAAATATCTTTAGATTTAGATATACCTTATAAGCATTAAAGAACAGTACAAGACTCAGATAGATATAGAAGAGTATGTATCATCAGATAAGATTATTTAAATGCCTTAATGTTCACAGCTTTTATAGCACAACAATTAAAAACTTTATATTTAATTGCAATATGATGTATTAAAATTTATAAAGTTTCAAAAGAAGACAAAGGATGGGAGGGCGGAATAATCTATTTAGGTAAGAGTTTTAAGTACAGTATTTTTAAACTTAATTAGGGGGGCGTGTACTAAAAATGAAAATAAAATCAAAAATATACATTATATTTTCCGCACTAATTATAACTTATTTGATCGGGGCTATTGTATTTCTTGATATTTCAAACGGCATATTAAACAATAACTTCAATAGTCTGACAAATACTTTAAATAAAGATGCAAATCAAAAGGTAAGGGGCCAATTAGAGAACATAACAAGTCAAATAAGCTTGAGTATTGAATCAATAGAAAATCAGGTTGATGAATCAATGCTCAATGCAGCATATGCACTTCAAGAGATAGATTCTCAAAAAACACTCACTGACAGTGAGCTTGATGCAATTCGCAATAGGCTGGGAATGAGTGATTTATACCTGACAGACCAAAACGGAATATTTATAGCATCAACTGAAAAGGCTGCAAAGGGATTATCCTTGTTTTCCATATGGGAGGGATATAAAGACCTCCTTACCGGAAAAGCTCAGGTATTACCGTCTACTTTAAAAATTAAAGAAGAAACAGGTCAAATATTCAAATTTACTGCAATCCCAAGGAAGGATAATAAAGGTATTATTGAAACTGCATGTGAATCAGGTGTTGTTGAAAAGGCTTTAAGCATGTATGTTGACAATAGTAACAGCAACGGAATAAACTCGATTCAAATAGTTGACAGTTCAGGAATTGCACTAACCCAGAACCTTAAACCGGGAACCAAGGCGGATTGGGAAAAAGGCAAAAAAGTAGAGAATAACTTTGTTGAACAAGTTTTTAAAGACGGAAAGGCCATAATAAACATCAGTGGCAAAATCGGCGATATTTTTGCCCCCGTCAAATTCGGAAGCGAAATCAGATATGTAATGCACGTAAAACTAGACACTTCAATATACTACAGCAGTGTAAGCCTTGCAGAGCAGAGTCTGAATTCCACCCAGAAAAAGGTCAGTTCAAATCTTATAATATACACGCTTGTTTTATTCATCGTACTATTACTTTTCCTTTCAATGCTCTTCCAATATTTGAGATTTGTACTAAAATCCTTAAATAAATTTGCAAATGTCCTGAAATCAATGGGTAAGGGTAAAACTAATACACTGGAGAACGTTAATGTAAAAGAGGCCGAGCTTATTGAAATTCAGGATGGAATAAATATTGTTACAAAAAATTACGAGGAAATCATTAAAACCATTAAGACAAGTATAGGTAATGTATCAGGTTTACAACAAGAGTATAGTAAAAATATGAACCATGCATTTGATACTATAAAACAGATATCTCAGGCATCAGGTGAAATGGCAGCCAATAATGAGAAGGAAATGAAGCACGTAGACGAAATAACAAAGGTTATGGGAACCATGATTAATACCTTGAATAATGTTAACAGTGCTACACATTCCCTTAAAGATATGTCAAACAAGACTCATGAGTATGTAAATACAAGTGATGAGGGTCTGAGTAAAATAACGAATGCTATGGAAAGAGTTGAAACCGAAGTTATAAACAGTCACGAAAGTATAAGACAGTTGATTAACAGTTCAAACGAAATAAGCGGAATTGTTGAGTTTATAAACAGCGTGACTTCACAAACCAATCTGCTGGCACTGAATGCCGCCATAGAGGCAGCAAGAGCAGGGGAAGCAGGCAGAGGTTTTGCGGTAGTTGCCGAGCAGATAAGAAAGCTGGCAAATGACAGCTCGGAGGCAACCAGTAGGATAGTTGAAATATTAGGTAACATTAAAAAAGACATACAGTCAACTACCGAGGGTAACGAAAAGCAGATTATTGTTATAAATGACAGCAAGTCTGAAATTGATTCGGCGAAGGTTGCACTAAAAGGTCTGATAGATTTCACTATTATGTCAAGGGAGCAGGTTGAGGAAGTTACAAACAATGTGGAACTTCTCAGACAGAATGAAAAAACAGTGGAAGAAGTAGTAGAAGTTGTTAATCAGGCTATTGAGTCCAATGCGGCAAGCAGTGAAGAACTACAGGCTACAATAGAAAATCTTCTTTCATCCATGGAATATCTGTCAGAGTCTCAGAACAGTATAACATCCGAGTTGAAAACACTGGATAAACTATAAAAGAACAAACACATAAAAAGGCTGTGAATGAACACGGGGTTCATCCACAGTCTTTTTTATGCGCGTGCCAAATTTTCCTCTGAAAATAAAGTGCAAAGTGGCTTTGCCACCTTTTTCCTGCAGGCTTTTAACTGGCGGAATGTGTTTTAAATGGAGAGGGTTTGATGTAAAATAGATATGATATGCTGAATAAAAACTGGGGAGGATATTTATTTTGGATAAAACAATCTTAGCAGATTATCTGGATTCACTTGAAAAAGAAGGAATACCCGGCTGTGACTGCGTTATTTTTCACAACCACAAGCCGGTTTTTCGCTATACTACCGGCTTTGCAGACGCAGGAAAAACAAAGCTTTTGACTTCTGCAAATACATATTGGTTATTTTCTGCAACAAAGCTAATAACGTGTACTGCGGTTATGCAACTTATTGAAAAAGGAAAAGTAGTGCTGGATGCTCCTGTAGCAGATTACCTGCCGGAATACAAACGTTTGAACGTGAAATGTGGCACTGATGTTGTTCCTGCTAAAAATACAATTACAATCAGGCATCTGCTTTCCATGCAAAGCGGGTTAAACTACAACCTTGAGGCTCCATCCATTTTAAAGGTGCTTGAAGAAACAGAAAATCAGGCTACTACAAGACAGGTTATTCGTGAATTGGCAAAGGAACCCTTAGAATTTGAACCCGGTACTCATTTCCTATACAGCCTAAGCCATGATGTGCTGGGAGCGGTTATAGAAGAGGCTTCCGAACAAAAGCTGGGAGAATACCTGGATGAACATATTCTAAAACCTCTTGGAATGAAAAATACGGGTTTTGAATTAACTCCTGACAGACAGGCAAATATGTCTGAACAGTTTGAATTCCATATGGATACTATGACATCAAAACCAATATCTATAAACAACTGCTACCAACTTTCAAATAAATATGAAAGCGGGGGAGCAGGTTTAATATCAACAGCAGATGATTATATCCTGTTTTTAGATGCTATGTGCAACAACGGGGTTAGTGCAGACGGATTCAGAGTTCTTACAAGAGAGTCTATTGATTTGATGCGTAAGGATCAAATGAACGATATTTCTAAAAAGGATTTTGATAGTTGGGGTAGAGCCGGGTACAGCTACGGGCTCGGTGTACGTACTCTTGTTGAAAAGGAGAAATCCGGAGCTAAAAGCCCCCTTGGAGAGTTTGGTTGGGATGGTGCTGCAGGAGCCTATTCAGTAGTTGATGTAGAAAACCATCTGGCTATTTTTTATATACAGCATGTACGCAACTGCGGGTATGCTTACTCAGTTATTCATCCTAAGATCCGA
The DNA here is from genome assembly GCA_023443515.1 of Bacillota bacterium. Lineage (GTDB taxonomy): Bacteria > Bacillota > Clostridia > Acetivibrionales > DSM-1351 > Ruminiclostridium. Next base: position 73,633 of record JAEZUC010000122.1, read on the forward strand.
GATCTTTCCTACGAAATGCTTGGCTTGTAAAATATGAGCATATTAGCCAAAAACTACACTAAAGTGTAAGTGGTTAATATGCTTATTTAATAATTTCAGATCATAAGTTACTGATACCTTTTATTACAATGGTAAATTATGTTGACTATTAAGTAAAACCAAACCTATATCATCCTCATATGGTAAACATAACCGATGTAACTTTTTTATATTCCAAGTATGGTAATATAAGTATATTGCACTTTAAGTATTTTGCCCACAAATTTAAAACTGAATACAGGGGGGATATATGTATGAATAGATTACAACCAGTAGAAGAAATACTAAATTCATGGAGGAGATGTATTAATTCTGGTTTGGTTAATTCAGCTACTGCTGAAAGTACGTATATTGGTGAAGAAACATTACAAACTGCACTAAGCGAAGCAAAGCCGACAATATCGTTGTTTGATGAAATATGGAGAGAGTTGGAAAGCCTAACGGTTAACAAGAATTTGGTGTTTTTGTTAATCAGTCCTGAAGGAGTCCTTTTAAAAAAAAGTGTTGCAACGAATTGAACAAGAAAATTGAAAAAATGGGAATTAAAGTTGGAATGTCTTTTACGGAAAGGTCAATAGGAACCAACGCGATAGCCTTATCGATAAGAATGAAAAAACCTATCTATACCACGCCACCACATCATTATTGCGATTTATTCAGAGAATTTTATTTTTATTCAGTACCGTTAGAAACTAAAAAAAGCGAAATAGGCTATTTAGCTATATGCAGTCTCAATGAGCCCATAAAGGTTGAACTTGAAGTTATTGCGGACCTTACAGCCTACAAAATCATCAATGAGTTAAAATCAAATGGAATAAGTACAATTTTACCCGGAAAGAAGGATTGTTTATTAAACAAAAAGCAGTTGGAGATTCTAAAGCTAATTGCCATGGGAGTACCTGATAAATCCATAGCACTGGAAGAAGGTATTACTATAAATACTGTTAAGTACCACAAAAAAAGTATATATAAAAAACTTGAAGTGGAATGTTCAGCACAAGCCGTAATTAAATGCCTAAAACTAAATCTTATGTCTATTGACGAGATTGATTGCTAAAATACAAATAAAGGGACAAACTACCTTTTAAGGTAGTTTGTCCCTTTATTTGTATTTTACTACACGAAGACACAATAGTAAATTCAGAAAATATTATATAAAATGACAATTAATACATCATATTGAAGTAATTTCTGATTTTAGTTAATTTGTTAATGCAGTTCTTATTTGTTTCTTTTTAAATTTTATAGAAAAAAACGGGAGAAGGATGCCAAAATGCCATTTATTGAAGTAAACAATCTGGTAAAGGATTATAAGCTCAATGTAAGAAAGAAAGGGTTGTTAGGTTCACTTCAAAGTTTGCTTGTTCCTGAGTACCAATTGAAGCGTGCTGTTGATGATATCAGTTTTTCCATTAATAAAGGAGAAATGGTAGGTTTCATAGGCCCAAACGGTGCCGGTAAATCTACAACTGTAAAAATGTTAACGGGGATACTGGTACCTACTTCAGGCTCCATAACAATTGATGGCCTATGTCCCTATAAGGAAAGAAAAAGAAATGCTATGCGACTTGGAGTAGTTTTTGGTCAAAGAACCCAACTGTGGTGGGATCTGCCCGTAATTGATACTTTTGAGCTCCTGAAATATATTTACAAAATATCTGATGACAGATATAAAAAAAATATGGAATTATTTAATGAATTATTAGAAATCAATTCATTTATAAGTCAGCCGGTAAGACAGCTCAGTCTTGGTCAAAGAATGAGGGCAGATATTGCAGCTGCATTGCTGCATGACCCTGAAATCATATTTTTTGATGAACCGACCATAGGTCTTGACGTTATCGCAAAAGAAAAGGTAAGAGAGTTTATCAGGTACATAAACAAAGAAAAAGGTACAACGATGCTCTTTACTACTCATGACATGCAAGATATTGAAAAGACCTGCCAGAGAATGATAATCATTGACCAGGGTATAACAATATATGATGGCACGGTAGAAGAAATAAAAGAAAAGTACGGCACCAGCAGAACCCTGCAGGTAGATTTTTCTGAGAATGTTGAAAAAATAGATATACCCGGAATACAAGTAATTGAAGATAAGGGTAACAAAAAGAGATTTAAGTTTAGTAAGGATGAAATTCAAATTTCCGGCCTTATAAATGAATTAACTCAAAAATACTCTATTGTGGACCTGACAGTTCAAGAACCTGAAATTGAAGGGATAATCAGAGAAATCTATCAGGGAGGGATCAAGTTCGATGAGAGCCTATGTGGAGTTCGCTAAAAAAGCATTCCAGAACAGTATCGCGTATCGGGCGGATTGTGTAGCAGGTATTATTAATGCGATAATCATGATATTTGTCAACATATGTGTCTGGAAAGCAATCTATGAGGATGAACAGGCGGTAGACGGTGTGCAGTTCAAAATGCTGATAACCTATGTAGTTCTCGCCTTCTTAATGCAGTGTATTTATGCTATGGATGAGTACCGGATAGAAAACAAGGTTCGATCCGGGTCTATAGGCTTGGATTTACTTAAACCTATTAATTTCAGTGGTTATATTTTTTCATATAATGTAGGTATTCTTATTTTTAGGGTTGTTATGCAACTTACACCTGCATTAATCATATCAATAATTCTTTTCAAAATGCTTCCACCTTTTTCATTAACAATGTTTGCACTTTTTCTGGTCAGTATGATATTGGGGTATCTTGTATTGTACTGCTTGAACTTCATAGTATGGATAAGCTCATTCTGGTTTTACTGGACATTCAGCCTTGTAACAATTAAGGATGCAGCAGTAATGATATTGTCAGGGGCGCTGCTACCTCTGTGGTTTATGCCTCAGGCAATGGTAGATTTTATAAATCTTACTCCCTTTGCTTCCATATACTACATACCCATTACTATTTATCTGGGGCAAATGCCGATGGAGGAAATTGCTTTTGCACTTTTAAAACAGCTCATATGGGTTCTTGGTCTGTTTATAGTTGGCAGACTCTTATGGAAATCGGCCTTAAAAAAATTGGTTGTTCAGGGGGGATAGTCAGTGAAAAAGAAAGCGTTATACAGTCCGCTTGAGATGTTAGTTCTGTTGATGAAATACGCAAAGCTCAGTATAAAGTCAATTCTGGAATATAAATTTGACAGAGTCTTTATTACAATAGCAATTTTCTGCAGAGAAATGATTAGCGTTGTTGTTATGTTTTTTATACTTACAAGGTTTGTGCGGATAAAGGGTTGGGAATATAACCAGATGTTCTTCCTGTACAGTTTTCTGTTTTTGTCCTACAGCGTGTTTGTATTGTTTTTTGCGGGTATGAGGGATTTCGACAATATGATTTATTCAGGGGAATTTGACAGGTTTATGACCAGGCCACTTGGACTTATGTTTCAAATAGTTGCTTCAAGGATAGATTTGAGTGCTGCCCTTGGACATGGCATTGTAGGAGTTATCCTGTTTGTAAATACTGCATTTTCAGTGGGGATAGATTGGAACTTAAAAAATATTATTTACTACATAGTAATTTTATTGACAGGAGCAGTCATACAGGCATCAATATTTTTGTTCTCCGCCTGCTTCAGCTTCTGGACCTACAAGGTTGATAATCTGAGGAATATGATATTCTTTAATGCCAGGAGAATTTCCGGCTATCCCTTGAGCTTTTATCCAGGTATCATACAAAAGTTGCTCATGTTTGTAGTTCCTTTCGCTTTTGTAAACTTTTTTCCCGCACAATACTTTTTAAGAAAAAGTGAAATGTCATCATACTGGAGCGGTTTCATGTATATGACACCGGCGGTTGCAGTAATAATGTTTTTACTTGTATATGCATTTTGGAAAAAAGGTGTAAGCCGGTATTCCAGTACAGGGACAGCGATGTAGTGAGGCAGACTAAAGGGGGAATAATGTTTTGAAAAGCTATAAAAATCTAATTGTTATGGGAGTACTTATATTCGGGATAGCAGCATTTCTTACGGTAAAATATGTTAACTTTAATGATTTACTGACAGGCGTAGGCTATTACGATGAAAAAATAAGCGTTGTGAGTACCGCAGATATACACGGTCATATTATTTTCGATGAAGAGGCAGGGGGATATTACTCTCTGGATGACGTAAGCGTAATGATGGGTATGCCGTTAATGAAACATCTGATAGACGGTGTAAAGGAGAAAAATAAAAATACATTGGTTCTGGATTCAGGAGATATGTTTCACGGAACCAACGAAGCCAATATAAATAAGGGTGAGGGAGTCGTACAAGTAGCCAATTTAATGGGCTACGATGCAATGACACCCGGCAACCATGATTTTAACTTTGGCTATGACAGGCTGATTCAAATCAAAGACCAACTCAAATTTCCAATTCTTTCAGCTAATATTTACAAAGATGGAAAGCCTGCTTTTCAAGAGTACAAAATTGTAGAAGTTGGGGGCAAAAAAATAGGCTTATTCGGAATGACGGAACAAAATGCCCTGATAAATACAAATTCACGGGATACGGAAGGTGTAACCCTTGAAGACCCGGTAAAAATAGCAAAGAAAATGGTAACAACACTCAAGGATAAGGTGGACGCAATAGTACTTATATCACATCTTGGGGATGACATAGACAGAAAAGTAGTAAAGCAAGTAGCTGGCATAGACTTAATTCTGTGCGGGCACCACCACTTTTTATATGAAAAGGCTGAAAAGGTTAACAATACATACCTGGTTGAAGCCGGAGGATACAGCACTCACGTAGGGCTGGCAGATATGTATTTTAAAGACGGTAATCTGGCAAAGTTAGTCTGGAGCGTTAAAAGGATAAAAGACAAGGAAAAGGCAGACCCGATGATAAACAAGGTGGCAGAGGAATATCATGCAATAGCCCTTGAAGCTACCAAAGAGGTTGTGGGAAAAACCAAGGAAAAGCTTGACGGCTTCAGAAACAACGTGAGAAGCAAAGAAACAACTTTAGCAAATTTACTTTGCGATGCTATGCGTGAAACTGCAGGCGCGGAATTAGCCCTTATGAACGGAGGAGGAATACGAGAAAGTATTCCGGCAGGAAACATAAATCTTTACTCTATTGGGAAATCCCTGCCATTTGTCAATTCCCTTGTCACAATAGAGGTAAAGGGAGAGAACCTATACACTGCAGTTGAAAGAGGTATAAGACTGTATCCTGATGGTGGTTCCAATGGAGGCTTCCTGCAGGTTTCAGGTATAAAGTATTCATTTGATGCATCAAAACCGGCCGGTAAAAGACTGGTGAGTATTACTCTAGATGGTAAGCCACTGGACAGAAACAGGTATTACAAAGTTGCAACAAATGACTATCTGTATAACGGCGGAGACGGCTATGATGAATTGAAGGAAGGAAAACTGCTAAGCAAGGGCGAGCTTCTTAAAGATGTTCTTGCTAAATACATAAAAGAAAAGGGTGATGTTTCAGCAAAGGTTGAAGGAAGAATAAAGGTAGTCAATGAGAGGTACAAGTAAAATACTTTAAAGGAGTGTAAAACTTATGCAGAGACAGGAAATAGAAAGCCAGGTTTGTGAGGTTGTAAGCAGAGTTGCACAATTTAATAATGACAATGTGGTGACTGACAGCGATTTAAGAGACAACTATGGAGTTGATTCAATTGTTCTTGTGGAGCTGCTGGTTGAAATCGAAGACATTTTTGGAATAACCTTCGATAGCAGCTCTCTAACCTATGAAACCTTTTCAACAGTGAATTCTATAACTGATTATGTTGACAATATATTGAATTCCTGAATACACAGTGATAGGACAGGTGACTATGATAAAACAAATGGGCAATGTACCCAGATACTTTGAGCCGTATGTAAATGATTGTTTCCATAATGCTTATTCAGCCGTGCTTTTACACATGGGATTAAATCCTGACATTATTCTTGCTGATTATCTATCGTTCATGTATGACTGTAAAAATGGATATATCGGAGTGAACTATTTTTACAGGCCAAATACAACGGTTGAGTTTACAGAAGATGAACTGAATACATCCCTTGAATTTGTATACCTGGCACCAACAACTTTATACAGTCATGCGACAGTGAAAGATGTTGATATCAGGTACAAGGACAGGGTTAATATCAACATGTTTATAGAGGACAAGCCTGATGTGGCGTACCCGAGATTGAAGGAACTGCTGTCTAACGGCATACCCGTAGTTGCAGCTGTTGACTTATTTCATATGAAGTACCATAGGGCATACGGAAAGGAACATGGTTTGCACTGTGTGGTTTTTACCGGATATGACGAAGATGAGGGATATTTTCACCTGTTTGATAAGTATAAACTTTCAAGCAGTGATTTTGACGGGATACTGCCCATAACTGAGGTCAACATGGGAAGAATGTCGGATAATCCCTTGCCGGGAGTTAATATGGCACAAAAGAGACCTGTCCGTAATCTATGGATGGAAATAAACTCAGATAAAGATTTTAAAGTTACAGAAGAAAAATTGCTGAAGGTTATGAGTGAAAGTTGCCGGAGAATGAGAGGACAAAAAGAAGTTCTCGGATATCAGTGTGGTCTTCAAGCAATTGAGCTGTTTTCAAGAAATTTATTGGAAAAGAAAAATGAAAAGCTTGATAACGAAAAAGTGTATTGGTACAGAGTATATCTAAATGGTAGCCTGAAAAATATTTCAAGAAGCAGAAAGCGTTTCGGTGTATATATTAAAGAAATTAGTTCCTTGTTACCGGAACAGCTGGTAACAAGCCTGTGCGTTTCATTGGAAGAGTCTTCAAAGCACTGGGATATCTGCTCCAGTATTGCTTTAAAGCTGGGCATTAGAAAATCGCTGGATATGGTTGACGATTTGGTAAGTCAACTTGAGATTATTCGTGAAATGGAGAACAGAATTGTAGAAAAGCTTGAAGGTTATCTACAAGGTAGAGGCCTAAATAAATAGAAGGGAAGCGACTTATAGTGAAAGAAAATGAGTACTCACCATGGAATCTGTTTTATGAGAGCTGTGAGAAGTATAGAGATAATATATTATTAATATACAACGACCAAAAATTTACATACGGCCAGATATATGAAAAAGTATTGGATTTTTGCTCTTTAATTGAAGGCTGGGATTTCAAAATCGGAGGTATATATCTACCCAATTGTACTGAATTCATTACAAGCATGTTAGGTTTGAATCGGCAGAAAAAGGTCTTTGTATCTCTTTCATACCAATTCAAGGGAGATACCCTTACAGACCTTATAAATTACACGGATGTTGAACTTCTGATAACAGATTCAAAAGGGTATAGCTCTATTCAAGAAGGCATTGAAAAGTTGAATATAAGAATAGTACTTGTTTTACAGGAAAACGGTACATTTGAAAAACATGAATTCAAAAAGGAAAAACGTGAGCTTACCGACGTAAAAGAAGATACTTTTGGTATATGCTTCACCTCAGGTTCTACTTCAAAGCCCAAGGGAATAGTACTCTCTAACTATGCTATAGTAGGAAATGCTCTGGCAGTTGCTGAACATCTGGGATTCACCAGTGATGAACGAACTATCCTTCCAAGATCCCTTGCACAGGCAAGTCCGATATCTGGGGATGTGCTTATGGCAATAAGCCGAGGAGGAGGAATAATTCTTCTGAACAATGTGTTCCATCCCGCAATATTTTTAAAGGCAGTTCAGGAGTACAATGCAACAAACTTTTACATAGTAAGGACAATGCTTTTACAAATTCTAGAGTATTCTCAATTAAAAAATTATGATATCAGCTCAGTTAAAAGAGTTCTCATCGGTGGAATGGTTAATCCTATGACAATTTACCGCCGCGCAGCTGAAGCATTCCCGGGAGCAAGGGTTTTCAATGCATACGGAACTTCCGAAGCATCTGCCCGAGTAACCTTCGGTGAACATGAAGACGTAACAACTCTGCCATGTGTAATAGGAAAACCTATGCGAGGCTGTGGTGTAAAAGTTTACAGAGAAGACGGAAGTGAAGCTGAAGCAGGTGAAATCGGGGAACTATACATAACCAGTGATTACATGATGGACGGCTACTATAATTCTCCTGAACTGACAACAGAAGTTCTTGGTGAAAAAGGTTTCCGAGTAAGAGACCTGGGTTATAAGGATGAAGAAGGACGTTTCTTTGTACTCAGCAGGAACGATGACATGATTATGCAGGGTGGCAGCAGAGCATATCCAATAGATATAGAAGAAGTTATGCTTAAAAATCCGGTAGTCAAGGAATGTGCCGTAATAGGTGTTGATGACGAGAAACTGGGACAGAAAATTGTTGCCATGGTGGTTTTGAAAGAAGACTGTCAGGCAGAAGTAAAAGATATATACAAATGGTGCAACATACAGCTTGAAGACAGAAAAGTACCAAAGGAAATATACATCATATCTGAAATACCAAGAAATGCAATAGGGAAAATAAGCAAAAAGGATGTCAAAGAGTTATATCAAAGCTTGAAAAAATGACAGGGGGAAATGTGAATGAAAAGAGAAGAAATATCAAAAGAAAGACAGCTCGTATTACTTACTGCGGTGGAAATGAATGATTCACAGGGCGACGAACTGAAAAAAATGCTGGATGGCGGTGTTGACTGGTCTGAAGCTATATACCAGATGATTACACATAGAACCTTGCCTATGTTCCGGTACAACCTTAAAAAGTTTAATCTTTACGATTCAATGGAAAAAGAACTTCAAAGACTTATGGATACTCAGTGGGCAGTGTTTGGTGAAAGAAACAACTGCTATCTGGAGAAGCTTTCAGAAATACTCAAGGAGTTTGAAAAGCATAATCTTGTGGTTCCTGTTCTAAAAGGAAACCTCCTTGCAAGCATAGTGTATCCTTCAATCGAATCAAGAATATTCAATGACTTGGATATGCTTATGAATCTGGATGATGTAGGCACTGTAGTAAAGGCTCTTGAAGACCTTGGATATATACAGGGCAATTACGATGAGGAAAAGGATGTAATAGTAGAAGTACCAAGAAAACAAAAAGTTCTGCATCAGATGGCAACACATGAAATACACCAGTTCCTCAAACTCAGCGATAACAAGTTCGCAAAGCTTGTTGAAGTTGACGTAAACCACGACATTCTCTGGAAAGGTAACTGCCCTTACAAGGTAATGACAAAAGACCTTATACAAAGAGCAGTACCTGTTGAAATAAATAATACAAAGGGTTACATGTTGGACTACATAGATAATATTATCCAGCTTAGCTGCCATCTTTACAAAGAAGCATGTCTCATGATATGGATAGCAAGCCTTAAAGACCTGAAGATTTACAAGTTTGCAGATTTGTTTATGTACATACGCAAATTCTTTGACAAGATAGATTGGAATCTCCTTGTTGAAAGAGTTAAAGAGTACAAATTAGAGAAAATTGTTTACTATAACTTCTATTATATAGAGCTTATGTTTGGAGAGATAGTTCCTCAGTTTGTAATGGACAGCTTCAAGCCCGAGGATCTTTCTTATCTGGATGAGTATGCCATTGAAAACAAAGAGCCGTCAAAGTGGCCCTATGATTTCTTTACAAGGCTTTTTGATGTTAACAGAATTCTTAATATTGATCAGAGCAAAGCTACAGGTATGAATAGGTTCTTGGATGCAAAGTTCGGTGAGGGCCAGTAAGGAGTTGAATCCTATGGAAAAAAGAACAGTGACAATACTCTGCTCAGGCTTCGGACTTGGGCTGTATATACCGGGACTTCTTATTGACCGCAGATTGAGGGAAAAGGGAGTTTCTACCGAAATAGAAGTATTCGAGAACCTTATTTCAAAAGATAAGAGGGATGGCATACAAAAGAGTCGTAAGGCGTATCACGCTAATTTTGCCGTCGCTCTGATGTCTGCAAGAATGCCTATGGATATTCGCCAGAGTATTGATAATGAGCTGGTAAATGAGCTTCTGAAAAGTTGGGAGGAAGAAAACAGAAGGGATTTTATAGTTCTGTCAGGACATTGGCTGCACATAGTTGACGAATACAGGGCAAGGCTGGCTCCTGAAACTGTTAATGCAGAAATACTGTATGTGGACTGCGACCTACCCCCTTCATGGAAAAGCCTTCAACAGTATAAGCCGGACTATAGTCTCAATTATAAAGAAGTCTGGCTGTACGATTTTGAGAACAGACAAATACAATTTCAGATACCAATTGTAAATGAAGCACCAATACCATTCCTTGAAAGGTCGGATAGATTTATTATTCATGGAGGAGGCTGGGGAATGGGAACCTATCAGGGAAAAATCCCTGAATTGCAGGAAAAAGGTTTCCAGTTGGACATTGTACTGTATGAAATTCAGGAAGCTTCAAGAAAAAAGGAAGGAGACAGATGCTTTATGGTTGATCCTTCATGGAGAGCCTGGAATAAAAATGAAAAAGGCATTTATGAGTTTCCGCCATTAGCACAGATAATACCTGATGAAGAACCTGTATTCAAAAATAAAGAAGAATATCATGATCTTTTTGATATTACAAAGAACACAAGGGCAATCATTGGAAAACCCGGTGCCGGAACCCTTATGGATTCTATTTCTTCAGCAACGCCAATAATAATGCTGGAACCTTTTGGCGAGCATGAAAAGAAGAACACTCAGTTATGGGAACAACGTGGTTACGGAATTACTTACAATACTTGGAAAGAATCGGAGTTCTCTATGGCAATATTGGAAGAACTCCATGAAAACCTTGTAAAAGGCAGAAAAGCTGCTCTTGACTACACACAGAGCTATAAATCTAGAAATAGCTTGTAACAACGGCAGAAAATGCGTTACATGAGGTTCTTCACTTAAAGCAATCTGAATTAAGTTTACATAAATAAATTTACGGATGTGAAGGCTTATGCAACAAGAAAAAAGTACATCAAGCGTGAACGGAATGTTGATTGTATTCGAAGGAATAAGTGGTTGCGGGAAAAGTGAGAGTGTAGTGGCTCTTGAAAAGTATCTGGCTGATAATGGATACAAAAGCCATGTGATTGAATGGAATTCTAACAAGGCAGTAAGAAAAATTACCAAAGCAATGGATTCCGGAAATCTACTGACACCGTGTACTTATAGTTTTCTCCAGTGGATTAGCTTTATTATAGATTACTTTTTTAAAATCGTTCCGCTTTTAAAGAAAAATTACATATTAATTGCTGACAGATACATATATACGGGTTTGACCCGTGACTGTGTTAATGGAGCCGGGGGAGCAATCGGTAGGTTCTTGCACAGGCTTGTGATAAAACCGGCCATAGTGTTCTTTCTGGATGTAAATCCTGAAGTATGTGATAAAAGAATCAAAAAAAGAGGAAAAGACTTATTCCACACAAATAAGCTCATCAGGGACAGCAAGCTTTTAAAAAACAAGGAGCTTTATTATCTTACTAAGCTAAGAAGAGAATATTTGATTTTGTTCAACAGTAAACAAGTAAAGAATGAAACTAACATTATCACTGTCAATGAAGATGCGAATACAGTGGTAAAATGCGTGAATGATTACATTTCAGGAAAACGTGAGATTTATGAATACTTCAAACCGTTCAATTAACAAACGGGAGGCATAAATGAGAGAAATAAAACTGTTTTGTTTACCGTACGCAGGAGGTTCGGCAGATATATACGCAAGATGGAGAACTTATTTGAACAGCTCCATAAAGCTTTGTACTATTGAACTCCCCGGGAGGTCTAAAAGAGCAAAAGACCCAATTTATACAAATATGAGGGAGGCTGTGGAGGATATAGCAAGGCTTGTTGAAAATGAGACACATGACAGTGACTATGCTGTTTTCGGCCACAGTATGGGCAGTATCATAACCTACGAACTGGTATGTAAACTTTTTGAAGAAGGTATGAAATTACCAAAGCACATATTCTTTTCGGGAAGGTATCCTCCCTGTATCAAAAAACAGGGAAAGAATATGCATTTGTTACCTGATGATGAGCTGATAAGAGAAGCGGTAAGTCTGGGGGGAATACCTGAAAAGCTTTTAAAGTATCCATTCTTGGTAGAAACCGCTGTTAATTGTCTGCGGGCAGACTATACAGTTCTCGAGAAATATTGTCATAATCCCGAAATACGCCAATTTGATGTTGATATTTCAGTCCTTTCGGGTACAAATGACGAATTGGCAACCGATGAGGATATGAAGTACTGGGAGAGGTACACAACAAAAAGCTGTACCTTTTATACTTTTGACCAGGGACATTTTTACTTGCACAATAATGCCGAGGCAATAGTGAAAATTATAAATAACACTTTAGTGGTTGCAGAATAGGAGGGGCATATGAACGACACAATACTAAAGGATATCGCAAATAAATATGGCACGCCTGTTTATGCTTATGATACGGAGAAAATCATATCTCAGTATGAACTGCTAAAGAACAGTCTGCCAAAAGAATTGGGGATATTTTATTCAATGAAGGCAAACCCCCTTATGGGAATATGCCAGTTGTTCAGAAAACTTGGAAGTCGAATTGAAGTGGCATCTTCCGGAGAATTACATACCGCACTTTCGGCAGGGTTTTCACCTGAAGAAATCATATTTACCAGTCCGGGGAAAACCTATGATGAATTGGAATATGCTGTGGAAACAGGTATTTACAGCATCAACATTGAAAGCCTGGAAGAAGCAGAAGCAATCAATGAAATAGTAACTGAAAAAGGCAGGGCTGCAAACATCTCATTAAGAATAAATCCTGACTTTGACATTGCAGGCTCAGGTATTAAAATGTCAGGAGTTGCATCTCAATTCGGGATAGACCAGATTCAGCTGGAAAATGTGTTTGATGGTTTAAAAATGCTCCCAAACCTCAATGTAACCGGAATACATATATACACGGGGACACAGGCACTGAATGCCCACAGTATTGTTCAAAGTATGGAAGAAATTATTAAGCTTGCATTGGATACCTCGGAAAAATACTGTTTTAATCTCAAGTTCCTGAACCTTGGCGGGGGCTTTGGTGTTCCTTATTTCAAGGATGACAGTACTCTGGATATGGGCATACTCCGCAGTGAATTTAGTGCAATATGGGATAAATACAAGGACAGACTTTCAGGTACACAGGTTTTTGTAGAAAGTGGAAGATTTCTTATGGCTGAATCAGGAACATATCTAACAAAAATTCTGTACAGAAAAGAATGTAAGGGTAGAAAATACCTGGTTTGTGACGGTGGTTCAAACCAGCATGCATCATCTGCTTTTCTTGGAAGGCACATTAGAAATAATTTTCCAATGCATATTCTTAATAAGTCAGGCAATGAAGAACAGGTAAATGTAGTAGGCCCTCTATGCACTCCAACAGACGTTATAGGCCAGAACGTAATACTGCCGGAGTCTGTTGCAGGAGACATAGTAGCAGTTGAAAAGTCAGGAGCTTATGGAATCACACAGAGCCCGGGATTTTTTCTGAGCCATCCCCTTCCGGCAGAGGTTCAGTATTATGAAGGAAAAACATATATTCTGAGAGAAAGGTGGGAAAAAGAAGATTTTATGCTAAGACAGAAGGCTTTGGATAAAAATCTTCTTTGAGGGGTATGGAAAATGGATTTAACTTAATAGAGCTTCTTACCACAGAGAGAAGCAAGGGAGTCATTGTATGGCTTTGCAATATAGGTGCTGAGAGGTACTGGAGCGATATGAGTGCGGGTGTTGTTAACAGGCAGGAGGACATTGCCGTAAACCGTATGGAAGAAATGAATCTTCTCATATGCAGAGAACAGGATATTATTATTCTTCGGGAAAAGCCTGATGAAGATTTTCTGGAAGATTTAAAAAAAATGGGTTTTCCTATTCCCACCATACTATCACCTGAAAATGCTGACTTATTAACTCCCATATCAGAGTTGGTACTAGGAGATGAAGGCTTACTTAGTAAATTAAAAGAGGCAGCAAAAGAAAACAATGATTTGTATTTTGTTCCGTATGGGGTCACTCATCTTGAAGAGGAGATTGCCGAAAAGACAGGCATGAGGATAATGGGTGCACCTTCTCATATTAATGCTAAAATCAATGACAAGATATTTAACAGAGAAATATCTGAAAAGCTTGGTTTAAATGTATGCCAAGGAAGAGTGTGCAGTTCTGCCAACGAAATCCGGGAAGAATATGAGAGTCTGACAAATAACAAGCCGTGCTTTAGCAAAGTGATTATAAAAGAGCCAAAGGGAGCGTCGGGCAAGGGCTTATACATAGTAGACAGCAAGGAAAAGTTAGAATCAAATCTAAGGATGATAGCACGGTTCTCAAGAGGCAGGACAGATGCTAAATGGCTTGTGGAGGGCTGGTACAAAAAGAAAGGTGATATTAACTACCAGATATACGTTTCTCCTGACGGACAAGTAACAGTCTTTTCAATCAAAGAGCAGTTACTGAGGGACACGGTTTACATTGGCTCAAAAATGCCTCCTGAAATGGAGCAAAGAATTCTGGATAGCTATGCGGGGTATGGAGAAAAAATAGGAAGATATTTGTATGAAACTGGTTTTACCGGAGTTGCCGGAATTGATTCGATTATCACCGAACAGGATGTATGTATTCCTATAATTGAAATTAACGGTCGATTTACATTATCAACTTATATTTCATTTGTAAATCAGATTTTAATAAATAAAAAGATACTGTCAAGGTACTTCAGACTGACTCCTGAGAAACCGGTGAACTATTCTGATATATGCAGCAAGCTGGATAAAGAGGGTTTGCTAATAAATCCCGACAAGAAGGAAGGGATATTTGTATACACCTCCGGTACGCTTCCATATAAGGTTTACGACAGCACTGACTGTTGTGTTGGAAGAGCTTTTGCATTAATAGTCTCTGATTCATGGGAGAAAGTCAATGCACTTAATTCTGAGCTGGAGAATATTATGGAAACTTATTCAAAATGATATTTATTAAAGGAGATATGTTTTATGGAAATAAAAGAACAGATTATAGCTGTAATTGCTTCGGTTTTAAATATTGAGATTGAACAAGTTACAAGCATATCGGCAGATGAAAACCTTAACAGGGTAGGTGTTGATTCAGTTAATTTTATCCAAATTATTATTGGTCTGGAAGATAATTTACATATTGTTTTTGATGATGAGGAACTATTGCTGGATAATCTGAATACCTTAAACAAGTTAGAAAAAGTAATAAACCAGAAACTTGGAAACTAGTATGATACATACCAAAAGAAGGTGGGGGTAAAATGGGGAAGGCGCTGGATATTGACCTGTATAAAAACGGGTTTGATTATAAGAATGTTGACTGCATACAATCTCCGATTGCCGCAGCGACAGGTTATTTTAACCATGACAACTATTTTTATTACTGCTTTTTACATAGTATTGCAGGAGCTTATGAAAATTACTCTCAGTATGATCCATCTGACTATTCCAACAAAATCCTATGCAGAATGGGCTTGAAGCTTAAGAAAATTGATTGCAGTTGTTGTACACCTGAAGATGTGATTTCCATGGCTGCCGAGGAAATTCTGTTCGGCAGGCCGGTTATTATAGTTGTAAAGTATAATTCATTGTTTTACGATACGTATTACAAAAATATGAGTTTCAATCTTAATCACGGTTTACTTGTGAATGAGTTTAATGAGTCCAACAAGACATTTTGTATAAAAGATCATCTTTACAAAGATATCCTGGATACTTATAAAAACGCTTTTTTTCCGCTTCACATTACTTTTGACATGCTAACGGAAATATGGGAACACTCAAACAACCAGTTCCGCAGTGAAGCAGCCACATGCAAGGATAGTATTTACAGCATATACCAGAATGAAGAGATTAACCTTGATACAAACAAAGTCATCAGTATAGCACTTTCCATGATGAGTGAAAAAAACGACCTGATAAATATAATCGAAAAATTTGATGGGGCTAAGGATTTTGATAACAATATTGTATATAACAGGCTACGTTTCTATGGATGTCTGGAACCCATATTTCATATACTGTACGAGCAGTGCATAAATAAAAGTCATGACCTGGCCCGGCTACAGGAAACAAAAAAGAAGATCGAAGATATCAGAAGCAAAGTAATAAATGCTCTAAGCAAGGCCAGTCGTCGCTGTGAGAAAATGGATAAAGAAAGAAAAGCTGATTTGTGCAAAATGGTTGCAGAGGGAGATGAAATACTCCTAGACCTTATGCAGACTTTGGTTGTCAGCGAATGCCAAAAAAAGCTGAGTAATTATTACATAGATATAACTGAACATTACAACAATCAGGCATTTGAAGATACCTTGAGGGACGATTCCAGAGCCGATATTACCGGCGAAGGAACACACTATATATTTAAGGATGTTGTAGTAAATCAGGAGTGGAAGAAGGGAGATTTCTCCTTTAATTACAGCTATTTAACAGCTCAGCCTGACAACATAAGCTGCAATGGTCAGGTGATTTGCATACCGGGAATAAACGCACAATACATCAGTATACTTGGCTGTTCTGAGTTTGGAAGCTATAATGAGAAGATAGTAATAGAGTATTCTGACGGGTCAAAAAGGCTAATAACTGCTGACTTTTCTGATTTCTTTCAGCCTCCTGTTTTTGGGGAAAGGGCTTATTGGACGGGGGATGCAGCAGAGAGAAGAAATGGCAGGACAAGGTATCACAGCTTTAATGCAAGGCTATTTGCAAAGAGGTACCGTATAGAACCCGGATATGTAGTGAAAATTCATTTACCCAACAAAAGAAATGTTCATATATTTGCTATGACACTTACCGATGAGGTGTTTTTATGAAAAAGGGAAAAAATATAGAAGTTGAGAAGAAATACGTAATTGATACTGAAAACGGTCTTCTTTTTGAACAAGTCAGAAGGGAGTTTCCGGACTTTATGAAAGGTTACAAGGGGGGGCCCGTAAAAGTAAAAGACAGTACGGACGAATACTATGATACTGATGGGGGAGACTTGTACAAGCAGAATATAATACTTAGAATTCGGACTGATAAAAAAAGAAAGCGTATAACAATAAAAAAGGATATTCCACAAGGAACCGTTATAGACAGTGGCGGTCAGCTGGCACGATTTGAATATGAAAAAGAAATTGATTCAGAAAATATAGAAGCTAATTGGGGATTATTAGAATTATATTGCACGGAACTTACTGAAAAGTTTGAGCCAAAGGATTTTCATAAAGTAATCCGGGTAGAAAAAAACCGTGAGAAAATGGTGTTTTTACAAGATGAATTCTCTGTTGAGGTTGCTTTTGATAATGTTAATTATGTAAATCTAGAAAACAATAAATCGAATAAAGAGTACCAGATTGAATTGGAGTTAAAATCAGATTATGCTCATAGGGGAAGATTAAAGGAAGTAACGGATGAGCTTGAAAAGAGGTATAAATTTCTTATACCCAATTATGAATCAAAGTACAAAAGAGCAGTGGATATGACCTGTATTTAAAAAAGATCTATAGTAAACGGGATTTGTTCTCCAAACAATTCGTTAAAGGTTTTAATGGCTCTATTATCCACTCTAAGCATAAGAGCTTCATTTGTTGACAATATTACTTCGGCATAACCGATAAAAATATCGTTTTTAGTTAATGCAATTAGACTGCCTTCAGGCATACTTACATTTGGGGGTATTTTTAATATCATGATTTTCGCGCTCCGGTACTGCTTTATATAATATATTTTAATTATCCTCAAATTATGTAAAAAATATACCAGCAAGTTACCAAAGATAAAACCATTATATGCAAAAAGGAACCTGAAGTCCCCTTACTCCAAGTTCCTTTTTGTTTGTGTGTGATATAATATTTATCCTTAGAAATCATGCTAACATATATGTAATTAATTGTAAATGCCCATCTTTTATTAATTCTGATAAATTATATCAAAATAAGACCAATTACTCATAATTAATCCTCTAATTTAAGACGATATATTATGTTAGGGTCGTTTTCAATAGAAAAAATTAAGTATTAGAAAGGCTTTTAATATGTACGAGGATAATACAAAGTTTAATGTTGCTTCTTCAATAGAACAAAGTATTGAACTACTAATGAAATTAAACCAGGAATACGCAAACCTTACATCAAAAGTGAAAAATCTTGAAAACAGACTTGCTGCAGTGTCCGTACTGATAGATATTAATGAGTATATGGGCAATATACTTCAATTTCAAGATCTTGTAAGCTACCTGAAAGACGTTATTGCAGGTGTTCTTGGCATGGATTGTAAAATATTCACTCCTGATGATATTACAAAGATGGATTTAGATAGTTCATATCTTCCAAATACTGATTTATACATACAGGATTTGAAGGCACAGGATAAAGAACTGTTTGGATATAGTTCCGGTTCACTTGGTATACTGAGTATTTCAAAACGTGATTTGTATGGGTATCTGGTTATTCATCATGTACTGGCGGACATGATTGACGAGGAAAAGAAGGTTTTGCTTCAGTTGATTAAAAGCCAGATATGCATATATTTTGAGAATGCAATACTTTTTTCAAAGTTGAGAGATTCAGCGGAACATGATGGATTGACAGGCCTATATAACAGATTGTATCTTTCTCAGCTACTGGATAACTGGGAAGACAGAATGGTTGATATAAATGGCGCAATAATACTTGATTTGGACGACTTCAAAAATATCAACGACAGTTACGGACATCTGGCAGGAGATAATGTTATTAAGATGTTAGTAGGGGTCATTAAGAATACTATAAAAAACCTGCCCGTTTATGCTATACGTTATGGAGGAGAGGAATTTCTTTTACTTACAAGAGGTATTGCTACAGGGGATATTGTGGAAATAGCCGAAACAATCCGAAAAGAGTTTAATGGCTTAAAATATGAGGAAAGCAGTCTCAGTGTCAGCCTGGGGGTCTCTGTGCTGGGTGAATCCTGCAAGGTAGTAGACTACATGGAGCTTATAAGGAGTGCTGATGATGCGTTGTATACCGCAAAAAGGATCGGCAAAAATGTAGTAGTTACCTCTGATGAAGACCTTCAGCTATTTGAGTCCGTGTCCTTCAACATTGCAAAGAATTTATCCAGATATAACAGATTCAATGTTATAGGAGAAATTTACAGGGTCAGTTTTAATGCACCACATTTATTATCCGTGGACGAATACAATAAACTAAAGTATTGTATTACATCTTGCTTCAGGGAATACGACGGAATATATGGCTCTGTTTCATTATCATTTGTAATTTTAACGGACAACCAGATACAACGGGAGCTTATAGAACAGAAAATTAATACTGCTCTGACAAGCAATGGATTGGATTATATTGATTTTGAAATACACTCAAATACAGATGCCTACAGAGAGGTTATGCTCCACAGTGAAAGAGTTGCTGCCATCAGTACTGCTCTGGCAGAGGCTTACGGTCTTCCGGCTGACGAATGCGAAAAGGTGAGGCTTGCAGCTGCAAACCATGATATCGGCAAGCTGTATGTAAGCCCAAAGATTCTAAACAAACCCGGCAAGCTTACGCCTGTGGAGTATGAAAAAATCAAAATGCATGCTTTTTACAGTTATCAGTATGCTAAAAGTCGTGAAAACCTTAAATTTGTTGCGGATTACATACTATATCATCATGAATATGTAGACGGTTCAGGATATTTTAAGAAAAAAGATATTCCGCTCCATTCTCAGATTATAGTATTGGCAGATATATTTGATGCATTAAGTGAAAACAGATGCTACCGGGCAGCTTTCAGCAGGGATGAAGCTATCGGCATAATGGAGAACGAAAAGCACAAATTTAATCCGGAATTGTTTGAACTAATGAAACGGATTGCAAATTATATATAATTTCTTTTTCTAATGTACATTCTTCATAAAGTCTACATACTATATATTGTCATAAATCAAACCCAATCAAAAGTTGGGTTTGATTATTTGTGGCAAGTATTTAGGACAACTGCCGGATACCAACGGCTCAGGAGGAAAAATGTTATGACTGAAATGGAGTATGTTACACATTCTATTGAAACAAATCTTTTCTTTTTAAGAATCATTAAGGAACATCTGATATTTACAATTGCTGCACTGATGCCACGAGACCAAGGAATGGTTCCTGAATTGCAAAAAACCATTAATAATCTTGAAGAATTGTTGAAAGAGACAGTAATGATGGCAAATGGCGTGGTACCTACCCAAAATCTTATGTTCGGTGATATAGTTACACCTTATACTCTAAAGGCAGAGACAATAACACAATTCTATACAGGAATAAAAATCAATACAAGTATTACGCAAATGGAAATATCTTTATTAAGTGGCTTTAGAGCTGTATCAAAAACAATGCCGCCTAAGGCTGTAAGTATGTTGAACCAACGTATTATGGCATTGCTGGGGAAAATTATTCAAACCAAGAAAATGGTGCTTGCCAATGTTCTGTCCTGTAAGATGTTTACAACAATTTACCCGTTGATGCTGGAGCATGTGACCCGTGAGGCTGAACACTACTTACAGCACCTTCAGAGACTGGAAAGCTCCCATGGTCTTATTGAAAACCCAAAGGATGCAGCAGGTATGGAAGCATTCTGGGATAATATTATGAGTGAACACGGTAAATTTATAAGAGGCTTGCTGGATCCTTCCGAAGAAATTTTGATACAACAGGCCAATGAATTTGCAGAAATATTCGCAGAACTTACCAATACGGCAAAGATGGCCATCAACCAGTTAGAACTCCTTCCTCAGGTTACACGAAGAAGTTTTGAAGCAACGGTTAATATTAAAAATTTCAAAGAGCAGGGTACAGAAGGGCTACTGGATTGTAAAATCAGAGCTATCATACTGCCTCTGCTAAGCGATCATGTACTTAGAGAAGCAAATCATTTTTTAAAGGAATTGAGAATGGTAGAGGGCAAGAGTTTACATATGTGAAAAAGGGCAATTGAGTAAGATAATGTGAAAAGAGTGTAGGAAATGATATAATTAATACATTAACTACAGTCGTCAAACAAGGGGGATAAGTGTATGCAGTACCGCGAATTGGGTAATACCGGGATAAAGTTATCAGCTTTGGGGTTTGGTGCAATGAGATTACCGCAAACAAATGTTGACGGTAAAACGGTTTTTGATACCGAAGAGAGCATAAGGATGATACATAGGGCTTTCCAGCTGGGTGTGAATTATATCGACACAGCGCCTTATTATTGTGAAAAGCAGAGTGAGGAGATTGTGGGAAAAGCTATAAAAGGCTGGAGAGACAAAGTATATCTTTCAACCAAAAACCCAATTGAAGATGCTTCCGGCGACCATTATAGAGAAAGACTCGAAAACTCGTTAAAGAAACTTGATACTGATTACATAGATTTTTATCATATGTGGGGAATAAGTCTTGAGGCCTTCGAACAGAAAATAAACGTTAAAGACGGCCCGCTTTCAGCGGCATTAAAGGCAAAAGAAGAAGGTTTGATAAAGCACTTATCCTTTTCATTTCATGACAAGGCCGAAAATATGTTAAAGTTAATTGATACCGGGTACTTTGAGACAGTATTATGCCAGTACAATATGCTGGATAGAATCAATGAGGCCGGCATAGCTCATGCTCGGGAAAAAGGACTCGGAGTTATAATAATGGGTCCTATTGGAGGAGGAAGACTGGGAGCACCTTCAGAAGTAATCAGTAAATTAATTCCCCGTGGAGCAAAAAGCAGTGCTGAACTTGCTTTGAGATTCGTAATTTCAAATCCAAATGTTACATGTGCATTGTCGGGTATGAGTAGCATGGCAATGGTTGAGGAAAATGTACAGGTTGCATCAAACCAGGGGCAGCTTACAGACCAAGAAATCATTGCAATAAATGAGGCGATGGAGCAGAATAAAAAGCTGTCTGACTTATACTGTACAGGGTGCAACTACTGTATGCCTTGCCCCAAAGAGGTTAACATTCCTAAAATATTTGAATACATGAACTATCATCGTGTTTATAAGCTGACTGATTATGCAAAGGCAGAATATAAAAATATCGGAACCAATGAATGGATTAAAGGAAATCGAGCGGACGCGTGTGTAGACTGCGGTATATGTGAACAGAAATGTCCTCAGAAAATACAAATACGCAAACAGTTAAAGGAATCACAAAAAGAATTGGCTTAGAACAAACATATTTGTAATTTGTTCAGGGTCGGCGGAAAAGCTTTCGCTGGCCCTGTTTAATAATCAGTCCTAATGAATTATAGGACAATATTATAAAAATGGGGTATAAACCGAACAGGTATCTTGATTTTACTTCCCAGAAAAAGTAGAATCCCAGATAAAGCAGTACAGAATAGACCAGAAGTTCGGCCCTGAAATCTTTCTGCCTTATACAAAACCAAAGGTAATATGCCATAAGTGCGAGGGTTATCCAGTTATACGTATGCAAAAACCAGTCAAGAGACCCCCTGAGAATTCTGTCACCGGGTTCCGCATATTTTATGAGGGGAGTATCGTATAGTTTGAAATTCTCGGGCTTTACTGCTTGGCTGAGGCCATAGAAATTAACATTGTAGGTACCTTCTGTCCATGTCCAGAAGGTTTTTTTAACATATCCTTTTAATGTGTTTTTCTTGCCTATAGTCTGATATTTATCAATAATATCGTGGATAAAGAATCTTGAAGCCAGCTTGGGGTCGCATTTGTAGCGTGAAACAAATATAGACGTGTTACGTCCTCCGTCCCAGTAACCCAGCTTACTGTCAGACGGGAATCCTATATTAATCCATCTCCACACGGGATTTGCATGAATACCAACAGGTTCACTGATAATACCGTTTTTAAACCCTACAAAACTGAATATCCTCAGGGGCAGTGTAAAAGCCAATACTGCTATTACAGTTCCCGCAATGAATCGTTTTGAATTTAGCGGACGACTGAAAATTTTACTGTTTAGTGCCCAGTAAACCAGAACTGCAAGCAAAAACAGCAATGCAACACCTCTCATGAAATTGCCCACCATAAGGAGCAGTGCTGTGTACACAGCATATTTTAAATGTGAGGTTTTAACAAATTTTACAGCGAAAAGCAGTCCTGCTATACATAGAGAAGTACTTATAATATCACCGTATGTAAGATTGTCAAGGATAATAGCAGGCAGAAAACAGACTGTCAGAACCAGTACACCCAAGGCGGAGTTTTTTTCATGGGGAAAAAGTTCCTTGTAAAGCTTATACGTCAGCCATGCTGTCAAAGTCGAAAAAATAACATTAAAGAACCTTAGAGTCAGAAGACTATCAGGTAGAAAAAGGTACAGAAAAGTAAACAAAATAGTAATACCAATGTTGTTGGGGTAGTACCCCAGATACCTGCCCACCCCCAGAGAAGAAAACTTGCCATGTAGAAATTCCCGTGCAAAGCCTTCTACAATAGCGGCATCTTCATAAGCATTTACGGGGAACAATAAAATATATAGTACTTGTACAACAATATAAACTGAAAGAATAGTTAAAACAGTTTTATTTTCATTAAGTCGGGACAAGATATGCCCAACGCTGACAATACCCAGAAGTAGCAAAAATACAGGCACTGAAAGGCCAAGTAATAACAAGGGTTTTTGAGGTGTTATTCTGGGAAGAGGGGTTGATTTTGCTCTGAGTAACAGAGTCAGCAGCCACATAAATGAAAAAAACAGCGACAGAAATATATAGGCCAGAAATTTCATTTTGTCAGCAATATTTCTCAAGTTTTAACCCTCCATGTGAAAAATAAGTAAACGATTTTTCTTGCTATCATAATGTAACCCATAGAAGTTATAAAATACGTGTTAAATTTTTGTTTTCTTGAAAACATTGACTTTGCTTACAGTATACTGCTACAATTACAATAAATTCATAAGACAGTTCGTAACCATCCTGTCTGTAAACAAAACTACGGAACTGCTATCGAAAGGAAGGATAGCTTATTTTGTTTACACAGGGCGTATGCCCTTTTTTTAGTTTGGAGGATATTTTATGAGAAAAGTCGGAATTACAACTACAGTTCCTATAGAAATACTGCTTGCAGCAAATTGCAATGTAATTGACCTGAATAATGTATTTATATCCGGCGAGGGTTATTCAGAGGATATTGAAAGGGCAGAAAGAGATGGCTTTCCCAAAAGTTCCTGTGCATGGATAAAAGGAATTTATGGAGCATGTCTGCGCTATGGAATAGAAGAGATTGTAGGAGTTCAGGAGGGCGATTGCTCCAATACGGTCGCATTGCTCGAAGTTCTCAAAACAAGAGGAATAAAGGTTTATCATTTTTCTTATCCTTCAGCTCATAACATTAGAGATATAACTATAGAACTTAATAAATTTATGAAGATTTTTAATGTCAGCGTGAAACAGGCGGAATCTGTCAGAAAGGCATTAAACAATATCAGAAATAAGGCTAAAGTTATTGATGAGCTTACCTACATAGACAATAAGGCTACAGGCTTTGAAAATCATATATCACAGGTAACTTTAAGCGACTTTGACGGCAACCCGCAAAAATGTACTGAATTCCTTGAAGCAAAAATCAGTGAAATTGTAAAAAGACCGCCGAGAAAACAGGCGTTAAGACTAGGTTACATAGGTGTTCCACCAATGACTTGTGATATATATGAATATGTGGAGAGGTTCAATGCGTGTTTTGTGTATAATGAGGTGCAAAGGGAGTTTGCCTTTCCCAGGGCAGAACAGGCTAAAAGCATCTATGAACAGTACTATGATTATACTTATCCCTATGACTTGGAATTCAGGCTTATGGAAATAAAAAAACAAATTAGTCTGAGAAGACTTGACGGTATTGTCCATTATACTCAGTCCTTTTGCCACAGAGCCATACAGGATATAGTAATAAAAAAGGAGCTTGATATTCCTGTATTCACTATAGAAGGAGACAAGTCAAATTGTCTCGATTCACGAACAAAGCTGAGGCTTGAAGCATTTTTGGATATGCTTGGAGATTTGAGGAGGCTTAAGAAATGAAAACACTTGGAATTGATATGGGAAGCCGGGAAGTAAAAATAGTTCTTATGGATAAAGATACAATTATACATAAACAAAAAATCAGTACAATGGCTTTTTATAAAAACTACTGTTTATATAGGAATGGCAAACTGGAAGTAGATATAAGCAGATTGGGAATTGGTGAAGAGGTTGTTGCAGTTTCAACGGGATACGGCAGGAACAATACAGATATAAGTAAGTTCAGGCAAATAACCGAAATAAAGGCTCATGTATATGGAGCTATCTATCAGACAAGCCTGAAGGAATTTACCCTTTTGGATGTAGGCGGTCAGGATGTAAAGGTGATAAAGGTTGAAAAAGGCCTGATAACTGACTTGGAGATGAATGACAAATGTGCTGCTTCCTGTGGAAGATATTTAGAAAATATGGCGACAGTTCTGGAAATTCCACTCGATAAATTAACAGAATACTACGAAGCGCCTGTAGAGTTAAACTCCACTTGTTCAGTTTTTTCAGAATCGGAACTTATTGGAAAAATAGCAGAAGGAATTTCACCGGATAGATTATTTGCGGGAGTAAATTATTCACTATACAAAAGACTAAGTCCTTTACTTTCAAAATTCAAGGGAAAAAGGCTGGTTATGTCGGGAGGAGTAGCAAAAAGCAAAGCTCTTGCTCATTACCTTGCAAAGGATTTTGATGAAATAAAAAAGCTTGAGGAACCTCAATTTAACGGTGCAATCGGGTGTTGTTATTATGGTTCGTTTTTTTGATTTTTTTACCTTGTTACAAAAATTTTTTTTGGACACAATATAAAAAGAATTGAATCTATTTTAATTAGTTCTCTTACCAAGGCACAGCAAGCAGGGAGGGATTTATTATTAAAATAATAGGTAGATTTTTGGAACCAGGTCAGGTAGGCGGTGTAGTTGATTCACTTAGAAACAGCGGAATCAACAGGCAGGATATGATAATCAGCAGTTTCGATGAAGCCAAGTTTAGAAGCATGAATGCTGATGCTATAGACAATCATATTACTGCCACCGTGAAAACAGAACAGGATGATCCCGGCAGGTTAAAATCTTTTTTGGAAAGCTTGAATGAATTGAAGCATGATAGTGGTATTGTTGTGTTTGTTAAAGCTGCAAGGCACAAAGCACAAGAAGTCAAGTCGGTTATGGAGCAATCCGGAGCCGTGGAGATTAAGATTGATGATGACAAAGACTAAAAATATTGTAAATCAAAAGGGAGGATATATTTATATGAATAAGCCTAAACCGGATGACAGAAGCGATAATGTAAAAAGAATACAAGCAAATATCAATTATACAATAAAAAATATGGAATTGGCAGATGAACTGATTGAAAAAACTGATGACAGTAAAATGGCAAAAACCTTAGAAGAAAAGAATGACAGAAGAAGAGATGCACTTGAAGGCTTCAGAGCAGAAATAAGGGATGAAGCATTGGAACAGAAGCGAAGGGAAGATTAAAAAAACAAACAAGAGGGCTGCATCAGCAGCCCTCTTGCTTTATCTATGCTTTACTTTCATTTTTTACTGCAATGTAAATTGTAACAGCAAGTCCACCCCAGAGGAAAACCGCGCCGAATAGAAAGAAAGCTATGGATGTAGCAGTCATCTACTTCACCTCCTCAGATTTATAAGAGGTAATACTTCTGTCCTTCCAAGGCCTTGTGCATAATAATAAAGACAAACCAATTCCTATGATAACAACACTCCAACCGAAGGCAATAAGTGCTTTTTGCGAATACCCTCCGTATGGTTTCATTATTTCATTTATAACGTTGGAAATAATCATAAAAGTCAAAATAAGCGGTGTTACAAATTTAACCATTACATTCCACCACTTTCCAACAGAAAAATAGGAAATAGGATTAGTATGTTCTCTTATCTTAGAAGCTCCGAACAACCATCCGATGGTTACTGCTTCCAGTAAGCCCACTGTAACAATTCCGTATGAATTAACAAAGTTGTCTATTATATCAAGGAAATATAACCCTGCCCCTGTAGAATAGACTACGCTTATAGCATATCCAACAAGACAAACCAAAGAAACAACTTTTTTTCTGCTTGCTCCTGTTTTGTCAATCAATGCTGAGGAAGAAGCTTCAACCAGAGATATTGAAGAAGTTATTCCGGCAAAAACAAGGCAGGTAAAGAATAATACACCAAACAGCTTGCCTATTCCGCCCATAACCGTAAATATTTTAGGGAAGGCTACAAAAGCAAGACCGATTCCCTGTGAAGCCACCTTATCTACTCCGACACCCTGAGTAGATGCCATGTAGCCTAATATTCCAAAAACTCCTATTGCAGCCAAAAATTCAAAGCCACAGTTGGCAAAGGCTGTCATAAAGGCACTGTTGTTTATATCAGTTTTTTTAGGCAAGTAGCTGGAATAGGTTATCATAATACCCATGGCAAGGCTTAAAGAAAAGAAAACCTGACCATAAGCAGCTATCCATACTTTTGGCTCCAGCACTTTTGACCATTCGGGTGTAAATAGCTTGTTAAGTCCAAGACTCGCTCCGGGAAGTGTTACGCCCCTGATAACAATAATTATCATTGCAACTACCAGAGTTGGAAGCAAAATCTTATTTAACTTTTCGATTCCCCCGGAAACCCCTTTGTAACATACAAACCAGTTTAACAGCCAGATAACGGTAATACCCACAAATACAGGCCATACAAAGCCACCCAGCTTAAAGGGACTATCACTCATTTTTAAAAAGTCTTTAAAGAAAAACGAGTTTGTATCAGTTCCCCAGGCCTGAGTAAAGCTTAAAAACAGATAATTGACAGCCCAGCTGAGTATCAAGGTGTAGTATGTCAATATAATAAATGAATTGATACTGGGCCACCATCCCAGCCACTCCCACTTTTTATTTGCTCTTGCAAATGCCAGTGGAGGAGAACCTTTAAATTTGTGTCCTAACCCGTACTCCATAATCATTAATGGTATTCCGGCAGTCAATATGGCGAAGAAATATGGAATTAGAAAAGCACCTCCGCCGTTAGAATACAGTACATACGGATATCTCCATATATTTCCCAGCCCTACAGCTGAGCCAATGGCAGCAAGGATAAATCCGGCTTTTGATCCCCACTGATCCCTCTTTTGAGTCATTTTAATACACTCCCTTATTAATATATTTTTTTCCCTAATAAAAATAAAATAAATAGAATTGTTAAATTATATTACTTTTGTCTTCTAACAGTTTACTACCCTAAATAAACTGACTAGATAATAATAACAAGGTTGAAAAATAATTTCAATTATATTATATCAATTTTTAGTAAGAAATAATTTACATCAGATGTGACATAAAAAAGAATCAATGCTTTAAATATTAAGTTTAAGCATTGATTCTTTTTACAATTAAAGAGTGCTATCCTAAATATGCTCAATAAATTTTACCAATTCCATATTAAACTTATCCTTTTCTTCGAAGAACAAACTGTGCCCGCTATTTTCAAAGGGTATAAGCTTTGAGTTTCTGATACTCTTTTTCATGACTTCTGCCAGAGGAAACAGGCAAACCCTGTCATGAACACCGTGAAGTATCAGGGTGGGAACCTGGATTCTGGGAAGGTCGTTAAAAAGGCTCTCATCCCTGAAGGTTTTAGCACATTCAGCTGTTGCCCAGCCGGCTGCCTCAAAGCCAAGCTGGAAAAACCAATCAGATAATGCCTTGGTTATTGGTTTGTAAAAAAACATTGGAGCAGTATCCAAAAGCATTTGCGGACGGTTATCATATACACTCTGAATTATTTTTGTTATGTCTTCTTTGGGAAGGCCGTAAGGAAAGTCGGGACGCATGGTCAGACTTGGTGCTGCAGCACCAAACAATGCCAGTTTTGAAACCCCGTGACCGTTAAAACGTGACATATAGCGTATAGCAGTGGCACCTCCCATTGAATGACCTGCCAGAACAAAGTCCCGGAGTTTTAATGTATCTACTACACAGCGGACATCTTCTGCCAACCTGTTGTAATCGTAGCCCCAAAAAGGCTTACTGGAATTGCCGAAGCCCCTTGTGTCCATACCAATACATCGAAACCCCATTTTTGGTAAAACATTAAATTGGTACTCAAAGGCCCGGTGGCTTAACGGCCAGCCGTGTATAAATAAAATCGTCTTTTTTCCATATGGATTAATGTCATTTATAAAAATATTTACATCTTGCTCTGTTTTTATGGTATATTCCATAAATATCCTCCCAGTAATACGTGAAATCCTATATTATATTATTCAAAATGCATTAATTGAGTGTGTTAAATAAAAAATAGCACTTAAGAACAGAATAACTATGTACATGTAAAAATATCTTTGGAACGGAGGATAAAATGAGTCTATTTCTAGGAAAAATACATTACTGGCTTTATAACAAAATTATCTGGTACGAAAAAATTGAGTTGAATATAATTCAATGGGCTCAGGACAAGCAACTTCCTATAGGCACCTGGGTTCAGGATAATAATGAAAGACACAGTCCTCCTTTGGGGACTGAGCCGTTGGAACAATTGATAGATACCTCAAATATACACGGGTGGCTTCAGGAAAGAATAGAAAGTGCGGAATTAAGGCAAGCAGCCCTTGTAACTCAAGTTTTAAACAGGAATATGGATTACAAGATTGAATTGATAAACATTTATAAAAATCAGGGAAAAGCTGCAGCCGAAGATTATCAAGGGGATGCAGCCACACCTGAGGATATGTTTAATGCGTTGAATGATTACATTCTGGAGGGAATGCCCTGCGACCGTGTAAACCAAATAGTTTCAAGCAATGACAACGAATTTGTATGGCAATCTGCAATATGCCTTCACACTCCGTACTGGCAAAAGGTAGAGGGTAATGTAAACAATTTTTATGAACTCAGGGAGTCATGGGTAAAAGCATTTGTAGAAGAACTGAATCCTGTTTTTACTTATACAAGATCAGCGGAAAAAAATATACACAAGATATATAGGAAGTAGAAAGGAAGATACAATGGATTGCATTGATTTAATGGTAGACGAACATAAAAATATAAAGAGGATGTTGAAAGTTATACGTGTTTACTGTTACAAAATATTAAAAGGCCAAGAGATACGCTATGAGGACTTTTTTACGATAATTGATTTTGTAAGAAATTATGCAGATGCACATCATCATGGAAAAGAAGAAAAACTCCTTTTTGACAGGATGGAAAAGGAAATGGGGCCAGCCGCACAAAAGCTTGTAAGACACGGTATGCTGGTTGAACATGATCTCGGGAGGCTTCATATGCAGGAACTTGAAGCTGCTGTAAAAAGGGTCATGGAAGGAGATGAAGAATCCAAGCTTGATATAATTGCAAACGCTGTTTCGTATACACACCTGCTTTATAGGCATATTGAAAAGGAAGACGGAGTAGTATATACATTTGCAAGAAACAATCTGGTTAAAGAAACCATGGACAAACTGAACTATGAATGTGAAAAGGCAGAAAACAAAGCACAGGAGCAACATTTACAGGACAAATACCTCAAGATGATAGACGAATTTGAACAGAAGATATTATAAAAAAACCGGCTAATAGCCGGTTTTTCTTATTTGAACACTTTAAATCTTGATTCAATTGGCTGAAATTGCTTCTCATCAGGTGATGCAGTAGGTTTTCCGAATGGCATCTGGGCAACAAGTCTCCAGTTTGAGGGGATTTTCCATTCGGTTCTGACTGCATCGTCTATCAACGGGTTATAGTGTTGTAGAGAAGCTCCTATACCTTCAATTTCTAAACCAGTCCAGATTACATATTGCAACATTCCGTTGGACTGCTCTGACCAAACGGGGAAATTGTCCTTGTACAGTGCAAATTGTTGCTGCAGGGACTCGATAACTGTATTATCCTCAAAAAACAAAACAGTACCATAACCGCTTTTAAAAGAGTTAATTTTCTGCTCAGTTGCAGAAAAATTTTCGGGCGGTACCACCTTACTGAGGGCATCCTTTGTTATGCTCCACAATTTATCATGGTTTCCTCCCAATAATAACACAACTCTGGCACTTTGACTGTTAAAGGCAGAAGGAGTGTGGAGAACCGCATCTTTTATAATCTCCTGAATCCTTTCATCGGAAACAGGAATCTGCTTATCAATTCCATAGTATGTGCGTCTGTCTTTTGCTGCTGTATAAAAATTCTTGGACAAAACAAATTCCTCCCTTAATATTGAATTAGTTATAAGTATATTAATATTTATTTTACCAACAATAACATACCAATAAACATATTTTTTACAATAATAGGGTAACTATCCGCAAAAACGAATTTTATTGTCTTTCGGGATATATTCCTTCAGTAGCAATGCAAAATACAGTGTTTGGAACAGGTTCCGAACCTGTTAAATTTGGAAGACAGAAGGTAGTACTGCCATTGCCTCCGAATTGAACTCCAAGCAAGGTAAACAAGGCAGCGTTTGTCTGAACGTTTATAGTTGCACCGTTACAAACTGCCCACCCGCGAGGAATATAGGAAAACGGAAACAGTTTTATCATACCCATAATAGGACAATCCATTATAATAACCTCCCTGAAAATAAACTGATTAATTGGGTGTAGGATACATGCCTGTCATTGCAATATAATAAGCCATAGGACGCGGAACTTTAGCCTGATACGCACTTGCTTTTAACAGGTTTGGAACTGCAAAGGTCTGATTAGGAGAACCTCCAAACTTATTTCCAAGTAATGAATATAAAGCCTGATTCTGTGAAACTTGAAATTGTGTACCATCACACAACTGCCAATCCATTGGAGCGAATCCTAAGGCAAATAGCTGAATCTGACCTATGAAAGGATAATCCATAATAATAGCCTCCCTGAGCCGCAGAACGGCTAAAATAAATTTTAATAAAAGACGAAATATATTAACAATCAACCTAATTCCTCATAGGATAAAGGCCTTCTATTGCTATGTAATACTTTGTATTCGGTACAGGCTCTGTGCCTAATAAATTAGGTAGGGCAAAGGTTGTAACACCGTCACCTCCATAAGAAATTCCCAGTAACGAATACAGTGCTTGATTTTGTGCGATGTTTAATGTCTGGCCATTGCACAAAAGCCATCCTCGCGGTACAAAGGTAAATGGGAAAAGTTCAATTTCACCTAACATCGTCTCCATATAAACACCTCTCGCTGATTAATATATAGTAATTATATAATATTGTGTAAAAAAATGTCAATAGGATGTCATAAATAATGACTATTAGAAAAATTTAGATTGTAATTTTCATTAAGTTACAATATAATAATAATATCATTAAATGTAAAAAAATACAAATTTTAATATAGCAGGGAGGAAATACATATGGGTAATACCGCCTTAACCGGCCTTGTTTCAGCATCCAGTTACATAGCTCCTTTTGAGGCAGCAAAAGCAGTTGATGGAATATTAACCCCTGTAAGTAGATGGGTTGGAGAAGTACCTTGTACACTTAGTTTTATGCCAAATAGTTTGTATGTTGTGAATCGCTGGGTTGTAAATGGCATGGCTTCTGTGGGCTGGGACCAACAGCAATACTATTTGCTTACTTATTTTTTACAAGGAAGCAATGATAACGTAACATGGATAACCCTTGACACAGTGGATAACACAAATACCAGCACAATAAGTTACTCTTCTGACAGAACATTTGTTCCAACCGCCGCCTATAGGTATTATAGGGTAAATGTAACAAGAGGACTAAAATGTAATCCCAACATTGCTTCAATTTCTAATTTCCAGTTGTTTGCTGTAGACCCATCAAGCCAATATCTATCAAGCTTGACGATAAACAGCGGTACACTTACACCTGCTTTTAATAAAACTACGTTTGCGTATACTGCTTCAGTTGACTATAGTACGACAAGTATTGTAGTAACTCCTACCGCAGAAACTCCGAACGCCTATGGCCAAAACGCGGTTATTAGGGTAAATGGAGTTGTAACCGGAAGTGGAACAGGAGCAGCTGTGAACCTTGCAGTCGGTGTCAATACTATAACTATTGATGTTACTTCGGCGGTTGGGTACGTAACCCAGAGATACACGCTGACTGTCACAAGGCTTAACAGTAACAAACTCACAAGTCTTACTGTTCTTAACGGAACTACAGTACTTACGATGACACCTAATTTTGATAAAAATACTTTCGGGTATACGGTAGAAGTTGATAGTACAGTTCAAAGCGTGATGTTAAATGCTACATGTGAAAACCCTGCATCGACTCTGACAATAAACGGAGGGGCTGCTGTCAGCGGTACACCATACGGGCCAATTGCATTGCAGACGACAGGGGATACAACAGTAAATATCGCAGTAACTACAGCAACAATGTCACCGCAGACGTATACGGTAACAATTAAGAGGAAAGAGGATTTGAGTTTATTAAGTTTATCTGTTAAAAATGGAAAAACATCGCTTACATTGCAACCAACATTTAGCCCAACACAACTGCTATATACTTCAAGCACAAGTGGAACTACCAGCGTATCCATAACCCCAACTGCAGTTAATTCTAGTGGTGTAAATATTACTGTTAATGGTAATCCAGTAACAAGTGGTACTTCATATAGTGTGAATAACTTGAAAACAGGAGAAAACACGATTAGTATTGATGTTATATCAAAGATTACAGGAAATAAAAATACTTATATATGTAAAATAACAATATCTTAATTTATTATGTGGCCACACTCTGGTTTTATATACGCTATGAGTGTGGCTATGTATATATAGGAGGGTCAAATGTCAAAAACAGTTAAAAGAATATCTATGGTAATTTGTATTTTACTTCTGAATGGGATACTGGCATATAATACGGGATATGTCTATGCAGTTGCACCACAGGATCAAAATTTTGATTCACTTTTGGCTGTGAGTGCAAGTGGACCATACCAAATAGGAGATCTGATTTTTAACACTGATGGTATTATTGACGTAAGAGCATGGGATGCATTAAGTTATGAATCTGGCTACGGTCGTACAATAAATGGTTTTAGCGGTATGGCAATGAGTAATGATCCAGATTTAAATAAAAGCCCTACATCCTTCACTATTGAATCAGCAATAGAAAGGCCATTTAAGCTGGAGTCACTGTATGCATTGATAACTGATGTGGGATCTTCGACTAAGGTGGATATAAAGGGATACAATGGTACATCAGAACGTGTCCATGTAGAGGGTATTGATTTAACTAAATCGGGTACCTATGGGGATGTTACTTATACGAATAATGTATGCAATTCAGTAGATGGTGAGTACGGCGGACTTCTTTCTTTCGGGGATAGTTGGTATGATATTAACAGAGTAGTAATTACTGATACTGATACTGATCAGCCCTTGTATATTTCTCTTGACAGCCTTGACTTCTCAAACCTTACAGACCTTTCGATAGCTGACGCACCTGAGACTATCGAAGGGCAGAATGCAACCTTCAGAGTAAATCTTACAAGGCCTTACACAAATGCTATAACTGTTAATTACTCAATCATTCCAGACACAGCAACAGCAGATGATTTGAATACCCCTGCGTCAAATGGTACAATTACTATTCCCACCAATGCAACCTATGGGGAAATAGTGGTACCAATAAATGATGATCCTGACTATGAAAAAGATGAAACTTTCAAGGTCACCATTTCAAACCCCAGTGTTGGAGGTATTCTAGACAATGAGGCTACCTGTACCATTAAAGACAATGACTCCCCTCCAAAGGTAAAATTGAGTTTTGATAAAAGCAGTATAGTTGAGAATGGTGGTTCTGCAAAAATAATCGCTACTCTTTCAAACAAGACCTACGAAAATGTAAAAGTTAATCTCGATTTTACAGGAGCTGTAGCCGGAACTGATTTTAATGCTCCGACTTTAATAACCATACCTGCAAATAGTTTATCCGGTTCAGTTGACATAACTGCACTGGACGATGATATCTTCTCTGATGGAAATAAAAAGGTAACCGTTGGAATAAGCAGTGTAGACAAAGGAGATATAGGAACATTTACTCCGCCTGAGCTGACAATTACTGATGACGAAACCCAGCCAAAAGTAAACTTAAGTATAACACCGGGGTCAATATCAGAAAACGGAACTGATGCGGCAACCGTAAAAGCTACTCTTACAAATAAATCAAGTAAGGCAGTGACTGTAAAATTGACCTTATCAGGTGCTGTGAAAGATACGGACTTTACAGTTTTAAGCGATACTATTACAATACCGAGCTTACAGACAACAGGTTCAGTACAAATTAAAGGAATACCAAATAGTAAATTCAATAATAACAAGACACTTATAGTAAGTACCTCCGATGCCGATGTTACACACGCAACAACGGGAGCCAGTAAATCAGTTGACTTAACAATAACCAACATTGACGCCAAGCCCAAAGTAACGGTGGCGCCTGTTGAGTTTAAAGAAATGGATTCAGGTTCTTTAAAGGCAGTATTTACGGTTTCATTATCAGAAGCAAGTGACGAAGCTGTTACTGTAGATTATTCAACATCAGACGGGTCTGCAAAGAGTCCAAAAGACTATACAAGTACTTCAGGAACTTTAACCATACCAAAAGGCGAAACAAGCGGCACAATTGAAGTAGATGTAATAAATGACAAATTGGATGAAGAAGATGAAGATTTTTCACTTACCATAAAAAATCCTGCAGGTGCAGATTTGGGTGCTT
>JAEZUC010000140.1 GCA_023443515.1 Bacillota bacterium
TGTTGGTTTGTCAAACATGCGTTACACAATTAGTAAAAAAATAATGGAGCGTCTCATTAGGCGATTTCCAGCCTAATGGACGCATAGGAAATCTGTTATATTTCCAATTATGTATGTAAAGCTGCCTTTTGAAATCCTTAAAAGAATAGAATTTATGTACTGCATAGAAATACTCATTATCCTTGCGGTGGCTTCGTTCTACCTTACCGTTATGCCTCGGTGTATACGGCCTTATCAGCTTATGTTTTATGCCGGACTTTTCAAGCTCCAACTCGAAAATGGTCGGTTTATTTTTATGCTGATTTAGTCTGTTAGTAAATTCAAATCCATTGTCTGTTTGGACACAATCAACTTTAAAATCAAATGCTGCAATCATATTCCTTAGAAAAAGCATTGAAGTATATGTACTTGCTTCCTCAAAGGCTTCAACATACCTAAAGCGAGAGAACTCATCAAGTGCAGTGTATTGATAAAGCTTTTGTCCCTGAATTTCGCCTACTATACAGCTTGCCGGGACATGTTTTACATCTATTTGAACCCTTTGCCCAGGGTAAAGCATTTGCTCATATGGCTTGGGAATATATTTTGGATTTGGTGGTTTTACAGCCATAAGTGAGCTTTTTCTAAGGAACCTGAATAAGCCTGGAATGGATCTGGTATACCCCCGTTGTCTGAGTTTTACCCAGAAAACGACCAACCCTTCATGAGGGTTTCTTCTCCGCATATCAGATATGAGCTTTATTTCTTCTGAAGTATGCTGGTTCGGGTGGCTGTGAGGCCGTCTTGATTTATCACATAAAGATTCCAAAGTTCCATCATAACGTTTAAGCCACCGATAGATATATTGTCGATTTGTTTTATACTTAATGGCAGCTTTAGTTACTCCAAACTTCTGAGAATATTTAATTAATGATAGACGATATTTCATATCTTGTGTTATGCTGTTCATGCGGAAATGTATCCTCCTGATGTATATTTTGGTGTGGTAACTTAAACATACACTATGGATGCACTTTCCGCATTATTTTTTTACTAATTGTCACACATCTATTGTAATCCTACACAATATTACATAGCAAAAACTTAATGTTTATTGCAATGAAAAATTAGATAGTATATAATTTTTATGGTATTTTTTGATGTTACAAACCATGAGAGGATAGATATATAAATGAAATTAGGAATTGTAGGACTACCAAACGTAGGCAAAAGCACTCTTTTTAACGCTATAACAAAAGCAGGTGCAGAAAGTGCAAATTATCCGTTCTGTACTATTGAACCAAATGTAGGAATTGTAGCGGTTCCTGATGAAAGGCTGGACATGCTTGCAAAAATGTACAACCCCGAAAAAATAACCCCTACAGTAATTGAATTTGTTGATATCGCAGGCCTTGTTAAGGGTGCGAGTAAGGGTGAAGGGTTGGGAAATAAATTTCTTTCTCACATAAGAGAAGTTGATTCAATAGTTCATGTTGTGAGATGTTTTGAGGACAGCAATATCGTTCATGTTGATGGTTCCATTGGCCCCAAGAGAGACATTGAAACAATTAACCTGGAATTGATTTTCTCTGACCTTGAAATGATTGAGAGAAGAATCGACAGGACTAAAAAACTGCTTAAATCAGGTGATAAAAAATTCCAGATTGAAATGGAGCTTTACGAAGCCATAAAAGAGCACCTTGAAAGCGGAAAACCGGTAAGGTCTATGTCCTTTGACCAAGAGCAGCAGCAACTTGTAGACCAGTTATTTCTTATAACATTAAAACCTGTTTTGTATGCTGCAAATGTTTCAGAAGAAGATCTTTCTTCACTGGACGGCAACAGATTTCTTGCAGAGCTTAAAGAGGTTGCCGCTGAAGAAAACTCTGAAGTTATGGTAATTTGCGCTAAGATTGAAGAAGAAATAGCTCAGCTGGATGATGAAGAAAAGGCCGATTTCCTTGAGGCAATGGGACTGGCAGAATCCGGTCTGGACAAGCTTATAAAAGCCAGCTACAAAATTTTGGGCCTTATAAGCTATCTTACTGCCGGCCCACAAGAAGTACGAGCATGGACTATTACAAACGGTACAAAGGCACCTCAAGCTGCCGGTAAAATTCACTCCGATTTTGAGAGGGGTTTTATCAGAGCAGAAATTGTAGCTTATGATGACTTAATTAGCAGCGGTACCTACACTGTTGCAAAGGAGAAGGGCCTGGTTCGATCCGAAGGTAAGGAATATGTAATGCATGATGGAGATGTTACATTATTCAGATTTAATGTTTAATTCTCTGATTTATATATAAAAATATGGATAAAACCTGCTGTATATTAAAGAACAGCAGGTTTTATATTTTATTTTATATATATTTTTTATATTTACTGACATTTATTTCGCACCGGCTAAGTCCCCCTTTAGAGCCATTAATCTTTCTTATAGAAGGATGTGTCGCCTGCTATAATCTGAACATGATTTTGTGAGAAATTTGCATTCCCCATATAAATGTGATAATGCCCACCGTTTACATAAATTGCAGGACTAGAGGCAATTCTATAATAATGAACATGACCATTTTCCAACGTAGTTGATCCTTCAATATAGTGTATATGTCCTATCTCATCCTTTTTTTCATCAGTCTTGCCGGAATATTGATGATTGTGCTCATCAGTATTCGAAGTCTTTCCCGCAAAGCTATGTGAGTGAAGTTTGTTTTCCATATTACCTTGTTACCCTCCTTTATAACTCATTTGCGGACAAGATTACATTAACTAACCGCTTGATAATATTTTATGTTTATATTTTTCTTTTTGTTACAAATTAGTCAATATTAAAAGCAAAAAACCCATAAAACGGAAATAAACAATTCATTTTCCTTTTACGGGTTTTAAATTATGTAAATATTTAAATACTAGTTTACGGTTTCTGAGAGTACAGTTGTGACCTCTTCTATTTCTTCATTATGTAAAATTTCATTCAAATCGATTATTGAAAAAAGCTTCCCGTCATTCTTTCCTATGCCTTTTATGTATTTCTTGCTGTTTAGTTTTAATACTGCCTCGGATCTGTCGATAGAATTATCGTTAAGATTTATTATTTCGGTAACATTGTTTACCATAAAGCCGTACAATTGATCGTTCTTTTCAGTAATTATTATCTTGGTTTTTTTTGTTACCTCTGATTCTCCTAAATTAAATCTCTTATTCAGGTCAATCACAGGGACTACTTTCCCTCTCAGATTATATATTCCTTTAATATAATCGGGCATTTGTGGAACAAGTGATATTGACCCATATTTCTCTATTTTATATACAATTGAAGCCTCCACACTACAAAGCTCATTGTTCAAATCAAAAACCACAACCTGTATATCATTCATTTTTCCAACCTCCCGAACACTAAATTAACTATGTTATATTTATATTATCACACCGGATAAGCTTTTTAAAGAAATATTGACAGTTTCTTTTATTATCAATTATTTTTTGTTATAATACTCATGTGTTTTATGCAAAATGTTGATAAGGATTGGTTATGATTATGGAGAAAAGTAGAATTGAACGCTTGAATGAATTGGCAAAGAAGGCAAAATCAGATTCACTTACAAGTTCTGAGCTTGCTGAAAGAGATCAGTTGAGAAAAGAATATATTGCAGCCTTTCGGGCAAATTTAAAGGCTACACTTGATAACACAGTAGTTGTAGACCCGGACGGAAACAGAAGAAGCCTTAGAAAAGACAATTAATACAATAAACCGGGAGCAGATGTTTTAAATACACCTCTTCCGGTTTATTTTTAAATCATAAATTTCTAATTTTTGTATTTCCCTATAGGAGGTAGCTTTTCAAGTATCTGCTTCTCCAGTTTGTCCAGAACCTCTTTTGCCACTCTTATATCGGTGTCTATATCATCCCTGAATTTCATAACAGCAACTTCATCATCCAGCATATCTGATTCCGAAAAAGGAAATGTCTGCTTCATAGACTGTATTTCATCCAGTACGGCTGCTTTGCGCTCTTTTATTATAGTGAGCTGTTCTTCCAAGTCTTCATGATTTTCATTGATATTTGTGTAATTTTTTACTACTTTTTTAAGGAGTCTTTTCAGTTTTTCAATATCTCCCTGCTGATATGCTGTTTCTGCAGTTTTCCAGGTTCGTTTCATACTTTTATCCTGATTTATTGCCAATTCCGGATGAATATAGCTTGCAATCTCCAGATATATCTCCCTCATTTCCAATTCACTTTCACGTTTCTTTTTCTCCATGGCATAGTCTATTGAATGAACATGCTCTATTTCCAACCTCATATTTTTAAGTACTTCATAGTGTTTTTCAAATTCTTTTTCCAGTTCCCTGTCAATGTGGGAGTAGTCTATTGGTATCTTGAATTTTTCACATGTTTCAATCATTTCTAATTTAAGTTTGGTTCTTGCTATGGCAAGCTCCAGTTTATGAAGCTCATATCTTGGTTCCCCCAGTTTAGCTACAAACTCATTTTTAAGGGTATAAGCCTCATACAACTCCATATAATCCTTTTCAACCAGTGCTTCTGCCAGAAGCTTCCTGTTTAGTGTAAATTCTTCAATTAACTTATTCATTTTTACCACCGTCTTTGCTATTTATTTAGTCAAATTAACAACTTTTATTCAAAATTCTCATACTGACTTAAATATAATTTTTTATAAAATCCATTCTTTTTCAGTAAGTCTTCATGACTTCCCTGTTCAACTATTTTACCATTATTCATAACCAATATAACATCCGCTTCTCTGATGGTCGAAAGACGATGAGCTATAACAAAGCTTGTCCTTCCTTCCATCATCCTCAAAAAAGCTTTCTGTATATTCAACTCAGTTCTTGTGTCAACACTGCTGGTAGCCTCATCCAATATCAGCATTGGAGGGATAACCAACATAACTCTTGCAATTGTCAATAGCTGTCTTTGGCCTTGTGACAAGTTGCTTCCACCTTCGGTGAGTTGTGTTTCATACCCCTTTGGAAGTCTCTTGATAAAACTGTGTGCATTTGCCGAAAGTGCAGCTTTTTTTATTTCTTCCTCAGTAGCTTCCGGGTTCCCATAAGCTATGTTTTCACGAATTGTCCCCGCAAAAAGCCACGTATCCTGGAGAACCATTCCAAAAGTCTTTCTCAGATTGTCTCTTGATATTTCACGTATATTTTTATCGTCAACATATATGTACCCTTTATCTGTATCATAAAAACGCATTAACAGATTAACAAGAGTAGTCTTTCCCGATCCGGTTGGCCCAACTATGGCAATCCTCTGTCCTTCCTTAACATCAAGGTTAAAATTCTGTATCAGAGGCTTTTCGGGAACATAAGAGAATGAAACGTTGTCAAATCTAACATCCCCATTAGGTTCCTTTAATTCAATATCTGTAACATTAGCCTGCTTCTCAACTTCCTCATCCATTACTGCAAAAACCCTTTCAGCTGATGCAATTGCACTTTGTATCTGGGTTGTCACACTTGTAACATTGTTTATAGGCTGAGAAAAGTAGGTTGAGTATGTCAGGAAGCTGGAAATATAACCGATACTTAACCTGCCGGCCAATGCTGCGATACCACCTGTCATTCCAAGTAAAACATAGGTTATATTATTTACCAGGCGTGTAGACGGATTTACAAGGGACGAGTAGAATTGCGCCCATCTTCCGCACTTATACAAACGTCCGTTTATTTCCTCAAACTTCTGCTGCGCCCTTT
Organism: Bacillota bacterium; assembly: GCA_023443515.1. GTDB lineage: Bacteria > Bacillota > Clostridia > Acetivibrionales > DSM-1351 > Ruminiclostridium. Next base: position 5,705 of record JAEZUC010000140.1, read on the forward strand.
CCTCATAATTAAAAGCTTTAACAACCTTCTGATTGCCTATAATTTCTTCGATATAACCATTAAGCTCACCATTTACTCTTGACTGCTCCTTAAACATTTTCGATGAACGTCTTGTTATAAAAGATGCAATTAAAAAAGTAACCGGTGTCATTACAATTACTATTAATGTTATCCACGGATTTAAAACAAACATAAATATAAGTGAACCAACAATAGATATTATACCAGTAAAAAACTGAGTTACTGACTGGTATATTCCCTCACCTATATTTTCCATGTCATTTGTAAGCCTGCCCATTATATCCCCATGAGGTCTTTGGTCAAAAAACTTCAAAGGCGTTTCAAGAATATGGTCAAATACATCTTGCCTCAACCTCTCTACTGTTCTATTTGACAGCACAGCCGTAATTACCTGCAAGCTCCATTGAAAAAATGCACTTACCAGATATAAAATCAATATAATTATAACTATATTGAGAACGCTTTTGAAATCAACCTGTCCTTTTCCGACAATAGCATCAACACCTTTACCTATTATAAAAGGACCTGCCACCATCAGTATATTGCTTAATGCTGCAAATAGTACAGCCCCCAGAAGATACGGCTTGTTTGCTAAAATGTATCTGCCAAGGCGTTTAACTGCATCATTTTTCATGTCTGAGCTACCTCGCTTTTTCTTTGTGAATAGTAAATTTCCTGATAGACAGGGCAGGATTCCAGCAATTCTTCATTTCTGCCTATTCCTACTATTTCCCCATCATCCAGTACTACTATCAAATCTGCGTCTCTGATTGCAGCTACCCTTTGTGTTACCATTATAATTGTAAGCTCTTTCAGATTGTCCTTGATTTGTTTTCTTAAAGCCGCATCTGTAGCATAATCCAAAGCACTGGTACTATCATCCAGAATAAGTATCTCCGGCCTTTTGACCACAGCCCTGGCAATTGCAAGTCTTTGTTTCTGACCACCTGAAAGATTCGCGCCACCTTGGGTGACATAAGCCTTCATGCCCTCAGGTTTTTGCTTGATAAATTCCATTGCCTGAGCAATCTCCGCAGCTTTGCAAATATCCTTTTCCTGCGCCAGCTCATTTCCCCATCTGATGTTTTCCTCAATTGTTCCTGAGAATAATACTGATTTTTGAGGAACAAGTCCTATTTTTTCTCTCAAATCCCGTTGCTTCATATTTCTGACATTCGTTCCATTAATGAGAATCTGTCCCTCCGTGGTATCGTAAAACCTGGCAATAAGATTTACAAGAGTAGATTTGCCCGACCCGGTAGAGCCTATTATGCCTACTGTTTGTCCGTTTTCTATACCAAAGCATATATTTTCCAAAGCGTACTCAGAGGCTCCTTCATATGTAAAGCTTACATTTTTGAATTCAATCAACGGTATTCCGGCTGAGGCACCAATAGCAGTGTGGACACCTACTTCACTATCAGGATTGTCCACTACAGAAGGTTGAGTTTCCAATATCTCATTGACCCTGTTCGCGGAAGCTGCCGCTTTAGTAAATGTAACAACCAGATTGGCTAGCACAATGAGTGCGGAAAGAATCATGTTTATATAGTTGATATAAGCAATAATTTCACCTTGAGTCATTGTACCGTGATATACCTGTATCCCCCCAAACCAAAGTATTGCGGCAACACCCAGATTCACTATAACTGTTGTTGCAGGATTTAGAAGTGCCGAAACCTTACCGACCCTTATAGTCATATCTGCGTATTCCTTGTTTCCTTTTGAAAAACGCTCTCTTTCCTTGTCCAGTTTTGCAAATGCGCGTATCACCCGTACTCCGGACAAATTTTCACGTATTATTACAGACAATGAATCAAGCTTCTTCTGTACAGTTTTATACAGTGGAATTGTTCTTGACATTATAAAATATATAATCAGTGCAAACAACGGCATTGTTATAAATAGTATTACAGACAGCTTAAAGTTTATAGTCATTGCCATTATCAAACCGCCAATGCAAAGAAAAGGAACTCTGACTACAAGTCTTATAAGCATTGCCACCGCAAGCTGCAGCTGGTTTACATCACTGGTTATTCTATTAATGAGAGAAGGAGTCCCTATTTTATCCAGCTCATTAAAGGAATATCCTTGTATTTTTCTGAATAAAAGGTTTCGCATTGACGTTCCAAACCCCTGTGAAGCTATTGATGCATAGTACTGGCATATATATGCTGAGCCGGCACCGGTTATTGCAATTGCAACCATTATTCCCCCCATCAGGTATACATATGACGGGTTATCTGCCTTTACCCCGTTGTCGATAAGCTTTGCCATTAGTAACGGTATGGTTAATTCCAGGATTGCCTCAAATAGTTTAAAGGCCGGCCCCAAAACAACTTGCTTCAGGTATGGCTTTAAATATTTTATTAACTTAAACAATGAATAATTTCCCCCTATTTTACGTTAACTTTTTTTAAAAATAATATAACTATTTAAAGATACATGTCTTCAAGTATTCCTGAGCCGGTTTTTGTCTTGAAATACTTGCTCCTTACAGAAGTTATGGCATTTTTGTCCATACCGTCTTCATATATATTCACAAGAAAATCAGCTTCAACCAGTATTTGAAAATCTACTCCATCTATTTTATTATAGCTGTGGTGATGACCGATTATATGACAAACACGTTGAATAATATCGCTATCAATATTGTATTTTATCATTATAGCTTTTGCTATTCCAGGGCCTTCCTTTTCCTGATATGGTCCCGCAGACGAATTATACTTTTTTTCTGCCTCTTTGATTCCTATATCATGAAGAATTCCTGAAAGTCGTACAGTCAGCAATTCTCTATCACCAAGCTGCTCTAATGTGCCTATAGTATTACAAAAGCTGTACACCTTTAATGCATGGTTAATACGTTTAACATCCTTATTGAAATATTTTATCATTTCCTTTATTATTTTGTCCGAGTTTAGTGTCATATTACCCTCCTTTTATTCGGATTTTACTCATTTCTATCAATTATATTGCATTGATATTTGAAAAACAATGCAGATATCAGAAATTTTATGGTACAATACCCATGTCCGTTATAGAATAAAAATTTATATCGTTAAGAGGGTCCACAATGAAACCACGGATTGAGTTTATTGATTTCCTAAAAACTATTGCAATACTGGGTGTTATTATTATCCACATTTCATCCAGAGCACTAATTAATTATGATGTTACCTCTGTAGACTGGAACCTTTCGGTTTTCTGGGGAGCAGTGGTAAGATGGAGTGTTCCTGTCTTCCTAATGTGCAGTGGAGTTTTATTTCTAAACTCTGAAAAAAACGTGTCCATAAAACAGATATTCAGCAAATATTTGCCCCGGATCATAGTGGCACTTGTATTCTGGGCTGTATTGTATGAAGTATGTGACATATATTTGAATTATCTACATACAGGATACATAGAATTATCGGTATTAAAGGAGTCATTAAAAAATCTTCTTACATTTAATACACATTTTCATTTGTATTATTTGTACATAATTATTCTTATATATGCTCTTATTCCTATCATACGTGTTTTTACGAATTCAGCAGACAGGCGTCATATTGAGTATGCCCTGGGTGCATGGTTTGTTCTTGGAATCGTTTACCCTTTTATTGTAAAATTCTATCCTTTTAATATGCTTAAAGGAATAGTAGTTCAGTATAAAATTGCAATGGCCTATTCGTCTGTCGGGTATTTTGTTTTAGGACATTATTTCCATAAATACACTTTACCTAAAAAAACAAACTATATTTTGTATTTTCTGGGAGCTGTAGGATTTGCTATTACTTTGGCGGGGACTATACTTAAGTCAGATTCATCCAACACTCTAAATACGCTTTTCCTTGAAGGAATGTCGCCAAACGTTTTGTTTATGGCTTGTGCTGTATTTTTACTAGGAAGAAACATGAAAGGTATCTGTAAATCAGGTAAAGCATTAAAAATATTCGGGTTTATTTCGCAGGGAAGCTTTTGTGTATATCTGTTTCATGATTTCATAAATATAGCTTACAGAGAGCTGAAAATTGAAAGCACTTTTGCCAATCCACTTATTTCTATACCTTTTCTTACATTAATTAATCTTGGGATAAGCCTTTTTGTTTACATGATTTTGTCCAAGATACCTTTTGTAAAAAAATATCTGATTTAATCATTAACCTTGCATTAGGCCATATTACTCCATCCCAAAAGAAGAAATACTACTGCAATAAGCATAATAATTATTCCAAGTACCTTTCGATTCAATAATACAACCCCCTCCAAAGCGTACAAACAGTTTAACACATTTACGTTTATAAGTATAAACACTAAATGTGTTTTATTTGTGTCGTATTTGTAACTTTTTCTAATAAGCACAATATTAAAGAAGAGGTGACAAAAGTCTGTAAATGCTTTCCAGTATTTTTGAGAGGACACCTCTTTTTCTGTAGTTTTCTTCGGTTACCTCCGTGCATATACTAAGGTCATTATAAAATATGTTTGCGCATTTATCAGTAATATAATGACCGTACATAAATGCATTGATTTCAAAATCAAGTGAAAAGCTCCTCATATCCATATTTGTAGAACCTATGGAACAGCATGTATCGTCTATTACTATCATTTTTGAATGTAAAAATCCCGGATACAAGTAAACCTTTACACCAAAGTCCATGACGTCTTCTATAAAGGATGTTGTTACCTTGTACACAACTCTTTTGTCAGGTACTTCAGGTATTTGGATAATCACATTTACACCCGACATTGCAGCATTTTGTAAAGCTTCAAGAAATGAATCATCGGGGACAAAATACGGGGTTTGAATAAGGATAGAGTATTTTGCAGAATTAATCATTTTTACCATGCTTCTCTTGATCTCCTCTGCATTGGTATCAGGCCCGCTTGACACCATTTGAATGGCTATATCTCCACTATCCTCTCTTTTTATAGGCCTAAAGTATTTATCTAACCTTCCAAAGTCTACCTCTTTTTTAGATGCATACAGCCAATCTGTCATAAACCTGAGTTGAAGGCAATAAACACTGCTTCCTGTTACTTTAAGATGGGTATCCCTCCAGGGCTTGATTCTTTTATGCAGTCCCAGATACTCATCCCCGATATTAATTCCGCCGACATACCCTACCCTTCCGTCGATAACTACAATCTTTCTGTGATTTCTATAATTTGCTTTAAGGTAGTTATCTATTGAATTGGAAAAGAAGCTTAATACTTCTCCTCCATTGTCTGTTATCGGCTTAAAAGCCCGATACGGGAAAAATAGATTTTGTCCATGATCAAATAGTACTCTTACAGTAACACCCTGTTTTGCTTTTTTAGCCAGAGTATTTATTATTTTTGTTCCGATTTTATCGTTTTTGATAATAAAATACAGCATATGAATACAGGTTTTTGCACCTTCTATATCTCTTAATAAGGAATCGTATTTATCCTGAGTTTTAGTGAATATTTCTACTTTGTTATCATTTGTAAAAGGGCTTTGGGATAGATTTATATTAAAATTTATAAGTTGCTTCACATAATGACTATAAGATTCCTTGAACATGGTTTCATCATAGGAAACAGTACCTAATGTTTGGTAAATCTCTCTGCTGTACTCAATGTCTTTATGATTTTTTATATGAAATTTTTTCTTTTTTAGATTTAATGGTCTGCCGAATATCAAGTATAATAAAAAACCGGCTACGGGCAATAGAGTGAGTGCTAAAATCCAACTCAAAGCACGAACAGGCTTTTTTCTTTCAAAAAAGAGTGCGGTGATAACGAAAATACTGTTTGTTATTATTATAATTAATGAAAGTGCTGAATATAAGGTTGTATTCATGTCTCACTCCAGCTTTAATTGTTTCAGATAATCAAGTTTTCTGTACTCTTTTCCGATGTGCTCCTTTATATATCTTTTAGATATTTCCCCTAATTCTTTTATAGATTCTTGGGAAAGTGAAAAGTTAAACAGCTTTTGAGGGCTGATAAACAATATGTATTTTAAAGCTTTGACAGTACCCGGTAATAGCGATACAGACCTTGACTTTGGATTTAAGCAATTCTTACAAACCAGTCCCGAGCTGTCAAAATCAAAGTACATATTCTCATCATGCGCTTTTCCGCAGTTTACACAATTTATAACATGTGGCTCATATCCCAGCAGGGACATGAGCCTTAACTCAAAAACTCTGGTTACAAGATTTAGCGGGCGGTTGGTTTTGGATATTACATAAAGCGTGTTCAGTAGAAGTTGAAGAACCTCTCCTGAGGGTTCTCCCTCCTGAGTATTATCCGAAATCAGTTCAAGTATATGAGAGCAGTAAGTCAGCTTTTCAATATCGTTTCTTATTTCATAATTTGGCTCTATTACCTGACAGCTTGACATATTATAAAGCTCTTTACCCTTAAACAACATGTATTCACTGTAGGCAAAAAGCTGAGCCCCTGCACTCAATGAGCTTTTCGCCCTTCTTGCATTTTTTGCAGCTATTGAAATTTTGCCTTCTTCAGCAGTAAGTACCGTAATAATCTTGTCTGCCTCGCCGGTATTTACTTCTTTTATAACTAACCCCTTGTAATTAACATAACTCATTATTAACCCCGATTTGTTGCTTAGACTTCTGTTTCCTCTCGCATGACATTCTCTGCTGTTTCAGACTTAAACTTTTCTTCTATCTCTTTCATCAGAACATAAGAATCAATACTTCCTGTTGTTTTAAAAACATTCCATACAAAGTCCAGTAACATAAATGTCAGCCCCCTTGGCTTATATATTTGTTTAGAACTATAATTTTTTCTACATCATATATTCTTTCACAATCCGCCAAGAGTATACCCATTTAATTTTTATTGGTTTTATAACCCAGTGTTTTGAGCATATTGTCACTATTTCTCCAATCGGGTTTTACCTTTATCCATAGTTCCAGAAATATTTTGGTGTCCAGCAGACGCTCAATTTCGTATCTGGCAGCACTCCCGATTTTTTTAAGCATCGTTCCCTGCTTGCCAATGATTATCCCCTTGTGAGAGCTTTTTTCACAGTATATAGTGGCCTGAATATTTATCAGACCGTCATCCCTTTCCTTAAAGGATGTAACCTCCACACCAACACCGTGAGGAACCTCATCATCAAGATTGAGCAACACTTTCTCCCTTATCATTTCAGCTGCAATTACTTTTTCAGGCTGGTCTGTCAGCATATCTTCAGAAAAAAACTGCGGCCCCTCCGGTATATAATTCAATGCTTCTTTTAATATTATATCGATACCATCATTTTTTAGTGCAGAAATTGGAATAATAGCTTTAAAATCCATAAGTTTACTGTAGCTGTCTATTATTGCAAGTAATTTTTCCTTGCTAACCAGGTCAACCTTGTTCATTATAAGAAAAACAGGAGTTTTTACCTGCTTTAACTGCTGTATTATACTAATATCCTGAGCTCCCGGTTGCGCATTCGCTTCAACTAGGAACAGAACCAAATCAACTTCCTTTATTGTCTCAGAAGCAACGTTTACCATATATTCTCCAAGCTTGGTTTTTGGCTTGTGAATCCCCGGAGTATCAATTAGTATAAGTTGGCATTCTTTATTTGTTATAACGCCCCTAATAGTATTTCTTGTAGTCTGGGGCTTGTCCGACATTATTGCAATTTTCTGACCTGTTACCGTATTTAAAAGCGTTGACTTTCCTACATTTGGTCTTCCTATTACTGATACAAATCCTGATTTATATGACATTGTCTCCTCCAATATATACTATTAAAAAGTTCTGAATGCGTTTGGAAGCAAATCCCCAAACCTGACTTTTCTGTATTCACCATTTTTTTTAGTGCAGATTAACTCCATTTCATCGTCTGCAAATTCAGCCATTACCTGCCTGCAAATACCGCAGGGATATATGTAATCCTCGTCATCACTGGCTATTGCAATTTTAGCAATCTTAATCCTGCCCTCTTCCGAAACGGCTTTAAATATGGCAGTTCTTTCAGCACAGTTTGTTGCACCGAAAGAAGCTATTTCAACATTACAGCCCGCAAATAATTTTCCTGTATCTGTTAACAATGCAGCACCCACCCTAAATTTTGAATAAGGGACGTAAGCTGTATCCATGGCCTTTCTTGCACAAGATGCTAACTCCATGTCAGTCATTTTCAAGCCTCCTCTTAATTTCATGATAAAAATAGCGTTAATTTATGTATTATTTTATCTCCAAGAATAAGTAATCCTATTACTAAACTAAAAATCGCCGATACAAATACTGCTCCGGCTGAAACGTCCTTTATTATTTTTGCTTTTGGGTGGTATACGTCAACTATAATATTTACTACAACTTCTACAGCTGTATTAATCAGTTCAAAACAAATTACCATGGCTATTGTAAGGCAAAGTATTGTAAACTCTATTTTGCTGACACGTACCCACAGTGACATCAGTATAACTATTGCACCAATAACTAAATGGATTTTCATATTTCTTTCGTTTACAATAGTATACCAAATACCCTGAAAAGCATTGTTAAAGCTCTCTATAGGATTTCTGTTCTTCATAACACTCCTTAATCTCTGGGCAGTCCGATTTCTTTCAAAATGTCTTCCTGCTTTTTGAACATTATCTCTTCCTCATTCTTTTCCATATGATCATATCCTAAAAGGTGGAAACAGGAATGTGCCGTTAGAAATGCCATCTCTCTTTCAAAACTGTGGCCATAGGCCTCTGCTTGTCTTTCGGCGGTTTCAGCAGAAATAATAATATCACCCAGGATTAACTCTCCCATTTCAAGGTCATAATCCCCTTCATCGGATATAAGCTTACCTTCTTTAAAATCTACCATAGGGAAGGATAGAACATCTGTTGATTTATCTATTTGCCTATGTTCTTTGTTTATCCCTCTAATCTCGTCGTCATCCACAATTAAAACACTTACTTCGTAATCTTTGTCAAGCTGCTCAGACTTCATACACAGTTCTATTGTTTTTTCTATTAGGCTTTTTATTTTTTTATCAATTACAACCTTGTCCTGATCATTTTCAATTATTATCAAGTTTTGTTCCTCCACCTGTTCTTTTATCTTCCGAATCCTTCTCCTTATTATACTCTCCCTTTTCCTCTATAAAAATATCCTTTTTTAGTGCATCTTTTATTTCGGGATACTGTTCTCTTGCATGAAAATAACCGCTGAGTACTCTCATAAAGGATTTGGCAATAGTATCAAGGTCTGCAAGCGTCAATTGACACATATCCAGTTGACCGTCATCAAGTTTATCCTTAATAATTTTTCTAATCAAGCCTTCTATTTTTCCTTCTGTTTTGTCTGTCATTGACCTTACTGCTGCTTCTACGGAATCTGCCAACATAACAACAGCTGCTTCCTTTGACTGAGGCCTAGGCCCTTCATATCTGAAATTATCCTGCTTTACTTCTTCCTCTACTCCCGCTTTCATTGCTCTGTGGTAAAAATATGCTACCAGGGTTGTACCATGGTGCTGTTTTATTATATCTCTGATTGCATTAGGAAGCTTGTACTTAATAGCAATGTCTACTCCATCCTTTGTATGTGACGTTATAACAAGGGTGCTGAGGTTTGGAGTCATCCTGTCATGGGGATTTTCGTTTAACTGATTTTCTTTGAAAAAGTCGGGCCTTTTTAGTTTTCCAACATCATGAAAATAAGCACCTGCTCTGGACAGTAAAGCATTTCCGCCTATATCCTCCGTTGCTATCTCCGCCAGATTACCTACCATAAGACTGTGGTGATATGTTCCCGGGGCTTCTATAAGTAATCTTTTTAACAATGGATGATTTGGGTTTGAGATTTCCAATAGCTTTAATGGCGTCACAATATTGAAAACACTTTCCAAAAATGGTAACAGTCCTATAGTAAATACCATAGAAATCAGCCCGTTCAGAAATACGGCTATACTGTCAGTAATAATTGTCTGCACATCACTTTTATATATAAAGTTCAGTGACACTATAAGAGCAACATTTATCAGTCCAAGTAGTATCCCATTCATGGACAATTTGCTACGTTGGCTTGCTTTGGTTACAAGAAAAGCCGATATAACTCCGCAAATAAGGCCCATAAACAAAAATTTGTTATCACCTTTAATCATAATTGAAATTGCAACTGTAAGTACACAGTTGATTACTACGGCAAGTTCCATATTTAAAAGTATGGAAACTAACATTGTACCAACAAAAACCGGTATTACAAGACCCTCATAGTAGGGGTAGAGACATCTTGCCAAGACAAGTATTATGGCAACTATTAGAACAAGTAATAACAGATCCTTTCTGTCATTATATATTTTTTTATTGTATTTTTTAAGAAAGACTATAACCAAACCGGCAAGAAATAAAATAGTAGCAAGGATACCTATTGAAAAAAGGTAGTCATATTTACTTTTTGTTTCCAGCAGATTTAATTCCTCAAGAAGCTGTAACTTGTCCTCTGTTACCACATCACCAAAGCTTATTATCCTTGATTCCTTCTTGATTTTCACAATATTTGCATCATTATTGTAGGCTTCCTGCTGTTTCTTTGCGGTAGCCTCTTCATCTATAACCCTGTTAGGCTTTATTATTGCTTTTACAAGCTGATTGCCGATGTTTTTTAGTTCCTGGCTAATTCCCTGTTCGCTCTGATAACTGTTTTGCAGTCTATGTATGTGTATTGCAAGATTGCTCTCAGTTACCTCTTCAGACATAGAATCAGAAACAAGTCGGCGGGTAATTTCTTCAAAACTATCAAGCTCGATGTCCGAAACCTTGGAAACAAGATATTTAATCTGATCCGCAGAAAGGGGTATATTTAAACTTGACACATGTTCGGTAAGGCTGTTAATCGCTTCTTCACGAGCCTGTCTCAAATATTCATCATAATCCTGAGTTTTTGAACCTACACCTTGCTGCTTTAAATTCTTATCTATACTTTCTCTGGCAGAAGAAACTGCCTTGAAAAAATCATCTTTCTTATATATTACCTCTACAAAAGCTTTTGTATCTTCCTTATTAACAGGTTCTACACTTTCTCTGGCAGATATTCTGTTTTTTTCGGTCAGTACCTCGTTAACTAAATCTCTCGGTGCTGTAATATCATATGTGGACACATCTCCCACACTTAATCTGTACTTTTTAGGAAGTGCCCCCGTTTGTATAATTAAAAAAGCAATCAGTACTGTAATAATAACAAGAAAAGCACGCTGAAAAGCTAAATTTCTCGCAATCTTTTTCAGCCTGCCATTACTTTTCTTCTTTTTTATCATTGGCTTTCCCCCGAATCCAATCTCACTTTTTGTTCGAATCGTGTTTATCGTATGCTACTATGATCTTTTGTACCAGTTCGTGCCTTACAACATCCTTTTCGGTTAGATTTACAAATGATATTCCTTCTATATCTGAAAGTATTTTGGTGACCTCTCTGAGACCTGATTTCTTGTCTCCAGGCAAATCAATCTGTGTAATATCTCCGGTAATTACTGCCTTTGAATTAAATCCGATTCTTGTGAGAAACATTTTCATCTGTTCAGGTGTAGTATTCTGGGCTTCATCCAAAATTATAAAGGAATTATCCAGGGTTCTTCCTCTCATATATGCCAAAGGTGCTATCTCTATCATACCTCTCTCAAGGTATTTCATATAAAGGTCAGCACCCATTATTTCGTACAGACCATCGTACAATGGTCTTAGATAGGGATCTACCTTATTCTGCAAATCTCCCGGTAAAAAACCTAGTTTTTCTCCGGCCTCCACTGCAGGCCTTGTCAGTATAATCCTGTCAACTTCCTTATTTCTGAATGCTGTTACAGCCATAGCTACGGCAAGAAAAGTTTTTCCCGTTCCGGCAGGACCGATGCCAAAGACTATGTCATTCTTTTTAATTTCACCAACATATATTTTTTGACCATGGGTTTTATATTTAATCTGCTTGCCCTTGGCAGTCAGGCAAACAAAATCAGTAAGAATTTCATCGGCCTTTTCTATTTGCTGCTCATTGGACAAACCCACCAAATACAGCACATTTTGTCTGGTAATGGACTGACCCTGTTTAGCAATGTCAAGAAGCTTGTTAAGAACAGTTTCTGCCTTACTTACACTATCTGACTGACCGTTTATCCTAATAGATGTACCCCGTGTTAAGACCTTGACCTTAAATGCCTCTTCTATAATCTTTATATTCTCATCGTAATTACCAAAAATGTTCATTGCATGTTCAATTGTATAAAACTCTACACTTCTCTCAGTTATGTCCGCCAAGTATTATTAGCCTCCTATCATCTGTGTAACTCCAATGTCTTCTATACATTCTACCGTTACTGTGGCAGTTATATTGCCATCATCCTTTTCGGTATAGTATACATTCTTTTTAGCTATCTCTGCTCCTTGCGGTATTTGTTCCTGTACTTGTTTAAATGCCTTTTCGGCTGCTAATTGTTTCGCCCTGTCAAGCTCAAGCTTTTCCTGTATCAATTCATACTCATAGTACTTGTCAACAACCCATTCTACAGGCAAAGCAAGGTTTTTACCCAGGGTAAGTTTCTTTCTTACTTCTATATGTTCTGCATTATTATATGGAATTTTTCTATGAAATAATTTGAATTTTTTTGTAAAAAAAACAAGAGAATACCTTTCTTTCTCAAAACCCGTTCTTCTTGTTTTAACAAGCGTTGTCTCCACCTGACTGCTGGCTTCATACCAAGTTCTGGCTTTTACAGAACCCATTGAGTGAACCATAAGCGGAGGGGCTTCAGGGTTTTTAACGTTCTCTATTGTTCCGGTAACTAGCAACTGGCCTTTTGTTACAGTATCGCCAATTTTAACTGTTTCAAGGCCTTCTTTTGCTACTATGGAGTATATAACACCATCCTTTGCTGCAACTAAATTGCAGGGTATATTTTTATCTATTAAATCCGGGGGTTTCACTCTTTCAGAAACATTTACAAAAACCCTTGTCCCCCGAACCGAAACACTTATCCTGGAAAGATCATTTATCCCAAGCATTATATTATCTACAACGTTATCAGGGTCTATACTGAATTTTAATGCTCCGGGTTTAATTCCGTTCTCATAAAGCTTCTCCAATATAGCTTCTGTGGAAACCTTGTCATTTCCGGTAACCGATACATCCCATATAAATGAGGAGATTATGAAAAAAGTTATTATACATACAGCTGAACCGATAATAAATGCCTTACGGTTTTTGTATTTGTATATTAAAAAAGGAAGACCTTTTTTTCTTTTAATATGTACCCTGCACCGTGATTTTTTTGCAACAGGCCGCAACATTCTATAATCTTTTATACTGATTTTCATTGTCAGTTTGCTGTTGCTGTTCCATTTAACATTCCATAAACTAATCTGTCGATGGGTACAAATATTAATAAATTTTTCCAAAAAATATCCTTCAACTACTATAATAACATATCCAAGAATATAATTCCACAACCTCCAAATTAACATTTTGGTTACCCCCGTATTTTTGCTTAACAGTACTTATTTGAGGAATTCAAGTGACAGTATATTACCATATACCATAATATTTTCTGCCGTAATTTCTTTTATATAGATATCGGTACCTGTTATTTTAATAATACCTGACGTAGTATTTACACGTATGACCCCTTCCGCATACTCAACAATTCCTTTGTAGTTTTCGATAATAACATCACCATTGCCTAACATAACAAGCTTAGGCATATTTAGAACAATCTCTTTTGGCAGTTCCAGCATCTCAGTGATCTTTTCTCTCAGTTTGGGCTTTTTGTTTTTTACTGAAGGAGTCTTACTATTCTTTTTGTTTTTATTTCTGCCTGCCGAATTCATTCTCCCAGCCATATCCTACCCTCTAATCGTTTAATTTGCCAGCTCCTGAACATTACCGAACTCATAGCCGTTTTCCCGGGCCCCCTTGATAATCATTCCCAATGCATCAGCATTATCTTTTGAGACCGCATGGAGGAGTATAATCTCGCCGTTATGAAGATTACGCATTACTACTTTGTACGTATACTCAGGACCTCTTACCTTATCCCTGTACCAGTCATCATATGCAAAACTCCAGAAAAGGTTGCAATATCCAAGCTTATTTGTAATACTCAGGGTTCTTTCACTATATTCACCTTTGGGCGGTCTGAGAAAATTCATTTTTACACCGAACTTTTCGGAAAAAGCACGCTCTAATCCAACCACCTCTTCTTCAATTTCCGCATCACTTTTTTCAGGCAGGCTAGGGTGATGAATAGTATGGTTTCCTACAGTGTGGCCTTCTTCAACCATCCTGCGTACTAAGTCCTGATGCTCCTTAAGATAAGGACCTGTTATAAAAAAAGCAGCCTTTACATTATTGTCCCTGAGGGTATCAAGAATTTGCCCTGTATAGCCATTTTCATAGCCTTCATCAAAGGTAAGGTATATTGTTTTTTTACTTACATCTCCAAGGTACTTGGCACCATATTTTGATAGCAATTCGGGAGTTCCCGGATCAGCTCTGGGTGTTTGATTATTCGGCTGTCTCGCCATACCCCAGCATCTTTTTTTATCACTGGGATACGAGTTCTTATCCGATACCTCTCCTTCTGCAACTGAAACGTCTCCTTCAATCAGTCTCCCGGTAATCTCTGTAGAAAAATCAACGTTTTTACTGCTGACACTGTATACTCCCCCAAAATCGGAAAGTGCATCCGACTTGGTATCTCTATTTTTCATTATTGTAAAAAACGCAAAAATCAAAGCTATGCTTACTATTGCAGTTATTGCGGTTATGATCGTATTTTTTTTCAATTTTAGTACCTCCGTCATTGCTAGTTGTAATGAATCTAAAATAAAATGTTTCTCATATATTTATATATAGTTCGTCTATCTTTTTAGAACAACTTTTGCCTATAACAAAAAAATCCTCAAAGAAGTGACTTACATCATTCTTCAAGGATTCTTATAATTTTTAGCTTTATAATCTATTTATTACTTTCTACTATTTTAAGCTTATCAGTTTTTATTAATTCCTCACTTATTGGAGGAATCTCAACATTATCTGATTTCTGAACACTAACATCAACAAATACTTTTATTTGTTCAAAAACTCCACCTACCATATTCAATGCATTCACTGCGTCATCAGGGTCAACAATCGCTTTTATTACATAAGGAGGATTTACATGCCTGCCATTTATATTTATATATCCGCCCCCATTTGAACCTCTGACTTCACTTGTATCAATTATTCTTTGGTCATTTATTGCAAGTGCCTGGGCATCTGTGGCTCTCAGTTCATTTAACACGAACAGAAGGTCATTATCTTCAACACTTAAAGCATCATCTTTGCTGAATGTAACAATAACTCCTCTGCCCTTAACCTTGGTTAACCCTGCAACAGTTTTCAGCTTTTGAATTTCATCCGACAAAAGTTTTAAATTTTCATCTGAATTTCCTCTTGCATTTTCAAACTTGGATAATTGAGTTTGTAATTCATTAAGCTTTGCTCTTAAATTCTCATTGTTTTTCTGCTCATTTAGTATTTTTACAACCAGATCATCCTTCTTCTGATTTTCCAATGTCATAACCTTTGCATTATTTCTTATACTTTGAAATTGCCATGACAGCGCAAGTCCAAGAATTACACATACTAATGCTATCGATATGTTTCTACTGCTCCTTTTTGCTTTCATTGTCAGCTACCTCCAGCTTGGAAATCAATCCATTGATGTCATTCATAAATTTTGGTATAACAATGTTACTTTGACGTTCAACTGTAACACGCTTTTTATATTGTATAAGGCCACTAACCACATCACTGTTCTTCATTGCAGAGTACAGATCGTCGGGGTCGCCAATTGCCTTTATTTCAAACGGAACCGCATGCCTGTTTTTATTTATTTTTATGGTAGGGCCTACACAAATCTGCTCACTGGTTGCAATGAGTCTTTCATCATTTATCGATATTGCCTGTGCTCCGGCATGCCTCAAATCATTTATAATACCATAAACTTCGTAATCGTGAATTATATAATTCATTTTACTTTGTAAATCAGGGTTTTCTGCATCATTCAATGTTATTATTACACCCTCCCCTGATACGTCTGTTAAACCCGAAATGAATTTTAGATAATCCAGCTCATTTTTTAAGCTGTTGCTTGAATTTGTCCCCGGGGAAGCTTTCAGAAAATCTTCCTGTTTATGCTCCAACTCCGCTATCTGCGCCTTATACCTCTCTCCTTCCTTAACTTTTGCATCTAATTGACTTTTGAGCCTGTTATAATCCAGAGTAAGGGCAGACTGTTTTTGCATGCTAACAGTACTCCTTATTTGTACTGTAACGAGCATCCCAAAAACCGCAAATATGATAAATAGAATTATAAAATTGTCTTTTACCTTCATTATAGCCTCTTTAGTATTCTTTATAGTTTTCTCCTTGGTTGCCTATTATTATAATTTTACTTTTTAAACATAATTTTTTCAAGGAAAAAACATTTTTACTTATTTTTTTAGTTTTTCATTGACAAAATTATATAGTCATTGTATACTAATATTCGTCTTAGGGGAGTAGCGCAATTGGTAGAGTAGCGGTCTCCAAAACCGTCGGCTGCGGGTTCAAGTCCTGTCTCCCCTGCCAAGTAAATAGCCACTTTCGAGGTTTCTCGAGAGTGGCTATTGTTATGTAAAAGCGGAATTTTAGCGGAATACTATTTTTTACTTGATTAACACTGGTTAACTTCTGATATATTAGGAATCTTATAATAGGTATGGGAAATAGTCGTTATGCTGTTTTTATATATCCATAGGTTTGGTCTTGTATTGCCATTAAATCATCAGCGTTCCGTTTAGCCGCACTGACATAATCATCAATCATTTCTGAATAAATATTATATCGTGGAAACCGATACAAAATACTAAACTTTCCATTCTCATTTTGATTATCGAATTTCATAAAATACTCTTCTCTTATTTCTTGAATTAATGTTAATGCTTTTTCTAAATTATTATTTATTTCAGAACTTTTATCTATTATCTTTAGTAATGCTTTTTTTAGTTTTTCTTCCGGCATGTACATAAGCCCCCTTCAAATTCTTATTTTATCAGCTCTTTCTTTAGGTATAGCTTTTATATCTGTAGTACTCTTAAATACTCTTATTTAGTTTTTAAAGCTTTAATGGCCATCAATGTAAATTATGTCATATATGGCACTATTAATTGCTCTAGGCCTCTTCTGTGATTGTAGTATTAAATATTAATACTTATATATGATACTCCCTTCAAGATATTTATTGAAAGAAGTTACCTACAATGATATGATAGATTTCAAAGAAGGTAACTTCTTGAGGGAAATAGAGATTGATCGCTTTCGTCGGTGGAGCAATCTCTATTTTTTTATATCGTCTTCCAACTTTTTAATCCCAACACGAATTGCTCCGGCTCTGGATATATTATTCTGTTCACAATACTTTTCTAAAATATTATTACTTTCTTCGTCTAGTCTAATGTGAATAGGCTTTCCTTTTGGATTATCAGTTGGTCTACCTGTTTTTGGACTCACTTCTAAACCCCCTTTACTTTTGTAGCCCATAATTATTTTATAATTGTGTAGCCCAAAAGTCAATATTTCTTTAACCTTTTCTAAATAAAAACACATACCGTAAATTGAAATAGGGTATGTGTAAATCTGTACTTATTTTTGAATTTTAGGGACAGTGTGGTATTTCTAGATATAAATTCTTACTACAGAGGAACTATCTCATTTTCAAAAAACCGGCCAGATTAAAATTCACTTTTTTTTGCTCTAAAGTTATAGCATTTCTTAGTACTTCATCCTTCCAACCTTATAATAAATACATACATTACCAAATCGCTCTATTTAGATTCTTAGTAAACAATTAGTAAAATCCAAGAACCTAGTTGTAAAGAGCTTATAAACTATCAATAAGCTCTTTAAGTGAACTATATCCTAGATTATTAACTATAGAAATCATTTTTGAAGAATAACATTGTTCATACTTCTCTCCTTCAACAGATAGCACAAATGATTGTAATCCTTTTACTCTTCTAATTTCATATAGCTGACGTTCAGAACTTTTTTTTTCAGCAAGACCAGTTGCTAATTTATACAGATCGTCTTTTCTCTTTCGTCCAACAGAAATCTTCCTAAAATCATTTTCAGATTTAAATATATTAAGTCCAGTAATTTTTACATGATTAGAATTATTTAAGTTAATTATTCTTGTTTTGTCTTTATTAAGTTTTAGCCCAAATTTAATTAATAAATCTGAAACGATACATCTAATTTTATCTGTATGAATTGGTTCAGTATGCTTATAAGATATCGTTAAGTCATCAGCATACCTAGTATAAATAATGTTATTTAAGCCCAGTATTTTCAATCTTCCGTATAATATATTATCAAAGTCTTTTAAATAAATGTTTGCTAAGAAGGGCGATGGAATAAGCCCAACAGCTAAGCCTTTTTGGGATACAGAACAAGAATTAACTATACTTGCACAATCAGCCTTACTCACTACTCTTTTATGATTTAAATTTAGTTCATAATAGAGTTTTTCTATCAACCAGTTATGATTAATGCTCTGAAAAAAATCCTTTATATCAAATGATAAAAAAATATCATTGTACATATGTGTCTTAGCATTTTTTATTATGGATCTATTTTTGATAAATGCTTTTGCAAATTTAGATAGTAAAACCCTCCTATATAAGAGAGTGTTGACCTTTTGGTGGTAAATACGAAGTTCTGTATCACTTGATTTATATGTAACAATCTTTCTGTATCCTTTTCTTTTTGGTATGTAAAATATTTTAAATCTTTCTTCATTCATAGTATAAAACCCTCAAAATCCAATAATTCATATTCATTAATAAGATCAGAATACCTTGAATAAATTGCTTTAAATCCTTCTGACTCTTCAGTTTTCTTGGAAAGTGAAATACCTCTATCTTCAGTTGGTTCAATGCTTATCCAACCTATTGCGTGAAATGCATAGAATGTAAAAGATATTGCTTTTCTGAGATTTAGTCTTGAGTTCACACAGTTTAATATTTCAAACCTAAAATTATACTCCATAATACTTGATTTTTCATTTGCTTGAATGGTACTAATTAAAACCATCTTAAACCATTTTTCACATATAGATACTGCTTCGAAGAATTTTGTAGTATCCTTAAATTCACTTCTAAAATCGGATATATTAAATAATGCTAATATATAAAATTTTAAGACCTGAACATTAATAGATGCTACTATTTCGGAATCTGATGAAAAATAATATACAATTGAGCTGTTTCTATTGTTGTAACCTTTTTTTACTATATTTAAGTTTTGAGTACAACTAATTTTATGGATATAATTGTCAATACTTTGACTCAAATATCCACCAATTTCGTTTTTATTAAAATAAGTTAGAATTTTTGAATTATTCTCACCTACTATATACCGTTCTATTACAGGATAAAATGTAATCGGTTTTTTTATAATATCTTTATACCCAAAGTAAAGGAACCCAGAAAAGTGATTTTCTTCAACTATTTCTGCATCAGGAACTAACACAAATACTTTTTTAGCAACTGACTCATTTGATGAAAATAGTGCAATTTCTGAAGCTGTCGAATGGCTCTCATGTATTATGAATATCCCATCAACGATCATACATGCTAGTGTCTCAACATCATTAAGATTTTTAAGTTCAATGAATTTGTACCCTAGCTTTTGTCCGTTCATTCCAGGTATAAAATTTTCCTCTAATATTATAGAATAATAACCTTTATTTTTTAAATGATTTTTTAATACAACCCTTTTATCATCATCTGGATTTTTTTCATTATACTTAACACCACAAAGAAAAAATAATGGATTAGGGTTATGAAAATTTGTTATTTTGTTGAATATGTAAGTCATTTCTCCACCTAAAAGTTAAAAAAAGAGGAATCCTACTAAAATTCTTGTTTATAAATCATAGAAAATTTCTGTTTTTGTAGCGCAGACTAGCCAGTCGGAGCGGATAAAACTTAAATTTTCACTCTCATCCCATCAGCGGTAGCTGATAAGAATTTTACGATAAAGTCATTACTGATACCTTAGCCGCTAAGGTAGGCCAATGCCTTGCTAGGATTCCTCTATTTTATATTATATCACAAAATACCTATAAAAAGTTCAGTCTTAAAATACAATTTTTGATCTCCAGTTGCATTAATTTTACTCTTATATCTTACCAGTGTATTCCCAGTAAAGATATCTTTATCTTTAAGAATCTTAATCATTTTTTCTTTTTTATCATCTGTTGATCTTTTACTACATAATAATAGAAACAGTAAATACTTAAGTATTGTCCCTTTACCCTTTTCACTACCTAAGCTATATCGTTCCTTTTCAATAACTAAATTTAATAGACAAATAAACTCATTTATGCTAATTTCATAATCAGCAAAAGTAAGAAAATTCTTATCATGTGGCAGATAGTCTATACCTTTAAATAAAAACTTTTGACTATCAATTACAAATTGCACATTAGCTCCTTTATCTTCAATTAAGTCGCATAATGATGAATAAATAATATCCCCCTCATATGTAAATGTATCATATAAATAAATAAAAGTTTCTATTATATTGAAGTCACTGAAATATTGCTTTGATTCTCTTCCTGCATATGTTTGCTTAAGTATAACACTTGTATTTATCCTTTTCCTTAATAACATTTTGGTATTAAAATTGTAATTATCAAAAATGGGAATTATTTCACGATATATTGTAAAATTATTGCGTTCTATTATCCACTCGGAATGTTGTCTTAATAACTCTGTTATCACACTATTTTTAATAGAATCCATATAATGTATATAGGCGTTCATTACTTTCCTTCTATCTTGAAATAAATTTTTAAAATAATATTATCCATGACCATTTTTGTAAATTTATCGGAGCTACTACAAGGTTCTAAATATTTGTTTTTACTAATATTTCATATTCATAAAACGTAACAAGCTAAGTATATAAAAACACAACTGATTTCAGTTCACACTCGCTACAAATTCCATCCAACTATATTTTACAACATTAATTACCACTTTTGAATACTAATATATATTTTTAATCAAATGACCATCAACTTATAAAAGTTGTAGTTCCCCCTTTTTTTAAAAAAATAAGCTCTATTGGAAAAGGCTCCCTCCCCCGGTGTCCAAACGGCAATTTTTTTCACCTTATGGGTGGGGGGGATAGTACGGTATCTCCTTTACTC
>JAEZUC010000142.1 GCA_023443515.1 Bacillota bacterium
CTTATATGTCTTTACAGTAAATAAGGAGTAATAGCTTAAAATAGTGATAAACTATGTAAGTAGCTTAATACATAAATTGATTTAGGCAGGTAAGAGCAAATGGAAGAAAGAAATTTAATATTGGTTATAGAAGATGATACAGATATTAGTAATATGATTTGTGACTTGCTAACACAGAATGGTTACAATGCAAAGCAGGCTTATTCAGGAACTGAAGCATTAATGATATTTGACAAAAAAATAGATTTGGTGCTTTTAGACCTTATGCTTCCTGGTGTGGCAGGCGAGAAGGTGCTAATGGAAATCAGAAAACACAGTAATGTTCCGGTTATAGGACTTTCAGCAAAGAGTGACAAGGATTCAACAATAAATCTTTTAAAGTCAGGTGCCGACGATTATATTGTAAAGCCTTTTAATAATGAAGAGCTACTTGCAAGAATTGAAGCACAGCTGAGAAGACATACCCGGTTTTCAAGCACTCCCGTTGAAAATAATAAATTAAACTATAAAGATGTATCAATAGACACGGAAACCTACTCGGTACAGGTTGGAAAAACCCCTGTAAGCCTTACTAAACGAGAATTTTTAATTCTTGAATTATTGATGAAATATCCCAAAAAGGTGTTTAGTAAATCAAATATATACGAGCATGTATGGAATGATGAATTTTTCGGAGATGAGAATACTATAAATGTCCATATTAGCAATATTCGCTTAAAGCTTGCAAAGGCGAACCCTTCAGAAGAATACATACAAACTGTTTGGGGAATAGGCTTTAAGATGAGCGAGTAAACTTTAGACTTACAAAGAAGTACGGAGAAATTACTTCCGTTAGTAATTTAAATATGAAAATCAAAAAGGGAGATATATATGGTTTTATTGGCAGAAACGGTGCCGGTAAAACAACAACCATCAGAATGCTTACAGGTCTTGTAACACCAACAAGCGGTGAAATAGAACTGTTCTCACATAAGGGTGGGAAAAATATTAGTTCCGGGTTGCCCAGAATAGGCAGCATAATCGAGCATCCTGCTTTATATACTGATTTTACTGCATATGAGAATATGGAGCTCCGCGGCAAGCTGCTGGGAATTCCAGATAAAAAAGTCATTCACGACATATTAAAAATAGTTGAATTATCAGAGGTGGGTAAGAAAAAGGTTAAGAACTTTTCCTTAGGAATGAGGCAACGTCTGGGGTTGGCTATTGTTAAAAACTTGGTGACAAAAATGAAGGGTGGGATTAAAGCACACGTTGAGGCTTCATTTCTAATTATAGATATAACTTTCAAAATTTATGGAACGGGAGATTTAAAATGAGAAAAAGATTATATATAGTTTTTATGTTAATAACGTTTTTAATTACAATTGTGTATCCTTTATCAGCTAATGCAACTATTATAAAAAAAGCAAATATTGATGAATTTGTGACGAATTATATGGAACGTAACGGACTTCCGGGAGTATCCATTGTAATAGTAAAAGATGGCCAATTAGTATACGAAAAAGGATATGGACATGATTCAGAAGGCAAACCTTTAACGGAAAAGTCATTAATGCGAATAGGTTCTGTTTCCAAATCCTTCACCGCATTTGCGGTTATGCAATTGGTTGATGAGGGGAAAATTAAGCTTGACAACCCGGTCGTAAAGTATTTGCCGGAACTTACAATGGATGATACCAGGTTGCAGAGCGTCACCATTAGACATTTGTTAAGTCATACCTCCGGGATTCCCAGTCCTACAATTGTACCACCTGCAAATACTATAAAAGCAGGTGTCAGTCGACTACACGACTGGAAACTCATGTGGCAACCGGGAACAAAATATTCGTATAGCAATGCCAATTATTGGATACTTGCCAGATTGATAGAAGTAACGAGTGGTATGGAATTTCCTCAATATCTTAAACAAAAGATATTTTCTCCATTGGGAATGGAGGATACGCTGTCAGCAATAAACTCCGGTGACCCTGTAAAAGGGTTATCACAAGGATATGTGACAGCATATGGTACTGCACTTCCATGGTCGGAGCTTGAACAAATGTTTGCGGGCTCCGGAGGAGTAGTTTCAACCGCATCTGATATGGGGAAATGGCTTTCCATGCATACTAATAAGGGAGCAATTTTCAATGGACAAAGGTTAATATCAAGGTCATTACTGACAGAGTCTTACTTGCCTCAACCCGGAAGCCCCAAATACGGTCTGGGCTGGTCTATAAGTTCTCCAAATGTTAAACCGGCACGTATTTCTCATAGTGGGGCATTATCTACTGTCCAAGCACAACAGGATATTGTACCTTCCAGTGGATGTGCTGTGGCTGTTATGCTAAATAGCTTTACAACTACTTTTGAACACTCATATGAGATAAGTTCAGGAATTATTCGATTGACTGAAGGAAACATACCCGTTGTTAAAGCTCCCGTACCTAAAATAATAGATTTATCCCTTGGTTTCATTACAATAATATACTTGATATTAGGTATTAGAGGTGTTTGGGGGAGTAAGAAATGGGCGAATAAACGTAAACAGCATTCTGCTTGGAGATATTATCTTCGCCTGATACCCCAAGTAATCCCGGTCTTGTTTATAGGATGGTTGTTCTTTATAGTTCCGAACCTGCAAAAAAATAGTTCTACAATTAAAGATGCCTTTGGCCTTTGGCTGGCTACTATGATATTTTTATTTGTGATTTTCTTAATAGGAGTTATAATTATAGCTACAAGAATATATCACAGATTAAAATCCAACCAATAAAGCGGAGGTTATTCATGTACGTCAATAAGCAAGATCTAATTGCTGAAATTAAAAAAACATCCAAGCTTTTTATTGATGAATTTGATTCAATAAACGAAGAAGGAAAAAATAAAATGATTGATGGTGTAGAGCGTACTCCTGCCCAGATGATAGCATATCAGCTTGGATGGATGAACTTAATTTTAAGTTGGGATAAAGCTGAACTTGACGGTAAAGAAGTAATTACTCCAACTGATGAATACAAGTGGAATCAACTTGGAGGTTTATATGAAAGTTTTTATGAAAAGTACAATAATTGTTCGTTGATGCAATTAAAACAATTATTTTCAACCTCTGTAGAGCAAGTGATTACCTGGCTGGATAGTTTTTCTGATGAAGAACTCTTCACTCAAGATATTAGGAAATGGGCATCCTCAACTCCATCCAGATGGCCTGTTTGGAAGTGGACACACATCAATACGGTGTCTCCATTTAAGTCATTCCGAACCAAAATAAGAAAGTGGAAAAAATTAAACACGTCGATTAAAGAATAAGCTAATCTTAATCGACGTGTACTTTACTCATTGGTTTTCAAAAATCTTAAAAGCCATTTTTCAGCTTCTTCTTTACTTTCATACAACCTAAAATG
>JAEZUC010000003.1 GCA_023443515.1 Bacillota bacterium
GGTTTTCCATCCACGAACCGTCTGCCTGTTCAACGGACTTTAATTGATTAAATCCATCATAAGTATATGTAGTTCCATCTGATGAAGTCAGCTGATTACCATTATTATCGTAGGTGTATACAATAGAGCCGCTATTTGAACTGGTTACTGCTGTCATCCTGTTATTGGCATCGTAGGTGTATTTAATTTTTTCATTTCCTCTGTTCCAGGTTGCCCTGTTCCCCGCATTATCATATGTAAATAAATCTGTACCTGCCGTCAGAAGCCTGTTCATTTTGTCATATGTATAACTTGTCTCTATTCCGTTCTCATTCTTTGAAAGCTCGTTACCGTTGTTATCATATGTGTAATCAAAGGAGTTAATTGTTTTTTCTTTGGCATCTTTCTGAACTAGAGATGTAACATTTTTGTCTTTATTGTAATTATAGCTTATATTTATTCCATTTTTATAATTTATATTTGATACTGTACTGTCAGGATTGTAAGTGTAGGCAGCAAGAATATCATTGCCGTCTTTAACCGCTTTTAAATTATTGATGTTGTCATATGCATATTCGGTGGTTTTCCCGGTTTGGTCAGTCACTCCGGTCACATTACCATTTCTGTCATAGCTGTAACTTAATATTTTCCTGCCATTTCTTGTCTGCGACAGTATGCGGTCATTCAGGGTATACGTAAAGCTATCTACATATGAATCCGTAATTACCCCCGCAAGTTAGACACTAGTTATACAACCTATCCATGGGCATTTTTGCACTATTTACTTATGTACCGGACAAAGTTGTAATGAAAACGTAAAAATGAAGCAGAGTATCAAAAAACTACCTAAAGTAGCTATCGATACTCCTTTACTTTTTACCTAGACGTTTTTGGGAATAGAGTTGCTCTGTGAACCTCTGTAATTGATATTGTGTTTTACGCTTTCCTATTCCCTGAGCAAATTCTATTTTCGCTTTCCAACGTTTTTATCAGGAAAATTCTAACAACAAAGTTAATAATAATATAATTTTTAAGCCAAAGAGCCGCTACAAAACCAACTTTCTCTTTGCAACAGCTCCATATTTCCTTTTGATAGGATGTTAAAAAATATTAAAATGCTAAAATCTTACAAGTCAATTTAACTACGTTTGAATATTTCTGCTTTATTTTTTAATTTTTCTATATATTGCACAAATTATATATAAAATTATTTCAAATATTAAAACAAGTCCCGCAAAATTTCCTCTTGCCTCGCTAGGTGATAATCCCTCGTTTATATAGTACAGGTTGTAGCATACATAAATACCTCCTGAAAATATAAATAAAATAATTAGTAAAATAAATAACAAATATTTTTTCATAGTAGCCTCCTAAAAGCAACACTAAAAAGCATATTTAAATTGTTAAGTCCTCATTTATTAACCTTAATTCCTGTTCAACGGACTTTAATTGATTAAATCCATCGTAGGTATATGTAGTTCCATCTGTTGAAGTCAGCTGATTGCCATTATTGTCGTAGGTGTATACAATAGAACGGCTATTTGAACTGGTTACTGCTGTCATTCTGTTATCGGCATCGTAGGTGTATTTAATTTTTTCATTTCCTCTGTTCCAGGTTGCCCTGTTACCCCCATTATCATATGTAAATGAATCTGTACCTGCCGTCAGAAGCCTGTTCATTTTGTCAGATGTTCATGACATCCTAGTTTCATTGGTAAAATCCTTTGGTATTTTAATCATAACAAACAACCATCATTAAAAATACTTGACGGTATAGTTAATGATGGTCACAAAATACTACAGTATTAATTAAACTGAGCTAGAGTTGATGGTCTTATGCCCTTTGTTATTTGAGCCTCTTCTTCCTTGATATTATTATTAGATAAAAAACTCTTAAATAAAATACAATCCCTATAGGAATTAAATATTAAGAAAATCGAATATATTTAAATATCTTTTCGGAGTAAAATATAACCTTAATGAAAATCTATCTATTGGATATTGAATATCCCACCTTTTCGCTTCAAAAACCCTTTAGCTTTCTCCATCAACCGCCTCAACCCCAATAAACTTTCCATAAAGAACGTATTTATTTTGTCCAATAAAAATACTTAAATTAGGCATTTTTGCGGAACCACTCCATTTAACATTAATAAACTCACTTTTTTCAGAATCAAAATCCCCCTTACAATTTCCAATAATTACCCAATTAGGTCCGGTAGTTTGACCATATTCACAACGTATAACGGTATCCTTCTTGTCTTGTCCATGCAACTTATTAGGCTTTACACTCATTTTCACAGGTAGAAAATTAGCTATTATCAATATAATTATTAGTATAACTACAATTCAATTAATCACTTTTTTAATTCTGATAGTATGATTCTTTTTGTTCATTTTTATATCGACACCTGATTATTTCTCTTACAACATTATGTATTAATTCATTTAGCTCCCTTTTTTGTATGGTAAAGTTTGGGGAATTAAAGAAATGATTATAAATGTTAAACAAATAAATGTCGCAATCCAAACCAATTCTCTCTGAATACCTTTGATCATAAAATTATTAATAATTCTGCTTGAAAGAGTTCCAGTAAGTATAATTAATATACCACTTAACGTTATACTGGTTCTGTTCCACGATATCTTTGTACAACAATACTCACAAACTTGAACTTTTTTTCCTGAACAAAGTAATAACCATAACTTGTTATACTTTGATTTCTTACATACAGGACATTTAACTGATAACATAAAAACCCTATCCTTCCATAGATTAATATAATAAGAATCATAGTATTATTAATTTTAGCTATATGGACCATCCTACATATCATCATTCTCATTTATTACTTCTCTTTTACCACTAGGTGCTGTATCCACAATATAATAATACGTATAATCTCCAATTTTTACACTAAGACCGTCAACTTTGTGTATACCAGATTCAATATCGTCTATTCCCTATACTTATTGACAAATCCTTTGACCAATTAAATACATCCGCTTCAACCCAACTTATTTCATACGAGTATTTTATGATTTCTGGTGCAAATCCCATTTCTATAAGAAAAGCTACTCTGTCCATCTTCATTTTATTTGTTTTCTTCTCTATATTGTGGTTATCATAATAAAACCTTTTTTTCTTATCGTTAATGGTAATATCCACATATCCTCTGTATATTGGTTCTGGAAACAAAACTGCCGCTACCATTTGTCTCTGTTATTATATTTCTCTATCGTGTGTGTAATTGCTTACAATACCATTTTCAGTGACAGAAACCCTAAGGTCAAATACGTCATATTGCTGGTTTTCCATACATCAGCTTTGTATCTCTTTACCACTTTCCAGAGAAATTAAATGTTCCGTTTCCCCAGTAACTACTCTAATATAGCTATCGTAAAAGGTAAAGTCAGTGATAACGTCACAATTGTATGCCCAAATTATTTTGCCCGTGTGAGTTATAGATTGTATCCCTAACTCACAAATAATAAATATATTCCCTTCCAACATTATGTCAAAAACCAGCGATTCACATTTTATATTCTCTTTTAACCTGTTTTCATCGAGCTCAAATAAATAAACTGATTTATCAGATGATAATGCAAACTCATTTCTAACCCCGAGTTTGATTATAACGGGTCTAAGACCATGCCCTTCATTTAAAATCCCTATAACCTTTTTTTCATACCCCGTTAAAAATTCAACTATATAAAACTTGTTCTTAGCTTGAATATCATTTCCTATAATAATACCATTACTATAGGAAACATATTCTTGTAACTCCGATTCAGAGTCTAATTCATATAATTTGAACCCATCCCCACTTATATCTAATCTCATTATTTCCCTCCAAGCAATTTAAACCTGACCTTTTTTCCTGCTGAACAAGCTGCAACACCTATCGCTGTGGCCAGGTGGGTTTTACCTATTCCCACCGGGCCATAAAGAATCAGATTTTCCTTTTTATCTACAAAATCAACATT
This sequence comes from Bacillota bacterium, assembly GCA_023443515.1. Taxonomy (GTDB): domain Bacteria; phylum Bacillota; class Clostridia; order Acetivibrionales; family DSM-1351; genus Ruminiclostridium. Next base: position 3,967 of record JAEZUC010000003.1, read on the forward strand.
CTTCAGATTTTCAATATCTATTGAGGTTGGAATCTGAATATCAGCAAATTCATAATTCTCAAAGGTTTTAATTACATCAAAGCCGGCTGCCTTTAAGTTCCGGTTCTTCCTTGTAATTTCTCGGTGATCTATCTCTAGCTTCAGAAGCTGAGCCAGAAAATCTCCGAAGTCACTGGCTTGGATTTTTAAGTAACTCTCATAGATGTTTTTTCCAAACCTTAATTCTTTGCAATATTCCTTTATCAAAGTATCAGATGTCATCAGTTTGGCCCTCCTCGACTTATCAATACGTCATACGAAGATATATTTGATAAGTATTCCTTAAGTTCCGGAACCGAGGGAGGGAGCTTAAATTCCGTTTCGTAAGTCCCGGAATTTAAACGGCAGTATGTAACCCATATGCTGTCTGTATCGGTAACCCCTAATCTCAGGCTTTCTTCCATTGAGGCTATTGCCTGCTCCATACCTGACAGAGCGGTCATCTTTGCAAATAGCTTCAGGAAGGCTTTTTTGTCTTCATAACTACATTTTTCAAGATGAGCTTTTAAAATTAATGGTAGTTGATTAAAAAGAACGGTATATTTAATTGCTGTGGGCCTCTTAGCTAACACTTCAAGATAAGGAATCCAGTTCATTGATTCTTTTTCATTCCCGTAAAGGCGTTTGTGGCTAACTATTAGATTGTAATCCTGATCCAGTATATCAACATCATGTGCTCCGGCTTTAACAATCAATATCTTACCTGATAATTCAGGTGAAGCAGAGTATATTCTTCCATCAAATTTCACCTTGCCATAGTTGTCTGCCTTTGCAAATTCATGTATGATTACTTCGAATGGTGTTTTCGGTAGCTTTAAAAACTCTGCCTTATCTTCAACAAAAATATCTTTTATTAGCCTTGAGTGCTTGTAATGAAGACGTTCCATGTCCTTGTCACACCTGTGAAGCAAGTTTTTGTTGTATTCCTTTAAGTCCTTAAATTCCGGAACTGGTACAAAGAGGTTTCTTCTATGGTAGCCTACTTTGTTTTCAACGGACCCCTTCTCATGTCCACTGTTTGGATTACAAAAATTACTCTGAAAGCTATGGTGTAGCATAAACCTTAAAAAACCTTTTGTTAAGTCGCGCTCTCCATATTCCTTAACCTTTTTAACCGCCGTTGACATATTGTCAAACCATATACACTTTGGAACTCCTCCAATATGTTCGAATATGGCTTTCATTCCTTCAAGAAGACATTCCTGGTTAGCACTTTTAAAAAGCTGTGTGTGTCCACCATTACTGTATGGATAGGAGATATTGAAGTAGTACCCGTCATAAGTCTTGCCATTTTCGATAAATCTGACTTCTCCAAAATCAGCTTGTGCTTCTCCCGGGGGATGTTCCAATGGTAAGTATCCTCCAGATGTTATCTTTAGCTCATTTCTAAGCTCTGCTACAAATTTTCTTACTGATCGTTCATCTGCTGTAAATTCATCTGGATAAAGTTCTTTAAGTCTGTCATATACTCTTTTGGCAGTGTGCTTCTGTTTTCTTGGTGCATTCTGATCCATTAAGAGCCAGTTGGTAACTATACTCCTGTACGGAGAAAGCTTACTTGTACGCTTCCTTTTAGGCTTGATTTTCTGGTTGAAATCTTCCTTTTCAACATACTTTTTTACTGTAGAAAAATCATGCCCTGTAATTTCAGCAATTTTTCTAAGGCTTTTGCCTTCATATTTGTCCATATTTTTGATACGATATATCTGCTCCATTGTCAGCATCCTTTCTTATACCCCCCTTCAAGTCTCAGCAACTTAAAGGGTATTTGATTTTAGGGGTGCTTGCAATGGATTTTTTCCATTTTATGCGGGATTTTTTAAGTTCCGCAGTACTTGGTTTTTACTTTACCGAAAACAAAAATTGCTTCCAATACCATTTTCAGTAATAAATATCCTAAGGCCAAATGCGTCATACTGGTTTTCCATCCATGAACCGTCTGCCTGTTCAACGGACTTTAATTGATTAAATAATAATCTTATCTGTACAATTTATACCAATAATATTTTTAACTAGTCCTTCCAAATTAGCATTAAAGACTCTTTGAATTGTCTATTTACATAAAAAAAGGAAAAGGCCACGTCAGCCGAAACCGTGTGACCATTTCTGCAGTGCATGTTTATTATCAGTTGAAATCCTCTTCTATCTCATTCGAAAACCTCTCTTTTTGACTATCCAAATAGCTTTTCCAATTCTTATATAAACGTGCTTCATTTAATTCTAAAGAACCTAAATCAGGTTCATCAGATGGCATATAACGAACAAAAGTGGCAATAAGGTCTGGATAATCAAAGTCTACATATAGATGTTCAACTATACTAAGTGGTTCTGAATAGCTATTTCTATGTTCATATACCCACTCTAATAATAAATACAACCACTTCTCACTTATTATTTCATCATTTTGATCAGTAACGTGATTAGTTAACTCGCTTAAAAATGGATAAATAGATTCAGATTCACTCTTATGTAAAGATGCTAAATCCATTACTTGCTGAGGGAACTCATCATTATAAGAAATCTCAGCAATAGCATGTTCAATTGCAGCGTCTGGTAGAAGGTACTTTTTTTCAATTCCATATAGTATATCCTTCCAAGTTAATTTAACTTGATTTGATATAAATTCATAAGTTACCAATATTGCTAAACAGTCCATTATTTACCTCCCTATTTTACAACTTGATTCGGAATACCATTAATTTTACCACCTTGAATAAAGCGCTGATGCGATACTTTTCCATTTGGTTCTAATATGTATTCATATATACCACTCTTTCCATTAAGTTCCCCTTTAGTTTGAAGAAGTGTCCTATTTACTCCATCACCACCACGGATACTAAATGTCCTTCCTGCTGCAAGTTGCTTCTCACTTACAAAACTAGCTGCACGGTGTCCAGGGTCAGATTTCGATAAAGCAGTGCCAGTACGTTCAGCATTAACTATTTCCTTTGCTGCAAGAGAAGACTTATATTTTTCATAATTTGCGACATTATTAGCACCAGAGTTATGCTTTCCCTTTACAGCTGCTCGATTTGCTTTTACAGTCTTGACAATTTTATCCACACTTATTGCCAGTGTTGCCAAATCGATAAGTATACCTGCAACATGATACCCTGCATCATGTACTTGCTTATTACTTGCCCCACATTTAAATGGTGTGTAAGCTGTGACAAATTTATTCTTACTATCTAATACATACTTATAGTCCGAAACTATACTTCCAAATCCAGACGCATACAACTCTGAAATAGTTATTTTTTGATTTATTAATGCATCCCATTGCTTAATTGAATTAATTAGCATGCTTACTGGGTTCATCTTTAAAATACTTAATCCGTCATCCTTGAGCCGGTCATACATACCATCTGCCAAATCATCATATTGGTACCATGCCCAGTGCCCACTCGGATCTACATATATTATCGGATTATTCTCACAATATGTATACAAATTCAAGCTCTTAGTATTATCCACCTGTCCACGGTAGGTATCCTCAGTTATAAATCTGCCTGTTGCCGGGTCATAGTGTCTTGCCCTCAGATAATACTGTCCGGTTACCTTGTCAAGTTGTTCCCCGGCATATTGGAATCTATTCTGTACTTTTTCTTTTGAGCTTATAGTGTTTCCAAATGCATCATACTGGTATGAGTTGAGGACTTCTCCATTTTCGTTTACTAACTTTGAAACATCTCCATGGGCATTATTCAAGTAATATGCCTTTGTTCCGATAGGATTTTCTCTTGCAACAAGACCCAGACCCCTTATATTTCTGGACACAAGGT
>JAEZUC010000008.1 GCA_023443515.1 Bacillota bacterium
TGCTGTTCATGCGGAAATGTATCCTCCTGATGTATATTTTGGTGTGGTAACTTAAACATACACTATGGATGCACTTTCCGCATTATTTTTTTACTAATTGTCACACATCTATTGTAATCCTACAAAATACATAAACTGTAAGAATAATATCTCTTGATATAGGACAGTATTTAAGTTATAATGTTAAAAGTGCACCGAACTTATTGGTTTATGGGTTCGGGAACACATTAAAAAGCCAGTTTTGGCCGTACTAGACGGGGAGGCAGCGGTGCCCTGTACCTGCAATCCGCTATAGCAGGGTTGAATTCCTGTTTGAGGTTTTAGTGTGTAGTGCCTGCCCTTTACAAGTGGCAATGACAATTGGGTCTTGCGCAATAGAATTCTGTGAATCTCGTCAGGTCCGGAAGGAAGCAGCGATAAGCAGCAAATTCTGTGTGCCGCTGGGTTACCTGATTAGAGCTAACTGTAAAGGTAACGACTATACACTTCTATCGACAACGGGTGTACGGCCATTCAATTTATATAAAATCAAGCCTGTTCAAATGAACAGGCTTGTATTATATTGTAGGTAGAACACCCACGACCCTTGAATTGCAGTGTACATAAAAGGAGGAGGTAGGATATGTCCTATACGGCACTCTATAGAAAGTGGAGGCCTCTTGTATTTGAAGATGTCGTTGAACAGGAGCATGTTGTCAGAACAATTAAAAATACCGTAAAATCCGAGAGAATAGCTCATGCATACCTTTTTTGCGGTACAAGAGGTACAGGAAAAACCACAATGGCAAAAATATTTGCCCGAGCGATTAACTGCCTTGATCCTAAAGATGGAGATCCCTGCAATGACTGTGAAGTTTGCAGAGGTATTCTTGATGAATCAATTCTGGATGTTGTTGAAATAGACGCAGCATCAAACAACAGCGTTGACAATGTAAGAGAGATAAGGGATGAGGTTGTTTATGCTCCGTCTCAGGCAAAGTACAAGGTATATATAATAGATGAGGTTCATATGCTTTCTTCCGGTGCGTTCAATGCACTGCTGAAAACCCTTGAAGAACCCCCGGGGCATGTTGTATTTATACTGGCAACAACAGACCCCCATAAACTGCCAGCTACAATTTTGTCAAGGTGTCAGAGGTTTGATTTTAAGAAAATAACACCTGCTGGTATTGCCGAACGAGTGAGGGTTATTGCCCGGGCAAGCGGTATACAGATAGACGATGAGGGTTCGTTATTAATTGCAAGATTGGCCGACGGGGCTTTAAGAGATGCACTGAGTATTCTGGATCAATGTATTGCAGAGGGTAATAATAATATAACCTATGAAAATGTGCTTGATGCAATAGGAATAGTAAGTGATGATTTTATATCGCAAATAGTGGACAACATAGAGAGTAAGAATGTTGAGGGACTTGTAGCTGATGTGGAAAGGCTTTCTGCCAGCGGAAGGGATATTCTGAGATTCGCATCGGATTTAGTACTCTATTTCAGGAATCTTTTGATTTGCAAACTGAGTAAAAATCCCGAAAATATTGTTGATGTGGGAAAACAGTACCTCGACAAGATGATTCTACAGTCAGAGGCCTTTTCAAAAGAGAGGCTTATTGGAACAATAAAGGAGCTGTCTTCCTTTGAAACACAGCTGAAATATGCTTTAAATCAAAGGGTATTTCTGGAAGTAATGCTTATTTCAATAAGTGTAGGAAGTTATGGCCAGAGTGGAAGCGATAATAATCTGGCAGATAGAATAGCTAATCTTGAAAGTGCAGTTAGAACAGGTGCTGTGGCTGTATCAACCTCTGTGAAAGACGGAAGCGGAGTACCGATTCAAGCTAAGGCAGAGAGTAGCAGCTCTGTTTCAACGGAGAAAAAGTTGGACAACGTGCCTTCGGTACAAGGCAGTACTGCTCCAAAAGCTAAAAGTAATTCTTATAATGAACTGGAGGAATGGGCCAATATACTGTCTGACCTGAAAGCAAACAGGAGAATGATGCTGTTGTCGTATCTTACATCGACGAAAGCAGTGGTTGCTGATGAGTCTACGGTTCTTGTGGTATTCCCGCCGTCCGTGGTCTCCCTCAAGGAAATTGTATCAAAGGCTGAGCATATTGATGCACTTGAAAATGCTTTAGAGAGAAGACTTGGGAGACGTATCCGCGTAAAGGTGGTAGATGAAGAATCTGTTGAAAACTTGGTTCAAAGTGAGGCTACCGCCAAAAAGAGCTCAGAAGAAAACCCATTGTTAAAGCTGACAAGGGAAATTTCAGACAGATTGAACGTCCCGCTTGATATAATAGATGAATAGGATATAATAATAATTGATAAATTTGTAAACTATTAAATTTAAAATAACAGGAGGAAGTACAGATGGCAAGAGGTGGATTCCCGGGAGGCGGTTTCGGAGGCGGTTTAGGTGGAAACATGAACAATCTGATGAAACAGGCACAGAAAATGCAAAAGGATATGGAAAAAGCACAACAGGATTTAGAAAACAAGACTGTTGAGGTTTCTGTTGGCGGTGGAGCAATTAATATAATTGCTACAGGTAAAAAGGAAATCAAGGAAATTACTATAAAGCCTGAGGTTGTTGACCCTGATGATGTTGAAATGCTTCAGGATTTGATACTGAGTGCTGTTAATGAGGCACTAAGAAAGGCTGATGAGTTGGCTAACTCCGAAATGAGCAAAATAACAGGCGGATTAGGCGGTTTGCCGGGAATGTTCTAATACAAATATTGTCATTTAGGTATACCCCTATGGAGGTTAAAAAATGGAATATTATGCAGTTCCCGTTGCAAAGTTGGTTGAGGAATTTCAGAAACTTCCGGGCATCGGACACAAGTCGGCACAGCGTCTGGCTTTTCATGTGATAAATATGCCCATGGAAAAGGTTCAAAAGCTGTCGGAATCAATACTGGAAGCAAAGCAAAAGACCAGATACTGTTCCGTGTGCAGTAACCTTACCGATATTGATCCTTGCCCGCTGTGTAGCGGAACTTCGAGAGATAAAACGGCTATATGCGTAGTTCAGGATCCCCGTGATGTTGTGGCTATGGAGAGGACACGAGAATTCAAAGGGCTGTATCATGTTCTGCATGGTGCAATTTCCCCTATGCAGGGAATCGGGCCTGATGAAATCCGTATCAAGGAGTTGATTACAAGGTTGGGCGACGGGGAGGTAAAAGAAGTAATTCTTGCAACCAACCCTAACGTTGAAGGGGAAGCAACTGCAATGTATATATCAAAGCTCATAAAGCCTTTAGGAGTAAAAACAACAAGAATAGCACACGGCATACCTGTAGGGGGCGATTTGGAATACGCCGATGAGGTAACGCTTGCAAAGGCTTTGGAAGGCCGAAGAGAGATATAGTTTGTAAAAAAAATTTATAACCTTGAACATATTCATCAGAAGTCATAGGAAAATTGCTAAATAAAAAAGCAATGGAACTGTGGCTTTTTATTTTTATATATTGACTTAATATAAATGTTTATATAAAATGTTTATAAAATATATAAACAAAATAAGAAAAGGTGAATATTATGATTGAAAAGTTACTCCGCATATCACTTGATGAAGTCAAAAATGGATTTTCATATAATACTTCGGATGAAATATATACTTGCCTGATTTGTGGTAAAAAATTTGAGGCAGGTGAAGTATTTCCGTTTGATGGAAGATTTTTTGAAGCATCCAAGGCTATAAAGTTACATATTGCAAATGAACATGGAAACATGTTTGATATTCTTACTTCGTTTGATAAGAAATATACAAGTATAACCGAAAACCAAAAAGAACTGCTTACAATGATTTATGAAGGATTATCCGATAGCGAGATTGCCAAAAAGACATCGAATGCACCTGCTACTATCAGACATCAACGATTTATGTTCAGGGAAAAAGCAAAGCAAGCAAAACTGTATCTTTCAATATTTGAGGTTGTCGAGGGTGCGATTTTAAATAAAAAGGGCGGTAGCAGTAATGATGATATAGTAGATATTCATAATGGTGCAAAAATGGTTGATGACAGGTATTTAATTACAAAGGAAGAAGAAGTGAAAATATGTAGTTCTGTATTTGCGTCCTTAGAACCACTTAGACTTAAAATATTTTCGCCAAAAGAGAAAAAGAAGATTGTTATACTGAGGAAAATCTCTGAACAGTTTGATAAAGAAATCAAGTATTCAGAAAAAGAGGTCAACACTATACTGAAATCTATATATGGTGACTATGCTACTATCAGGCGATACCTAATTGAATATGGATTTATGGAAAGAACAAAAGATTGTAAGGAGTATTGGTTAAAGTAAATGATGTATAATTAGTATATTGTTCAGTTTTGATTAGTGGAGGATGCATGTATAAGATTCTGATTGTTGATGATGAGGCCGGAATACGGGCCATTATTAAAAAATACGCGGTTTTCGAGGGACATGAGGTTGTTGAAGCAGCAGACGGAATGGAAGCAATTCAAGTATGCCGGGAAATGGGATTTGATATAATTGTAATGGATGTGATGATGCCTGAACTGGATGGCTTCTCCGCCTGCAAGGAAATCAGAAAACTTAGTAAGACCCCTATCCTCATGCTTTCGGCACGGGGAGAAGAGTATGACAAAATCCACGGCTTTGAGCTTGGTATAGATGATTATGTTGTAAAGCCTTTTTCGCCAAAAGAACTCATGATGAGAATAAACGCAATTGTTAAAAGAAGCAGAGGTTCGTCACACGAGGAAAACAAAAAAGACATATTTACTTTTGAAGGTTTAACCGTGGATTTTACGGGAAGGCTTGTTTATATTGATAACGAAAAAATTGATATGTCACCCAAGGAATATGACCTCTTTTTTTATATGGTAAAAAACAGGGGAATTGCACTCACGAGAGAGATGCTCATAACGGATGTCTGGGGATATGATTTTTTCGGAGATGACCGTACACTGGACACTCATATAAAGCTGCTGAGAAAAAGTCTGGGTGATTACAGTAAAAACATAGTTACCCTAAGAGGGGTGGGCTATAGATTTGAAACATGATAAAATAAGTATAAGATATAAAATTTTTCTTTATCTGACAGCCTTTGTTGCGCTAATGCTCATTTTTCTCTGGCTGTTACAGATAGTTTTTCTTGACGATTTTTATAAACAGATTAAAATACGTAATATTAAATCCATGGCTCAAACAATTGAAAATAATATTGATATTGAAAATTTTCAGGAGTTTATAAATTCTTTAGCCCGGGAGGAAGACACGTGTATAAAGATATTGGAACATAGCGGCAAAACAAAGTACTCGGTGGAGTTACGTCCGGATTGTATTATACACAAGCTACCTCCTGGTGAATTATTCAGACTTTACAGCAGTGCGGAACAAAATGGAGGCACCTATCTGGAAGTTATCTCAATGAATAAGGCATTGGGAAGACGTATTCCTGAAGGCTATCCCTTTGCAAATAACTTTGCACCTCCGGGAAACCTGCCGGGAAATATAATTTATGTTAAACTATTAAGTACAAGCGATGGAGCAAATATCATTGTAATTCTGAATTCAACTATAACTCCCGTAAATGCCACTGTAAATACACTAAGGATTCAATTAATATGGGTTACGGGAATAACCTTGCTGCTGGCGTTGTTAATGGGGTTTTTTATTTCAAGAAAGGTTTCTGACCCCATAATCAAAATTAACAGTTCTGCAAAGGAACTTGCAAAGGGTAATTACGAAACTGCCTTTCACGGGCATGGCTATCTGGAAATAACCGAGCTTAACGATACTCTGAATTATGCTGCAAAAGAGCTGTCCAAAGTAGAGGGCTTGCGCAGAGAATTAATTGCAAATATATCCCACGATCTTAGAACACCGCTTACAATGATAACCGGTTATGCTGAAGTCATGCGCGATCTACCAGGGGAAAATACACCTGAAAATGTTCAGATAATAATTGACGAGGCGAAAAGACTTACCACACTTGTAAACGATATTTTGGATATATCTCAGTTGCAATCGGGAACCCTCAATCTCAATCTTGAGACGTTTAATATTACACAAAGTATTAGAAACATACTTCAAAGGTATAATAAACTCATTGAACAGGAAGGCTACAGGATTGAATTTGAAAGTGATGAGGATATATGTGTAAATGCCGACCCGATTAAAATATCCCAGGTAATATATAACTTGATTAATAATGCCATAACCTATACCGGGGTAGATAAGACTGTTATTATTGTTCAAAGTAGTTGTACTGACTGCGTGAGGATTGCAATCAAAGATACAGGAGACGGTATACCGGAAGAAATGTTACCGCTTATATGGGACAGATACTACAAGGTTGACAAGGCCCATAAAAGAGCAGCCATCGGCACAGGCCTTGGACTTTCAATAGTAAAGACAATACTGGAAATGCACGGAGCCAAATATGGAGTTGACAGCAAGTTGGGAAAGGGAAGTAAATTCTGGTTTGAATTAGTACTAAACATAAAACATTAATCTCTTTAGATTACATAAGTTTATTGCAGCCAAAATCCTATTAGTGTACAATAAAACTGCAAATAAGGTAGTTTGGAGGAATGCTATAATTGAAAGATATAATATATATTACCGGACATAAGAATCCGGACACAGACTCAATATGTTCAGCTATTGCATACGCAGAATTAAAGAAAAGACATGCTACTCATGCAGTTCCCATTAGAATAGGTGATATAAACAAGGAAACAGAGTTTGTACTGAAATACTTTGGGGTAGAGGTACCGGAATATCGTGAAACAGTGAGAACACAGATTTCAGATCTGGATATTGACGTAATAAGTCCTGTTTCGGAAGATATATCCATTAAGGCAGCCTGGAGCATAATGGTCAAAAATAACATAAAAGTTCTCCCTGTAGCAGATGTAAAGGGTAAGCTTATCGGTATAATTACTCTGTCTGATATTACCGGAAGCTATCTTGATGCATTGGAAAACAATATTTTATGCGCCAGCGGGACACCGTGCAGAAATATATTGGACACGCTTGCTGCAAAGCTTATTTGCGGAAATGATGAAAATTTTAAATCCGCAGGTAAGGTTGTAATAGCCGCTATGGCACCTGAGGATATGGTTCCTTTTGTTGATAAGGGAGATATTGTTCTGGTGGGCAGCAGAAAGGACAGTCAGCTGAAGGCCATAGAGATTGGCGCAAGCAGTCTTATAATTACCTGTGGTGCAAAGGCAGATGAGGAAGTAATAAGGTATGCGGAGGAAAAAGGCTGCATAGTAATGGATACCTATTACGATACCTTTACAACAGCAAGGCTTATCAATCAAAGTATTCCGGTTAGTCACATTATGACAAAGGAACAGTTAATCAGTTTTAACATCAATGACTATATAGACAATATCAAGGATAAAATGCTTAAAACCAGATACCGCAGTTATCCTGTGGTTGATGATAATGGTATAATCAAGGGTTTTATTTCAAGATATCATCTTATTACACAACGTAGGAAAAAAGTAATTCTGCTTGATCATAATGAAAGGGCACAGACAATAGACGGTATAGACCAGGCGGATATACTTGAAATCATAGACCATCACAGAATAGGTGATATACAAACCGGATACCCAATTTTCTTTAAAAATGATGCGGTAGGAAGTACTTCTACACTGATTGCAAATATGTATTTTGAAAACGGTATGAATCCGTCTAAAAGTGTAGCAGGACTTTTATGCGCAGCTATTATATCCGATACTATGAAGTTTAAGTCCCCCACAAGCACATATGCAGATGAGTTGGCTGCAAGCAGGCTTGCAAAAATTGCGGACATTAATATAGACGAATTTGCAACATCTTTGTTTAAAGCAAACGCATCCCTTCAAGGAATGACTCCTCAGACAATCCTGGACTACGACTTTAAGGATTTTGTATTCAACAAATATAAAATTGGAATAGGACAAATAAATTCCAGCGACTCAGAGGGACTTCAAAAGATTAAAGACGAACTGCTGAAACATATGAGAACTGTTCTTGAAAACAAGGATTACAACCTCATCTTGCTTTTGGTTACCAACATTATACAAGAAGGCTCAGAACTGCTGTTTGTAGGAGATGATCATGCTGCCCTAATGGAGAAAGCCTTTAATATAAAAACAGGCCAAAACAGTGCTTTCCTAAAAGGTGTAGTTTCCAGGAAAAAGCAGGTTGTTCCACAGATATCAAGTACCATTCAAAGAGAATTCATTTAATAAACCGTATTTAATAACAAGGTATCAGTGCACATAAGTGCGTAAGCTGGTACCTTTTTTGTTTGCAATTTCGTAACAATTCTACTTCCAGAATTCAGACAATGTTCAGGAAATCATCACATTTCAAAGATATCATTTGTATGTAAATTGTTATGCTGGGTTAAAAAATGGGAGGTGAAACATGGAAGGTATAAAGTTTAGGCATGAATTAAAGCATGAGATTTCTACTTCTGACTACATTGCCTTGAAGCATAGGCTAAAATTTATAGCTGAGAAAGACCCTAATGTAGATCAAAGTGGCAGGTATAAAATAAGAAGTTTGTATTTTGACAATGTAGATAACAAAGCTCTCACAGAAAAAATAATTGGCCTGAATAACAGAGAGAAATTCAGAATCCGTTATTATAATAATGATACTCGGTATATCAAGCTTGAAAAGAAAGGAAAAATAAACGGACTGTGCTACAAAAAGTCCACTCGATTAACGGTAGAACAGTGTGAACAAATAATTGGTGGAGACATAAAATGGATGAGGTTTTCGGGGGATCCGTTGCTGGTTGAATTGTATACCAAAATGAATTTTCAACAGTTAAAACCGAGAACTCTGGTAGAATATATCAGGGAACCATATATTTATAAACCTGGTAACGTAAGAATTACTTTTGACAGCGGTATAAAGACCGGTCTAAATTCAAAAGAGCTCTTTAATCAACAATCTGTTGCTATGAATACTCATGCAGTTAACAAAATTATATTGGAAGTAAAATTTGATGAGTTTCTGCCGGAAATAATAAGGGACATTATTCAGCTTGGACAGAGACGAAACATGGCGTTTTCCAAATATGCGGCCTGTAGGATATTCGGCTAATCAAAAAATCAGGAGGATTAATTAAATGAATTTTAACGATATTTTTAAATCCAATTTCATTGAAAAGGTTTCATCTTTTTCACCTTTGGATATGGTGATTGCTCTGGCAGTGTCATTTGCACTGGGGCTGTTTATATTTTATGTATACAAGAAAACCTTTAATGGTGTAATGTACTCCGCAAGCTTTGGAGTTTCCCTACTGGCAATGACACTTATAACTACACTTATAATACTGGCGGTAACATCCAATGTAATTCTCTCCCTTGGTATGGTTGGTGCATTGTCTATTGTGCGTTTCAGATCAGCTATAAAGGAACCCATGGACATAGCATTTCTGTTCTGGTCAATTTCAGCAGGCATTGTAACAGGTGCGGGACTTATACCTCTTGGTATATTTGGCTCAATATTCATAGGTGTGGTTATGGTATTGTTCGTAAACAAGAAAACCACTGATAACCCGTATATACTGGTAGTAAATTGTACCGATGAAAAAGCAGAAAAGCTGGTCAACAGTGCCATAAATGATAATGTTAAAAAGCATATGGTTAAGTCAAAGGCTGTTACCACTAGCGGTATTGAACTCACTGTAGAAGTCAGACTAAAAGACAGTACTACTGAGTTTGTAAACAGAATTTCGGATATCGGAGGAGTAACAAACACAGTACTTGTAAGCTATAACGGGGAGTACATGTCATAAATTTGGAGGCAGCTTATGATAACCAGCAAATATATAAATACAATTATTGCTGTTGTTCTGCTTGTGGTGGTTGTCTTTGTCGGAGTCTTTATGATTGTTCCCGGCTCAATAGGAATGGCTACTGAAAATTCCCAGCCTGAATATGCCACAAAGCTGTTTAACAAGAATAAGATAATTTCTATTGATATAAAGGCAGATAAGAAAGAATGGGAAAACATGTTGAAAAATGCAACAAGTGAAGAGTATATTCAATGTGATGCAACTATCAACGGTACAACCTATAAATCAGTGGGTATAAGGCCTAAAGGCAATTCGAGCTTATCCATGGTAGCAAACAGCGATTCAGACAGATATAGCTTTAAATTGGAGTTCGATCACTATATAAAAGGACAAACCTGTATGGGGATGGACAAAATGGTTATAAACAATATACAGGCAGATTCAACTTATATGAAGGAATACCTTTCTCTTGATTTGATGTCATATATAGGTGTTACTACACCTTTATATGCCTATACTGATGTAACCGTAAACGGGGAAAATTGGGGGTTCTATCTTGCGGTTGAGGCTATGGAGGAATCCTTTGCCGAGAGAAATTATGGTGATGATTTTGGAAAATTGTACAAGCCTGAAACTATGGGAGCCCGGGGAAATGGAATGATGAAGGATTTTCCGGGTAATCAGGAAGGTCAGAAGGATATTAAGCGAGAAAACGGAGAAATGAACGGTAAAACAAAAACCACTGATACAAAAAATAATAATCAGGATCAACAAAAAGGTGCAAATAATCAGAAGCAGGGAACAAATCAGGGAGTTCCCGGAGGTTTCCCGGGAGGGCCGGGGTTTGGTGGATTCGGAAATAATCAGGCCGGAGGAGCCGACCTGAAATACACCGACGATAAAATAAGCAGTTATTCAAACATATTTGAAGGGGAAATATTTAAAGGTACTAATGCAGACTATAAAAGAGTTATAAAAGCTATTAAGAATCTAAACAACGGAACAGAACTTGAAAAATATATCAATGTTGACGAATGCCTCAGGTATTTCGCAGTAAATACAGTGGTAGTTAACCTGGACAGTTATTTCAGCAATATGAAACATAACTATTATCTTTATGAGGACAAGGGTCAGCTTTCAATGCTTCCTTGGGATTACAATCTTGCCTTTGCAGGCTTTCAGTCAGGGTCGGTGTCTGTAGCAGTAAACTTCCCTATAGATACCCCCGTATCAGGAGTTGAAATGTCTGAAAGACCGATTTTAAACAAACTTCTTGAAGTTGGCGAGTATAAAGAAAAATATCATAATTATTTGCAGGATATACTTAACGGATATTTTGACAACGGAAAATTTGACAAAAAAGTGGATAAACTGAATTCGTTGATTGGTGAGTATGTTAAAAATGATGCAACAGCATTTGTTTCATATGACAAATATACGGCAGGGACAGCGATGCTGAAAGAATTCGCCAAGCTAAGAGCGAAAAGTATTCAGGGACAGCTTGACGGAAGTATTCCAGCCACTACCCAAGGACAGTCAAAGGCTTCCGATAAGTTGATAGACGCCTCTGCAATAAACCTCTCGGTCATGGGTTCACAAGGAGGAGGGGGCAGAATGGGAAGAGGCGGTGCAAATCAACAACCCCAAGGAGAACAGCAGCAAGGCGATAACCGAATGCCACCGGAAGATGTAAAACCGCCTCAAGATAACCAGGCACAGGGTAATGGTCAAATGCCTCCGGGAAACATGGAACCGCCCCAGGGAAACCAACAGCAAGGTGATGGTCAAATGCCTCCGGGCAATATGCAGGACTTCGGGGATATGCCTGACAGGGATGTCATGATGCAGGCGATTAAGATAATGCAGTCCGCCAACGGAAAAGAATTGACTGACGAACAGCTCAAGGAACTAAAAGAGCTTGGAATGACTGAAGAACAGATCAGTTTTGTCAAAAACATGCCCTTTGGAAACGGAGGCATGAGGGAAGGCGGATTTCCGGCACAAAACGGTAAAAACGGTGTAGAAGATAAAAACAGGCCGAATGTAGCACAAATGTCAGGTGAGGACATTCTCGTGCTGGGAATCTGTATAATATTTATAACAGCCGGGCTTATATTTGTAATAAAATTTAAACGTAGAAAAAGCAGTTGATAAATATATCTGACCAAAATGAGAAAAGCTATAATGAACAAGGTTTTGCGACTTTTTCCATGAGTTGACACAAAATATGCATTTTAGTATATTAGGCTTATACGAGGCGGTTGCGTAAATAACTTTGCATATATATGACGTGGAGGTTGGATTAATTGTTGACTAAAGTTTTACTGCTTGTAGTTCTTGTACTGTTAAATGCATTTTTTTCGGGGTCCGAGATTGCCCTCATTTCTTTGAATGATAAAATAATTAAAAAGCAGGCGGAAGATGGGAATAAAAAGGCGAAACAGCTTTACAGCTTTCTTAGCGAGCCAAGCAGATTTTTGGCAACTATCCAGATAGGTATAACATTGGCAGGCTTCCTCGCAAGTGCATTTGCAACGGAAAGCTTTGTGGATGACTTAACCGGATTGTTGATAAGGTCTGGTTTGCCTGTTTCTGAAGCCGTTATCAGAAGTGTTTCGCTTGTAGTTATTACTATAATTCTTTCATACTTTACATTGGTATTTGGTGAATTGATACCTAAAAGGCTGGCTATGCAAAAGGCTGAGTTCTTGGCCAATATAGCTGTAGGCCCGTTGATGTTCTTATCCCGTGTAACAAATCCTTTTGTAAAGTTTCTTACAGTATCAACAAATTTCTTCATTAAGATTTTTGGCGGAAACCCTGCGGGTGGGGACGACGAAAAAGTAACCGAGGAAGAAATCAGGATGATGATGGAGGTCGGTGAAGAAAGAGGAGTTATTCAGGATTCAGAAAGAGAAATGATTGACAATATATTTGAATTTGATAATAAACATGTATCTGAGATAATGACTCATCGCACAGATATTGACGGAATCCCTGTAGATTCAGACCTTGAATATGTTTTATATGTTATGAACCGGGACAAATATACCAGAGTTCCTGTTTACAGTGAAAATTTGGATAATATCGTTGGCATACTGCATGTTAAGGATTTATTGGAGTTCACCCAAAATAATGTTAAGGATTTTAGTCTGCAAAATATAACAAGAAGTGCTTACTTTGTTCCTGAATCGAAGAGAACTGACGAGCTATTTAAGGAAATGCAGAAGAACAAGGTTCATATGGCAGTTGTAATAGATGAGTACGGTGGCACAGCAGGAATAGTTACTATAGAAGACTTACTGGAAGAGATAGTAGGAAACATTTTTGATGAATATGATGTAGAGCAAAAGGATATAGAGTATCTGGAGAATGATACTTATATATTGGGTGGTGCCATCGATCTTGACAAGGTGGAGGAAGTACTGGACGAGGAACTTCCCATTGATGAATTTGATACATTGGGAGGTTTTATTTTAAAGCTTCTGGGACGAATACCAAAGGCAGATGAGAAACCTGTTGTTCAATATGGTAATATAGTTTTCAGAGTAATTGAGATGGAAGGTAGAAGAATAATAAAGGTACAGGCTAGCAAAACGTAAAACAATTAAAATGAAAAGCTATTAGACTGCCTCAAAAAGATTAATAAATCTAGTTGAGGCAGTTTTTATATGCTCAATATTAATTATTTTAATTAGAATTTAATAAAAATTAATAAATTAGTTAAAAAAATTAAAAATAATATTGACATTTTATGAGATTGAGCATAATATATTAATATAAGATTAATAATATTAATTGAAGGATTAAAAAAATTAATTATTTATTTGGAAAATTAACATTAAAGAATATAAACAAATTTTAACTTAATTAAATTTAAGAGGTGATTTTATGGCGAGAGAAGCTATCGGCAAATGCCCGGTTTGCGGAAACGAAACTGAAGTAACAAGGATAACATGTAACAGCTGCGATACTGTTATAGAAGGGCATTTTAAACTATGTAAGTTCTGCAAGCTTACAAATGATCAAAGAACATTTCTGGATGTATTCATAAAATGCAGAGGTAATATAAAGGAAGTTGAAAAAGAGCTGGGCGTGTCATACCCCACAGTAAAGAACAAGCTGGAAGATGTAGCTGCCGCACTTGGACATAAAGGTGAACCACAGCCCGAAGTTCCAGGTAGAAAGAAGGAAATACTTGATAAGCTTAACAGCGGAGAAATTAGTGTTGAAGAGGCAATAGAACTGATGAAGGAATAAGATTTTCTATCTGAATTTTAGGAGGGATTTAAATAATGTCTATAAGCGAAGAAAAATTATTAATACTAAAGATGCTTGAAGAGAAGAAAATTACAAGCGAAGAGGCTGCAAAATTACTGGCAGCTCTTGATGAAAAGGCTGAAAAAGAATCTGCTAACGGATATAAAACTAATCAAAAGGCTAACGGTTTTACCGAAGAAGCAGCAAAAGTAAGAGAAAAGGTCAATGAATGGAAAAAAGGATTCAAGAACAATTATGACCAGGCTGATTTTGATAACATGATTGACGATTTTGCAAATAAAGCAGAAAAATTTGGTAAAAATGTTGCTTCAACAACCTTTGGACTTGTCGACAAGGTTATAGATTATGTAGGAAGTTTTGTAGATACAAATTCCTTCAACGTTTTTGGAAGCTGTCAGACGGTTCAAAAAAACTTTGAGGTTTACCCTACAGAAAATGCTGTTTTTGAGATAACTGGAGTAAATGGAGCAATAACTATTAAGAAACATCTGGAGCCAAAGATTATTATAATATCAAGGATTAAAAGTTCGGTTCCCGACGGAGAGGGAGTGGTTACATTCTCCGATGATCCTGCAAATATATCAGTAAAGGTTAATAGTACAGCTTTCAACGTTAGTGTATCCCACGAAATATTTATTCCTGATATTAAATTTAAACAAATAGCCATACAAAATTCAAATGGTAAAATATATATAGAAGATTCAATCTCAGAAGAAATTACAGCTGTTACAAAAAATGCACATATTGAGTTAATGGGCGTAAATAGTGACAAAATTTCTGTAAATACTAAAAATGGAAGAATTCAGCTAAGTTACATTGTGGGAGATAAAATTGACATAAATACATCAAATGCAGTAATAGATATAAAACACATTAAGGCGAAACACATTAATGCAATTACCAAAAACGGAAGAATTAGTATTGAAAATGCCCAGAATGTAAATGTAGAAGAGAATATGGATATGTATCTTAAAACCTCAAATGGAGGAATAAAGGTAAACATGAATGATATGGACAGCAGGGTTTACAAAGTAAAGGCCCATGCAACCAACGGAACAATAAATCTGCTGATTCCCGAAATTCTATATCACAATGTTAACCGCCAGGGTACAGGAGGAAGCTTTATTGAGGCCGAAAGCAAAAATTATGAGTCCGGACTCAACAAGGTTAATATAACCGCAGAAACCATGAACGGTCATGTAGAAATTGTAAAGTAGTACAAATAACCACCGAAACTTACCCATATTATAAAAGTATATATTCTCCACCAAATAACCAGTCTGGAAAGCCTAAGCTTTCCAGACTGGTTTATTTTCTATAGATTAAATTAACTGTTCATGATATAATATTAAATTGCGTATGGGATTTTACTGTATATTCAGCATTTATGAAAATTAATGCATATTCGCCAGTCCATATATAAAACTATTACTTATTAGCCCAATATTAGAAACTGTTGTTTTACGGAGGAATTTATGTTTGACAAACTTCAGGCTGCAGAAGACAGATACGAGGAAATAAGCCACAAGCTTAGTGACCCCGATGTCATTAACAACCAGGATGAGTATAAAAAATATATGAAAGAGTATTCCGATCTGGAAGAAATCGTTCAGAAGTACAGGGAATACACAAAAGTGACAAAGGAAGTTGAAGAGGCAAGAGAGCTTTTGGATCAGACTTTGGACAAGGATTTCAGAGATATGGTTCAGCAGGAGTTCCAGGAAGCTCAGGAAAAACTTGAGGTAATAAAAAAACAACTGAAAATATTAATTGTCCCCAAAGACCCAAATGATGATAAAAACGTTATTGTTGAAATTCGAGGAGGGGCCGGCGGAGAAGAAGCAGCATTGTTTGCCGGGGTACTTTTCAGAGCCATGACAAAGTATGCCGAGAAGAAACGTTGGAAGTATGAGATAATGGACTCAAATCCTACTGAATTAGGCGGCTTCAAGGAAGTTGTTTTTTCCATAGAAGGAAAGGGTGCGTACAGCAGGCTTAAATTTGAAAGCGGAGTACACAGGGTTCAAAGAGTACCTTCTACAGAATCCAGCGGACGTATTCATACATCAACTATAACTGTTGCTGTTTTGCCGGAAGTTGAGGAAGTTGATGTAGATATCAATCCAAGTGACTTAAGGATAGATACCTACAGAGCCAGCGGTGCAGGAGGACAGCATATTAATAAAACTGATTCTGCAATAAGAATAACCCATATGCCTTCAGGAATAGTTGTAAGCTGTCAGGATGAACGTTCACAGCACAAGAACAAAGATAGGGCTATGAAGATACTTCGTTCAAAACTGTATGAAATAGCACAGGAACAGCAGATAAACGAAGTTGCTCAGGACAGGAAGAGTCAGGTTGGAACAGGTGACAGAAGTGAAAGAATCAGAACCTACAACTACCCTCAGGGACGAGTAACTGATCACCGTATAAATCTTACTTTGTATAAGTTGGAACAGGTACTCGATGGAGACCTTGATGAACTGATTGATGCTCTCATAACCACAGACCAATCTGAAAAGCTTGGAAGCGGTGCTGATGATGAGGATTAATTAATGTAAATAAAAAGTAGGACAATTTAATAATATTTCACAGACAACAGGAATAGTATTTAGTAGACATACTATAAAAAAGAAGGATCTTGCTGTGGAACATATTTTGAAGATAACAATTGTAGGCTTGATATCAGGCATTACCGGAACAGGTATTGGCGGGTTGATAGCCTTTTTTGTGGATAAAAAGATAAGTAACAGGCTTCTTAGCTCCATACTGGAATTTTCGGCAGGGCTTATGACATCGGTAGTATGTTTTGAGCTTGTCCCCGAAGCCTATGAAATTGCCGGGCTGAATTTGACTATAATAGGGTTAGGCTTGGGAATACTGATTGTAATAATCCTGGACGATATGGTAAAAAAGCTTGATAGCGTAAAAAATACAAAAGGTAACTCTAGTTTGTTGCGAGCAGGAATACTGGTATCGGTTGGGCTTGCACTTCATAACCTCCCCGAAGGCTTTGCTGTTGGTTCGGGCTTTGAAGCTTCTGTAAAATTAGGGCTTACTCTTACTATTATAATTGCCATTCATGATGTACCTGAAGGTATTGCAATGGCACTTCCAATGAAGATAGGCGGTTTTTCTGCAAAAAAGGCTTTTCTTCTGACTGTACTGTCTGGGGTACCAATGGGCTTGGGAGCTTTTATCGGGGCAGTTCTAGGTCATGTATCCCAGCAATTTATAGCACTATGCCTTGGTTTTGCCGGAGGAGCTATGTTGTACGTAGTGTTTGGTGAACTTATTCCCGAATCAAAGAGGATTTATCTGGGGAGAATGTCATCGGTAGGCAATATATTGGGAATAGTATGTGGTATAATAATAACGATGCTAAATTAGTACCAATACCATATCAGAGGTGAAGTATTTGAAAACAAAAGTTATTAAAATAGATGCAGAAAATATAGACAAAATTGCTTTAGGGCCGGCTGCGGGAGCGTTAAAACAGGGTATGACCGTGGCTTTCCCAACGGAAACAGTGTATGGCCTTGGAGCCAATGCCCTTGACGGGAAGGCCGTAAACAAAATATTCAAGGCAAAGGGAAGACCTTCCGATAATCCTCTCATTGTACATATAGCAGACAGAGAGAAAGTCCCTGAGCTGACCTCCTTTATCCCTGAAAAGGCTGTTGCATTAATGGACAAGCTATGGCCCGGGCCACTTACTCTTGTTATGAAAAAAAGTTCTGTTATTCCAAGAGAGATAACAGCAGGGTTGGATACAGTTGCCATAAGAATGCCGGAACACCCTGTTGCCCTTGAACTTATAAAACTTGCAGGAATTCCTGTTGCTGCCCCCAGTGCCAATGTTTCGGGTAAACCCAGTCCTACAGTGGCACAGCATGTACTGGACGATTTAGAAGGGAAAATAGAGGTAGTAGTGGACGCGGGCAGTTCCAGAGTTGGCCTTGAATCTACTGTCCTTGATGTTTCGGTAGACCCTCCGGTTCTTTTAAGACCGGGAGGAATAACACCACGCCAAATAGAAGAAATTATAGGACATATAGATATAGATAAGACGATTCTGGAGAAGGTCACAGAAGACAACGTGCCCAAATCTCCGGGAATGAAATACAAGCATTATTCACCAAAGGCTCATGTTATTATAGTTGAAAGCGATGACATGGACAAACAGGTTAAAGTAGTGTGCGACCTAGCGAAAAGATATATAAAGGAAGGCAAAAAAGTCGGAGTATGTTCTACAGATCAGACCTTTGACAGGTATAATCTTTATGAAACAATTTCCATGGGAGACAGAAACCAGCCTGAAACTATTGCAGCCAGTTTGTTTTCAATTTTAAGGGAATTTGATGACAAGGGAGTGGACATCATTCTGGCAGAAGCTGTTGATCAAAAAGGTGTAGGATTGGCAATAATGAATAGGATGGTAAAAGCCGCCGGATATGATATTGTCAAGGCAGACCTTGTTTAGTTTTATTACGGAGGTTGACAATGAAGGAAAGTAACTCATTAGCAGATACTATAAAGATAATATTCGTTTGTACAGGCAATACATGCCGTAGTTGTATGGCTGAAGGATTAATGAAAGCGGCTTTAAAGGATATTCAGGTTCCCCAAAGAATAATAACCGCGTCAAGAGGAATAAGTGCATTTGATGGTGAGCCTGCTTCGAGCCATTCCGTTAATGCACTGAAAAACCTGTGGGATGTAGATATATCTTCCCATGAGGCAAAAATGCTTACTAATACGGATGCAGAACAAGCAGATTTGATTCTTACAATGACACGACAGCATAGGGATATTATTAAAAGATTATGCCCTCGGAAAAAAGCTCAGACTTTTACATTAAAAGAGTATGTTTATCCGGATTTAAACCCGGATGGCATTGCGGCTGATATAAGTGATCCCTATGGGATGCCCTATGGCGTATATGAGGCCTGTGCCAAGGAATTACAGGAATGTATAAAACTACTTTTAAACAAATTGAGTTTTTTTTGACATGTAATAATTTATACTATAAAATAATTAAAGATGTGGTTATAGCTGTATAGTGATTTTGTCAATTTTTGGAGGAATTATGATTGCAATAGGAAGTGACCATGCGGGATATCTGCTAAAGGCAGATATTATAAAGTTTTTGGAAAGCAAGGGGCTTGAGGTCAAGGACTTTGGTACAAACTGTCCTGACTCAGTTGATTACCCTGATTATGGACGCGCTGTGGCTGAGGCTGTGGCAAGTAAGGAATGTGAAAAGGGTATTTTGATTTGTGGTACCGGGATTGGCATTTCGATAGCTGCCAATAAGGTTCCGGGTGCAAGGGCAGCATTGTGTACCGACAGCTACATGGCAAAGATGTGCAGACAGCATAACGATGCCAACATAATTGCCATAGGTGAAAGAGTTGTAGGACCTGGACTTGCTCTCGATATAATCGAAACATGGCTGGAAACAGAATTTGTTGGTGGAAGGCACCAGAACAGGCTTGACAAAATTTCAGACATTGAAAAAAATATTTGATAAAGTGAGGAATTTTAAAATGGAAAATGTATTTGTTTTTGACCACCCGCTCATACAACATAAGATATCGCTGCTCAGAGACAAGAACACAAATACAAAGGAATTCAGAGAATTAGTTTCAGAGATAGCAATGCTTATGGGCTATGAAGTTACCAGAAATATGCCTCTAAAAGAAGTGGAAATAGAAACTCCTATAGGAACGGCTAAAACCAAGATAATTTCAGGTAAGAAACTTGGAATAATACCAATACTGAGAGCCGGATTGGGAATGGTTGACGGTATGTTAAGGCTTATCCCAATGGCAAAAGTAGGACATATCGGGTTATATAGAGATCCTGAATCATTAGAGCCGGTTGAATACTACTGCAAGTTGCCAGTTGATGTTCAGGAGAGAGAAATAGTTGTGTTAGATCCAATGCTTGCTACAGGCGGTTCAGCATCGGCAGCAATTCAGTTTATCAAAAACAGAGGCGTAAAGAATATAAAGCTTATGTGCCTTATTGCTGCAAAAGCAGGAATTGAAAGAATACAGAAGGATCATCCGGACGTTGATATTTACTGCGCGGCTGTTGATGAGATCCTTAATGATCATGCATATATTGTTCCCGGACTTGGGGATGCAGGCGACAGATTATTTGGAACAAAGTAAATCAGCTGTATGGAAAGTTTGACTATGGGGGGTGCTTTATGAGGCCATCTTGGGATGAGTATTTTATGCAGATTGTAGAACTTATTAAAACCAGGTCTACCTGTATTAGAAGACAAGTGGGTGCCGTTATCGTAAAGGATAAAAGAATTCTTGCTACAGGTTATAATGGTGCTCCGGTGGGCTGTAAGCACTGTTCGGAAGTTGGATGCATGAGAGAAAAGTTGAATATTCCTTCGGGACAGCGACATGAATTATGCAGAGCAATTCACGCAGAGCAGAATGCAATTGTTCAGGCTGCATATAGCGGAATTAGTGTAAACGGAGCTACGTTGTATGTTACAAATCAACCTTGCGTCCTATGTGCCAAACTGGCAATAAATGCTGGCATTGTCAGAATAGTGTTTAACGGTGAATATCCGGATGAACTGGCAATGATGCTTCTTAGTGAAGCTGGTGTAGAGGTTGTAAGATTATAGAAATATGACCGGGCATTGACACTTAAAACATATAAAAACAGAGGGGGACTGCCTCCCTCTATTTTGATGTTTGGATGGTATGTTTTTGTCTATGGTTATAATACAAGAAGGTGTTTAAATGTCGAGTGTATATGAGTATTTTATTTCTTTCACCCTTGCATTTATAGTTGCTTTTTCAGCTACTCCGGCGGTAAAAAGCCTTGCTTTTAAATTAGGGGTTGTTGACGTTCCCAAGGACAGTAGAAGGATGCACAAGAAACCAACCGCATTGTTGGGCGGGCTGGCTATAATTGCAGGCTTTTTTGTTTCCATATTATTCAGTATAGCCAGCTCGAAGTTGCTAAGTGTAGGAACTGCTTTGGTTTTTGACACACGTTTTTTGGGCTTGATAGCGGGTAGTTTAATTATTGCAGTATTAGGCTTTATTGATGATAAAATGGCTTTAAGTGCAAAACTTAAATTTCCTATTCAGATAGTAGCAGCTCTTATAGTTGCATTCACCGGTACCAGAATAGAATTTGTAACCAATCCTTTTTCGGTTATTGGAATATCTACCTTCGGACCATGGATTTCATACCCGTTAACTGTAATATGGATAGTAGGTATTACGAACGCTATCAATTTTATAGACGGGTTGGACGGACTGGCGGCGGGAGTATCGTCAATTGCTTCCATGTCTTTATTCTTTGTTTCTGTTATGAGGGGTGATCCCGATATCCGTACAGCAGTGTTAGCTGCAATACTGGCAGGGTCTGTTTTAGGATTTTTACCTTACAATTTTAATCCTGCCAAGATTTTTATGGGAGATACCGGGGCAACGTTTTTAGGTTTTGTACTGGGAACAATATCCATTCAAGGTACATATAAATCGTATACTGCCATAGCTATCGCCGTGCCACTACTGGTTCTGGCACTTCCCTTGTTCGATACGCTATTTGCAATTCTCAGAAGAGTTGCAAGTGGTAAGTCGCCGATGGCTGCCGACAGAGGGCATTTGCACCACAGACTTGTTGATATGGGTCTTACCCAGAAACAATCCGTCTCGGTTATATATGTTGCAAGCGCAGCGCTGGGGTTATGTGCGGTAGTACTTGACTACAAAGGGCCCGTTAGTGCCATTATACTGGTAATAGCGGTAGCTATATTCATAGTAGGCGGATCAATGTATATGAGTGAAGTGAACAGCGCCAGTAAAGCTAAAGAGGTTCACTATCTGTACAACCCGTCAAGAATGTCTATAATAGGAGGTAGAAAGTTGGACAGACTAAAGGTAATGACAATATTCGGTACAAGACCTGATGCCGTAAAGATGGCACCTCTGGTAAAAGAACTGGAGCGCTGTGATAAAATTGATTCGGTTGTTTGTGTAACTGCTCAGCACAGAGAGATGCTTGATCAGGTACTGAAAATGTTTGAGATTACACCTCAACATGATCTGAATATAATGCAGAGCAGGCAAACTCTTACAGGTATTACAACAAGAGCTCTTGAAGGTCTTGAGACGGTTATGGAACAGGAAAAGCCTGATATCGTGCTGGTACACGGAGACACCACAACTTGTTTTGTGGGCAGCCTTGCAGCTTTTTACAAACAAATAGCTGTTGGACACGTAGAAGCGGGCTTGAGGACATTTGACAAGTATTCGCCGTATCCCGAGGAAATGAATAGAAAGCTTACCGGTTCAATGGCAGATATTCACCTTGCACCAACTCAGACAAACAGAGAAAATCTTTTAAGAGAAGGTGTAAAGCAGGATTCAATATATGTTACGGGTAATACGGTAAATGATGCATTGAAAACAACTGTAAAGGAAGACTATACCTTCTTGTGTGAAGAACTAAGAGGGATAGACTTTAAAAATAAAAGAATTATTGCTGTTACTGCTCACAGGAGGGAAAACCTTGGGGAACCCCTTCACAATATCTGTCGTGCACTTGCTGCACTTGTTGACAAGTACGACGATGTTGAACTGGTTTATACAGTACATTTGAACCCTGTTGTACAGGAAACAGCCAGGGAGATACTTGGGGGAAAAGAAAGAGTTCACTTAATTCCTCCATTGGATGTCCAGGATATGCATAACCTTATGGCCAGATCCTACATGATAATGACAGATTCCGGCGGAATACAGGAAGAGGCACCAACTTTGGGCAAGCCTGTACTTGTATTAAGGAAAGAAACTGAAAGGCCGGAAGCTGTTAAAGCAGGTACCGTCAGACTTGCCGGAACAGTTGAAAGCGAGATAATAGAACATGCATCAAAGCTCCTTGACGACAGGGAAGACTATGATAAGATGGCAAAGGCAGTAAATCCGTATGGTGATGGACATGCTTCTGAAAGAATTGTAAAGGTGCTTCTGTATCACTTCGGTTTAACAGATGAAATTCCACAAGAGTTTAGCGTATGATTCTGAAAACTAAATAAATAAGACTATATAAATGGGCTGTTGTTTAATGAATTATTGATATTCATTGAACAACAGCCCATTTTATAGGTTTTATACTATTCTTAATATTTACTTAGCTATTGAGCTATTTTTATCGGTGTCAGCTTCACCCTTGCTGGAAGAATCCCTCAGTATTACAATATCGACTCTTCTGTTTTTAGCTCTGTTAGCATCTGTGGTATTCGGAACTAACGGTGAATATTCACCATATGGCACAGGATGAATCATCTTTGGGTTAATACCGCCTTTGTCAACCAGAAGCTTCAAAACATTTATTGCTCTTGCTGCAGACAATTCCCAGTTAGATGCATATAAGGCACTCTTCATTGGAACATTGTCGGTATGGCCCTCAACACGGATATGTTTGTTAATCTTGCTTAGCATGTCTTTTCCTATTGTTATTAACGTGTCCTGATCTTTTGTTTCAATTATGGCACTTCCGCTCTTAAACAGTATTTTTTCGTTTATTCTAACAACTATACCACGATCCTCCATAGTTACTGCTACATTACCCTTTAAACCTTCAGAGTCCACAAGGCCTTCTATTTCTTCTTGCAATGCCTCCATTTGTTGATCCTCAATCTTTGAAGGTATTACAGGAGATGGCATGGTAGCCGGAAAATCAATTAAAGAATTTCCTGAGCTTCCGCCCTGAACTAAAGAAGGCGCTTCACCGTTACCAAAGGCAGAGCTCAGAGATTGAGAGAGCTTCTGAAACTTTTCGGTGTTAACCTGGCTCATGGAGAACAATATTATAAAGAGTATCAGCAACAAGTTCATCAGGTCGGCATACGTCAGGAGCCAGCGCTCATTATTATCCTTGACAATTTTCTCCTTAGCCATGCTTATGCTTCAGCTCCTTCTTCCGCAGCAACTGCTGATTTGTTTTTAGCGCCGTTTAACTTCTCCATCAGATTAAGGTTAAGTTTTTCCTTAATAATACGTGGATTTTCACCTGCCTGTATAGAGAGCAACCCTTCAATAATAATTTCATTAATCATTGTTTCACGTGCTGCTTTAGATTTTATCTTGGTAGCAAATGGAATCCATACAAGATTGGCGAAACCAACACCAAGCATGGTTGCAATAAAGGCACCGGATATCTTTGGACCAAGTGCTGCAGAGTCCGACAGATCTTTGAGGATACTGATCATGCCCATAACTGTTCCGCAAACTCCCATGGCAGGCCAGGTTCCACCCATAGCTTCAAATATCTTTGCACTTGACTCGTAAATCTCTTCCTGAAGCTCCGTTTCCCTTGCAAGTATGTCCTTTATTACTTCGGTTTCAATACCGTCAACAACCAAGGCTAAACCTTTTCTTATAAGGTCGTTGTTATTGGTCTGAGCATCCTGCTCAAGACTAAGAAGACCATCTTTTCTTGCTTTCTCGGAAAGATCGGCTAATTCATTTATAATATCTATTTCGTTGTACTTCTTTTGAATAAACAGCATACTCAATGTGGAAAGCATTTTCTTTATTTCTGATAAAGGAAATGCAACCAGTGTTGCACCAAACCCTCCGACAAAAACGATTAGAAAGGGACCTATTTTAACCAGGGCACCTAGCTGGCCTCCTTCCTCCAAATATCCTCCGATAACCCCGCCAAGACCCAGTACCAAACCTACAATGGTTGTAATATCCATAGAATGACCACTCCTGAATTTTTGAATTCTTTTGTGCAAAATTACTAAATTTACTAACCTTGTAATAGTACTTTTCGTTAAAGTACCATTGATTTACCTTTTTCACTGTGCTATTATTTAACTAATTTCTTGCCAATCAGTGGTTATTATCATTGTGTCCAGATAACTAACCTAAATAGATATCGTAAATTTTGGCGGAAAACTTAACAACTTTTTATGGAGATTGGTACAATAAAATAATAACATATGAGTAATACTATAAAGTTTTTTATTAAAAGGGTCCTTGTTTTATATCTGGTGTTGCTTACTGCATGTTTTTTTGTAGGACAGCATAGACTACCGATGATAATCATACTCACTGTCAGTGTGATATTTTCATTGTTGAGATTTGCTGTGCTTGAATCTGTGCTGAAGCATTTGGGTGAAGGTATCAATAAAAAAGTTGCAGTTGTACTTAATTTAGTGATATATTTATTAAACCTAGGAATTATTACTATCACATTTGTCCTTGCAGTGAGCTTTGGTGTATACACTTTGATGACTGCATTGACTGGTACTTTATCGGTTATGATAGTTATAGTATTGAATACTATAACAGAAACCTTAGGCATTACAAAAAATCGATTTGGAGAGAAGGTGATATAATGGGAGAAAAACTTACTCATGCAATGGAATCACACACTGCATTTATTATAAATCTATTTGGCTTTAAAATTCCGGTCTCTGATCTTGTAGTCACTATGTGGATTATAATGGCTATAATGATTGTTCTTGCTATTTTTTTAACACGCAAACTTTCTATAATCCCAAATAAGAGACAGAATATTGCAGAGATGATCGTAGAGTTTATCAACAATATGGTTAAGGATGCAATTCCCCATCATTGGAAAGCATTTGCACCATATCTGGGTACTGTTATGTTATTCTTGGTTTTAGCAAATTCGGTTTCAATATTTAATATTATTCCTGGAGGGGAAGAAGGCTTCAAATTAAGACCCCCTACAAGAAATATAAACGTTACTATATGCTTGGCAGTAATGTCAATTTGTGTAGTGATTTATGCAGGAATAAGATATAAGGGGGTAGGTGGCTGGATAAAGAGCTTTGCCAAGCCAACACCGGTAATGCTTCCTTTTAATATTCTTGATTACTTAATAAAACCTACATCGCTGGCACTACGTCTATTTGGTAATATATTAGGTGCATTCATAGTTATGGAGCTTATTTATATGGCATTGCCGATATTTGCACCAGCGGTATTAAGCTGTTATTTTGATTTGTTTGATGGAATTCTTCAAGCATATGTGTTTATGTTTTTGACTTCTATATATATTTCAGAGGCATTAGAATAAGGGGGTGAAATTATGACAGGAACGGGTATAATAGCGATAGCGGCTGCTATTGCTGCATTTACAGGTATTGGTGCAGGAATAGGTATTGGCTTGGCAACAGGTAAAGCCGTTGAAGGAATTGCCAGACAACCAGAGGCAGCAGGTTCAATTAGAACATCTCTACTTCTAGGTGCAGCTCTTGCAGAAGCAACAGCTATCTATGGTTTGGTAGTAGCTTTGGTACTGGTTTTCTTAAAAATGTAAAATCAATTGTTTTTAAGAGGGATCAGTATATTGTTTTGTACTTAGGCATATCTGTGAGAGATGTTAATAATATCTTTCACAGATATGTATCAGTAAGTAAACCTAATAATACGCTTAGTATTATAATTATATAAATAATTATTTATTGAGTTAAAATAGAAAAAATACGGGGAGTAATAAGGGGATGTGAGTACATGTTAAAGCCTGATGGATATACATTTATATTTGTTGCCATGAACCTAATAATCTTATTTTTGTTTATGAGGAAATTCCTTTTTAAACCTGTTACAAATCTCATGGAAGAGAGAAAAAGTTCCATAGAACAGGGGTTAAAGGATGCTGAAAATGCAAAATTAGAAGCAGCTGAAGCACACAAGAAATATGAAGAGCAAATAAAGAACATAAAATTAGATGGTGACAAATTATTGAATGAAGCAAGAGCGAAAGCCACTCGTGAGTATGATGAAATACTCGCATCTGCAAAAAGAGATGCTTTAGCAGTGGTAGAAAAAGGTCGCGAAGAGGTTGAACGTGAAAGAGAAGAGATGCTTCGTCAAACAAAGCAACAGATTGCAGTACTTGCAATTGCTGCAGCAACAAAGTTAGTTCAAGCTAATATGGATACTGAAGCTAATAAAGCCATGGTAGATAAATTTATTGACGAGGCAGGTGCTATTTAATGCCACTTGTAGAAAAAAGGTATGCACAGGCACTGCTGGAGTTGTCAGGTTCAGATGTTGATTCAGTAAAACAGGAATTTGGCGATTTTACCAACTTGTATAATTCCGACAAGGACTTCAGAGATTTTTTGAATAACCCGGTTATAAAAACGGATAAGAAGCAATCACTTATAAGAAGCATATTTACGGAACGCTTAAGTAAAAATATGCTTAACTTGGTTTTGCTTCTGATTTCCAAGCATAGGACAGTTGAAATACCCGGAATATACAACCAATTTGTTCAAATGGCAAATGAAACGGCAAATGTTCTGGATATCAAGATAATAATGGCTACACAATTAGATGAAGTTCA
The DNA here is from genome assembly GCA_023443515.1 of Bacillota bacterium. GTDB lineage: Bacteria > Bacillota > Clostridia > Acetivibrionales > DSM-1351 > Ruminiclostridium. The sequence goes on from JAEZUC010000008.1 coordinate 27,446, forward strand.
ATTGGAAAGTATAAAGGAAAAGTTTAGAAAGAAATATAATGCAATCGCTGTAAACTCCACTGAAATTGTAGACGCATCACTTATTGGCGGATTAAAGGTAATAGTCGGTGACAAGGTTTATGACGGAAGTGTAAAAGGCAGGATAGAATCATTAACTGAGATAGTCAGTGTTTAACTGATGGTATCGGAACATATGGGGTGAGAAATATGAGTCTTAGACCAGAAGAAATAAGCTCGATTATAAAACAGCAGATTGAAAATTATGATACTGCTGTAAAGACTGATGATGTTGGATACGTGCTTCAGTCCGGAGATAATATTGCTAGAATATACGGACTTAAATCATGTATGTCGGGCGAGCTTTTACAGTTTGAAAATAATGAGTTTGGTATGGCTCTCAATCTTGAAGAAGACAACGTAGGGTGTGTTGTCCTGGGAGATGACAGAGCAATAAAGGAAGGTTCAACGGTTAAAAGAACAGGAAAAACTGTTCAGGTTCCGGTTGGGCAAAGCCTTATCGGGAGAGTTGTCAGTCCGCTTGGAAAACCGCTGGATGGAAAAGGCGATATTGTAGCAGAAGAATATCGTCCTGTAGACTTTACAGCTCCGGGTGTAATTGACAGAAAGAGCGTAAACAAGCCACTCCAAACAGGTATTATGGCACTTGATGCCTTAATTCCAATAGGTAGAGGCCAAAGAGAGCTGATAATTGGAGACAGACAGACAGGTAAGACAGCTATAGCTATAGACACAATAATTAATCAAAAAGGCAAGGATGTCATTTGTGTTTATGTAGCTATAGGACAAAAGGCATCTACAATTACGGGTATAGTAAATACTTTGGAAAAATTCGGGGCTATGGAATACTCTATTGTTGTGTCATCAACTGCAAGTGACCCTGCATCGGTTCAGTATCTTGCACCTTATTCAGGTTGCGCTATGGCAGAGGATTTTATGTACAGATATCATAAAGATGTTTTGATCATTTATGATGATTTGTCTAAACATGCGGTAGCCTACAGAGCAATGTCACTTCTGCTGAAAAGGCCACCGGGAAGAGAAGCTTATCCGGGAGATGTTTTCTATCTGCATTCAAGACTACTTGAAAGAGCAGCTAAGCTTAGCGATGAACTTGGCGGAGGTTCAATAACCGCACTGCCTATCATAGAAACACTTGCAGGAGATGTTTCTGCGTATATACCGACTAATGTTATTTCAATAACTGACGGTCAGATATATCTTGAATCGGAGCTGTTCTATTCAGGACAAAGACCTGCTGTTAATGTTGGATTATCAGTTTCAAGAGTTGGTGGTTCTGCACAGATAAAAGCCATGAGAAAAATAGCAGGGCCATTGAGAATAAATCTTGCACAGTTCAGAGAACTTGAAGCGTTTGCCCAGTTCGGGTCTGACCTTGATAAATCCACCAGGGATAAGCTTAATCAGGGAGAACGTCTTGTTGAGACACTGAAACAACCCCTGTACGCAACATTACCGGTTGAGGAGCAGGTTCTGATACTTTATGGGGCTACAAATAACTATCTGATGGACTTACCTGTAAATAAAGTCAGAAAGTTCAATCAGGAGTTTGTTTCCTATGTTAAAGAAAAATACCCAAAAATTCTGACCAGTATTGCTGAAACCGGGGATATAAGCGATGAAGTATCAAAGCTTATGAAGACTGCAGCAGATGAGTTCAAGACTCAATTTGTTTAGCAACAATAAAAGCTTATCTTATAAAAACACAGCAGATAAGCGTTACTAATTAATAATTTGTCATGCTGTGTGACAGAAACGGCGGGTTATCATATGGCAAACAATATGCGTGAAATTAAATCGCGTATCAAAAGTATAAATCAGATGAGACAAATTACTAAGGCCATGAAGTTGATATCGGCGTCAAAACTCAAAAAAGCCAGGACACAGCTGGAGCAGACACTTCCATATTTTAACAAGGTCAGAGAAACCATAGCCGATATTCTGGCACATAGTGCCGAGGTAGAAAGCAGATTTTTTGATCTAAGAGAAGAGAAGCAAGGCAAGAAGAAAGCATATATTGTTATGACAGGGGACAAGGGTTTGGCTGGTGGATACAACAGTAATATCCTAAAGCTTACGGAACGTGAAATCGGTGATAATAAAGAAAATGCATTACTTCTGGTGGCAGGTACCACAGGAAGGTCTTACTTTACCAGAAAAGGATACCATGTCCACACCGAGTTCGATTATGCCGTTCAGAATCCTACGGTGTTCAGGGCAAGGGAAATTACAGATATAATACTTGATTTATACAATAAGCAGGAAGTTGATGAAGTTTATATAGTTTATACTCAAATGATATCTGCTATATCTTTGGAGCCAAAGGTATTAAAGCTTCTACCAATTGAAATCGGCGCTCTCCGGGAGGATGTAAAGGTTGATGAGATTGTTTTGGATCAGATGTTCAAATATGAGCCGTCTGAAAGTGAAGTTCTTGATGCCCTTATCCCTAAGTATATAAAGGGTATTATGTACGGCACCTTTGTTGAAGCTTTTACAAGTGAACAGAATGCACGTATGACTGCAATGGATAATGCAACTAAAAACGCAGATGAAATGTTGCAAAAATTGAATCTGTATTACAACAGAGCAAGACAGGCGGCTATTACTCAGGAGATTTCTGAAATTGTTGGTGGCGCCTCGGCTTTAAAATAGAATATTGAGGACAAATTTTACTTGAAAAAGTTCTCCTAATTTTGAAAGGAGTGTATAAAATGGCTGGAAGTTCCGGAGTCATTGTACAGGTTATAGGTCCTGTACTTGACATAAGATTTGAAAATGGTATTTTGCCTAACATATATAATGCTATCAAGATTCCTACTGATTCTGGTACTGTTACTGCAGAAGTAATGCAACATCTGGGCAACGATACTGTCAGGTGTGTTGCGATGTCTTCTACAGATGGACTTGTCAGAGGTATGAGTGCCCAAGATACAGGAGATGCAATTACTGTACCGGTTGGTAAGGAAGTGTTGGGTAGAATTTTTAATGTTTTGGGTGAGCCTGTTGACAAAGCAGGACCGATTGAACCAACTGCTTACCTTCCCATACATAGGGAAGCGCCATCATTGGAAGAGCAAAGACCTTCAACAGAAATTCTTGAGACAGGTATAAAGGTAGTTGACTTGTTGGCTCCATATGCAAAGGGTGGTAAAATAGGACTTTTCGGTGGTGCCGGAGTTGGTAAGACAGTTCTCATAATGGAATTGATAAGAAATATAGCTACAGAGCACGGTGGATATTCAATATTTACCGGTGTTGGAGAAAGAACCAGAGAAGGTAATGACCTATGGCACGATATGAATGATTCAGGAGTTATTGAAAAAACAGCCATGGTTTTCGGACAAATGAATGAACCACCGGGAGCAAGAATGAGAGTTGGTCTTTCAGGGCTTACAATGGCTGAGTACTTCAGAGATCAGATGGGACAGGATGTTCTTCTCTTCATAGATAATATATTCAGGTTCGTACAGGCTGGTTCAGAGGTTTCAGCGTTGCTGGGAAGAATCCCGTCAGCGGTTGGTTATCAGCCTACTCTGGCAACGGATGTTGGTGCACTTCAGGAAAGAATAGCATCAACAAACAAGGGTTCAATAACTTCCGTTCAGGCAGTCTATGTTCCTGCAGATGACCTGACTGACCCTGCCCCTGCAACTACATTTGCGCATCTTGATGCAACTACTGTTTTAAGCAGAGATATAGTTGCAATGGGAATTTATCCTGCTGTTGATCCTCTTGAATCAACTTCCAGAATACTTGATCCTAAGGTTGTAGGTGAAGAACACTATGCTGTAGCAAGAAAAGTACAGGAGATTCTTCAAAGAAATAAAGAACTTCAGGATATTATCGCTATCCTCGGTATGGATGAATTGCCTGAAGAAGACAAGTTGACAGTATTCAGAGCAAGAAAGATTCAGAGATACCTGTCACAGCCTTTCTTTGTAGGAGAACAGTTTACGGGATATAAAGGTAAGTATGTTCCTTTAAAGGAGACTATTAGAGGATTTAAAGAGATTATTGACGGTAAGATGGACAATATACCGGAAGCAGCTTTCTACATGAAGGGCGCTATTGAAGAGGTTTACGAAGCTGCGAAGGAAATGGAAGGATAATTCTCTTATTCAATGCATTTTAAGTTGCTATACGGCTTATGGAGGTTAAAAAGACATGGCCACATTTTTTTTAGAGGTATTAACACCTGAAAGGATGTTTTTTTCAGGAGAGGCAGAGTGTGTGATATTTAAATCCAGTGATGGTGAGATGGGTGTTTTGGCAAAACATGCGCCTACAGTTTCAGCTGTAAGCGTCGGGCCTCTCAGGATTAATGCACAGGGTAAATGGATTGAGGCAGTTGTTACCGAAGGGTTTGCAAAAATTATGCCTGACAAGGTTGTTATACTTACCGATACGGCCGAATACCCGGAAGAAATAGATATTAACAGAGCCAAGGCTGCAAAGCAGCGTGCCGAGGAACGGCTTCAGAAGAAACTCAGTCAGCTGGAATACATGAGGTCAAAAACCGCTCTTGCAAGAGCAATGGCACGTTTGAGTGCAATAAACAAGAGAAGTTAAATAAATATTAAAACCTGCCCCAAAAGGGCGGGTTTTTTGTTGTCACAATGTGACATTAACATTACAAAATATACAACCTTATAAAATCTATCCTTGAAATTGCCGATAGAGTATAATAAAAGAAATTTTTGGGGGTATATGCTTTGATTTCTAACAGGGGAAGAAAATATCACAAAATAAAGCACATTTCTAAGTTGGCAGTAATACTGGCTATTGCAATACTAATGCAGAGCTTTGCCATATTTTATACTGCTGCAAGTAATGTCAAATCAAATATTACTGCATTGGTACACAATATAAATGTGGTTACCCTCAATTGGAACGACTATCTAACCAATGAAATAAACTACTATCTGGAGCGCAGTGTAGATGGGGGAATATTTTATACAGTGTCCTACACCTCTGCAAATCTTACAACTTTTACGGACAGTTCCGTACAACCGGGGCATATTTATACTTACAGAGTAAAAGTCATGGATTCAACCTATACAACGTATGTGTATGCTGATGAGATATCAATTCGTACAGATGAGGTTGCAAAGCCGGATTCCTTGACCCCCACAACTATTTCGTCCAACCAGATAGATTTAAAATGGACCTATCCTGAGGGAAAAATAAGTAATACCATAATAGAAAGAAGAACTGAAGGTTCTACTTCCTGGTCAGAAGTAGCCAGAGTGCCTGCAGGCCAGAACACATACAGTGATAAAGCAATAGCTGCTGGTTTAAAATATTATTATAAGGTCAGGTCGTATTCTACGGATTATATAAAATCCGGGGCTTACCCTGATGAATATGACGGAAGCAGTGCTGTTTCAATGCTGCCCAGACCGTCAAACCTAACCGGATTTGCTTTATCAGGCTATAAAATACAGCTAAAATGGCAGGATGTATCTTTTGAAACGGCATATATTATTGAAAGGAGAGCATCAAACGAAGGTGCTTTCACAGAAATTGCAGTAGTACCTCAGAATACAACCAGCTATATTGATAACATCGCACATGAAAATTCCATATACAGCTACAGAATTAAGGCATTAACAGGTGTTACGAGCTCCGAGTATTCAGATGTTCTGAATTTGACAAGTACATATCTCAAACCACCGTCATGGCTTGCAGCTACCAGTGTGGATGGAAAAAAAATCAGTCTCTCATGGCAGGATTTAACTACAAATGAAACAGGCTTTGAAATTTGGAGAAAAGCTCCCAACGAAACAGACTATACTTTGTACGATACAATGGGAAGAAATGCAAGCAGTTATACAGACTTAAATGTTGATCCGCAAAAAAACTACTACTATAAGGTTAGAGCAAAAATCAATGACAATGAAGTGTATTCGGATTTCTCCAATGAAACAGGTGCTTTGACCACTCCACTAAGTGCTCCGGCAAACTTGTCCTTTAACGTTATAAGCAAAACGGAGATTGAGCTTACATGGGATGATACCAGCAGTATGGAAGCGGGTTTTATAGTTGAAAAGAAGATTGGTTTGTTGTCACAGTGGTATCAGATTTCCCAGCTGGAGCCCAATACAACCAAATATAATGATAAATGGATTAGCAGCACAGAGCCGACTTTTTACAGGATTAAGGCCTTTGACAGGTCAACTGCTGTTAGTTACAGTAATGAGGTACAGTTGTCACTGGATGCTCCGGAAGCACCGGGAAATCTGCAGGTTTCTGTTATGTCTACTAGTGATGTGAAACTTACGTGGAAGGACAACTCCTCTACTGAAGAAGGATTTATTATTGAGGCAAAACAGCTTTATTTATTCAGAGAAATAGGCAGAGTTGGTTCAAATACAACTACTTTCATATATCATGATGCAGTACCGGGCAAAACGATGAAATACAGAATCAGATCAGTAAAGGGATTAGTACAGAGCAATCCGTCAAACGAGGTTGCTACAGTAACCTTAGAAAATTCGGCATATAGTGATTTGTGGGCTGTGAGCTGGGCAACGGAAGCAATAAACAACCTGGCCAGCAGAAGCGTTTTTGATTCAAACAGCGGAAAATTTAACCCCAAACAGGCAATTACCAGAGGAGAGTACTGCGCTATACTTGTTAGAAGTCTTGGACTTGAAAAGACAGCAGCAGGAAGGTTTGCAGATGTTACCGCTAAACATAAATATTATAAAGAAATTATAGCTGCAGAATATTTTGGTATAATAAGTAAGGATAAAAATAACAAGATTTACCCGGATAAACTGATAACAAGAGAACAGGCATCAGTAATGCTTGCTTTGGCTTTGAAAATAAAGGGAACTCCTTTACCGCAAAAAGACAGCAGCAGCTTAAAGCAGTTTGCGGATTTTAAGTCTATCTCAGACTCGTCCTTAAGAAATATATCAGCTGTATGCGGGGCAGGTATTATTTCAGGTAGGAAAATAAGCGGTAAGGTTTATCTGCAGCCAGCTAACAATGTAACAAGAGCAGAGGCTGCACTTATGGCATACAAGGGACTAATATACAATCAGGGTAATCAATAATAAGTGGAGGAGCAAGTAAATGAAACGATATGCGAATAAAATTTCTCTGATGCTTGCAGTATTATGTTTTCTGTCTATACCTTTATCTGCATTTGCATCAACGGGAACATCATATTCCAAGGATACAGCTTCACTACTGAGCAAGTGGAAAAGCTATGGTATAGTGGACAAAAGCTATTCAAGCCTTGACTTAAACAAACCTGTTGAGAAAATTGATTTTATTAAAATGCTTAACGGTATTCTAAAGTCATCCAAAAAGGCTGATATTAATTTTATAGATGTACCTAAGAACTCATGGTATGGACAAGAAGTAGCGAAGGCGGTTGCAGGGGGATATATTTCAAACAATAAAAATACAAAGCTTTATCCCTTCTCTTACATAACCAGGGTTGAAGCCGCAGGGATGGCTTCGTATGCTTTTGGTCTTGAACTTAAAAATGAAAAAATATTCAGCAAAATAACTGATGGTAAGGCCCTTGAACAACAGCAACTGAATGAATTAGCAGCGGTAATTGAAAAAGGAGGCCTTACTGAGGTCGCTGCCGGCAGATATGCGCCGACAGGAGTACTCAAACTAAAAGACGCATTGACAATGCTTGATAAATGCGTTGGGCAGATTGCTCTTAAACCCGGAACCATAACAACCAATGCATCCGGTAATATGTTTATAAGTACAGGCGCTGTTACTTTGAGAGGTATCTCCATATCAGGAGACTTGGTTATCGGTGAGGGTGTAGGCGATGGAGTTGTTACACTGGAAGGCGTTAAATTGGCGGGAAGACTTTTAGTCAGAGGTGGAGGCCCTAACGGGGTAATTATAAAAAATTCTCAGATAGGCGGAAACCTGACAGTTGAAAAAAGTGCAGGAAACGTTTATATAAGGGTGGTAGGAAGTACGACTGTCAAACAGGCAGATTTAAAGTCGGGATGCACAATTGAAGAAGGATACCTGACAAGCGGAGAAGGATTTGTTAATATTACTGCCATGAATGCAGCCTTTGAAGGTCAGAATGCGGTAATCAAAGGTGATTTCAAGAGTATAACGGCGGATAACAGTAATATAAACCTTAAATTAAACGGTAACGTTGAAAATGTCAGCATAAACAAGGACAGTCAGGGTGTTTTTTCACTTTTGTCAGGAACAGTTAAGACCGTATCTGCAGGGGTAACCAAGCAACAACTTGAATTTCTGGGGGGAAAGGTTACAACCCTGAATGTTTTAAAAGATGCCAAGGGGAATAAAATAACCGTAGACGGTACAGCTGAAATCAATACAGCAAACATTGAAAGTACTACTGAATTTAATTTTAAGAAGGGAACCGTAAATTCCTTGGTTTTGGATACAAACTCCCAAGGCTCATATATCAACATGATGAACGGTTCATATATAGGAAGTCTAGTAATTATGGCAGATGCTGAAATAAAGGGCTACGGTAAGATTAATAGTGCATATTCCTATGCAAACAATGTTAAAATGGGGATTACACCTTCCTTTTACTCATATAAGTATGTACCCGGTACAGACCCAAATGACCCTTTTATGCCAAGTGTAAATATTGGTGTTCCAGGGGCAGACAATGACAGTATAACCCTTCAAGAGGGGAAAACTATTGATTTGTATAAAGATTTAAATTTATCGGTTTCACCTGATAAGAGTACAGTGGGCTTTGTATCTTTGAATAGCAGTGTTGCCACTGTAACTGATAAAGGTTTGATAAAAGCTATAACGGCGGGTTATGCAAAAATTTACATTACGGGACAATATTCCGGTTATACCAGCGGTATAAAACGTATTGATGTTAATGTAACACCGGGCAATGTCACAATTCCGGGAAGTTTGGAAATAAGTCCTGTAACCGGGGAGACAGCGACGGTAAAGGACTTTGAAATAACCTATACATTCAAGGATGATTTTAAAAATGGTACGGTTACTTTGTGGCTACCGGAAGGCTTCCCTGCTTTTGAAACTGACCTAGTCAAGATAGGAAACGGTGCAGAGGTAACATTAAATCCATCCCAGAGACTTAACGTCAGAACCTTGTCCTTTACAAATCTAAATTTAAACAAGGGGCAGAAAATAATTGTAAAGCTCAGGAATAAGACTGTGCCACAAGGAGGAGAATACGTATTTAGTGCTGTTGCAGATGCTGATGGAACAGGGCCAAAACTGCCGACATCAGGTCAGGATGAAAGAGCCGTATTTACTTCAGATAAGCTAAAAACACTTCTGGAGATTACAAACTATACGTTATCAGAATACGATTCCCAAAACGGAGTTGTAAGCTTTACAAAGCTGTCATTTGCAGGCTTTACGGGAGCTACAAAATGGATTATAGCCGTACAGGACGGTGAATTTACGCGTCCCGGCTATGACGATACAGTTTCGGGAACGGAATATACAGAAGGAAGTGCTATAACCATTGCCCCAAACCAGCATCTGATGTTGGCGGCAGTTGGGGAAAGTACAGAAGGGTACAAGGTCAAGGCCTTTGTTGATATAACGATTCGCTGAGTTTCGTAGAGGATTAGCTTGAAAATAAAGACCAATTCAAACATAATGTTTGGGTTGGTTTTTTATTGGATTAAGGGTGGATGTAAGTGGCTGATTTTAGATATATTACATATATTGCATATTCTATATAGTAAAAATATAGTCCCAGTATAGCAAAAAGTCACAATTTTTTATTGGTTGTGTTAAAGCAATAAATAGTCTTAATAGACTTTAGTTACTTTATATAACAAAAATTGACAATTATTTATAATTAGTGTAAAATTTAATTATTTTTTATTCACAATCAAAAAGAATTATATGTAATTATCACAACTAATAAGGAGATTGTTAAAATGCGACATTTAAAAAAAATAGCATTTGCTCTGATTTTTAGTATTTTATTAAGTACATTAAACAGTATTAATTATACTTCTGCAATCACAGAAGAGACTATTACAAGTCCACCAATATCAAGCCACATTATTGTTACAAATAATAAGACGGGTTTGGATGATGTGGTAGAGTTAGATAACCTTGTTGAAGGAGATTTAGTAAGTGTATACAATTCTGCAACGGGGGGAACTCTTCTTGGGAGTAGTGTTGTACAAAATGGGCAAACTTCCGCACGAATAATAATTACACAGTTAGGTATAAGTGCAGGCTCAGTTTATATTACATTAAAGAAAGATAATATGCTTGAAAGTAAAAGAACAGCAGCGAGTTATACAGCAGAAACATTAATAGCGCCAGCTGCAAACAATATTAAAGTAACAAACAATAAAGCTGGATTAGATGATACAGTTGAGGTAACGAACCTGATGGAAGGAACTTCGGTTAATATATATAACGCCTCCTCGGGGGGAGTTTTATTGGGAAGTTCAACAGTTATGTCAGGCCAAACATCAGTAGTTGTATCAACTCCGCAAATAGGAGTTAATGCAGGTTATATCTATGTAGCAATATCGATGCCAGGAAAAAATGAAAGTACTCGAACAGCTCAAAGCTATACAGCAGAAACAACATCACCTCCGGCGGCCTCCTACATAACAGTAGTAAATAACTATATAGGAACAGATGATGTTATTACGGTAACAGGTTTGTCAGAGGGGGACGAAATAAAAGTCTATACTGCATCAACAGAAGGGACTCTTTTGACATCTGGTATTGTAGAAGCGGGTCAGACGTCTGTAGTACTGAATGTCCCACAGCTTGGCTCAACCTCAGGAACAATATATGTATCCTTAACAAAGGTAAACAAACTGGAAAGTACAAGGACTCAAAAGAGTTATGCTACAGAACCGACAACAACAGCCCCTACAGCAGCAAGTATAACTGTAACTAACAATAAAGCAGGAATAGATGACACAATAAAGGTAGCTAACTTGGTTGAAGGAGATATAGTAACAGTATACAGTGCTTCAACCGGAGGAACGGTACTGGGAGGTGCAACAGTAGAAGCAGGACAAACCTCAGCAGTTATAGTAAATCCTCAGCTTGGTACTGGAGCTGGTTCAGTATACGTAACCATTAAAAAAGAGGGAAAGTTAGAGAGTACAAGAACTGCAAAAGCTTATGATTCAGAAACAACATCACCTCCGGCGGCCTCCTACATAACAGTAGTAAATAACTATATAGGAACAGATGATGTTATTACGGTAACAGGTTTAGTAGAGGGGGACGAAATAAAAGTATATAATGCATCAACAGCAGGAACGTCGGTGACATCAGGGATTGTAGGATTAGGACAAACATCGGTAATACTGAATGTTACACAGCTTGGTTCAACATCAGGAACAATATATGTATCATTAACCAAAGAAAACAAACTGGAAAGTACAAGGACTCAAAAGAGTTACGCTTCAGAACCGACAACGACGGCACCTACTGCAGCGAGTATAACTGTAACCAACAACAAGGCGGGAATAGATGACACAGTCAAGTTAACTAATCTTGTTGAAGGAGATACAGTAACGGTATACAGTGCTTCAACCGGAGGGACTGTACTTGGCAGTGCAACAGTAGAGGCAGGACAAACCTCAGCGGATATAATAATTCCACAGATTGGAGCTGGTGCGGGTTCCGTATATGTAACAATTAAAAAAGAGGGAAAGTTAGAGAGTACAAGAACAACAAAAGCTTATGATTCAGAAACAACGTCACCTCCAGCCACCTCCTACATAACAGTAGTAAATAACTACATAGGAACAGATGATGTTATAACAGTAACAAGTTTGTCAGAGGGAGATGAAATAAAAGTATATAATGCATCAACAGCAGGGACGTTGTTGGTCTCAGGTGTTGTAGAAACAGGACAGACATCTGTAGCATTAAATGTCCCACAGTTAGGTTCAACATCAGGAACAATATATGTATCCTTAACCAAAGTAAACAAACTGGAAAGTACAAGGACTCAAAAGAGTTATGCTTCAGAACCGACAACGACGGCACCTACAGTAGCGAGTATAACTGTAACCAACAATAAGGCAGGGATAGATGACACAGTAAAGATAAGTAACCTTGTTGAAGGAGATATAGTAACCGTTTACAGTGCTTCAACAGGAGAAACTGTACTGGGGAGTACAACAGTAGAGGCAGGACAAACATCTGCGGTTATAGTAATTCCACAGATAGGTACTGGCGCGGGTTCAGTATATGTAACAATTAAAAAAGAAGGAAAACTGGAAAGTGTCCGAACAGCTCAAAGTTACACATCAGAAACATCAACAGCTCCATCAACTTCCTATATAAAAGTAGTAAATAACTACATAGGAACAGATGATGTTATAACAGTAACAAGTTTGTCAGAGGGAGATGAAATAAAAGTATATAATGCATCAACAGCAGGGACGTTGTTGGTCTCAGGTGTTGTAGAGACAGGACAGACATCTGTAGCATTAAATGTCCCACAGTTAGGTTCAACATCAGGAACAATATATGTATCATTAACCAAAGTAAACAAACTGGAAAGTACAAGGACTCAATAGAGTTATGCTTCAGAACCGACAACGACGGCACCTGTAGCATCAAGTATAACTGTAATCAACAACAAGGCGGGAATAGATGACACAGTAAAGGTAACTAATCTTGTTGAAGGAGATACAGTAACCGTATATAGTGCTTCAACAGGAGAAACTGTATTGGGGAGTACAACAGTAGAGGCAGGACAAACATCTGCGGTTATAGTAATTTCACAAATAGGTACTGGCACGGGTTCGGTATATGTAACAATTAAAAAAGAGGGAAAACTGGAAAGTACTAGAACAGCTCAAAGTTACACATCAGAAACATCAACAGCTCCATCAACTTCCTATATAACAGTAGTAAATAATTACATAGGAACAGATGATGTTATAACAGTAACAGGTTTGTCAGAGGGAGACGAGATAAAAGTATATAATGCATCAACAGCAGGGACGTTATTAATATCAGGCATTGTAGAAGCAGGGCAGACATCTGTAGTATTAAATGTCCCGCAACTTGGTTCAACCTCAGGAATAATATATGTATCAGTAACCAAGGTAAACAAGCTGGAAAGTGCAAGGACGCAAATGAACTATACTGCAGAACCGACAACGACGGCACCTACGGCAGCAAGTATAATTGTAACTAACAATAAGGCAGGGATGGATGACACCGTAAAGATAACTAACCTGATTGAAGGAGATATAGTAACCGTATACAGTGCTTCAACCGGAGGAACTGTTTTGGGAAGTACAACAGTAGAGGCAGGGCAAACATCAGCAGTTGTAGTAATTCCACAGATAGGTACTGGTGCGGGGGTAGTATATGTAACCATTAAAAAAGAGGGAAAACTGGAAAGTACCCGAACAATGAAAGATTATCCGTCTGAATTATCGGTATTCCCATCAACTGCTATTATAACGGTCAATAATACCTATTCTGGAATAAATGATACAATAACCGTATCCGGTGTACTAGAAGGAGATGAAGTAAAAGTATATAATTCATCAACAGCAGGAAATCTGTTGGCATCGGGAAAGGTACAAGCAGGGCAAAATTCATTAATCATGAGTGTACCTCAATTGGGATTAACGGCGGGAACTATATATCTGACAATAACTAGCGTAACTAATTTGGAAAGTGCAAGGGTGTCAAAAACATACAGTGCAGAACCAACACCAACTGAGCCAATTGCAAATGCAATTTCAGCAGTCATAAAGGCTGAGACAAGTAAATTACAATCAGATTCAGACTCTGCAAGAACATTGGTAAATGATTTATCAGATAGTTCTACCAAAACTACATTAGCAAGTAGACTTGATGCTCTTCAAATTATAATAGATATAATTAATGCAGTACCTACTAACCTAAGAGCTTCTTCTGTTGGCATAACAAATATTAGTTTGGAATGGGATGCTCCCTCATATAAAGTAACAGGATACAAGATTTATAGAAACGGACAGGAGATAGGAACCACATTAAGCACGGAGTATACTGATATTAACCTTTTACAGGCAACTTTTTATAATTATTTTGTGAGAGCATATGATGCAGTTGGAAACCTATCAAATAAAAGCAGTGATATAAATATTAAAACTGATAGAGTAGCCGAATCTCCAAAAATTTTAAAGGCAATTAATTTTGGTCCATATATTCTTTGAGTTGGGATTCAGTTGAAGATGCAATCGGTTATCAACTATATATAAACGGTGATGTTCAAAATGTCACATCAACCGAGTTTTCCCACATAAATGTCCAGGTAGGGCAGGAGTATAAATATAAAATCAGGACTGTATACTCTAATAAAATTAGTGATTGGAGTTCTGAGATAAATAAGGTTTATAGTCAACAATTGGAAATTAATCCACCTGTTTTAACTGTAAATACAATGACAAATAAAATAAAAGTTTCCTGGAATACCTTACCCCACGTAACAGGCTATGAGCTAGAAGTTGATGGAAAGATAATAGAACTTGGCAGCGATATTATGAACTATACTCACCCAAATCTTATGTCTAATTCTTCACATACTTATAAAGTAAGATATATAAGTGGTGATTGCAGGGGTGATTGGTCACAGCCTTTAACTGCAACAATAGGAATGTTGAGTAAACCCTCCAACGTAAATTATGTCGCATATGCGAATTCAATAGAGTTAAGGTGGATGGATGTAGCGGAAGCTGAGAGCTATGAGATTGAAATAAATAGTAGACTTGATAAAACTTTTGTAACTGTTACAGAATCGGTTTATAAACATGTAGGTCTATTTTCTAATACTAGCTATTCTTATAGGATTAAGGCTATTAATAGTGGTGGTACAAGCGAATGGAGTGATGTTATAAACTGTACCACAGTGGAACTGGATGCACCTATCAACATAGATATGGATATTACAAATAATAAAATAACTATTAGTTGGGATCCTGTTTTAGGAGCCAGTCAATATGATGTATATGTAGATGGAGAAATCAAAACAACTGGTCAGGAGACCAAATTCATTCATTCAAACTTGAAACCTAATACAACTCACATATATAAGGTAAGAGGAGTCAACAACTATGGTTCCGGTAAATGGTCATATGCTTCCAATATAACAACTCTCTTATTGAATTCACCCACAAATGCCAGAAGTACAGGCATGGAAAATAAAATTGCGTTATCTTGGGACGAAGTAGCAAATGCAACCGACTATGAGATTGAATTAGATGGTGTGACTACCTATACAACAACTTATAACGACTACGTATTCTCTGGACTTACTTCTGGTGAAACTCATACATTTAGGATTCGAGCAAAAAATACTAATGGTATGAGTGCCTGGAGTATTCCACTATCCCAAATTGTAGCTAATGCTGAAGATGAGCTAAAGGGGCAGTGGGTACAGAACGGAACAATGAATTTTTCAAGGAGTTATGCTGGGTCTACTCAGTTTAATGACAAAATATATGTAATAGGAGGTTATTATGCTTCACGTATATCAGCAGTCAACGAAGAGTACGACCCTAAAACAAATTCATGGGCAATAAAGGCCAGTATGACAACAGCTAGATATGGACTAGGGGTTGCAAATGTAAATGGAAAGATATATGCCATAGGTGGTTATGATGGTACAAATTACTTGGGAACGGTGGAGGAATACGATCCTAATACAGACTCTTGGACAACAAAGACTCCTATGCCAACTGCAAGGGCATATTCTGGAATTACAGCACTTAATGGGAAGATCTATATAATCGGAGGCTATAATAAGTCAGGATATCTAAACATTGTAGAAGAATATGATCCTCTAACAGACCAGTGGACAACAAAAGCTAGTATGCCCACTCAAAGAACAGGACTAGCTCTTGGTGTGGCTAATAATAAAATATATGCTATTGACGGTTATAACGGAACAGTTTTAAGTATAGTTGAAGAATATGATCCGAATACAAATAATTGGATTAAAAAGGGTAGCTTGTCAGTTAGCAGACAATTGGCAGGAGTTGTTGTTTCAAATAACAGGGTTTTTGTTATCGGTAGTATCAATGGTGATACAAAGTTGAGCAATGTTGAAGAGTACAATCCTGAGACGAATGTATGCTTTGTACTTAGTTCATTACCAACTACAACCTTTGCATCTTCTGTTGAAGTTATTGATAACAATATTTATGTAATTGGAGGGGAAAATAATACTAGTATACAGAAGTTTATACTTTCCTTGCCATCAAACATACCTGCTTCACCAGGTAACATTTTTACTTCACTATCGGGTAATGATGTAAGTATAATATGGGATACAGTTGTAGGGGCAACGAGTTATGATATAGAAATAGACGGTAACATAATTTATACCACAAATACAAACTCATTTATACATAGTTCCATAACTTTGGGTTCTGAACATAGATACAGGATAAGATCCAAGAACGTTTCAGGTTCAGGAGAATGGAGTAATAGAACGACTATATTCTATCCTGATGTAGAATATTCATCGGATGTTGTTCCTGCTATGTCAAGCAATAATCAACCAATACCGTATTGTGTTCAAGGAAGTAGTACAAATGGTAATGAGTTTAAGGCTTTTGACAATAATGCTACAGGATATCAGTATGCTTGGTCTGCAAACGAAACAGCGCCTGTGGGAGGCCATTATCTTAGAGTTGACCTTGGAGATGCTAACCAGAAGAGAATAACAAAAATTAAGTTAACGGCCTTTAAAAATGGAATTAATTGCAGTATAAAAAATTGGGAATTATGGGCATCAAATGACGACACTAATTATACTAAACTTACACAAGGCATTCAGCCAAATAGTACCAATACCTATGATTATATCTTTGACAACCCGGATTCATACAGATACTACCGAGTAAATATTTTAAACTCCTACTTTAATGCATCAGGTGTTTTCGTAGGGGTATCTGAGTGGGAACTAATGAGTCCTCAGGAATTGACAATTGGATTAAACACTCCTATGAATTTCACAGCAACATCAACAAACAAGAATTCGGTCTTATTATCATGGGCATCTGTCCCTGAAACAACAGGATACGATATTGATTGTGACGGTACTTTGATAAGTGTATCAGGAACAAGCTATACACACAGCAATCTGCTTCCGGGGACGTTACATAAGTACAGAATAAGATCGAAAACCTCTACACAGGTGAGTAATTGGAGTGATGTGGTTGAAAAATACACTTTGCTAGATTCGCCAACTAGAATTAAAGCGGAATCTTCGGGTACTTCTATTATATTGATATGGGGTCCTGTACCAGATGCTGTTGGTTATGATATTCAGGCAGACAATAAAGTTTATGATAATGGCATGAGTACAAATTTCATGCATAGTGGACTTACTTATAATTCTCAACATATTTATAAAATCCGAGTTAGAACAAAAAATAATCAAAGTGATTTTAGTACAGCATTAACTTATTATACTACTCCGGACACTCCAGCTAGTATAACAACAACAAATATTACTGGAACCTCTGCTTCTATAAGCTGGACAACAGTAACAGGTACAACTTCATACGATATAAGAGTTAATGGTGTTATTGTTAAAAATGTAACCACCACCTTCTATACTCACACAGAATTAGTTCCAAATAGAGAGTATACTGTCCAGGTAAGAGCAAGAAATAGCGGAGGAGCAGGTGGCTGGAGCAAAGAATACAGATTCCAAACATTAAAGAATAGAGGAACAGAGCAGGATCCGTATTTGATATATACAAGAGAAGATTTATGTGCAATCAATAGTAATTTACCTTATTATAAGCTAATGTGTGATATAGATTTGCAGAATATTGATTGGATGCCTTTAACATCATCAGGGAGTCCTTTTACAGGACAGCTTGATGGGAATGGATATACCATAAAAAATCTTACTATTAATCGGCCTAATGGGACTTATGTAGGTTTATTTGGTCAAATTGGAAATAATGCACGTCTAAAAAATATAAAAATAGTTTTAGGGGATAAAGGCATTACAGGGAAAACCTATATAGGAGGATTAGTCGGAGTAGCGCTAGCGGGCTCAATAATATTAAAATGTTCTATCGAGGGAAAAGGAACAGTAAATGCAAATTCTTCAGTTGAAGAATCATTTAACGTAAAAGTGGGTGGTCTGGTTGGTGTTTTTAATGGAATAAAGATTTCAAATAGTTCATCTGCAGTGGATGTAGTAGCAAGAGCAGGGGTAGCAGGTGGGTTAATCGGAACTACCACTCCATATAAAATTTATGGAAATATAGGGGTCGATATTTCAGATTGTTATTCTACAGGAGATGTAACTAATATTAATGGATCAGCCGGAGGCCTCACTGGCCAATCAGTATATGTAACGCAGACAGATACATATGGAGTTAGGGTTTCGGTATTCAGATGTTATTCCACGGGCTATATTAAAGCAAATATATCTTATGGACTGGTTGGAGAATATATGGTGAATCAAGTTGGTAATAGTAGCACATTCGGGCGTTTATATATTACAAATTGTTTTTCAACAAGTACTTTAGAAGGACGATTTGTATACCCAGTATCTGAATGTCATATGGTAACTGATGCTTGGCAGGTAGATAATTGGAGTATATATATAATATCGAAATGCTATTTTGTAGGAAAAATGGTCTCTTCCAACAAAAACGGAATTGGCACTCCTTTTCAGACTAACGACAGGTTTTTATCTGCAGGATTCTCCAGTAACTATATTAATGCAAAAAATGTAGATATTATGATATCAGACGGAACCAATAAAACAACCATCGAAATGAAGCATGCTGTAACCTATAAAGACTGGGATTTTAAAAACACATGGACTATAGATGAAGGACATTCATATCCTTATCTTAAAATGTTGCCAAAGCCGGATAGTATATTGATAGGTAATAACTCTGACTTTGACTTTGCAGGTGGTACGGGTACAGCTGAGGACCCTCTACTTATAAGTAATGAAAGCCAACTTAATAATATAAGATTTAGTCCAAACGCATACTTTAAACTTATAAATAGCATTACATTAACCCGTGAGTGGGTACCCATCGGACTATCAAAAAATGCTGCATTTATGGGCGTATTTGACGGTAACGGATATAGTATAAATAATTTAGTGATAAACCAACCGAATGAGTCCTGTATTGGGTTTTTTGCCAAATTGGGCTCAGGAGCAGTTGTTAAAAATACTACATTTAGTATTGGTAATAGTGGAGTTAACGGAAAAACTTATGTAGGAGCGCTGGCAGGATACGCCGCTTCCAATATAGAAAACTGTGCAGTTGTTGGGGATGGAGCTGTAACAGGGGAAGACTTTATTGGCGGCCTTGTAGGTTGTTTTACTGGAAATTTAGTTAAAAATAGTTTCTCAACAATAGATGTAACTGCAGTAGATGCATCACTGACTTTAACCGGTAGTGCAGGGGGACTGATTGGCAGTTCAATAACTAGGGATAGTACCCTCAGTAATTCAACTATAACAAAGTGTTATTCCACTGGCGATGTTACAAATCTTGACGGAGTTGCAAGCGGTCTTATCGGAAGTCCAGTTTATGCAACTGGTTTATATTCTAATACAGTAAATATATCGGAGTGCTACGCTACAGGGCACATAAAGGGTACTACTGTTTACGGATTAGCTGGTATATGTATAGCATATATTGGAGCCATGGACATAAAGGGAAAGTTGACAATAAAAAATTCATATTCAAAATGCTTGCTTGAAGGAACAAATGCATACCCTATATCCTCATATGATTTTCTTACTTATGGTTCGTGTAACTCCAAAGCGTGTCAGTTTTTAGTCACAAACTGTTACTTCGCAGGACAAATGAAAGCTACCAATAAATATGGTATGGGGATTCCATATTCTGATTATCATGAAGAAGCTTCATTTGTATATAATTACATTGACTACTCACAAAATCCTATTGAAATTAAAAACGACAGTGGAATAAAAACAACAACATTAAGAATGATGCAACAAGCCACTTATACCAACTGGGACTTCACAAACGTCTGGGCAATAGACGAAGGGTCATCTTACCCATTCTTGAGAAATACTGCATATGCAGCAGGCATATCAGTATCCAACGTTGGAAGTGACTCTATCAGTATTTTCTGGAATCCGGTAGAAGGTGCAAATAGCTATGAACTTGAAGTTGACGGAGTGATTTCAAATGAAGTATTGACTGAGCCAAATTTTATTCATTCAGGACTACAGCCTAATACAATGCATACATATAGGTTCAGAACAATTAAGCAAGGTATAGTAAGTGATTGGAGTCCGCTTCTTACAGTTACAACCCTTGCAGTACAATTAGCTGTTCCGAAAAACGTGTTAGCTGTAAATATCAACAATCAGATAAAAATTAGATGGGATGCAGTACCGGAAGCAAAAGAATATGAAATTGAAATTGACGGCCAAGTAATAAATGTGGGGTCATCCCTTGAGTACATTGATAATAATTTTTCAAATATATCCCAACACACTTATCGAGTCAGAGCAAGGAATCCTGTGGCAATTAGTGAGTGGAGCCATATAGTATCACAAATAAACTGGAGGGAAAACACTCCTGCCATATGCCTATATGAAAGTAACTGGCTGGAACCGGATAATGCCGGCGATGAAGTTGAGGTCATTGTTAAGGCGAATAATATTACGGACATGTATACCGTGCAAATGACTTTAGAATACAACCCTTCACAGTTGATTTTGAATAAATACAGTATAAGCCAACTCTTATGGAATGATGAAACCACTGGATACTTCCAATATGCAGTTGATGAATATAAAGGACATATAAAATTACTGATTTCAGCAAAGGCAGACGAGGATAGCAAATCAGGGTTAGTTGACATTTTTAGCTTAAAATTCAGACTTAACGGAATAGATAAATCATCAATAAAAGTAATTAAAGCAGATATTGTTGATTCAACAGGAATTTATATTAAAGGCTCTGATGTAGCAGACTTGAATATCCATGTGATTGAGTAAGCAGCTTCGTTCTAAAGTCATATAAACTGGAGGATAAATATGAAAAAGAAGTTTATAACTATAATTGCGGTTGTACTATCCATTTTGATACCATTACAAAATATTGCTCTGGCAAAAGTAGATAATCCCGCATCAGAAAACAAGACAGTACTTATAAAGTACAAAAATAATATTGACAGTTTAACTATAAATGAAAGCGGTTCAAACATTAAAGTAAAGAAAAATCTTCGCAATAAAAAGGTTAAGCTTGTTGAAGCTGACGATGTAACTATTAAAAAGTTGCGTAAGGACAAAAATGTTCTTTATGTGGAAGAAGACAGTACGGTAAAAAAGTCAGATGACAAGATAACCTGGAACGTTGAAAGGGTTAAGGCACCTCTGTTACAGAGAAAGAATTATTCAGGTAAAGGTATAAAGGTTGCATTATTTGATACAGGTATAGACGTAAAGAACGAGGATCTCAATGTAGTGAGCGGAGTATCGTTTGTTGAAGGTGTAAAAACCTACTCTGATGATAACGGCCATGGAACGGCCATGGCTAGTATACTGTCAGCATTAAAAAACAATAGTGGTTATCTGGGTGTATCACCTGAAATTGATCTTTATTCGGTAAAAGTTCTTGATAAAAATGGTGAAGGAAAATACAGCAGTATAATTGACGGCCTTCAATGGGCAATAGATAACAACATTAATATAGTATCCATGAGTTTAGGTGGACTGGAGTATTCAAAAATACTACAGGATGCGATAAATGAAGCCTATGCACACAATATTTTAATACTTGGTGCGTCTGGAAATAGCGGAAACAAGGAACAAGTGGATTTTCCGGCAAGGTTTAAAAATGTTATATGTGTTGGTGCTATTGATGAAAATAATAAAACAGCTTCTTTTTCAAATGGCGGCTCACAGCTGGATATAGTAGCACCCGGAGTATCTATAGAGACTGTGGGATTAAACAGTAAATCACAGAAAATCAGCGGTACATCTGCAGCTGTTCCACATGTAGCAGGGATTGCAGCTCAAATATGGGGTTCAAAAAAAACTATTATAAATAAACAAATGCGGGACATATTACTGGGAAGTGCAAAAACATTAGGTGTGCAAGATACATATGGATACGGATTGATAGATGGAGAGACTTCATTAAAAAATATAAACAAAACCTTTAATATTCCAGAAAAGGCTGAAGTTACGGGAGGAACAGGTAACGGGGATGGATATGTTCAAGCATTACTTATAAAGTACTCTGGTGATAACCAATATATAAAGCTTGGAAAGAGTGCTGTTCTGGGACTTCAGTACTCAGAAAACCATAATGACGTTCAAGTTACAATTGAGCACGATAGTAATATAGTAAAATCGGAAGTAATATCTGTAGAAGGAGAATTTCCGTATGGAACAGTGACATATTATACATGTGATAGTAATGTTTTAAACGAGATTGGGGAATATACAGTCAGCTTTCATTGTCCTGAGCATCCGGATGCTGATGAAGTATTCACTATTTATGTTGTAAATCAGCCCCAAAATCCTGCAGGATTATCGTTGGAACCACACACATATTATATCTACACTTCATGGAACAGTGTTCCCGGTGCATTAGGTTACGACTTGGAAATAGATGGAGCTTCTCCCATAAGGGTATCAACTTCATCATACGCTACCGGAGATTTGATCCCTAATACACCTCATACATTTAGGGTAAGGGCGGTAAACGAGGTAGGAGAAGGTGATTGGTCAGAAAGTGCATTTTGCTACACACTTGCGGCTATACCTACTGAAAGAGAAGGGGTTTTTAATCCTAAGGAATTATCAGTTACAATGAATTGGCAGGATAACGGAAATTCCGCAGGTACTCCTTATAAAATTATATTGTACAATGAAAATGGCACTTTGATAAAGGAAAATGACTGGACGACAAATTTATCAGATACGATTAGCGGGTTGGACTACTTAAAAACATATATTATTAAGATTAAAGCAAAAAACTTTGATGGTATTGAATCAGATTGGTATGAATTGGGAAGAGTTGTTGTACCACCAAGGGCTCAGTGTGATCAGGGGAAATTAGGTGAACAGTATGGCTATCATAATACCGATACCCAGATGTGCATCAATGAGCCTGTTAACATAGTAACAGGAAATTATTATGACAATGAAGAGGACATAAATATTCCTGATATAGGGCTGCCATTGCAAATCCAGCGCTCATACAATTCAATTGATTCCAAGGTTGGAATAATGGGCAAGAGTTGGAGAATAAATTATGAAAGCAATATATCGTTTGATTCAGCAACCGGAAATGTAAAAGTAACTTATCCTGACGGTCACATAGGAGAATTTATTGCAAAATCAGGAGGCAACGAATTCACCGGGCCTCAGGGAATATTTGAGTTGCTTACAAAGGATAGTAAAGGTATATATTCACTTAGGTTAAAGGATAACAGTGTTTATAAGTATAATTCTAACGGTAAATTAATCTCAATTTCCGATAAAAATGATAATACTATTACAATAGCTTATGATTCGCTCGGACAGCTTAGTACAATTACAGGTGAAAGCGGAAAGAAGCTTACCTTCACTTTTGAAAACGGCAGGATAAAAAGTATCTCTGACCCGTCAAATAGGACAATTAACTATTATTACGATTCAAAAGGAAATTTAAGCAAAGTAAAAAGAATCGGTGGAGGAGAAAAGAATTATACATATGGAGAATATGGACTAACATCCATAACCGATGAAAATAATAAGAAGTTTATTGAAAACGAATACGATAAGTTCAATAGAATTATTAGGCAATTTGATGAGGACAGAAACGAGATAACATATACATATGACGAGTATGCCCAAGAGACGGTGTGCCATTATGTAGCATCCAACATAACTGAAACATACAAATATAACGACAACTTATATGTTACAAAGGTAACCTATAACGATAATACCTATGAAGAGTACACCTTTGATCAATGGGGAAATAAGGACAGTATAAGAGACCGAAAAGGAAATATTACAAGGTATGAATACAATGAGAGAGGCAATCTTTTATTTGTAATTTCTCCGGCACCTTTCTCATATAAAACCAGCTTAGTCTATGATGAAAATGATAATATCAAACAGGTTACTACTGCGGGAGGTGCAGCAACAAGCTATACATACGATGAAAAGGGTAATCTAAAGACTGTTACAAATAAAATAGATGATTCACAAAATGCTGTCACAACGTATGAATATGACAGCCATGGAAGAATTACAAGCCAAACCAATCCTGAAGGTGCTGTTACAAGGTTTGAGTACGCTAATAACCCTAATCCGGCGAAAATTACAGGACCCGAAGGTGAAATAACCAGTTTTACCTATGATGCACTAAATAGGAAAAGTACCAGCACAGATGAAAGCGGCACAGTAACATATGAATACAATGATAAAAGTTTGGTTGAGAAGCTTATTGACAGAGACAATAATGTTACTAGATATAAGTATGATAGTGTAGGGAACCTCATCAAGCTTATTAAACCTGAGCAGTATAACCCTGCACTTGATGATGGAGTTGGTTCTACATATAAATATGACGCCATGGACAGGCCTGTTAAAGAGATAGACGGGTTAGGTAACGTAAATGCTCTAAAATATGATGAGTTTGGAAATATCATAAAGCAGATTAATCCCAATTACTATAATAGTTCAACAGATGACGGTCTAGGCTATGGTTATACATATGATTCTAATAAACGTCTAATAAAAATGACCAATCCTTCGGGCAAGAAGTCAAGAATCAAGTATGATGTGGTTGGAAATAAGATAAAAGAAATAGACGCGAATAACTACAATGAGGCAATCGATGACGGACCCGGAATAGAATATAGCTACGATGAACTGAACAGACTTACTACAGTATGGGATGCCGCCGGAAATGTAATAGATAGCTTTAAATACGATGCAGACGGACATGTTATAAAGGAGATAGATGGAAAAGGCTATCTGAGCGGTAGCACAGATGAATCAAGGTATGGAACTGTTTCAAAATATAATGCTGCAGGTTGGCTTACAGAACAGAGAAAGCCTGTTAAAAATCAAAATGGCACCATATATTATCAGATTACAAAATATACATATGATAAAAACGGCAATAAACTTAAAGAAAGGACCTCTCAAGATTATGTAACCCTTACGGGGGAACCTGAACATTGGAATACAATAACATACCAATACAACAAAAGTGGTAAGGTAATAAAAGTAACTGACAGCGTGGGAGGTCAGGTTGAGCACTTGTATAATTCACTCGGACAGCTCCAAATGGAAAGCTCACTGGTGAATGGACAAAATTCCAATAAAACATATTATACATACAATAAACTTGGAAAAATTGCTACTATAAAAAGAGAAATTCTTTCAAAAGACCTTGCAAACCCTGACAGCGGAGAAGTCACATATGCTGTAACTTCATTTAAATACGATAAAAATGGCAATGTCATAAGCACTGAAAGACCTGAAGGCTATAAAACGGACTATAAATATGACGTTTTAGGAAGATTGATTTCCCAAAAGGAGCAAGTCACTTCAAATGAAATAACCCAGTATAATACAAGCATATCCGTGAACTCCACAAAACCAGCTGTTTTTCCCGGCGAAGAGGTTGACTATCAGGTTAAAATAAATCCTGACAGAAAGATTTCAGGATTGGACATATATTTAGAATATGATACCAGAATTTGTGAATATATAAGCTCCAGACAAGAAAATGCAGACATAAAGGTTGAGGAGGTTTATTCAGGTAAGCTGAGAATATCCGGTGTAACCACTGAAATTGACAAAGAGACAGTTCTCACATCTCTCAGGTTTAAGATAAAGGATGGTGTTACCGGAAAAGGGTATATAACAATAAATCCGTTATCAACATACACGGGTGATGATGGCAGTAAATACAAATTCTCAGAGGGAACAGGAAAAGTGGTATCCGGAAAAACCCTTGATATGAACGGTGACGGAAAGGTTCAGACCAATGACTTTACATTAATGGCTAAAAATGAGGGTGCAACCTTATACGAATTGAAATATGATGAGAAATATGATATTGATGGTAATGGGAAGATAGATGCTGTTGATTTAAATTACATGAAGGATCGCTTATTCAGTGAAAATCCCAATCCGTCAGATCTAAAAACTGTTGAGCAAGCAAAATTCTATGAAAAGTTTTCAAATGCAGTATACTCCGAAAAACAAATAAGCGGAGTAAGGGAGACTTCATACGAATATGACAAAGCCGGAAACCTTATCAAGGAAAAGTACAAAGATGGAGATATTGAATACACATATGATGCATATAACAGACCTGTCACGGTAAAAGATAAAGAAGGAAACACTTCAAGAGTTTTTTATGACGAAGTAGGTAATACCACTAAAGAAATACAACCCGTAAGCTATAATTCCTCTACCGATAACGGAGCAGGCACAGAATATAAATACGATGCTATGAACAGGCTGGTTGAAATCAAAGATGCATTGGGAAATGTAATCCAAAAAAATGTATACGACGTAAATGGACAAGTAGTAAAAACAATAGATGCTGCGGGTTATTTGTCCGGCTCAAGTGATCCTGCCAGATATGGGATAGAGTATACATATGATATTGGAAATAGAGTACAATCCATAACTAAACCAGAAGCAAAAACCCGGGCTGAAGCAAGCTCAAAATACGAGTATGATGCTTTGGGAAATGTAGTAACATACACAGACGGCGAGAATAATACAACAAGATATAGCTTTGATATGTGGGGAAAGCCTACAAAGGTTATAGACCCTTATGGAATTGTGACTAAATATTCCTATGATAATGCCGGAAATCTGTCAGAATTGGTGGACGGAAATAATAATAAAACAGTATATATTTATAATAGCCTCAACCAGTTGGGAGAAATGATAGATCCACTTGGAAAAAAGGTTGTTTACAAATATGACAGAGAAGGCAGAATAAAACAGCAAACAGACAGAATTGGACACACAATATCTATAGATTACAATAGTGACAATAACATAACCAGTGAGAGTATAATTGGAAAAGGAGATCAGCGTAAATTTCTGTACAATCGGGACGGAAGTCTTCTAGCAGCAATTACAGACTCATATGTAGACAGCTTTACGTATACCCTGAGTGGCCATATACTGTCACAGACAAGAAATGGCAGGGAAATATTAAGTTACAGCTACGACAAAAACGGTAATGTGACCGGAGTGACTGACCAGACCGGGAAAACCACTGAATATGCATATGACAGCATTAATAATTTAAAATCGGTTAAAGACGGCAATGATGTTCTTGAAGCTTACACTTACAATACTGACAGTACAGTATCAAATATAAATTATAAAAATGGAATAGAAATAAGCTATAATTACAATAAAGACAAAAATGTTACGTCTCTGGTTCAGAAAGATGTCAAAGGAAAAACAATTAACTCCTTTGATTACACGTATGACAACAACGGCAACGAGCTTTCAAAAAAAGAGAACGGAATAGAGACAAGTTATACATATGACAAAATGAACAGGCTTCTGACGGCAGGTACAGATTCTTTTACATATGATAATGCGGGTAACAGGGCAACCTGGAACAAGGGAAATGAAAAAATTAAATACACCTACGATGCCAACAACAGGATGACAGCAGTAACCAGTTCAAGTAGCGGTTCTATTGTATACACCTACGATAATAATGGTAATCAGCTGACTTCATCAGATGGAACTACATATACTTATGATGGATTTAATCAATTAAAGTCCGTTGAACAGGCAGACGGTTCGTGGATGGAAAACC
>JAEZUC010000117.1 GCA_023443515.1 Bacillota bacterium
CATCGGGTATAAATGATGCTTCCAAGAAACGAGAAGCTAAAAAGGAGTACATATTCCCGCATCAAAAAGTCATGGTGGCTGTAATAAATGCTTATCCGAGAGCAGGAGCAACAACACTCAGCATAAACATGGCTACTTATCTCAAGTCTATTGGTGCAACGGTATCCTGGGTAGAATTAAACGGTAAACTTGGGCATCTGGATAAGATAA
Organism: Bacillota bacterium; assembly: GCA_023443515.1. Taxonomy (GTDB): domain Bacteria; phylum Bacillota; class Clostridia; order Acetivibrionales; family DSM-1351; genus Ruminiclostridium. The sequence goes on from JAEZUC010000117.1 coordinate 211, forward strand.
TAAACTCTACGCCCGGTTTTACAACTGTTACCGAAAACCGCTTTGAACGTGAGGGTGTAGTGTATTTGAAAGGTGAATTACCTGAAGAAGTAAACTTTGTAATAAATGATATGAGCAGAGTTATCCAAGATGAGAGCAGTGAAGTAGCATTAGAATTTACTAAAAACTGCAATGTAGCAATACTCTGTGGGACAAGCAAGCCATATGAACTGCAGGAGATAAAGGAAAAAATAGAGCTGCTTCAAAAGTACGGTTGCCACAAAATAAATCTTTGCCTGGCATTTACACCGGAGAAGGAAAAAGCTCACTTGGCAGACTTATTCGGAAACAAACATGTCAGCATATATTTTACAGACTACACTCCTGATATGTTCGCAGAGGATGTAAACAGTGATATATTCCAAAGAATACTACAGGAATATATCACAGAGAAAACAAATGATAATATGATTAAACTTTTTTAAATTTATCAAGGCTCCATGATTTATCGGTCATGGGGCCTTATCAATTACAACAGAAAAAATGGAGGCTTATATAAATATGTACATGAATGAGGCTTTTGACAGTATTTTTTTAAAGGAAGTATCGTATCCCAAAGTGCAAGGTTCGTATATCTTTGTCTTTGCAAACACGCCGATAATACCAATCAAACCTGTTTTCCATCGCTGAACAGAATCGCTCAGATAGTGGGTAAATCAATCTCAACAATAAAAAGAGCCATGAGAGAGCTTTGTAAATACGGAGCAGTCGAACGAACTCCACGATTCAGGAAGGACGGAGGACAAACCTCAAATCTATATAAGATAGTTCCTTGTAATTTTGAAGAAATATCAAAAAGTGAAGCACAAAGCAAAGGGGATCAAGACCAAGTTGAAATGTGTGGTTCACTCCAGGAGGATATTTCTTATTCAGTACCTGAAGTAAACGAACCAGCTCGTGCGTGCACGCCATCCATGGAGGAAAAGGAGCAGGATAACAGAGAGCCAAAAGACGATGAAAACAATTCCCTTGATGAACAAGAGGTAAATACTACTGATGCCTTGAGACATGTACATATTATCAATGATACCAAAGAAAACATTTCCAACCGCTTTAAGCTAAGGAAATACATGATTAGTACAAAAAACAGAGTGTCATATTGGTTTGAGTCCCTTAATAAAAAACTCCACTGCCAAAATCTAAATATATTAAAGAAAAATGAACCGGGGGGAGGTCATGGGCGACCCCCCAGGAACTTATCCATTTAACTAGGGTTACTGAAAAAGAAAGTATGTATATTTATGCAGTTATTATAATAGCTGTATGTTTGGGATTCCATGTCATAGTCTGTGAACTAATTATATACTAGAAAATAAAAGGGTATAGCATTAGGGTGATTGACAATATTCGCTATGCATAATTGGATTCAGGAAGAATTTCAAGTTTTTGTTAAATATTTGGAGGAATTGTATAATTTTAGTAGAATATAAGTTAATGGTGAGTATGGCTATAATGGGCAGTTGAGATTTTCAATTTAACTTACACATAAAGGAGAAAGTTGCATGAAAGTCTATTATCTCAATTTTCCAACACTGATATAGACTGAGGAGGAACCAACGAATGGATAAGCTCAAGGATGCGCACGCCTAATAATCAATTGCCATTATGTTTATGAAGTATAGCCTAGCACATAGGCAAAATTGAATTTGCAGGATAGCTTAAACTGCAGATTAACGGAGGTTTTGATTGTGATTGAAACAATACATCAACTGTTAGTTGCAATGAAAGAAAATGGAATTAAAGAAATAGAACCATATTTAAACATTGGCCATAATCCTACTATTGGCGATATGTATGAGGGCCTGACTAAACAGCTAATGGAGAAGACAATTTTCAAGAATTTTAATATGCGTGTTGTGTCAGGAAAAATAACTAATAGCTCTGGTAAACTTAGCAAACAAATTGATTGCATGATAGTACTTGGTCAAGGCACTAAACTCCCCTATACAGATGAATATATTTATGATGTCAATAATGTTATTGCTGTAATCGAAATTAAGAAAAATTTATTTTCTAACGAACTATCTGATGCATTCGATAATTTGAAAAGTGTTATTGACGTTGCAGTACCTAATAGAGATATTAAAATAAATATGCTTCAAGATGCATTTACAGGGATAAGTAAAATGGAACTCCCTGAACATAACCAAGTGAGTAAGCTAGAGGAAAAATACCAAATGTTATATCACTCCTTAATCGTTGAATGTTTTTTACCCATTAGAATAATTTTTGGTTATGATGGGTTTGCCAACGAACAATCTCTAAGAAATAAATTCGTTGAATATATTTCTCAACAAGTTAATCCCAAAACGGGAATTGCAAAAGGACTTGGAGCAACTTCTTTACCCAATTTAATTATATCAAAAGAAAATTCACTTATAAAAACAAATGGAATGCCCTTTGCAATAACTTTTGACGAGACAAACGAATACTGCTGGATTGCATCTTACCGAAGAAATCCATTACTGATTTTCTTAGAACTTTTATGGACTAGATTGACTTATTTGCATGATGTACCGACTAACATATTTGGGGATAATTTAATCAAAGAAGCACTTATGCCACTTTTGGTAGCGCGCGGGACAACAAATGGTTGGGGATATGAAGTGATAGAATATTCAAATCAAAACTTTATTGTTATGGATAAAGACTCAAATTGGATGCCAACTGTGCTATCACAAGCAGAATTTGTCCTACTCAGCCAGTTATGCAGCGAAGAAAAAGTAAGTATAGATGAAAGTCTGACTAATTGGGCTAATAGTCTAAATGAAAACATCCAAGATATTTTAATTCATCTAAACAATGAACGATTAATTTGTTGCGAAAATGGTTTTATTAAGCTATTGACCAAAGAGTGTAGATGCATAATTATACCTGACTTGGGTTATTGTGCAGCAGATGACTACGATGGAAGGTTGACTCGTTGGGTATCAAAATATATGGAAAATAGGCGCAAATAAAATGATAATGTGTTATGCATAAGTACACATAATCCCCAAAGGTGTATATATACATCGTATTGACAACAACAGAATGTGAAACTGATAACTTCCAATTTATGAGGAATCTAAACTTCCCATTATGTTTATAATGGGTATAGCAAAACTTCGTCAATGGTTAATTTTGAACTTTTTGTTCAAGATATACTTAATTAAACTAGTATATCTGTAAAGGAGCATGAAAATGGCAAATGCAATGCTCATAGAAAATGAACGGCACTCGGTATATAGTTCAAAGATGGAAAGATTGTACATGGAGATATGCTTGGTAGACTGGCAACAAGTCAATGTTATCGAAAGATAGGTGGCAGGTATGGGAATGTTTTAGGTAATTACGAAATATGTATTCACATCCGGACAATTAAGCCAATATTACACCAGCACTTGCGGTTATAACATTAAAAAACATATGAAAAGATAAACGTGTGGGATGTTTATAGAGTGAAATACATAATAGAACCGGAGCTGAAAAGAAATTTCTGCGACAAGAATGGTTGTGTGCTAATAACATTATCGAATAAAGAGCTGTAGCACATATTTAATGATATGAAGCCAGACCTTGTAGCAATTAATAACAACAGTAGTACATTACATATTCGCGAAATTACTACTTCTAGGTTATGGGACATAAAGACAAAGATTATCATATCGGAGCAGGCAAAAGGGTTTTTTAACGAAAGGAGCAGTAAACAATAATGAGTAAGATCGGAAGAAACGATTCCTGTCCATGCGGAAGTGGCAAGAAATACAAGTATTGTTGTATAAACAAAGATATACAGCAATCAGATGGAAACGACCTCTTACGGGTAAGTGGTTATGGTTCAAATGTATATGAGAAGCAAGAACTAAATAAATTTAGCAGGTTCTATATTGAAACCACATCAGATGAAAAATTTGAAATACGAAAATCCAGTAACGGATATATAGTTAAGGATATAGTACCACCGGAAAACTCTATGCCAGCCAAAGACTATAGAACAGTTGAACTAAATGATATACAGAGCCAAAAGCTTATTAAGCACAACCCCAAATATGAATTTTTAGATATCGGCAAGCACAATTATTTTCCGGGCATAATAGAAGGTGGTCACTTCTCCTGGGAAAGGTTGGATGGTACGACCTGTTCAAAAGGAACAATAAATAAACTGTTTATAAGGCAGGTTCTAGGTAACTACATACTAAATGTAAATCTATTCCAACCAAAGGAATCATTCAAATCAATTGATAAATACTTGCAGACAGGATTCTCAATATATACACAAACCAGTAAACTCGACTTTGTAGGTAAAGATGGAAAGCTATACTTTGAGGACAGCCAAGTATTTTCAGTACTGTCCATATATGATAAAGAATCTTTGAACTTGGATGAAATGTTTAATACAACACCTAAAGAATATAATGTTTGTTTCGATATCGTTTTAGGCAGACCATTTTTTATTTTGACGGGTAAAGAGGAAAGTCTAAAGATATCAATAATCGATGAACAGGTTATTGATGCTACAGGATTGCAAGTTGAACAGAAATAAAATATACTGACAGGAACTTGTATCAATGGAAAAGGTAATACTTAATGGCATTGTAAATATCATAAATGAAAATAAAGAATTATTGGGGATTCCGCTCAGGCAAAAGGCTAAATTTGAGGGGTGGCTAAAATTTGAACTGGCATTTTATCTTGAAAAAATAGGCTTGGAAAGCGTTGAAGTGGAATCGCCAGTTGGGGAAAAGCGAGAAAGAACCGACATAACGTTTATCTGCAACGGGAAACCATATAGCATTGAGTTAAAGACCTCAAACACAAACTGGCGTATAGAAGGCGTTAATCCAATGGGTAGGCCAATAACAAAGAATATAAAATCTATAATACATGATGTAAATAAATTGAAAACAGACAACGGAATTGTTGCATTTGTTCTATTTCCTATACCTGTTGGGGACAGTCGCTGGGAATCATATCTGAGGCGAATCACAGAAAGCACAGGTGTTGCATTGGATAAAGAAAGAAACTGTAGAATAGTAACTATTAACATTGATGAAAAGAACTCATGCGATATGATTGTATGTGTTTTTACTTCAAAATAGCAAGATAGTTGCACATTAATTAATTGTCAGAACAAAGGTGGACAAAAACAGCCATGGATAATATTCAGTTGAAAATTGATAAAGTACTCAAAGATTTTTGGACAAATTACTTACCCAAAGAATATAACAACGATAACCTTTTAAAAGAGGACTCTTTAAAGTGTTTAATGTACTATCATTTAAGAACTTACTTATCAGATACATGGTTAAACAAACATAGGATTAGAATATTTCCAGAATTTAATTTACCGCATAGAAAGCGAGCAGATATTGCTATAGTCCAATTAATTCCTGCGCAGCAAAGGATAGGAAAGCATCTATCCAACTGTGTAGCAAAGGTTATAGCAATAATTGAACTTAAATATAAAATTGCTGATGTAGTGGATGCCTTCTACTCTGATGTTAAGAAGCTCCATGAATACTCTAAAATATATACAGACTGCCAATTATATGCAGGATTCATTCATGAAGAAAGATATAATGATACAAACTGTTCATGGTTTGATGGTAGGAAAACAAGCAGATGGGCGAAAGGCAGAGTAACAGAAATGCTTGGATACTGGAATAAGACTGATGATTACTTTACCACAAAAGTAAATCCTTAGAATAAGAAGAAAATAAGCAAACTACAAAAACAAAGGAGTTAATCAAATATGGCAAACATACCTGGATTGTAGCCGGATATTAAATACTGCCCGGCATGTAAAGGAAAACTTAGGAATATTCCAAGGAGTGAAATGAAATCAAAGCGAAATAGAAAAGATGGAACCGTTTCAGAACATACCCATACATATCAATGCAATGAGTGTGATATCAGATTTGAAATAAATCAAGACAGATAAATTCAATTAAGCTATAAACTTAAAGCTTTATAACAGAAATAATGTAATAAGATACGACAAATCCGGTTAATTACCATTAAACATAAATACTGAAAGGAAATTAAAATGACCTGCCAGGCAAAGCAAGTAACCAAATATTTTAGAAGTGCTGTTGCAGCCCAGAATAACATGGGCATAGACTTTAAGGAAGATAAATTCTATATACTCAATCCGGAAGAGCTACTTTCCGGAAAGATTAATATTGATATTTGTGAAAGTATTTTTAAAGAGGTAAAGAAAAACAATGATGAGGATGAGAATGGAATAAATAAAAATACCATTACTAATGTTGTTATTTGTGCAAAAACAATAAAAACAATCTTTGCTGCAAACGAAAAAGTTCAGGACGAAATTGAGGAGTTGACCGGAGTTTTCTATATCCCGGCGATACTTAATGTAGAAGGTATTCTTTTATTTGATAATGGAAATAAAAAACTTCCATGGTTTCCAAGAGAATACTTACAGCCTATGATTGAACCCAAATTGGCAATAGGCAGGGCTGAAGAAGTTGACAATTTTATGAGTAATCACGTAGATCAGGTTGAGAAAATTGAAATATGGTCTGATTATGCTGAGTTTTTTAAGCAGTTTTATGAAGCTGTTACAGACTCGGGATTCAATGAAAACAGAATTAGAAATTTGGATGAAAAAGAACAGTTTTTTGATTTAGAAAATAATACATATATCTTCTTGGATAATACTATTAATTCAACTTATCATATTATGAATCTGTATAATCATCTTTTGGAAGATGAGCAGCCTAAAGCCCTCTATGACAATTTTGTTTCAACTAAAATAGTAGGTACCAGCCCTCTAATTGAAAATAAAATAAACACTATGCAGGAACATTGCGGACAAATGGGTGGTGAATACTCTTTATCACCGTCACAAAGGGAAGCCGTAAATCACTTTAACTGTATGGGCGACGGCGAGATTCTGGCGGTAAATGGGCCTCCCGGAACCGGAAAAACAACTTTGCTACAAACTATAGTTGCTGATATGTATGTAAAACGTGCGCTGAAAAAGAAAAAGGCTCCACTTATTGTAGCATCCTCCACAAATAACCAAGCCGTTACAAATATTATTGCTTCTTTCGGTAACATCAAGGCTGTGGGAATATCCAACCTCGAAGAAAGATGGATAGAAGGTGTACATAGCTTTGCAACTTACTTTCCCTCCGGAGCCAAGATAAAGGACGCAAAAAACAAAGGATATCAATATACCAATCAAAAGGGCGAATTCTTTGTGAATGACGTTGAAGATAAAGAGAATATAGAAAAATCCAAAGCTAAGCTAATAGATAGTTGTAATAAATATTTTGGAAGTCAGTACAATGACATAACTGACTGTCAGAATAAATTGCATAAGGAGCTGTTGTTCATTGAAAAAAGCAGACTGTCCTTGCTGTCTTTGGCTCAGAAAGCATCCAAGTATGATTTTAATGGAGAAACAATGGAAAAATTCCTCAGTAGCTTAACAGAGCAGATTGAGGACAAGCAAGCTGTTATGGCTAATATTCATCAAAGGGTTAAAGAGTGGGAAAACTGCTATAAAAAGATTCCGCTCTTATATAAGTTACCGCGATTTTCAAAGAGTTTTTCTCGGAAGATTCAAACAGAATTCAGGCTGTTTATGAACGAGGATGAACTGGAATTATTAAATGAAAATATGAGCTTAGACGATATCAAGGAAAAATATAGTAAACTGTATGCCGATTGTGGTAAGACGATTTTGGATCTTAAAAAGAAAAAAGAAGAAGTTTTAAGGATAAAGAAACGCTATGATACTGAAATAGAACAGCTGAAACAACACCATTTAGATGTGCATGATGACAAGGATGAAAAGTACAATTTTAATCCGGACTACATAAACAGCATGCTTGACAAAAAGCACAGATATATGGAGTTTTGGCTGGCAGTGCACTACTTTGAATGCAGGTGGGTTAGCGGAGAAGATGAATTAACAGAAAAGCAGAAAGGTAAAAACTTTGCTAACGTTTTGAAGCGATTTTACAACAGGCTTGGCATGATTACGCCATGCCTTGTCATGACCTTTTTCACGCTGCCCAAGCAATTTCTGGCATATGGAGATCAAAAAAACTTTTTCCTATACAACTATATTGATTTACTTATTGTAGACGAAGCGGGGCAAGTATCTCCGGAAATTGCTGCCGGGGCATTTTCACTTGCCAAAAAATCTGTGGTTGTTGGTGATGTTTATCAAATAGAGCCGGTATGGAGTGTAAACCGGGCACTTGATAAAGCATTAGCACTCTCAGGTGGGGTGATACAAACTACGAATGAATATGAGTTGCTGGAAAATACAGGCTTAAATAGTTCTTGCTCCAGTGTGATGAAGGTTGCTGTTAAGTCTTGTAAATATGAAAAATTCAACGAAAAAGGACTTTTTCTAAGTGAGCACCGCCGTTGCTATAATGAAATAATTGAATATAGCAATATGCTTGTCTACAAAGGGAACCTACAGCCCCTCAGAGGAAATGGTATAGAGGACAAAAAACTTGCAATAAGGCAATGGCCTCAAATGGGCTTTAAGCAAATTGATACAGATTATTCAGGAAGAAAAGGTAGCAGCAGATTAAACCGTGTGGAAGCAGAGCAAATTGCCGAGTGGCTACAAAACAGTTTTGAATTTATAGTAAATGCATATCCAAAAGAAGAAATAAAAAACTTAGTCGGGATTATTACTCCATTTAAGGCACAAGTCAAATGCATAGAAGCCGAACTTAGAAGGAAAATTCCAAGTCTATGGAATAAAATCAGTGTTGGAACAGTACATACTTTTCAAGGTGCAGAAAGAAAAATTATTATATTATCAACGGTGTATGGCAGTCAGGACGGATGCTTTTTTATTGATGCAAACAAGAGCCTTATGAATGTTGCTGTTTCTCGTGCTAAGGATTACTTTTTTGTTTTCGGAGATTTGAACTGTTTGAAAGATACAAAAAGCAGTGCAAGCGGATTGCTGAAAAAGTGTGTTCATGGAAATCCAATATAGAAAAATATATTTGACTAGATTTTATGTGAGCAACTTAATGATAGCCAAATTAACCGGAAATGATGGTGCAAAATGAATTATAAAGCGGTACTTTTATTAATTTTGGGTTTACTTTTAATAAGATTTCCTCAGTTTATTCGATATTACAGAGCTGACGAATTGGGAGAGAAAGCTACCCGAGATATTATTATTATTCAGAGAATTATGGGGATTTTATTTGTTTTGATTTCGGTTATTTTGCTAATATTAGGTATAAACTAAATCTCTTGTTGATCCGGAATTTGAATATCAGGAATCAAAAAAATGTCGTTGATGATAAAGTTATTTTACCAGAATGATGTTAAATATTTTTAATATGTATATCTTTAAAGGTTGTTTTATTATTTTATACGGGGGTGTGTAGATAATGTTAAAACGGATTTTTTTTATTAGTGTATTATTAGGGCTACTTGTCCTTTCTGGTTGCGGAACACCAGATAGTAATACAAACGGAGAAGCAAGAAATACAAGCATGTTATCACCGCAGGTAAGCATAATGGCAGGAGATATTGATATTACTCCTATTGTAAAGTCAAATGTTTTAAGTATGAAAGAAGATGTTAATAATACTAAGCTTTTTCAATCTATTGTAAGCGACAAAAAAATTAATATCCCCTATGTAAAACTTGGCGAAACAGTACAAATAAAATTTGAAAATAATATAATAAATACTTGTAAGCTAGAGGATTACATACTCAAGGAAGATGGAACTCTAAAATATAAAAAGGAATCTATAAAGACTACAGATATTAACTTTAGTAATGGAGTTGGTACCTTTATTTTGAAAGAAAATTTATTTGCCAATTTCAGTTCTGATTCTAAAGATTATGAACCTGGTAAAATAATAAGGGGATTTAAGCTGATAAGTGATTCTGTAGATAATAAACAACGTGAATATGTGTTTATTGTTAAGACTGATGCTATGAATACTGTAAGTAAATAGAATTGGTACACTATTAAAAGATAACGAATTATGGAAAGAAAATCTGTGTTCCCGATACCCCTACTTTGGGTTTACATTTTAAGGCTGTCTCTAAATCGACATTTATGTTATAATCTTCAATTATAGCACAGAGAGGTAGATACTAATTGAAGATATTCTCTTTTTTCTCAGGTAGTGGGTTTCTTGATCTTGGTTTTGAAAGAGCAGGATTTGATATAGGCCTGGTAAATGAGTATTCAAAGTCTTTTATTACTGCTTATAAGTACTCTAGGGAGATGATGAAAATGAGTCAACCTGAGTACGGGTATTTTAATATAGATATTAATGAGTTCCTTGGTGAGAAAAGAAATAAGCTTATTGGTTATATCCAACATGCCCGAAGTGATGGTAGTTTGGTAGGATTCATTGGTGGGCCACCTTGCCCGGATTTCAGTGTAGGTGGAAAAAACAAAGGTAAAGACGGTGATCATGGTAGGTTATCCTTGTCATACATCGAATTAATAATCGATATGCAACCGGACTTCTTTCTGTTTGAGAATGTTAAGGGTCTATGGAGAACCAAAAGACATCGGGAGTTTTATGACGAATTGAAATCAAAACTGCATAATGCAGGATATTGTACAACAAACCGCCTGACAAATGCAATTGAGTTTGGAGCACCTCAAGACAGGGATAGGATTCTTTTGTTCGGGGTAAGAGCTAATCTATTAAGTGACGATCTTAAGGCGGGAACAGAATTATTAAGTTTTAATTGGCGTACTCATGCGAGATATAATACAGATATCCTTAAAAGCCCTGCATGGCCTCAGACAGAAAATTTTGTTTGCGATTCAATTAAAGAGTGCCCTGACGATGTTGTTGAAGAGCTGACAGTAGAATATTGGTTTAATCACAATAATGTTGATAATCACCCTAACTCTAATGATTATTTCAAACCAAGATCGGGTATAAAGCGCATGGAAACTGTTGACGAAGGGGATACAAGCAAAAAGTCATACAAAAGGCTACATAGGTGGCGTTATAGCCCAACAGTAGCCTATGGTAATAATGAGGTTCATTTGCATCCTTATAAAAAGCGTAGATTAACAGCGGCAGAAGCCTTAGCATTGCAGTCGCTACCGAGAGAATTTCAACTTCCTCCGGACATGAGCTTAACAGATAAATTTAAAACTATTGGGAATGGTGTTCCTTTTATGCTATCTAGTGCAATTGCGCTTACTATTAGAGAGTATTTGGAGGGGATTGGATGAGATTAACAGCTTCGAATATTGTTAGCTTTATTAATCAATTACCAAAGGATAGAGATTATAACTACATAAATCCGAAAAATAAAGGGTTGATAAGAATTATAAGAGTGGATCTTCCCGAGGGTCCGATAGTTATTAAAAGATATAATCCTGCAAAAGGTGAAACAATTGTAAATGAGCCAGAGGAAACAATTTCGTCCCAGATGATTTGGAGAATCGCAAATGCTTTTGCAGAGGGACAACCAATCAATTTTGACCGCATATTAGGTGGGAGTTATAATACGAGATCAGTATTGGAAAGTTTAATAGCTCATACCCCACAGTTTTATTTTTGTTATCCAGGGCGAGTTAAAGATATAAATGGGCATACTTCCGTAGAACATGGTCACAAGCATATTTTATGGAAACCAAATGAGCCTCACGAAAACGGTATTCTTGTTCAAGCTGAAACTCAAGTCATAATATCTGAAATACCATTATCTGCAGCAGTATATGATAATCTTGAACTTCCGGATACGTTAGATCTCCAGGGTATGGATATAGATGCAGTGCGTAGACATACACAAATACAGATAGCTTTATATCTGATAGGTTTACAGTTAGGTTATAGAACATGGATAGCTCAAAATGACCGGGGCATAAGATACCAGGATAAGCCTCTCATTGAGCAACAGGGTATTGTAAAAACATTACAGAATGAAAACCTTGTTGCACCTTTTGAAGGGGCAGTAAGTGCTGCGGCTTTTATTGATTGCATTTGGTTTAAAAATGGCAGACTGATGCCTGCAGTATTAGAGGTTGAACATTCAACTGGGGTAACAAGTGGCATAACCAGAATGAAAAATTTTAGAGATAGGATTCCACCGATAATGACTCGATATGTAATTGTTGCACCTGACGAGGATCGGGAAAAAGTTGTATCTGAGGCTAATAAGCCTATGTTTCGAGACATGAATATAAGGTTTTTCCCATATTCTGCTGTTGAGGAGCTGTTTGTAATCTGCCAGAGAAGAAAGCTGAAGGGCATTACTGAAGAGTTCCTTGATTGTTACATGGAACCTGTTGTAACTGCAAATATTTAAACTATTTTGAATGAATGAAACTGTAACCTTATTATTATTTGCATACTAGGGATTGGATATCATATTTGTGATGTATATTATCTTTTATAAAACCTTTGCGGAAATACTTTATTAATGATTTTATATCCTATAGGGGTTATAGTGAACACTTCTACAAGAATTCCTACAATAATCGCAAGAGCTAAAACCGGAAGCCCAAAAAAATAGAAAAGAATTGATATCGAAAATAAAATAATCAAGGACTTAATTGAGTTATGCTTAAACAATAATATATTACTTCCCTCAATGGGGTTATTTGAACAATCTTTCGGTGCATATTTATATATACAATAAAAGGATAACACAAAAATACAAGCATATATAAATATAGCAGATATTTTATCAAAACTATTAACTGTACAAATAGCTTTTCCAGGTATTACTGTTAAAAAAACCGATGTAAAAATACATTTTCCTTCGCTGTTCAAATGAAATCCACCAGCATTCATTCTTAATATAGCAAACGAAGCCGTTAGCATTATTGTTGCCATAAAAGATTGTAGGACTGCTGAAATTATGGCTATGAGAAATAATTTAATAAAGTCTCCATATACACTTTGAAAACCAAAATATAGAATTCTTCGTTTTATGTGATCCTGATTTCTGTTTTCTTGTATATATTTTGCACTTACATAAGCCCACTTATGAATAAATCGCATCGAAAACTCCTGTTATTTGCAATTATTAGATTTGCATACTTTGGTTCAGTAATGTATAAACTAGGTTATTTACAAAACTACACAATAAGTGTATTATATTACTATATATTTTACCATAAATAATGAAATTTGTAAATAAATGTCGAATACAAAAAGCGTCATGCACTAGGGAGGTCAATTTCTTTATATGGCTATAGTTATTCTAAGTAATTTATTATTGAATTCTATTCCAGAGGAATGTTATGTTGTATTAGCTACTCTTGTTCTTCTAAGGATGGGCAAACAAATAAAGTTTGATTTTAGATTAATAGTTTCGGTGATATTTCCAGCCTTAGTCTCAAATATATACAGGTATGTCTTTAATTTAAATATGAGTATCGGGTTTATTGTATTTATATTTGTAATGAGCAGTACTATATGGTTTGCATATAATCAAAAGACTTTCAAAAAATTTGTGATGGTTTTTGTTTGTGTTTCTATAGCTTGTGTAAGTAATGCATTATTAGAACTTTTTGAATATGTTATAATTATGAATTGTTCAACGATTACAGAGATAACATTAAAGGAACACGTTTTTTATGCTTTTATATCAACAATACCTTATAGAATACTTGAATTTAGCATTATAGTTTTATATATTAAAAAGCAAAAAGATATCGATCAAAAGATAAGGGTACATTTATATCAATCAATTTTAAATAACGGAGATCAAAGGTATATTGCAGTTTTAACTACAATATTCAATCTTATTTGGATAGCAGGCTCTGTAAAGGTATTTGTTATTGATAAAATTCTTATTAATGATAATATGAAGATTACCACCTCACTAATAATTTTAATAGGTGATATTATTGTTCCGATTGTTACTTATATTTCATTATTTTTCTCTATTTATAATGCCCGTGCAAGGGAACTTTATATAAAAAGCTTAAATAGGGATTTACTTATTTCAAGAGTTAATATTGCAAGATATTATGCAAATAAAAGAAAATACCAAAAGGTTAATATGATTCTTAATGAAATATCCGACGAGGTGAAAGAGGTGACAATATGATGAAAAAGAAGGTAATTAACGCAATTGGGCAACAGATAGAAGAGATTGCCCAAAAAAAGGCTGGTAAGTGTATGCTGTTTGTTTATCAACCTAAGATACCAAAAGTATTAAAACCGATTTTAAATCCAAAAAAATAAGAGTTTTTTAAACTCTTTTTTTTTTAAGTAATCTTAATACTGATTTCTGCTTTGGGTAACATATCTTTTGTAATTCCTTGCTTATATGCCTTGTAAATAAATTTAATATATTCTGTACTGTCTGGGGATTCTAACCATTCCATCAAATCGTTATCAAGCAATTTATTGGCATTTTGTTTTTTAGAAACCTTTGAACAATTTATTTCATTTGAAGCAATAAAAAAATATTTTGGTTCAATTCCTTCTATTTCAGAAATATATTCGATAATACCTGGAGTTGGTATTTCAGTCCCATTTTCAAATTTTGTCAACAAGTCTTCGCTTATATTTAATAATTTAGAATACTCCTGTATGGAACGATTTCCCCTTAGTTGAATCAAGTTTTTCGGTTGAAATAAACCGCAATCGACATCTCTTAATAGATAATCCGTTGTAACATTAAAAAGATTAGCAATAAGCTTCAATGTTTTAACTTCCGGCATTCGTCTTCCATTCTCATACATGCCAATGATTGAGGGCTTCAAATTGAGCTTTTTTGCAAGTTCTGCTTGAGTTAAACTCTGTCCGATTCTTAACTCTTTCAACTTTGAAGAAAACATAACAATACCTCTCAAAAAAAATATATATACTTATTGTACACAATGTGTGTATTTTTTCAATATAAATAGTCAAATGGAAAGAATCATATTTGGACATTATCCACTAAAAGTGTAATAATATATTGTCAAAACTACACTCAAAGTGTATAATATATACAGAAAAAATAAATGAACAGAGGGGAAGGTAAATAGAGTTGGTTCATAAATTATTCTGCAATTCTAATAATGACTTTATTTGATTTAATGCATATCGTTGAAAATCAGGATTTAACATTTGAAAAATTTTAAATGCTTCTGAATATGCTTTACTATTATAGGTATCATTACTACTATCATCAAAGTCATTAAGACTACAATTCAAAACTTTAGCCAAAGCTTTCAATGTTTCTAACTTAGGATCTTTAGTTACACCAGATAAAATTTTATTTAATGTTCCAAGAGGTACACCAGATTGATTTGATAATTGCTCCGATGTTAAACCTTTTGATTTTCTTAATTCATTGATTACTTCAAGTCCCATAAATTTTCACCTCATATTAATAATAAATATATCTTGTTTACTTGTAATCTGTCAATATAAATTGACCGTTAACGGTGAAATGTAACTAATAAAGTGTTGACATTTTCCGTTAACGGTAATATAATATCATTGAAGTAACCGTCAACGGAAAGGGGCCGGGAATACATGTTTTATAATTTATTAGCCGAAATGGCAAGGCACAGGCCAAGAATAACAAAACTGAACATTGCTGAATGTTTAGACGTAAGCGAAAAAACTGCAAGAAATTATCTAAATGGAACTTCTAAAATACCATGGTCAGATGCCTTAAAAATTAAAAATATTTATTTTCCAAAGCTTGAGATGGAATACCTTTTTGAAACAGATGAAAACGATAATTGAATTAATAGGTATTAGGGTTATAAAGTAACTGAAAAAAGAATTGTTATAAGACCCACAAAACGAAAAATACCCAGTGTTTCGACCACTGAGTATCCAATAGTTTCTTACAAAAACTATTAAGTTTAGGTGTACTCTCTCAAAAGTAACCTTTGATATTTTAAATTATAGGGCGTTTTCCTCTAAATTGCAATAGCAGTTTATGAAAATAAAAAAGGCGACCGCCAATCGTTTTTCACACACATTGTGCTGCCGCCCACCCTTTGAACCTTGACAACATAACTCTGTCATCAAATATATTGCAATCAATTATATTGTATCGGTGTCTCAGGCGTCCGTCAACAGCAAAGGAAATAAATAGTTAAATGTGAGATGGGTTTGCTTGG
>JAEZUC010000137.1 GCA_023443515.1 Bacillota bacterium
CTTGCAGTTTAGCGAAAGCTGAAGGAAGAAGAATATCGGAAAGCTGTGTGCGAGAAAATCGCATGCACAGTTTGATGCAGGGGAAAGAGGGAAAAGATATTAAATTTCCCTCCTACCTACTCTACATCATTTGCAAGTCAAATAAAAAATATGGGGGTAAAAATTATGGGAAATATTAATACTGGCGATACAGCCTTTATGTTGGTGTCAACTGCTTTGGTATTCTTTATGACACCTGGTTTAGCACTCTTTTATGGAGGAATGGTAAAAAGGAAGAATGTATTGAGCACTATTATGTCATCCTTTTTTATTGCAGGTCTTGCTTCGGTACTTTGGGTAGCTGTGGGCTATTCTCTGTCATTTGGAAAGGATATCGGAGGAATAATAGGAAATCTGGACTGGGCTTTTTTCAGAAATGTATCAGGACAGCCGAATGCAGATTATGCGGGAACTATACCCCATACTTTATTCGCAGCTTTTCAGATGATGTTTGCAATAATTACACCGGCACTGATTACAGGTGCATTAGTTGAAAGAATGAAATTTTCATCACTGGTTCTATTTATAGGTTTGTGGTCGTTAATCGTATACTACCCTATGGCTCATATGATGTGGGGTGTGGACGGACTGCTTAGAAGTCTCGGAGCTATAGACTTTGCGGGAGGAAACGTAGTTCACATAAGTTCAGGTATATCAGGCTTGGTGGCAGCAGTTATACTAGGCAAAAGAAAGGGGTATGGAATGACCTCTCATCAGCCTCATAATATACCTCTGGTGTTTATCGGAGCAGCTGTACTCTGGTTCGGTTGGTTTGGGTTCAACGCGGGAAGTGCCTTAGGAAGCGGGGAATTAGCTGTTCATGCATTAATGACTACAAATACATCTGCAGCAATGGCACTTATTTCATGGATGCTGGTAGAGAAAATTACCAGAGGAAAACCTACCATGCTTGGCGCAGCTACCGGAGCAGTTGTAGGCCTTGTGGCAATAACACCGGGAGCAGGTTTTGTACCTATTTGGGCATCACTGATAATAGGAGCGGTTGTAAGTCCTATCTGTTACTTCTCAATGAGTATTATAAAACCCAAATTTGGCTATGATGATGCACTTGATGCTTTTGGCTGCCATGGAATCGGCGGTATATGGGGTGGTATTGCAACAGGTTTGTTTGCCAAAAATTCTATAAATTCTGCAGCACAATGGGATGGCCTTGTATTCGGCGACACAAGACTGTTTGTAGCACAGTTAATAAGTGTAGCAGTAACAATAGTTTTTGCTGTAGTAGGAACAGCAGTTATTATGTTTGCAATTAAAGTAATTATGAAGGAAATCAGGGTTGCTCCCAGAGAAGAGTCTGAGGGCCTGGACATAACACAGCACGGAGAATCTGCATATCCTTCTTTCACAGGAATGGATTAATAAAGACAACATTAACTATCATGTAACGGGGAGGATGTAACATGAAAAAAATAGAGGCAATTATCAGGCCGTCAAAACTTGAAGAACTAAAGGAAGCACTGCTGGCAATCGACATAGACGGCATCACTATTACTCAGGTAATGGGTGCAGGAAAACAAATGGGATGGAAAGAATTTTACAGAGGTACCGAGGTATCCTTAAATGTTCTTCCTAAAGTAAAGCTTGAATTGGTAGCGGCAGACGAAAAGGTTGAGCTGATATCTGAAACTATAATTCAGTACTCTCAGACCGGGGAGGTAGGAGACGGTAAAATATTCATATTCAATCTTGAAGATTGTATCCGAATCAGAACAAAAGAAAGAGGAGAGAAAGCACTGTAAACCTTTATAATACAAAACCCGTTATCTCTGTTTTAAGGGATAACGGGTTTTTAACATATAACATTTTTAGATATTCTGCATGGCAAGGATGACTTCTCTTAAAACCTTGCATGCAACAGCAGTAGAAGCACCGCTATGGTCATAGTGGGGTGACAGTTCCACTACATCAGCACCTATTATATTCAAAGCTGATACCGCTTTAAGCGCATTTACCAACTCAAGGAATGTAACTCCTCCGGCCTCGGGAGTACCTGTTCCTGAGAAAATAGAAGGATCGAGAACATCTAAATCTATTGTAAGATAAACCGGAGCAGTACCAATTTGAGATACAGCATTTGAAAGTGTGTCAAAATTATGAAGACATAGGTTGGTATGTCCAGCCTTGGCCCAGTAAAATTCCTCTCTGGTTCCGCTCCTTATACCAAACTGATAAATACGATTATCCCCCAGGATATCCCATGCCCTTCTTATAACAGTAGAGTGTGACAAAGGCTCTCCGATGTATTCTTCTCTCAAATCAGTATGAGCATCAAAATGTATAATTCTAAGCTCAGGGTATAATTTTGCAGCCTGTTCAATTGAAGGCAGTGATACAAGATGTTCTCCCCCGATCATAAGAGGTTTCTTACCGTTTTCAAAGATTACTCGGGAGGTTTGTGATATCATTTCCAAGGCCTTATTGGGTGACCCAAAGGGCAAATCAAGATCACCGTAATCATGGATTTTGTAGTCCGAAATATCAGCATCAAAGTAAGGACTGTACGTTTCAAGACCTATAGAATCAATTCTCATGGCAGAAGGGGCGAATCTTGTGCCCGGCCTAAAGGTGGTCGTACCATCATAGGGAGCCCCAAAAATAACTATATCAGAATCCTCGAAGCAACTTTCACATCCAAGGAAATTTGTTGGAAGGGTATTCTTATTTATCATAAACCAAACTCCTTATTATTAATTTTAATAATAGCCGAATATAATTCTACCATGACTGGTTTTAATTACAATACCTAAATAATTATCGGAAATGTCGGTATACTAGTCTACATTTTTTTAGTATACTATTACGTGAATAAAGTATGCAATTTATGTAAAAAGGTTATTATAGTACCAGATATGTGATGGAGGAATAATCAAATGTTCGTACCCGAAATTGAAGGTAACTTGCGGAAGCACATGGTAAAAGTGCCTGAAGTTATAAATCAAGCCAGTGGAATAAATATTTTTGGGAAAAATATAAAGTCCCTGCTGTTTTCAACTGATGTAGCTATAATAAAGAATTGCAATGCTCATGCAGTTATTGCAGTTTACCCTTTTACACCACAACCTGTAATTACCCATGCCATAATAGCAGCGTCAGATATTCCTGTGTTTTGCGGAGTAGGGGGAGGCACAACTATGGGCAAAAGGGTTATAAATATTGCAATGCATGCTGAATTTCAGGGGGCTATAGGAGTAGTTGTAAATGCTCCTTCAACCAATGAACTTATAAGTCATCTAAATATGAGAATAGATATCCCTATTGTGATTACCGTCGCTTCGGACAAAACCGACATAAAAAGCAGGTTGGAGGCGGGGGCTTCTATTCTAAATGTATCATGTGCAGGGAAAACACCTGCAGTTGTAAGGGAAATCCGCCGAAACTTTCCTGAGGTACCCATAATTGCAACAGGGGGGCCAACTGTAGAAAGCATCAGAGAAACAATAGAAGCAGGAGCAAATACCATTACCTATACACCACCTACAAGTGCAGAGCTCTTTAAGAATCTTATGAATAAATACAGAGAAGAATTTTAGGCTGGAGCTGAAAATAAAGTATATATTTAATGAAGGAAAAAATAAACGGAGGAAAATAAATGTTACTGGCAGATGAATGGAAGGAATATGAACTAATAGAGACAGGAGACGGCGAAAAGCTTGAACGGTGGGGGAATGTAATACTTAGAAGGCCCGACCCTCAGATAATCTGGCCCATAAAAGATAAAAAGATGTGGGACAAGGCTGATGCCCATTACCATAGAAGCCAAAGCGGAGGAGGACAATGGGAATTTAAGAAAAAAGTGCCTAAACGATGGACAGTATCCTTTAATGACTTAAAGTTCTATATAGAACCTACAGGCTTCAAACATACAGGTTTGTTTCCTGAGCAGGCCGTTAACTGGAAGTGGATGATAAATAGTATTCAGAAGGCAAACAGACCTATAAAGGTTCTTAATCTTTTTGCCTATACGGGCGGTGCGACTGTTGCAACAGCCTATGCAGGAGCTGAAGTCTGTCACGTAGATGCAGCAAAGGGAATGGTAAGTTGGGCAAAGGAAAACCTTGCACTCTCTGGTTTGGCAGACAGGCCGGTGAGATTTATAACCGACGATTGTATGAAATTTGTACAGCGTGAAATAAGGAGAGGGAAAAAATATGACGGAATAATAATGGACCCGCCTTCCTATGGTAGAGGGCCCGGAGGGGAAATATGGAAGATAGAGGATTCGCTGTATGGCTTTGTTGAACAGTGTATGGGCCTTTTATCGGACAAGCCGCTGTTTTTCCTGATAAATTCATATACCACAGGTTTTTCACCCACAGTCCTCAGTAACATTTTAAAGCAGACAATAGGGAAACGATTCAAAGGGACACATAGCAGTGGCGAGGTTGGAATACCAGTAACCAATTCAGGTTTGGTACTTCCATGCGGCATATATGGAAGGTGGGAGAATAAGTGATTCCCAAAATCATTTATGAGGACAATCATCTGCTGGTAGTTGAAAAGCCTGTAAATATACCTGTTCAGGCCGATAATACAAAGGATATTGACATGCTTACGCTTCTGAAGCAATATCTTAAGGAAAAATACAATAAGCCCGGGGACGTATATCTTGGCTTGGTACATAGACTAGACAGGCCTGTAGGTGGTGTTATGGTGTTTGCCAAAACGTCAAAATGTGCGTCAAGACTATCTGAACAAGTGAGAACACGAACCTTCAAAAAAGTTTATCTGGCAGTAGTCAGAGGTGTCCCGAAGGAACAGAAAACTAAACTTAGGAACTTTCTTTTAAAAGATAGTTCAGAGAATATGGTTCATGTTGTAAAGGAAGGTACAAGGGATGCCAAGGAAGCAGTATTAGAATACGAAGTACTTAAATCCAACGGAGAGCTAAGTCTGATTAAGGTAAAACTTCATACGGGAAGACCTCACCAGATAAGGGTTCAACTTTCTCATTCGGGATATCCTCTGTATGGGGATCAACGATATGGGGTTGCTGTAAACAAACCCGGACAACAAATAGCACTTTGGGCGTCCTCATTAACACTGGAGCATCCCACCAAAAAAGAAGAAATGACATTTGCCTGTGAAACACCGGAAACAGAACCGTGGATTCGGTTTAGATAAATTATTTTAACACTTTCCTAGACAATAAAAAACCATGGCACATAATATATGTGCCATGGTTTTTCCATTTTATATGAGGGTTTGGGTTAGTATGCAACACCTTGAGCGTACATTGCATTGGCAACCTTCAGGAAGCCTGCGATGTTAGCACCGGCAACAAGATTGTCTTCCATTCCATATTCTTTTGCAGCAGCACTTGCGTTCTTGTAGATATTAATCATAATATCTTTGAGCTTAGCATCAACTTCTTCAAAAGTCCATGAGTAACGCATGCTGTTCTGGCACATTTCAAGTGCAGAAGTAGCAACTCCACCTGCATTTGCAGCTTTAGCAGGTCCGTAGATAATCTTATTGTTGAGGTAAACTTCAACAGCTTCAGGAGTTGAAGGCATGTTTGCACCTTCACCAACTGCGTAGCAGCCGTTTGCTACCAATAATTTAGCAGAAGCTTCATCTATTTCGTTCTGAGTAGCTGAAGGAAGAGCGATATCACACTTAATGCTCCAGATACCTGAACAGCCTTCAGTGTAAGTTGCGTTCTTGTGGATATTAACATATTCACTGATACGCTTTCTTTCAACTTCTTTTATCTGCTTAACAGTGTCAAGCTTGATTCCGTCAGGATCATAGATGTATCCGTTGGAGTCACTTAATGCAACAACTTTTCCACCCAATTGGTGTACTTTTTCAGTAGCGTATATTGCAACATTACCTGAACCGGAAACAACTACTGTAGCACCCTTGAATGATTTACCCTTAGCTTTTAATGCTTCATCCATAAAGTAGCAGAGGCCGTAACCTGTTGCTTCAGTACGAACAAGGCTTCCGCCCCAAGTTAATCCTTTACCTGTAAGAATACCGGTAAATTCATTTCTCAATCTCTTGTACTGTCCATACATGAAACCGATTTCTCTTGCACCTGTTCCGATATCACCTGCAGGAACGTCAGTATCAGCACCGATATGTTTTGATAATTCTGTCATAAAGCTCTGGCAGAATCTCATGATTTCAAGATCGGATTTTCCTTTAGGATCGAAATCACTTCCACCCTTACCGCCACCTATTGGAAGGCTTGTTAAAGAATTTTTGAAGATTTGTTCAAAACCAAGGAATTTGAGGATACTTACATTAACGGAAGGATGAAGTCTTAAACCACCCTTATAAGGACCGATTGCACTGTTGAACTGAATTCTGAATCCACGGTTTACATGTACCTTACCATTGTCGTCAACCCAAGGTACTCTGAAAATAATCTGTCTTTCTGGTTCTACTATTCTGTCGAATATGCCTGCTTCAACCCATTCAGGATGTTTCTCGGCAACAACCTCGAGAGATTCAAGAACTTCTTTTACTGCCTGATGAAATTCTGGTTCGCCAGGATTTCTTTTAATAACCTGATCCATTACTCTTTGTAATATTTTCATTTAAATAACCTCCTGCTATGTATTTAATTATTAAGTATTATTTGGTGACAGGAGATTTATAAACGTGGCAATGAGTAACAGAAGTTACAAAAAATGCCTATTAAAAGCTAACATACGCGCCTTGATTATATTATAAAAGAAAGGACATGTAAGTTAAACTGCATACTCCATTGTACACCAATTATTAACTTTTTTCGCCTTTCATATTATATCATTAGGCATTTTATTATGCAAGAGTAAAAAGCAAAAATTGCAAATTTAATTATTAAAATAAATGAAGTAAAAAATATATGTGGTTAAAACAATTGAAATTAAAGGTTTTAAAGCTTTTATTTAAAAAACAGCATAAGTTGAAGTTGTTAAGGAAAAAACAAATAATTGCAAGCGACTCAAAAATTAGTGTCATTTACCTTCGGTAAACTTCGTACTTATTTAATACCTTAATATAAAAGTAATTCAAAGTATATCATGTGGTAAATAATGTTGTTAATAATTCTTTGTAAGGTTATAATAATATTACTTATTTATTACTTGTTTTTGTGATAAAATCTCAAGAAATGTTTGGTGAAAGGTAGAAAAATGGGCAAATTACAACTTATTGCTACGTCAGCATTTGGAATAGAAGCAATAACAGCAAGAGAATTAAAAAAACTCGGATATTTTGAACAGAAAGTAGAAAATGGGAGGGTTACTTTTTCGGGTGACGAATCGGCTATTTGCAGAACCAATTTGTGGCTCAGGACGGCAGATCGTGTTTTACTTAAAATGGGTGAATTCAAAGCCCTGAGTTTTGAAGAATTGTTTGAACAAACAAAAGCCTTGCCGTGGGATGAAATTATTCCTATGGATGCAGAATTTCCGGTAGAAGGAAAGTCGATTGATTCAAAGCTTTTCAGTGTCCCTGATTGTCAGGCTATAGTAAAAAAAGCAGTAGTTGAAAAGCTCAAACAAAAATATAAATGTGAATGGTTTGAAGAAAATGGCCCCAGGTATAGAATAGAAGTAGCGTTACTAAAAGACATAGTTACCCTGACAATAGATACAAGCGGAGCAGGCCTTCATAAGAGAGGCTACAGAAAACTGGTTGGAGGTGCTCCACTAAAGGAGACTCTTGCTTGTGCCATGATTCTGGTAAGTCATTGGAAGAAGGACAGGATTCTGCTTGATCCCTTCTGTGGAAGCGGGACTATTCCCATAGAAGCGGCTATGATAGGAAGGAACATTGCACCGGGCTTGGGGCGAGAATTTGACGCTGAAAAGTGGGCGTCCATTCCCCAAAAACTGTGGGATGATGCGCGGGACGAAGCATACGATCTGATGGTTGAGGATCAGGAACTGAGAATCCACGGTTCGGATATTGATGAGGATGCTATGAGCCTTGCCAGATATCATGCAAAAAAAGCCGGTGTTGAGGATGCAATTCATCTTCAGAGACTTCCCATGTCTGACATAAGCTCCAGATATAAATACGGGATTATTATATGTAACCCTCCTTATGGAGAAAGGCTTGGAGAAAAGGAAGCCGTAGAAAACCTCTACAGAGAAATGGGCAAAGTTTTTAAAAAGCTGGATACCTGGTCATATTATGTAATTACTTCCAATATGGAATTTGAAAAACTATTTGGCAAAAGGGCAGATAAAAAACGCAAGCTATATAATGGCAGACTACTTTGTAACTTTTATCAGTTTTTTGGACCGCCTCCACCCAAACAAATTATCAATACACAGCAATAATTTATATATTTTAAATAAAATAGGCTAAGTATCGGTTGACGAGACTTAGCCTAATTAGATAACATAGTAATGTAGGAAAACTGTAGCACGGTAAAATTGCAAGTAAAAAAAATACGGTAATATGGTAGGTGAATTTAATGTTTTTAAAGGTTGAAAAATCAAATCTTTCGGGTAATATAAACATTCCCGGATCAAAGTCTCACACTATAAGATCATTATTTCTGGCAGGGTTGGCAAAAGGTACAAGTATTATTAGAAATCCTTTGATTTCATCAGATGCAGTTTCTGCAGCCGATGTCTGCAGAGCTTTTGGCTCGACATATGATCTTGATGAAGAAAGTTATACGGTCAACGGAATCGGAGCGTGTCCGCAGGTTCCGGAAAATGTTATTGATGTGGGCAATTCAGGAACAAGTCTCAGACTTGGGCTTATGACCGCTGCCCTTGTCGAGGGTCATACTGTTTTTACAGGGGATTATCAGATTCGTAAAAGACAGATTGGGCCTTTGGTTAAAGCCATAAATAATCTGGGGGGCACCGCGTTTACGACCAGAGGAAATGAGTCTGCTCCTGTAGTTATTAAAGGAAGGGCAACCGGAGGTTTTACGGAACTTGATTCTGTAACGTCCCAATACCTGTCCTCTATTTTGTTAAATGCTCCACTGCTTGAAAAGGATACCCATGTAAAAATTATACGTCTAAATGAAATACCTTATGTAGAAATTACATTGTGGTGGCTCGACAAGCTGGGCATCAAATATTCACACAATTCAATGAAAGAATTCTTCGTACCCGGAAGCCAACAATACAAGCCTTTTGATTGTACTATTCCCGGAGATTTCTCCACAGCAACCTTCTTTATGGTTCAAGCTGCGATATCCGGTAACGAGTTGGTTCTGACAAACCTTGATATGTCTGACCCTCAGGGAGATAAAGCTGTTCTTGGCATACTACAGGATATGGGTGCTGAAGTACAATACAATGAAAAAAGTATAAAAATTAAAGGAAAGATTCTAAAAGGAAGAGAGATTGATATGAATTCCATACCTGATGCTCTTCCGGCCATGGCTGTAGCAGCATGTTTTGCAAAAGGTGAAACCAGACTGGTCAATGTTCCTCAGGCAAGACTAAAAGAAACTGATAGAATTAGTGTAATGTGTTCTGAGCTTACTAAAATGGGTGCTGACATAACCGAGCTTCCCGATGGATTGATAATACGCGAAAGTAAATTGCACGGAACGGCTGTAAAAGGACATGATGATCACAGAGTGGTAATGTCTCTGGCGATAGCCGGTTTGAATTGCGATGGTGAAACCATTATTGATACAGCTGAGGCCATGAATGTTACATATCCTGGTTTTGTTGAATCGGTAAAAAGCTGCGGCGGAAAAATTCAATTAATATAATTACAGCCGCACTGTGCGGTTTATGGAGGTAAATATGTTAGGAAATACATTTGGCAGGTTATTCAGAGTTACAACATGCGGGGAATCCTATTCAGGAGCTTTCAGAAAGAATCCGGATATCCCGCCCGAATTGTGGGGAGGACTGGCAGTAATAGTTGACGGTGTGCCCGCCGGTCTAAAAATTACCTCGCAAATTATTCAGGAAGAACTGGATAAAAGAAAACCGGGACAGTCTCAGTTGCACACTCCAAGATCAGAAGCTGATAAAGTATATATTTTTTCAGGAGTAATGCAGGATGACAGAACAACGGGTGCACCTGTGTGCATGATTATCCCAAGCAGTGATATAGGAGATTACCATATAGAACAGCACAAAGGTAATAAAGACTTGTTAAGACCCGGACAGGCAGCATACACCTATTATAAAAAATATGGGGAGCACTCTGACTATCTGGGAGCAGGAAGGGCATCGGCACGTGAAACAGTTGCCAGAGTAGCAGGAGGAGCTGTAGCAAAAATAATACTTGATAGTATGGGAATTGACGTAATAGCATTTACTGTTGAATCCCATGGTATAAAAGCAGGACCGTTCTCATACGAAACAGCAAAACAGAATTACAGAACAAATGAGATAAATTGTCCGGATTCAGATATTGCAAAGCTTATGATTGATGATCTGCTCCAGGTAAAAAAGGAAGGGGATTCCTGCGGAGGTGCCGTGGAGATAATAGCAAAGGGAGTACCTGCGGGACTTGGAGAGCCTGTTTTTGACAAGTTGAGCGCCACAATTGCACATGGAATTATGTCTATTGGCGGTGTAAAAGGAATCGAGATAGGAGACGGCTTTGATGTTACATCCAAAAGGGGTTCGGAATGTAATGATACTCCTTATTTCGATGAGGAAACAGGACGTATCAGATTTAAAACAAACAGGGCAGGCGGTATGCTCGGAGGAATATCAAACGGTGAAGAAATAAGAATACGCGTTGCTGTCAAGCCTACACCAACCATTTTAAAGGATCAGCTGACAGTTAATGTATCAACACTTGAACCGGTTACCCATAAATTTGCATCAAGAAGCGACCCTTCCCTTGTACCTAGAATATACCCAATATGCGAAGCAATGGTCAGAATGGCCCTTGTTGATAGTATACTCATGGCCTCAGGAAGCAGAAGTATAACTGATATGGATAACAGGTGGGATAAGCTATGATAGAGCCACGGAAAAATATAATATTGATAGGTATGCCTGGCAGTGGCAAAACGACAGTTGGGAAAATATTGTCGGAAAGACTTGGGTACACCTTTATTGATACTGACCAACTCATCTGTGAATTGACCGGTAAAACCCCCAGACGACTTGTGGAGGAAGATGGCCTTGAACATTTTATGAAAATCCAGGATGAAGCAGTTATTTCAATAAATGATAATAATTGTATAATATCAACAGGTGGAGGCCTTGTTCATAGTGAAATTTCAATGAATTATTTAAAAAGCATAGGATTTATTATATATTTGGATACAAAGTATGATATTATTAGAGAGAGAATGGATTCATCCAGAAAATTAGTAAGAACAGCAGGAACTTTACTTGAGTTGTATAACCATAGAGTTCCTCTGTACAAAAAATACGCAGACGCAGTTATAAATTGTGATTCTGCGGATCCTGATGCCGTTTCGGGGACGATACTCGGGAGCATGTCTTAAATAAGTATAAATTAAAAGAAAAGGTAAAAAGAGGTACCATGAGTAAGATAAGGATTTTAATTGCTGACGACAATCTGTTGGCTGCACAGACATTAAGGGATAATTTAGCAGAGTACGATGACTTAGAGGTAACCAATATAGCTCAAGATGGATTTGAGGCAATTGAGCTTATAGAAAAGGATTTACCCGATGTAGTTTTATTGGACATAATTATGCCAAAGCTGGATGGCATAGGTGTACTAGAATATGCCAGGACATTGACAAAGGAAAGCAGACCTATATTTATCATTTTTTCAGCAATAAGCCAGGAAATTTATATCTCTAGAGCCATGAACCTTGGGGCGAATTATTACATTATCAAGCCCTTTGACGAAAGTATTATTGCGGCTAGAGTAAGGCAGTTATACTCTGATTCTGAAAAAGCCCAAATTGGAAAACGTCAATATACATATAGTGCCACAAATACTTATAAACAAAAAAATCAGACAGATAATGAATTAAAGCTTCTTGCAACAAAATATATGAGAGAACATGGCTTGAAAGCACATATGACCGGGTATTCGTATATCAGAGATATAATAACAGCATCTTTTGATTATTATTGTAAAACAGGTTCTTTACCGAAAGGAGTTTACAGATCAATAGCCGAAAAAAACGGTGTTCCGGTTCAAAAAGTTGAGAGAGCAATAAGAAACTGCATTGAAAAAGGAATTGATGAGAACCCAGATGCAAAAAAACCAACAAATTCACAAATTATATGCCATATTATAGAGAAAATAAGAAAAAACAACTAATACAAAAGGGGCTGTCGTAAGAAAGAAATTACTTTCTACCTTATGACAGCCCCCTTTATGTAGTTTAGCATTAAGCGTTTACGTTATCCTTTAAACCTTTTCCAGCCTTAAATACTGGAGCCTTGGAAGCTGGAATAGTAATCTCTTCCTTAGTCTGAGGATTTCTGCCTTTTCTAGCAGCTCTTTCTCTAACTTCGAAAGTTCCGAATCCAACTAATGTAACTTTATCGCCAGCTTTAAGAGTTTCCTCTACGGAAGAAATAAAAGCATTCAAAGCAGCTTCACTATTTTTCTTATTTAAGCCTGACTTTGTAGCGATGGAATTGATTAAATCTGATTTATTCATTTATATACAACCTCCTAAAAATGGAATTCGACAATATTTTATAATGAAAGCTCGCTAAAGTCAAGCCTTTCAGGGCAAAATAGTTATTTTGTACCATCCAAAATAGGAAATATTTTATCATTTTACGTTTTAGTTAGGGACCACATGTATATTAACTTTATCCAATCTGGATTTTAAAGCTTTATAAAAATAGTTTTCGCTGTGATCTCCTTTGGAATCACCCATAACCAACATGTCTATATTGTTTTCCAGAGAATAGGAAACAATGGTATCCACAATATCGTCAGACCTTAAAACCGTCAGATTGGCACCGACTGATTTTGCTATACCGAAAAGATATTCCAGTGCTTCCCCTTCTTTTTCATTATCAAGAAAACTCCAGTCATTTTTTGCTACGTGTATTATAAACAGAGAGTCCCCATCATTTGAGAATTCCAAAGCCTTTTTAATAAGTCTTTCGCAAGTTTTTTGCTGTGTTACGCAAACCAAAATATTACTGGCAATTGATTTCAAAAAATAGCCTCCTTATACCCGTAATAAAACGATTGGGAATGAAATAATAAAACTTCTATATCAATATTATACTAAAAAAATGATGATTTGTCTTTATAGTTTACGGGTTTTGATAGCTATTATACGGTTATAAAATATTTAAAAACAGTTGTTGAGACAAAATGGCAAATGTATAATAAAAAGTATACTTTACTTTAATAATTTAAACGGAGGAAGCATGCGAGAAATTAATGTAACGACAATAATAGAAGAAGTCAGCAGGCTGTGTATACAAGCAAATTATTTCCTTAACAGTGATGTAAAACAAGCTATGGAAAAAGGCATGGAGTGTGAGGAATCACAGATAGGTAAAGAAATACTTGATAAACTTCTTATAAATGCTAGTCTGGCCGGCGATAAAAGAGTTGCCATATGTCAGGACACGGGAATGGCAGTGGTTTTTGTAACTATTGGACAGGAAGTTCATATAGCAGGCGGAGGGTTGGCAGAAGCAATAAATGAAGGTGTAAGAAGAGGGTATAAAGAAGGTTTTCTTAGAAAATCAGTTGTGAGTGACCCTATTGAAAGAGTAAATACCGGTGATAATACACCTGCTGTAATCCACTATGATATTGTTGAAGGTGATATACTCAAAATTGAGTTGGCTCCGAAAGGTTTTGGCAGCGAGAACATGAGTGCATTGAAAATGCTGAAGCCCTCAGATGGTATAGAAGGAGTAAAGAAATTTATACTTGATACCGTAGACAAGGCAGGGCCGAATCCGTGTCCTCCTATAGTAGTAGGAGTAGGAATCGGAGGAACAATGGAAAAAGCGTCCATATTAGCAAAGAGGGCATTGTTGAGACCAATAAATGAACGGAGCAACATAGAATATGTGAGAAACCTTGAAATTGAAATGCTGGATAAGGTAAATCAACTGGGGATAGGTCCGGCAGGACTGGGTGGTAATACAACAGCACTGGCGGTCAATGTAGAGACATATCCTACACACATAGCAGGATTGCCTGTTGCAATAAATATAAGCTGTCATGTTACAAGACATGCAGAAGTGATATTATAAGGGGGAAGGAAAATGCATCATAATTTAACGGCACCTTTTGACAGAGAAAAGGCCAGAATGCTGAAAGCAGGCGATACTGTGTCCCTTAGCGGTGCCATTTATACTGCCAGAGATGCTGCACATAAAAAAATGCTGGAATTACTAAAGGAGAACAAGGAGCTTCCGTTTGATATAAAAAACCAAACGATTTATTATGTTGGCCCATGTCCTTGCAGGGAAGGCGAAATCATCGGGTCAGCGGGGCCAACTACAAGTTATAGGATGGATGCTTATGCTCCCACACTGATAAAACTTGGTGAAACAGGTATGATAGGGAAAGGTCTGAGAGACCAGAATGTTATTGATGCAATAAAAGAGTTTGGAGCAGTTTATTTGGGTGCAATAGGTGGTGCGGGTGCTTTAATGGCAGAATGTATCAAAAGTCAGGAAATTATTGCTTTTCCGGAATTAGGGGCTGAGGCTGTAAGGCGCCTTGAGGTTGAAGATTTTCCATTAACTGTAATTATTGATAGCGACGGGAATAACCTGTATGAAATCGGAAGAAAGCAGTTTGGGAAAATTAAACTGTAAACAAGCTTTAAATTATGTAGTATATTTTTAAAATTAATTAGTGTATAATACAAAAGTGACAGCAATTGTTAATTTGTTAAATATCATAAGGAGGTTTTATCATAATGGCTAAGGTAACTAAAGACATGATTATTTCTGACGTTTTAAACTTGGATAAGGGTACAGTTCCGATATTTCTTGAAAGCGGTATGCACTGTCTTGGATGTCCGTCATCTTCAGGTGAAAGCATTGAAGATGCATGTGCAATTCATGGTATAGATGCCGATCAATTGATTGATAACTTGAATAAATATCTTGAAAATAAATAATATGTTTATAAAAAATACCTGGAGTATAAATTCCAGGTATTTTATTTTTATATAATAAATTTAAGAGAAGAGTTAATACTAATTTTGCAGTCTGTATTACTTTATGTTGAATTATAAATTTCACTACGTTATAATTTAATGGGTTGAATTAGCAAAAGATACATATCATAAGTATGAAATTATTATTTTGATCTGGTTTGAACATTTATGGATAGGAGGATAATAGAATGGCCGTAAGAGTAGTAGTAGGAACTCAATGGGGTGACGAGGGTAAAGGTAAGTATATAGACATGCTTGCTGAGCAATCAGATATAATTGTAAGATTTTCCGGTGGTAACAATGCCGGACACACTATTGTAGCCAACGGAGTAAAATATGCACTGCATCTGATACCTTCAGGAATTCTTCATACAAATAAGACTTGTATAATTGGAAACGGAGTAGTTGTAGACCCGGCAGTGTTACTTCATGAAATGAAGGGCTTAAATGAAAGAGGAGTAACAACAGATCATCTTTTAATCAGCGACAGGGCTCACCTGATAATGCCTTATCACAGGGAACTGGATGAACTTCAGGAGAAGTTCAGGGGTAATGACAGTATAGGAACTACCAAGAGAGGTATAGGTCCTTGCTACGCAGACAAAATTGAAAGATCTGGAATAAGAATGTGTGACCTTATAGACGAAAATGAATTCATCAAAAAGGTCAAATCCAATCTGGAGTTAAAAAATCTGATAATTGAAAAAGTTTATGGCGGGAAGCCTTTTGAAGCAGAACCTATAATCAAAGAGTATTTAGGCTACGCAGAGCAGCTTAAAAAATACATTACCGATACAACCTGTATACTGGCAGATGCCATAGACCAAGGTAAAAATATATTATTTGAAGGTGCTCAGGCAAACTTTTTGGATATAGACTTCGGTACATATCCATATGTAACTTCATCCAATCCGGTTGCTGGTGGTGTATGTACGGGTGGAGGTCTTGGCCCGGTATATATAAATGAGGTTTATGGTGTACTTAAGGCATACACATCAAGAGTTGGTGCTGGCCCATTCCCAACAGAACAGAACAATGAAATAGGGGATACAATCAGAGAACTTGGCTGGGAATATGGAACAACAACAGGTAGACCAAGAAGATGCGGCTGGCTGGATACCGTTATGATAAAATATGCTGCAAAAATAAACGGATTAACAGCTCTGGCGATAAACCATGTAGATACTATAGGAAAACTCAAGGAGATAAAGCTTTGCGTTGGATATAAAAAAGAAGGTCAGGTAATCAAATCATTCCCTGCAAGTCTTAACGAACTTGCAAAGTGTGAACCTATATACGAAGTTTTTGAACCATGGAATGAAGACATATCAAATGTCAGAGCATTCTCGGATCTGCCTCAGAACGCTCAAAAATACCTGAATAGGATTGAAGAGCTTGTAGGGGTGAAGATAGGTCTTATTGGTGTAGGAAAAGACAGAGAACAGATTATAAGGGTATTCTAGTTGTAGAGTACTAGCTGATAAAATAAAATATAATGGCATATTGCCATTATATTTTATTTTTTTTAAAAAAGAATAAATTTTTTAAAAAAATGAGTTGACAAAAGTGAATTTATTAAGTATTATTTATACTTGTGATTCGGAAAACTTGACCCATTAGCTCAGTTGGCAGAGCACTTGACTTTTAATCAAGGTGTCCGCAGTTCGAATCTGCGATGGGTCACCAAAAAAACAAAAGCGTGTATTTCAGAAAAAATGGAATACACGCTTTTGTTTTAACATATATCTTTTCGGTTTAAGATTACACTTAACACAATCACTTATTTAATGGTTTTACACGTAGTTGTACCAGTTTCTTTACATCTTCAAGAGCAGACTTTTCTCTTACTTCAATCATAAGCCATTTACCGAAAGAATAAGAAGGTGTCACCAAAAACAAATTTTGAGTATAGATGGAGCAAGTGGGAACAACTATATTTGCCCCTGTGAGTTCCTTCTTACCGATAACAACAAGAACAATAAAGTAGCCATCCATCGGATAAAGAGTACATAGTGACCTGCTACCCTTTTTATACTTTACATTCCAACCTTTTTGGGCAGAACATTTACTGAACTCCAATTTAGGTGATATAGAATAAGTATTTTCCATAAATAAACAGAGCTCATCCCATAGAGTACTATTAACAAAATCACTAACATTTTCAAATGTAGGTTTGTTGTTTAAATTATAAAGTTCACTCCACATTGGTTTTAATCAACCTCTCATTAATTATTTGTTTTTTAAACCATAGTTTGATTTCAAGAAATAATCACAAATAATCAAAATTGATGTGTTGTGATTTACAATCTATTTTATTCAATATATAAATAAATGTAAATTATTAGTATAATATTTTAAGTAACTTATTTTATTTCAAGAGGTAATTAAATGAGAATTAATTTAAAGAGCTTAACAATTGTTCTTACTGTGTTAATATCTATTTCGGTATTAGTGTTGTGGAAAACGGGACATATTGGACTTTGGACACAGGGAATGGCTTACGTAGTTAACAATACAGAAGAATTTACGGATAAAACCGGTCATGTTATCCAGGGGGAATATTCCGTTGAAATTGACCTTCAGGATTTGCAAAGCAACGTTGGTAAAGAGCTGTATAAGGAAGGAAACAATAAAATCTACGTGAGTTGGATAGGTAATACAGGTGGAGTAAACAATGGAGGCTACAGCATAGGTTTTAGGGCTTGTGGAGGATATTCGTTGACCATGGCTACTCTGATTTCGGGTACACGTCATCAAACCGTAGGTGAGCATTTATTCACTTATGATATGTTCGCCGAAATGACAGCCGAATACAAAGGTAGAGTTTATAATAGCGGTGTGTATGGAATATCGGGGTTAAATTACAAAGATGGTGATGACTTCTCGTTCTATATTTTCCCCAGAGAGGCTTATGACAAAGGAGAAGTTTCACTAAACGAAAAAGGAATAGTAAAACTCACTATTACAAACCTATATAAAAATATCTGGATAAAGAAATAGGTGGTGCACAACCATATCTGAAATAGGGTATAACGAGCTGTGAGTAGGGAGAACAGGAGTGCTAGTAATATGTAAAAATATACCTTTTAAAAAAGATAAAAAAATTGCTTGACTTTTAAGCTATGTCCCGTTACAATATATTTTGTCAGTCGGCGAGGTGCTCGACGGAATAAATAAGGCCCATTGGTCAAGTGGTTAAGACACCGCCCTTTCACGGCGATAACAGGGGTTCGAGTCCCCTATGGGTCACCATTATAGTTTAAAGTAATGGCCCGGTAGTTCAGTTGGTTAGAATGCCAGCCTGTCACGCTGGAGGTCGACGGTTCGAGCCCGTTCCGGGTCGCCATTTAAATTATACAAAAAGCAACTTTCTATTTAAGAGAGTTGCTTTTTGCTTTCAAAATAAATCTAAAATTTGCTCCAAAATATTCCTAAAAATAACAGCAAAATTTTTAAAATAAAGTGTTGACAGTTAATCAATTCCCGTGTTATTATATACAGGCAGTTGAGCGAAACGCTTGCTCGACGAGGTACTAAGTATCTGCTATAAATGCGCTGGTGTAGCTCAGCAGGTAGAGCAGCTGACTTGTAATCAGCAGGTCGGGGGTTCGATTCCGTCCGCCAGCTCCATATGGAGGGGTTCCCGAGTGGCCAAAGGGGGCAGACTGTAAATCTGTTGTCTCTGACTTCGATGGTTCGAATCCATCTCCCTCCACCACAAAGTCTTGTGCATTCGCTATTGAAGCTGTGTGCAGGGCTTTTTACTTTGTTTAAAATTGAATATGTTTATAAATAAAAAAATAGGAAGCATAGTAAAAATATGCTTCCTATTCTTTGTATTTATATTAGTACCTGAAACTCCAGCCCGGGAACAATTGTAACATGCTGGCATACCACCTCGGCACAATCATTCCTGATAAAATCGGATAATACATTACAAACATTATTGCTGTTAATGCCAGATAAATGTATACAATCTTTTTCGTATTCCCTCCTTGTTCCAGGAATACTTTAATCAAATATACAATGATGATTATAAGAAAAGGAACAACAGAAAAGTAATGATAGATAAAGGCCATTCTACGCACTACCATCCAAGGAATATACTGAAATAAAGCACCGAAAATAGGAACAAGCATATATTTGTCTTTCCGTTTAAATGCAACAATAATTCCTGTAATCAGTGCTGGTATGCTTATCCACCAGATCAACGGATTTCCCATACAAATAATGCTGGAAGTTAATTTTTCAGCAGCAAGTGCTTTAGAGCCGTAATACCATATAGGTTTGGTCATTATGGGCCATTCAAACCACTGTGATGAATAATTGTGCTTAGCATGCAAATCGTTGTGGAAACTATACATATAAGACTGATTGTTAAAAAACTCTTTGACACCATTTCCGGGAACCTGCATTATAGATGTATATGAGGCAAAATAAATGATGCCGGGTATTAGTATGAAAAATACAATACAGAATAAAGCAGTTTTAAAAAAGTACTTACTCCAGAATTTGGTGAACAAATCCGAGGAAAGACCGCTCTTTTTATATGCCATGTAATAAACAATCTCGTCGAGCTTCGCAATAACGAGTATGAGGAAAATACCCACAGCGGCATACATTGCTATCCATTTAGTTGCAATACCTATACCAAATATAAGACCACAGAGAAAAAGCGGTTTGAGGGACTTTTTAAAACCGGCTTTATATGACTTAGTGGCAAAGTAATCATAAATGTAGTAGTACATTAAAATAACAAAGAAGGTCACGTAAACATCAATAGTAGATATTCTTGTCTGAACGAAATGCATAAAATCAAACATCATCAAAAAAGCTGTACAGAACGCAAGAAATCTATTTTTAAAAATCTTATAACCAAACATATACATAAGAGGAATCATGGCTACTCCGAATAAGGTACCAATGATTCTCCAACCAAATGGGTTTACTCCAAAAATGAGCATTCCAATCATAACAAAGTATTTACCCAGTGGTGGATGAGTCCTTTCAAAAGGGTGGACTTTATAAATAAAATCAAGAGCCGTTCGAGGGTAAAATACTTCATCAAAATAGGTAGTGGTAGCTGATAAAGTATAAAAATCAACTCTATCTTGCTCATCCAAGAGATTACTTAATTTATAAGCCTGCCCGTCAGGACTTTTACCGGAACTTTTTATCAATGGGTCTACAGGAGTTATGCTTTTAACTTTAAACGGCGTGGTTGAACCTTTTTCAAAAATAGCAAGTTCGTTAATTGCTGAACCGGGTTTATCAGCAATTATTTTAATTTTATTGGTTTTAAATTCTTTAGTAGATACTTTCCAAGAGAAAAAACCTGATTTCTCAAGAGTTTCAGAGTCTGAATATGTATCGTTTGAATCTAGAAACTTGATATTGAATTTTCCACCGTCATATTTTTCATCATTATAGCCTTGATAAATCATAAGTTTTGAAACGTCCACTTTTCTTCCGAGGTCTACGATAAACCCGTCGTTATTGTTTGCGGGGGCCCATGGCGTTTCGGGTATCTTGAAACCGCCCAGATTGTATATTGCCGGAATTGCATATATCAAGGTCATAGCAAGCATAATAATATAATCTTTTTTTACAAGCTTAAATAAAGGCTTTGTTTCTTTTTCGTTATTAAATAAACCGTATTCAGTAATTATAAGATTACCCTTTTGGATATTGCGGATTCTTAAAAAGCCCCATATTCCTATTCCTATAAGAAATATAAATACAACACTTAACATCATAGTTGCAAAGCCGGGCATTTTAACATGCGAAAAAAATTCAGATAAATGCTTTAAATACGTTTTCAAGAGTATGCCTCCATTTACGTTTTATTTGAAAAGTTTTACCATAATTATATTATAGTATGTATAACAATACAAATAATAGTTATAAGAATATAGGCGACGAATTCGTTGTAAAACTTAAAAGGTATGTTATAATATGAACAAGTTAAATTGATAAAGTAAATGATTAGATTTACATAAGATGTTGCGAGTTTGGAGAAAGGAGAAATAAAATGAAATTTACAAAAATGCAGGGACTTGGTAATGACTATATATATGTGGATTGTACGGAAAATATGATTTCAGATCCATCTGAAGTTTCAAAAAAAGTAAGTGACAGACATTTCGGAATAGGATCAGACGGACTTGTACTTATAATGAAATCTGATATAGCTGATTTCAGAATGAGAATGTTTAATTCAGACGGTTCAGAATCTGAAATGTGCGGGAATGCCATACGTTGTGTTGGGAAATATGTGTTTGATAATGGGCTTACAGATAAAAAGAACCTTACAATAGAAACCTTGGCTGGAATAAAGATTCTGGATCTAAAGATTATAGATAGCAAAGTGGTTCTAGTGAGAGTTGACATGGGAGAACCGATCTTAATACCTAAAGATATACCTGTTGAAAGCGAAAAGGAAAGTTTTATATCAGAGAGTGTTGAAATAGATGGTCAGACATACAAGGTTACAGCTGTATCCATGGGAAATCCGCATGCCATAACATATGTGGAGGACACCGTAAACTTCCCGTTAAATGATGTTGGACCAAAAATGGAAACACATAAACTGTTTCCCAGAAAGGTAAACGCTGAGTTTGTTCAGGTTATAGACAGGACAACATTGAGAATGAGAGTATGGGAAAGGGGAGCAGGTGAGACCCTTGCTTGCGGAACAGGTGCCAGTGCTGTACTTGTAGCTTCAGTACTAAATGGTTTATCTGAAAGAGCGGCTACTATAAAACTCCTTGGTGGAGACTTATTTATTGAATGGTCCGAAAAGGATAATCGTGTATATATGACAGGCCCTGCGGAAAAGGTATTTGAAGGAGAAATAGAAATCTAACTAATATAGAATAATTTTATATATAATAGAAGAGAGGAATATGAATATGGCAATAGTAAATGAAAATCATTTAAAACTACCCGGTAATTATTTATTTGCTGAGATAGGTAAAAGAGTTACAGCATTTAAAGAAGAAAACCCTAGCACAGATATTATCAGGCTTGGTATCGGAGATGTAACCCGTCCGCTTCCAATGGCATGTATAGATGCAATGCATAAGGCTGTTGATGATATGTCCAGAATAGAAACCTTCAAAGGTTATCCGGAGTACGAGGGATACGATTTCCTTATAAATAAGATAATTGAGAATGATTATAAAAACAGAGGAATTTCAATTGGATTCGATGAAGTGTTTGTAAGTGATGGTGCCAAAAGTGATACAGCAAATATCCAGGAACTCTTTGGCTTAAATTCGAGAATAGCAGTTACAGATCCTGTTTATCCGGTTTACGTAGACAGTAATGTTATGGCTGGAAGAACAGGAGAATACATTGACGGAAAATGGACTAACGTAACTTACCTGCCATGTACGTCCGAAAACGGTTTTGTTCCGGAACTTCCAAAAGAAAAAGTAGACCTTATATATCTATGCCTGCCAAACAATCCTACAGGAACTACACTTACAAAGGAACAACTAAAAGTATGGGTAGATTATGCGGCAAAAAACAAATCAATTATATTATTTGATTCTGCATACGAGGCTTTTATAACTGAGAAGGATGTTCCGCACAGTATATATGAAATAGAAGGAGCAAAAGAAGTAGCAATTGAATTCAGAAGTTTTTCCAAAACTGCAGGATTTACCGGAACAAGATGTGCATATATAGTAATTCCAAAGGAATTAAAAGCCTATACTACGGATGGCAGTGAAATCGGACTCAACAGACTTTGGTACAGAAGACAGGCAACAAAATTCAACGGGGTATCCTATATAGTGCAGCGCGGTGCTGAGGCTGTATATTCAGAAGAAGGTCAAAAACAGGTAAAGGAAACAATATCTTATTATTTATCAAATGCAGCAATCATAAAAAATGGCTTAGAGGGCATAGGCATAAAGGTATTTGGAGGAGTAAATGCACCGTATATATGGATGAAAACTCCAAACGGTATGGACTCATGGGCTTTCTTTGATAAACTGTTGAGTGAGGCAAATATAGTTGGAACTCCTGGGGTGGGCTTTGGGCCAAGCGGTCAGGGGTATTTCAGACTTACTGCATTCGGAAGCAGGGAAAATACTCAGACTGCTGTTGAGAGGTTTAAAACAAGGCTGAAGATTTAACTAAAACATTTTTGTTATATTATATAAAATAGTCAGTTGGCCAGATAACCGATTTTGAGAAATATGGTTACAAAGGGCTGGCTGACTATTTTTGCTTAATAGATTATAATGTATACAGATGCACTATAAAAATATAAAGGATGAGGTAATTTGTTGAACTGGGACCAACTTAATTCTACATGTGCTAATTGTAGAAATTGCGGACTTGCCGGAGCCAGAACAAATATAGTAATAGGAAGAGGGAATCCACGAGCTCCAATAATGTTTATAGGTGAAGGCCCGGGAGAACAGGAGGATATGCAGGGATTACCCTTTGTTGGACCGGCGGGACAGCTTTTAGATACGTTACTTGAGGCTCTGAAGTTTAAACCTGATGAATACTATATTGCTAACGTAGTTAAATGCAGACCGCCCAATAACAGGGTGCCTAATGAAGAGGAGGCCGAAAAATGTTTGCCCTATTTGAGAAATCAGGTATCCTTAATAAGGCCACGTATAATTGTATGCCTCGGAAGTACTGCCGCAAAATATGTAGTAGCCAGGGATATTAAAATAACACAAATACGGGGTCAGTGGATAGAGAGAAAAAAATTCTGGATTATGCCGACATTTCATCCGGCCGCATTATTAAGAGATCAAAGTAAAAAGGAATTATTATTTAAAGATATAAAGGAAGTTAAAAAGAAAATAAACCAGCTTGAAAGTGAAGAGTCCGGAGGCTAATTTTGTGAATAATACAATACAAAACAACTTAGAACAATTATGCTGTGAATATGTACAAGAATTCAAAGATAAAGAAATGGTGCTGGGTCATGGTTGTCTTGACAGTCCTATTGTTATTATCGGGGAAGCACCGGGTAAAGATGAAGTTAAGCAAGGGAAACCGTTTGTAGGTGCAGCCGGGAAAAACCTTAATGAATTTATAGAAGTATTAGAAATAAGCAGAGACGATTTGTATATAACAAATGCCATAAAATACAGACTTGGAAGATTAAATCCCAAAACCGGCAGAATAGTTAACAGACCTGCAACGATGAAGGATATAAAGGAAAACCAGAAATGGCTGCATAAAGAAATTCAATTATTAAAACCACAGATTATAGTAACCCTTGGTAATGTACCGCTTAAAGCTATAACAAACAATTTTGGTATTTCAATCGGTGATATGCATGGAACGTTGCACGAATGTAATCTGTCAGGAAAGGTATACAAGCTCTTTCCTCTATACCACCCTGCAAGTATTATATATAACAGGTCACTTAAAGATGTCTATCAACAGGACATGATTATACTTAAACAAGAATTTAATAAATTAGAATTAAACCTTAGTAAATGAGAATTAATGTTGGACATAAGCAAGAAAAAACAAGTATATTATGTCTAAATTAAGTTTATTGACACATACACAATTATTGAATGTTGAAATAAACCTATCTCGGTGTTAAACTAAATAAGCTGTCGCAGACGAAACTCTTTAATAATCCCTTTAAAATTTAGTGATAAAAAAGGGTTGACAAGCAGATAGCAAATATGGTATTATAACCGAGCTGTATTACAGGAAATACTTTATTTTACAGTTTTGAAGAATAGTAATTGCCAAAAACTTCAAATCAAAAAAGTGTTGACATGGTTGGAACAGCATGGTATTATAATAAAGCTGATTGCGGTAAGCGAACTGCAAAACCTTACAAAGCAGTTATAGCAATGGATACAAGGTTCAAATTGATAGATGCCAGCAGTACAAGGAAGATGAATTTCCGAGCAGTGGAGTTTACGGTGGTAAATGAGCAGCGCAGGAAAAAAATCTGACAAAGTA
>JAEZUC010000006.1 GCA_023443515.1 Bacillota bacterium
GCTTCTTCTACGCTTTCCAGCATTGCATTCAACGCCTTATCAGAGTCTTTCTTTGAAAGGCCTGACTTCTCTGCCATTTTGTCTACTAATTCAGATTTATTCATTAGTAATTCCTCCCATTTGGTTACTACACTATGATTTTATCCATTTTCCCCACATTTATTCATTTTAGCCTCATTCCACAGGGCATCCATCTCTGACAAGGTCATATCATTTAAATTTTTTCCGAGTTCTGCTGCTTTTTTCTCTATATACTCAAATCTTTTTATAAATTTATTGGTAGATTGGGTTAGCGACAATTCAGGATGGACTTTACAAAAACGTGATAAATTTACTACTGAGAAAAATACATCGCCCATTTCTTCTTCTATACCGAGCTTATTTGAATTTTTCACTTCCTGCTCCAATTCATCTATTTCTTCCCTGATTTTAGTAAAAACGTCAGATGTATTATCCCAATCAAATCCCACTTGCGCCGCCTTTTGCTGAACTTTGTAGCTTCTCATGAGTGCAGGCAGATTTTTAGGCACATCCTGAAGTACTGAGGCTTGGTTCATCAAACCCTTTTCCTTTTTCTTTATTTCCTCCCAATTCTCAAGAACCTGGTCAGAGGTATCTGCCTTTACATTCCCAAATACGTGAGGGTGACGGTGAATAAGCTTGTCACAAATTCCGTTTATCACATCCTCCATGGTAAAATCTTCGTTCTCCGTTGCTATAACCGCATGAAAGACAACTTGGAGAAGAACGTCTCCAAGTTCTTCAACCATCTTATTTTTATCGTTTAAATCAACTGCTTCAAGGTACTCATAGGTTTCCTCTATAAAATACCTCTTT
This sequence comes from Bacillota bacterium, assembly GCA_023443515.1. GTDB lineage: Bacteria > Bacillota > Clostridia > Acetivibrionales > DSM-1351 > Ruminiclostridium. The sequence continues at coordinate 838 of JAEZUC010000006.1, forward strand.
AAACTCTCATAGGTCTGCTCACGATCCCACGGACAACCGTTCTCGCTTCGCAGAGTTTTCATAATGTCTATTAATCTGTCCAATTTACCTTCATTCATATTAATTCTCCAATTGCCTGTATATGGCGAATGCATATTTTCCTTTTCTTGTTATTATACTACATTTTCAGCATTATAACCACGACAGGTTTAAAATGAAAACTAATAAATGTTTAATTATTCTAAAGAGCTGCTTCTTCCAAATCTTCAATTTCCGGTTCATCAAACTCCCTTTGCTTGGCATCGGCAAAAAACACCCTATCTGCAACAACCTCCGTAACATAGTGTCTGTTTTTTTCATCATCTTCCCAAACCCTGGTATGTATGCTTCCCTGGAGGGCTACTCGGTGCCCCTTTGAAAAGTACTTGCTTGCAAACTCTGCGGTTTTTCCCCATGTAACAACCGGTATAAAATCTGCGGTTCTATCCTTTGTTGCCTTTCTTGGATCCCGCTCCACAGCCAGGGTAAATGATCCAACTGCCCGCATTTTTTGGGTTGTGTACCTAAGATCAACATCTTTTGTTAACCTTCCTACAAGACTGACATTATTCATAAAAAAATCCTCCTACGTTCCTTTATAAAGGAACTAATTTTATTACAGCAACCATTTCCAACGCTGCTATATACATGAAATGCCGGACTTGTGAAAATAAGGTTGACATGTTCAAAGCTGTACTGATGAAATATTTAGAAACGAAAATCAAAGAATGGTACTTAAAATTGATAAAAAAGAAAGTTTTTAGAAAATTTAACTTACTAAAGAAATTATATATATAACAATATTTCCTGTCAACTGTTAATTATAAAAGGGAGGATTATAATAATCCCCCCTGAAATAAAACAAACCCATTATATTTAACAAAAATAACCTATTTACCTATACACTATTGTTCCATTTGTTTTCCTAAAAATCCTGCTGCTGATTGTGCAAGCTTTGCTTCAACTTCACCCATTCTTACATTTGCATCGGTAGAAAGCATAATCACCGCTCCTATCGGATCACCCTCTGAAATGATTGGCGAAACAACCTGGGAGGCATATTTTCTTTCACCATTTTCTTCTGCCAAAATTGAAATTGATTTTTCTTCAGGAGATTTTATAAGTAGTGTAGTTTTCTCCTCTATAGTTTTCTCAACATCAGAGCTGAGTTGTTTTTCAAGAAATTCCTTTTTTGACGCACCGGATACTGCAATTACCGTGTCTCTGTCAGTAATACATGTAATGTGTCCGCTGGTCTTATGCAGTGACTCTGCATACTGTGTAGCAAAGTCGCTGAGTTCTCCAATAGGAGAATATTTCTTTAAAATAACCTCCCCTTCCTTATCGGTAAATATTTCCAGAGGATCTCCCTCTCTAATTCTCAAGGTTCTTCTTATTTCTTTTGGTATTACAACTCTTCCTAAATCGTCTATACGTCTAACTATCCCAGTTGCTTTCAAAGTATATTACCTCCTTAATAGGTTATTTTAGTCTTATTATTGTTTTGTTGTTGATTTTTTATACATAATTGGTAGCACAATTAGATACCAACCATTTTCTAGATATATTTTAAGAATTAAAAAGGGACTTTATGCACAATTATTCGTTGTGCACACAGTCCCTTGTGTGTTTTTATGAAAGTAGTGTATGGTAGTTTAATTATTTGTACAGGGTTTTGTCAATTTTTGCTAAAGCATCTTCATCTTTTTTAAGCGGGAATTCTTTCTTCCAGCTGTCCAATTTCTTTGTTAAGAATTCATCGTTAAATCTGTTATTCAGGATTGTTGACTTTATTTTTTCTTTTACATCATCAAACTTTGTTTCTTCTCTTTTTTCAAACCTCATAACATGATATCCGTATGAAGTTTCAACTACACCGGTATCTCCTGCCTTGCGGTTTGCAAATGCCCATTCTTCAAACTGGGACACCATTTCACCCTTACCAAAGGTATAGACACCTTTATTGTTTACAGTTCCGTCTTGACCCTTATCGTCAGAGTTCTTTTCTGCCAGGGCTTGCATGTCAGCACCTTCCTGTATTTGCTTCAGAAGGTTGTCCGCCTTTTCCTTAGCTTCCTTCTTCTTACCCTCAGTAAAGGCTGCACCTGTTTGTAAATCTTGTGTTGCAACGAGTATGTGTGTAACAGTTACTTTATCGTAATCAGCTTTATGCTCATCATATTGCTTCTTAATTTCTTCGTCTGTTATTTTAACTTTATTTCTTTCACTTTCAATGTATTTCTGTGACAAAACAAGTTCTTTATAAACTTCTTTGTAATCATTCAGAGATACACCATAATCATTTTTTAACTGTTTTTCGGCTTCTGCTCTGCTTCCGCCGGCATTCTGAATTCTTTGATCGATAGCTGATTCAATATTATCCAAGTCTGCTTTTTCAAGCTTGATACCGGCTTCTTTTGCCTTAATTAGCTGAATTTTGATTTCTTGGATACTATCGAGTGTAGATTTCTTGATCTGTTCTTTTGCAGTACTTCCTTGGTATTTCTGATTCCAATCAAACTGTGCAGGATCTTGACTTTGTGTACTTTGAAGGAATGAATTCATGTTGAACTTTGACAACACCAGATATTCCTGCTTTGTAATACTTAATTCCCCTACTTTTCCAACATCTCCTGAAGACATACTAAAAATAACGACTACAGCTATTACCGCAACTACCAGTATAGCCGCAATAATTCCTATAATCAGCCCTTTTGATGTCTTTTTCACTTTAGCGTTTTCGTTTTCCAAAGGTAATCTCTCCCCATATTTTTATTCAAAACCTAATTTGTAACCTGAATTTTACAAATTGCTTTCGATTATAATTATATTCAATTATACATTAGACTGCAATTTAATAATGTATTGTAACAAAATCTTAATATTTGCCAAATTTTCTCTGCTGGATAAATCTATTAATTTAAATGACAAATAAGGGTTACTACTGGCATTAAGCATAATCCTTCTAGGGTACTTATCCATAAGCATTCCCAGATATTGCGACACTATTGAAGCGGATTTACGCAACGCAAACAATATCATATCGTCCTTTTGTGAAATGCCGACAAATCCGCAGTCCACAGCAAGAGCTTTGATATACGCAATATCCATAAGATTTTCGACTTCTTCCGGAATGTCTCCGTATCTGTCTATTAATTCATCTCTTAAATCAATCACATCATTTTCATTTTGTATTGCGGCAATTTTCTTGTACATTTCAATTTTTTGCTCTTCTGAACTTATATATTCATCATCAATATATGCATTCACATTCAAGTCGACTGCCATTTCCTCATCAGTAGTGCGTACTTCCTTGCCACTCAGCTCCTGTACCGCTTCATCCAGCAACTTGCAGTACATCTCATAACCAACTGTTTCCAGATGGCCATGTTGCTCCGGCCCCAGCAGATTTCCAGCTCCTCTTATTTCAAGGTCACGCATGGCTATTCTGAAGCCTGAACCGAATTCAGTAAATTCTTTTATAGCCTGAAGTCTTTTTTCAGCCACCTCCGACAAAACCTTGTCCTTTTTATAAGTGATGTAGGCATATGCAAGCCTGTTTGATCTTCCAACCCTTCCTCTTATCTGATAAAGCTGAGATAAACCCATTCTATCTGCATCTTCTACAATAATAGTATTAACATTTGGCATATCCAGTCCCGACTCAATAATAGTTGTACATACAAGTACGTCATACTCCCCGTTTATAAAGCCGTACATTACATCTTCAAGTTCCTTTTCGTTCATTTGTCCGTGGGCAACCGCAACTCTGGCTTCAGGAATCATTGTCCTGATTTCCTGTGCTTTTAAATCAATCCCTCTGACTCTGTTGTACATATAGAAAACCTGACCGTTTCTTGCCATTTCACGGATTATGCCATCGCGTATAAGCTCCATATTATATTCCATAACGTAGGTCTGAACCGGGTATCTTTCTTCCGGCGGGTCCTCCAGAACACTGATATCCCTTATTCCAACCAGTGACATGTGAAGTGTTCTCGGGATTGGAGTAGCTGTCAATGTCAGTACGTCAACATTCGGCTTTAGTGTTTTAAGCTTTTCTTTGTGGGTTACTCCAAAGCGCTGCTCCTCATCAACCACCAGAAGCCCAAGGTCCTTAAATTCAATATCCTTTTGCAGAAGTCTGTGTGTGCCTATAAGTATATCCGTGTTTCCTGCTTTAACTGATTTAACAATTTTCTTCTGTTCTGCAGGAGTCCTGAATCTACTCATGACATCAACGGTCACCGGGAAGTCGCTCATCCTTTTCTTAAAGTTTTCGTAAAGCTGCTGGGCAAGAATAGTGGTCGGAGCAAGGTATGCTACCTGTTTTCCATCCATAACAGACTTAAATACAGCTCTTATAGCGACTTCCGTTTTGCCGTAGCCCACATCTCCACAGAGGAGTCTGTCCATCAACCTTTCGGACTCCATATCCTTTTTTATTTCATCAATACACTTGAGCTGGTCATCGGTTTCCTGATAAGGGAACAGCTCTTCAAACTGTCTTTGCCACACGGTATCCTCACTAAAAGCATGACCTTTTGCAGACTGCCTTTGAGCATACAACTTTATAAGTTCCGCGGCAAGCTGCTGCAGGGATTCCTTTACACGGCTTTTTGTTTTAGCCCACTCAGTTCCTCCAAGCTTATTGACCTTTGGTGATTTTCCTTCAGATCCAATATATTTTTGGAGCAAATCCAGCTGGTTAGTGGGAATGTAAAGGAAATCCCCCTCCTGATACCTGATTTTAAGATAATCTCTTTTAACTTCACCTACACTGAGTTTTTCTATACCTATATATTGGCCAATCCCATGAGCCTGATGTACAACAAAATCACCCACGTTAAGGTCAGAAAATGCCTTTATTTTGTTGCCTGCTCTCTTGGCCTTTGCCTTTTTAATTCTTTTATCCTGTCCGAAAACCTCAATATCACTTATTACAACAAAAGCCGCCGTAGGATATTCAAACCCTTTTTGAAGACTCCCGTGAGTTACAACAACCTCTCCGTTCTGTAATCTATACTCAGGATTATCTTTGTAACTGGACGAAATCTCATTTGTTGCAAGGGTTTCAACTAATCTGTGGCCTCGTCCACTCGGACCTGAAAGAACTATAATCTTATATTCTTTCTTCCTAAGCTGCCCTATATCATCTACAAGTAAATCTACATGATTTTGGTAAGAATTCCCCGACTTGCAAGGTATTGATATCTGATTATAGGGCCTAATCAGTGAATTATTGGAGGAAATAGCAGATAACGTTACTGTTCGCAAATTTAAAATACGATCTATTATTGAGTCTATAGAAAACGCCCATTCCGCACCTTTAGGCAGAATACCGCCCTTCTCCAGAAGACTCTTTGCAAGTTCTTCATGTTCCAACTGTACATTTTCAATTCTCTGAGTTATTCTCAGGGTTTCATCCAGTACAATTATTGATTCACGCTCAATATAGTCTATTACAGAAGCAGGAGTTTCTAAAATATACGGAAGGTATCTGTCAATTCCGGGAAAATAATGGTGTTCAATAAGGTTATCTGTATCTTCCTCAACACGTTTTGATATATTTTTAGCACCTTCATTGTTGTCCTTCTGCTTTAATTTTTTAACATAATCCGCCAAGTCCTTTTTAATCTTTGAGATTATTGCTTCCTTTGAGATTTCCTTGTAAACGACATCTCTCGCAGGAGCTATTCTACACTCGTCAATTGAGTTTGTAGATCTCTGTGTTGTTTCGTCATAGTACCTGATAGAATCAACTTCGGTATCAAAAAGCTCAATACGCACAGGGTGTTCGGTGTTTACCGAAAAAATATCTATAATTCCTCCGCGGACAGCAAACTGGGCTTTGCCCTCGACAGTTTCAACTCTTTCATAGCCGTACAAAACAAGCTTTGAGACTAGCTCATCAAGGTCTATTTGTAAACCTACTGAGAAGTCTATTACTCCTCCTCTGAAGAGTTCAACAGGTGAGATCATCTGTATAAGTGCTTCGGCAGACATTACAACCACCCTATAGTTTCCCTCTAAGCACCTCAAAAGTGTTTTTGTCCTCTGATATATAATATCATTGCTTCTTGCTTCAACATTATATAACATAGTCTCTTTAGGAGGGTAATACAGCACATCTTCCCCCAGAAAAAAGGAAAAATCCTCATACGCTCTTCTAGCTTGCATCTCATTGTATGTTACGTACAGTCCTCTTTTTTGCAAATGAGTACACAAGGAATATATCATGTGCACCTTTTGTGAATCTGAAGGCCCTATAACCGATACAGGCCCCTTTCCCTCTCGCACATTTGTTAAAAGGGTATTATATTCATCTATTTTTAAGAGAGGATCTGTAAAAAAGTTCATTCCTGCAACCTCCGGCTGTTTTTATTTATTAAAGTTGTTCATTGCCTTTTCCGGCCCGCTTTGTGCTATCATTATAGCCGCCTGTGCAGCTTTTTCAATACTTTGGTCAATTACCTGTCTATCCTCTTTGGAAAATTTACTCAGGACATAATCAGCCAGATCCCATTTTTCCGGTGCTCTGCCGATACCGATTCTCACTCTGGGAAATATGTCATCCTGTAGCTGATATATTATAGACTTCATGCCGTTGTGGGTGCCGGAACTGCCTTTTGGTCTTACTCTTATTTTGCCCGGTTCAAGATCAATGTCATCATATATCACTATTAGCCTTTGGATGGGAAGCTTGTACCATTCAACTATTTCCCTGACACTTTCCCCGCTAAGGTTCATAAAAGTCTGAGGCTTTACCAAAATGGTTCTGACCCCATCTATCTCACCTTCTCCGTATAACGCCTTAAAACCGATTTTGGAGAGTTTTATATTATACTTGGCTGAAATATAGTCTATGGTATCAAAACCAACGTTATGCCTTGTATTTTCAAATTTTGTGCCGGGATTGCCAAGTCCCACAAAAAGATATACATCTCCCATCTGTGCCGCCTCCTGTCATTTGCATACAATATAATCATGCCTAAAAGGGCGGTTCCCAATAAGAACCGCCCCAAAAAATCAAATTTTGTATATATAGATTATATCTGAGTAAACAATGTACTGATTGATATATCTCCATATATTCTCTCTATAGCCTCAGCAAATACTCCGGCTACAGACAAGGACTTAATCTTGTCAATTTTCTTTTCTTCGCTTAGTGTTATAGTATTTAATGTAACCAACTCTTTTATTGCTGATTCACTAATCCTCTGAATAGCAGGACCTGAAAGTACGCCATGTGTGCAACTTGCGTATACTTCCTTTGCACCTGCCTCTATCAAGGCATTTGCTCCATTGACAATTGTTCCTCCGGTGTCAATCATGTCATCAACAAGGATTACTTTTTTGTTTCTTATGTCACCTATTATATTCATTACCTCTGAAACATTTGCTTTTGGACGTCTCTTATCTATTATAGCCAGCGGGCAGTCCAGTCTTTCAGCAACTTTTCTGGATCTGGTAACACTGCCTACGTCTGGTGAAACCACTACAACATCCTCCAGACTTTCAAATTTTTCCTTGAAATATTCAGCAATAATAGGTAGACCCAAAAGATGATCCACAGGTATATCAAAAAATCCCTGTATCTGTGGAGCGTGCAAATCCATAGTTAGTATTCTGTCTGCTCCGGCTATTGTTAAAAGATTTGCAACAAGTTTGGCGGAAATAGGATCTCTTGCCCTTGCCTTTCTATCCTGTCTGGCATACCCAAAGTACGGAATAACTGCTGTAATTCTGCCTGCTGAAGCTCTTTTTACCGCGTCAATCATAACCAAAAGCTCCATAAGATTGTCATTTATCGGCTGACAAGTGGATTGAATGATAAACACATCTGAACCTCTTACTACTTCACCGATATTAACAGCTGTTTCTCCGTCACTAAACCTTCCAACGTTCGCAATACCTACGGGTATTCCAATTTTCTCAGCTATTTCTTCAGCCAAAGGCTTATTGGAATTACCTGTAAATATTTTAATATCCTTTCCGTGCAGATTCATTTCAATTCTCCTTTTTATTACATTTATATTGTTGTGTGTTTATTTTCGCTTTAAATCCTTCTTTGTAACCCAATCCTGCTTTATCGTCTGTCTTTGACGTGCTATTGCCAAAGAATTTTCAGGTACTTCCTCCGTTATGGTGGAACCTGCGGCAATATACGCATCGTTTTTTACAACAACAGGCGATACAAGATTTACATTACATCCTATAAATGAATTATCTCCAACAATAGTCTTGTTTTTGTTCTTTCCGTCATAATTTACAAAAACAACACCGCAGCCTATATTAACATTTGAACCTACTTCTGCATCACCTACATAAGTCAGATGCGAGATTTTAGTTCGGTCTCCGATAACTGATTTTTTAATTTCAACAAAATCTCCGATTTTAACATTTTTGCCCACATTGCTTCCCGGTCTCAGGTATGCGAACGGGCCTACATGGGTATCATCTCCAACGGAACTGTCATATGCGACTGAATTTGCTACTTCAACATTATTTCCAATCCTACAGTTTACAATTCTTGAGTTAGGGCCTATTATGGAGCCCTCACCGACAACTGTATCTCCCTCTATTATAGTATTGGGCATAATTACAGTATCTTCACCGATAACTGCATCTGCGTCTATAAAAGTAGACGATGGATCCATTATCGTTACACCCCACAACATAACCTTTTTTAATATAGAGGATTTAACTTCCCCCATAGCAGTAGATAAAGCTACTCTATCCTCTACTACAATAAATTGGGTTTTGTCTTCTGAAGATATCTTGTTTTTATTTTGAAAGGATTGGAAAATCTGAGCGATATTAGTCTTTGAAAATGATTGAAAACCTAATTCATTTAAACGGTCCAGAAAGTTTTTGCTTTTAAACACATAGACCGAAGCTTTCCCATTACAAGAAATAATAGCTGTCGTGTCGTTCCCCTCTGATGTATGCTTCTCCAGTAAATGCTTGAAAGTATCGGCCAGTATCAGCGGCTGGTCTCCCCAGTTGACTATAAAATTTTCCGAATTGCCGATTAAATCCTTAACCCCATCAATATCATTACAATCTGTCGATTGAGCTTCACCTGTAACTTCAGCTAAAGCAGACCCGGACCACTGCAGTACACTTCTACCGAGTATGATATGGCTCTCTACAGGTTTTCTGGATTTAAACGTGCTACTATTACTGTCTGTAATGACTAATCCAATAACTTTATTCATTATTAAGCCCCCACTGTATTTTACACGATATATTCTCTCATTTTTAATGAATAATTTCAACCCGTTAATATAACTAAAAATAAGCAGTAATTTAGGCTGAAATAGATTGAGTTTGCATTAAAAAAAAGATACTTGTTTAAAAGTATCTTTTTTATTCTTGGAATAAATGCTTTTTTATGAATTCTTATAGCTTTCAAGAATAGCAGTTTGAAGTTTTTCCCTCGCCTCAGCATTTATAGGATGCGCGATATCTCTGAATTCCCCATCTGGTGTTTTTCTGCTGGGCATTGCAATAAACAGGCCGCTCTGACTTTCGATTACTTTGATGTCATGTACAACAAACTCATTGTTGAATGTTACAGAAACTACTGCTTTCATTTTTCCTTCAGTTTCGATTTTTCTGATTCTGATATCCGTGATTTCCATATTGGCGAACCCTCCAAGAAGTATTATGTTTTAGATACAATATTCGCCATAAATGCTAAAATTCCTTCTTTTTGTACATTATTTTTACATATTTTTGGTTTATTTTACATTGCCTATTATTTACCGACTAAATATTTGGTTTTATGACGACAGAATTGTTCTCCTGCATCTCAGATGTATTAAGTTTCATCAAGGAATAGTAATTTTCTACAAGTTTTTTATCCGGCACGCTTGTTTCTATCATAACTCCTATGCCAACTACCTCACTGTCAAACTGATTTGCCAATTCTATAATACCCTTTGAAGTCCCTCCGGCCTTCATAAAGTCATCTATAAACAGTATCTTTGAATTTCTCTTTAATGATTTCATCGGAAGTACCATTGTCTGAATTTTCTTTGCCGAACCGGATGCATAGTTAATGTTTACAGATGCTCCGTCAGTAGCTTCGTTATAGTGTCTCACTATTACAAGCGGTACATTCAGGTACTGTGCAGTTGCAAAAGCAATAGGTATTCCCTTAGTTTCCACTGTAATTACACAATCCAGATCCAAACCTGAAAACCTGGTAGCAAACATCATTGCCATTTTGTTAACCCATTCGGGGTTATAGATGATATCCAGCATATATAAAAACCCGCCTGAGAGTATTCTATCCGGGTGAGACAATTCCTTTGCAAGTTCTTCCAAAGTTTCATGTACAGCCTTTTCACTCATATATGGTATATATTTAACTCCGCCTGAAGCTCCTGATATAGTAGAAATATTTCCCATGGAGTTCTTGTTAAAGGTTTTTTGCAGTAATTCGAGGTCCTCGCTTATTGTAGATTTTGCAGAACCGAACATTTCCGAAAAATATCCAAGTGTAAATATTTTATTCGGATTGTCGCACAAAGTTTTGATTATAACAGAAATCCTTTCATTTCTTTGGATTTTATCCATAAAATCTCCCCACATCTTTAGTTTACATCATAGTTATTATACAATAATATAATGAATAATAAAACTGAAATTACAATGATAATTCGGTTTTAATCATTTTATCTAATATTTATCCCATATGCGTCATACAATATGTAAAGGATAATTCCGTTGCAATAATGATTAAATATATATATTCCTTTTACATTTATATGAAAATATTGTATTATCTTTTTGAGTAGAACTTACTGTACACCAAATTCTTCAACTAATTTTATTAGCAATACAACAAGGGAGTGTTTTCTTTTGAATAATAATTCTAACATTTTAGATTCTGAAAAAATTAAGCGAGTCCATTTTATAGGAATTGGCGGGTCCAGCATGAGCGGTCTTGCCGAAATTCTTTTAGCAAAAGGCTACCAGGTATCAGGTTCGGATATCAAGTCCTCTAATGCTACTCAAAAATTGGAAAGCAAAGGTGCCCGAATATTTATCGGTCACAGTACTGAAAATATTACAGACCCTGACCTGACTGTATACACGGTTGCAGTTAAAGAAGATAATCCTGAAATGATCCGGTCAAAGGAACTGGGTATTCCGGTAATAGACCGTGCCGAGCTATTGGGGCTCCTTATGAAAAAGCATTCCTTTGGAATAGCCGTTGCGGGTACTCACGGCAAAACTACAACGACCTCAATGATAACGACAATAATGATGGAGTCAAATACAGACCCTACGGCACATATTGGCGGTGAACTGGACTGCATAGGCGGAAATACCCGTATAGGCGGTTCTGAATTTTTTATAACTGAGGCATGTGAATACTATGGAAGTTTTTTAAAATTTCATCCTTTTATGGCCGTGATTCTAAATATTGAAATAGATCATGTAGATTACTTCAGTGATTTGGAGCATATTAAGTCAACCTTTGGAGAATTTATTGCCCTCATTCCCCAAAACGGATATATTGTAGCCTGTGCTGATGATGAAAATACTCTTTCTGTTGTCAGTAAGAGAGATTGCAATATTATAACATATGGGTTAAAAAACAAGGATGCAGTGTGGACTGCAAAAGATATAACTTACAATAATATGGGCTGTGCTTCCTTTGATGTTTACAAAGAGGGTGTCAAAATAGGGAATGTCTCTTTATCTGTTCCGGGCCCTCACAACGTAAGCAATTCTCTTGGCGCTATTGCCGCAACCTATACTTGCGGTTGCAGTATGGAGAATATAGCCTACGGGCTTTCTAAATTCGGGGGAAGTCATAAAAGGTTTGAATTAAAAGGTCTGGTTGACAACATAAAGGTTATTGATGACTATGCTCATCACCCGTCAGAGGTTCAGGCAACCCTCAATGCTGCAAAAAGCAGTGAGCATAATAAAATTTGGTGTGTATTTCAGCCACACACCTATACAAGAACAAGAGCATTTTTGGATAAATTTTCAGAATCCTTTAGCGAGGCCGATAACATAATAATTACCGATATATATGCTGCCAGGGAAAAAGACCCGGGAGATATTCATTCCAGTATGCTTGCGGACAGAATTCGTGAGAATGGTGGCAATGCGGTTTATATAAGTGACTTTCAGGACATAGCCGAGTACCTTGATAAAAACGCACAAGCGGGAGACCTGATTCTTACAATGGGGGCAGGCGATATCGTAAGATGTGGCGAAATGTTCTTAAACTTAAGAGCAAATAAGTAAATTTTAAGTGGTTGTACAGAGTATAAATTGTATCAACAAAAAGCTTCGTTAAAGCTATCTGCTGTTGTTTATGGTTGGACACGGATATTATACCGAAAAACCTAAACGATGATATGCTTCCCGTCAAGTAGACAGGGAAAAAATAAATTCTTACGGACGTCAATCTTTCAATTATGGTTGACGTCCTTTTAATGCCTTACGCTTTTGTCATTGCAAACTTGATTTCACCTTCAGCAGCAACTTTGCCATCTACGCTTGCTTTAACCTTTGCCTTGGTAACTCCAAGCTTACTCACTAAAATTTCGGCTTCAAGGGTAAGAACATCCCCGGGCATTACCTGATTTTTAAACTTCATAGCTTCAATACCTGCAAATACACCCAGTTTCCCCTTGTTCTCTTCCAAAACAGCTACCGCAAGCCCTGCTGCCTGTGCCAAAGCCTCTACTATCAATACACCCGGCATTATTGGATATTCCGGAAAATGTCCTTGAAAAAACGGCTCGTTAATGGAAACATTTTTTACAGCAACTATCTTCTTCCCGGGTTCTAACTCTATAACCTTGTCAACCAGTAAAAATGGATATCTGTGGGGTAATAATTCCCTGATTTCTTTATTTGTAAGCATATAACCTCCAATTAGCTTTTTATTCATATAATTATGACTAGGTAATATATTCGACTATACCGTTCAAAAACCCTTTTTTAATATAATATTTTTCTTGCTCATGCGATTATTTAATCTTAACTATAAAACCCCCTGCTACCGGCCTCTCAATACCTTTATAGGATGGCCTGTTCCGGAGACTACCGTCTATTATCATCTGTGAAGAGGCTCCTCCATCCAGCATAGCCGCATCCTTTACTCCTATTTTTACAAGGTATTCAGCCATTTCTTTTCCTGTCATTCCTTCACTGTATCCCGGCTGACGGCCATCCGCAACCAACATTAATATTTTGCCGTCTGTCTTAATACCGATAATCGTTCTTGGGTCACGGTTGCCCAAGGTTCCCGCCCATTTGTCACGTTCCGGCACTACTGATTTTCCGTCTTTTACAAGCATACTTCCGCATTCATATGCCTGGTAATGGTATCCCAGATACGGCTCCATCCTAATATTGACTTTATCACCTGCTTTTAAACCCATTTTTTCAGGTAGCTTAGCTTTTTCGCCATAAAAGCTGATGACGCAGGTGTTTCTATTTATGTTAACTTGTTTTGTGTCCTCTACTACCGCCATTATTACATTATTTTTAACTATTATTGATGTATTTTTTACTTCAGCTCTGTTTGTATTTCCGAATTTGTCATCATATAATACGATGTCGTTTTTTTTACCCATCCTGTTCATCTCATTTATTTTGATTTTATTACCATTATGTTCTAGGGAAATATTAGAATAAAAGGTTTCGAATCTGGCACCCTTTTTATCAACAATAAGTACCGGACTTAACCCCGTTGAAGAGGTAAGCGTCTGTCCGTCTATTGCAACCATGCCCGTCGGATCCCCGTATTGATAGAAAAACCCTCCGTTAATAGCTGCATAAGCCCCGTTCCTTTTACATATATCAGATAGTTTTTCAAAGCCAAAAATGTTGTCAAATGACAATGCGGGCTTAAATTCAATTCTCTCGTCCTTTGGGTCAAACTCCAGCATATATATTTCCTGCTTGTACCCGTTTATAGTCTCTGTTATATGCTTGTATTGAATAGGTAAAGGCTGTACCGAATTTGTGGATGTACCCGATAAATCCGTGGTGTTGTCAGCCTTCCCCGGAGTGTTGTTATTGGGGGAAAATAAAAATTGTCCTGCATAAATTAACATGAAGGACAATACTAAAATCAATCCGATATTTATAATCAGTTTCTGATTATTTTTTTTCATCAAATACTCCTCCGGTAGCTACGGCAGAGTCTTCCTGTTTATACTTTTTAGACAACTGCTTATACATCATATCTCCCAAGCCAATTCCTCTTTCTGATGCAACTTCGCAAAGCTGATCATCGAGCATTGAATTGTATATATCAGACGCTGTGTCGCTTTCCAGGTAATCCGACTTTGGTACCGTAGATTTCATCTGTTTATAAAGCATGCTTATAAACAGGCTTTCAAACTCATGGCACACTTCCTTCAATTCACTGTCATTACCTTTAGAGGCAGCCTCTCTGAGTCGTTTTTCAAAACTGTCCTCAGAGATTTTTGAGCTGGTGCTCCTGGCAGTATCAAATGTATTTTTTGAATTAATGCTTCCTACGTCCATTAAAAATCACCTGTTTTCTACCTTCTCAAATTATTTGCTATCTGAAGCATATCGTCAGATGACTGTATGGCCTTTGAGCTGACTTCGTATGCTCTTTGTGCAACTATAAGTTTTACCATTTCGTCAACTACCTGTACGTTGGAGGATTCAAGGAAACCCTGCTTCATAATGCTTTTTGCATTTTCATCATCGCTGACCTGTACAGGTTCTCCTGTCGCTGAATTGCTTGAATAAAGGTTGTTTCCTACTGCTTCTAATGCATATTTATTCGGAAATATTACCATCCCTATAGTCTGGTCCATAGGAACACTAACGCCTTCTGCATCTTTATAGCTCATCTCTCCTCTTGGGGAAACTGAAAGCTCTGATATATTTACTTCAGGATCAAAGAATATCTCCTCTCCTGCATTGTCCAGAACTGCGTATCCGTCGGATGTAGTGAGTTTTTTCATACCATCCTCAGTTATACTCAACTTGAAGGAGCCGTCCCTTGTGTATTTCACATTACCCTGTGGGCCCATTATAGTGAAGAAACCTTCTCCGTCTATAGCAAAATCAAGATTGGAAGCGGTCTGTTCAGGAGTACCATTTTCAAAATTTCTTATAGTAGAACTTACTACCGTTCCATGTCCTACCTGAAGATTTACCGGCTTTCCGGCATCGTTCAGAACATATGCCCTGTCCATTGTCTGGTACAGGAGATCCTTGAATTCAGCTCTTTCCTTTTTATATCCAGTGGTATTAACGTTTGCAAGATTATTTGAAATAACATCTACATTGAACTGTTGAGCCTTCATTCCTGAGCCGGCTGTATACAATGCTCTCATCATAGCCTTTAAACCTCCAAATATTTAAAATATATGTTTATCGGAATCTTATCTTACCAAACCTACTTCATTGACTGCTTTTTCCAGCGTTCCATCCTGAGCCTGCAACACTTTCTGGTTTGCCTCATAAGCTCTCATAACCGTAATCATATCAACCATCTCATCTATAATATTAACATTTGACTGTTCGTCATAACCCTGAAGAATTGTTCCTGTGAAATCAGCAACCTCGCCTCCGTTATTCTGAACAAGATTATTTCCGAATTTTCTTAATTGAGTTGAATCTGCAAACTGGGCTATACGAAGAGTGTCAACAACAGCTCCGTTCTGCATGATGTTTCCCTTGCTGTCAACTGTAAAATCCCCCTGTACAAGGGTTATAGGCCCTTTTTTGCCTAATACTGCATATCCATCCCCTGTTACCAATTGATTGTTGGCATCAAGACAAAATGAACCGTTTTTTGTATAAAACTCCTGCATTGTGTTATCCTGCGGATTTATAACCCCTACAGTGAAAAAAGCTGGACTTGTTGCCTCGCCCGAATTGTCATCTTTTATAGCCAGGTCGTATCTGTCCCCGGTCTGCACCATCTGACCCTGTGTATAATATGTATATACTTCACCGACATCACTGCTGAGTTCCATCGTACCAACAACGGCTGAAGGATTTGTCGGACTCTGTGTGTCGTTAATTCTCCTTGTTAAAATTTCAGGAAAACTCTGGTAAACCACTGTATCTTTTTTGTATGCCGAAGTATTGACGTTTGCCATATTATTTGTGATAACGTCCAGTTTTTTCTGATTTGCCAGCATACTCCACGCAGAAGTATATAAACCTCTAATCATAAGATATCTCCTTATGTAAATTCATTACTCTATATATCGGCAACTATAATTATTTACTTTAGATTTTTTCTATACTAATATATATTAAATATCAAAAAGAGGGGTAAATACTTTACCCCTCACTACTCTTTTCTTATCTTTTATAACTTGCCCTTTTTTCCGTTAGCGCACTGGCTTCTATGGCTTCTATGTTGTCAAGTGCCTTCCCCGTTCCAAGGGCTACACAAGAGATAGAATCATCTGCAATTATTACATTTATACCTGTTTTTTCCTGAAGCAGTTTATCCAAGCCGTAAATAAGACTTCCACCGCCCGTCATAACTATACCCCTGTCGCTTATGTCAGCTGCAAGCTCAGGTGGTGTACGTTCCAGAACAGAATGTACAGCCTCAACAACACTTGAAATAGGTTCTTCCAACGCTTCCATCATCTCAGTTGATGATATGGTAATTGTCTTCGGAAGTCCTGAAATCAGGTTCCTTCCCCTGATGTCCATTGTTACCTCCTGAACTCTTGGATAAACCGTACCTATATTGATTTTTAATTCTTCAGCAGTTCTTTCACCTATCATAATGTTGTGCTTTTTACGCATATAACGAACAATAGCTTCGTCAAACTTGTCTCCGGCTATTTTTATGGATGTACTTACTACTGTACCACCCAGTGATATTACTGCAATATCAGTAGTACCACCGCCCATGTCAACAACCATGCTGCCACATGCTTTTGCAATATCAATGCCTGCTCCTATAGCTGCTGCAATGGGCTCTTCTATCAAATACGTCTTCCTTGCTCCGGCTTGCATGGATGCATCTATTACAGCACGCTTTTCAACTTCTGTAACACCGCTGGGTACACAGACCATTATCCTTGGTTTGAAAAACTTTCTGTTACCGGTAACTTTATTTATGAAATATTTAAGCATTCTCTCTGTTATGTCATAATCAGAAATTACACCTTCGCGCAGAGGCCTGATAGCCACTATGTTTCCGGGTGTTCTTCCCAGCATTCTTCTTGCCTCTTCGCCTACCGCAAGTAATTTATTTGTATTCTTATCTATAGCTACAACGGAGGGCTCCCTTAAAACTATTCCCTTACCTTTAATGTATACAAGTACCGTGGCAGTACCCAAATCAATACCGATGTCCTGTCCAAATCCCAAACGAAACAACTCCTTGATTCCCTTAATTTGATAATTTAACAGAAATTATAACTATTTATAAAGTGCGATTTATGTTGGTACATGTTAAGTCAAAATTATCTATTATTTATATTATCATATTAATATAATTATGCAATATTTTTGTACTTTTTAAAAGTTACAAAATGGTAAATATTTCTTGCCTCATAAAGCCACTTTTTCCAATATGCCCCTAAGCTTTGCAATTGATATTCCGTAATTGCAGATACTTACATTCTGAACCGTAGCGGATTCTATACGAGAAAGTACATATTTTCTGTTAAACATGCAACAGCCACACTGAATAATCAGCGAGTATTTTGACAAATCCTTCGGAAAGTCTGTTCCGCTGACAATGTCAATAGTGAGGCCTTCTCCCACTTTTTGTCTGAGAAGCCTTGGAAGCTGCACACGTCCTATATCTTCACCGAGAGGTGCATGTGTACAGGCTTCTGCAATCAAAACGGCTGATTCCTCTGTTAGTGTATCTATTGTTTCTGCACCTTTAATGTATGCAGAAATATCACCTTTGTATTCAGCAAACAGCACGGAAAATGATGTCAAAAGGCTTTCTTCAGGTTTTTTTGCATATACCTTGTCGAATACCTGAGAATCAGTGATTATTAGTTTGGGAGGTTTTGACATTGCCTTTAGTGCATTGTCAAGCTTGTCGGTAGTAACACTCATTACCATACATTTTAAATCCAGCAAATCTCTGATTACCTGAACCTGGGGGAGAATCAGACGACCTTTAGGAGCCTGAATGTCCTGAGGCATAACCAGCAATACCAGGTCTCCTTCGTTTACAAGGTGAGCGGTTATGCTGCTTACCTCAAAATCCTCCGGCACGGCCCTTATAAGTTCTTCTCTGACTTTATCAAGTCCGGTTTTTTCCTTTGCACTGATAATAATCGGCACCAGCCCGAGAGTTTTTTCCACCTGCTTTTTTATATCACCCGTGTTTTCAAGTATATCTGCTTTATTGATAACAGGAATAACGGGTATTTTACGCTTTTTCAGTTCATCCGTCCATTCCTTTTCCAATGAAAGCTCTGTCCCCGAGAAAAATACAATGGCTACATCCGTTTTTTCAATGGCCTTTCGGGTCTTTTCTATTCTCAACTCTCCTAAAGTTCCCACATCATCAAAACCCGCTGTGTCAATAAACATAACAGGGCCTATAGGATGCAGTTCCATGGCCTTGTATACAGGATCTGTAGTAGTTCCCGCGATTTCAGATACCAGCGCAATATCCTGTCCCGTTATTGCATTAATTAATGATGATTTTCCACTGTTTCTTCTGCCAAACAGTGCAATGTGAAGCCTGTTTGCACCCGGTGTATTTGTAAGACTCATTTTTGTACCTCCTCATCTAGAACCTGAAATCCCTCTTACCAGCATGGAGTTCGCTTAAATGCTCTTTTACGATTTTTTTAACATCATCGTTTTGTAGCAGCTCCACTTCTTTTTCTATCATCTTCTCACCTTTTGCTCTTGTATCTTCCGCTGCGTAGTCTTCCAGATATTCTTTTAGCGTCATAATTGCATTTGGATGGCAAACATGTGCAATTGCTCCGCTTTTAACTAGTCTCATAAACCTGTCCCCTGTTCTGCCTTCCCGATAACATGCTGTGCAAAAGCTTGGAATGTAACCCAATGTCAAAAGCCAGTTTACTATTTCATCCATGGTTCTTGTATCGTTTACTTCAAACTGTGCAGAATTATCTGCTTCTTTTTCTACATAACCGCCCACACTTGTTGATGACCCTCCGCTAATCTGTGAAACACCCAGTTTGAGACATTCCCCACGGGTCTTTTCCGATTCTCTTGTTGACATGATTATACCTGTGTAAGGTACTGCTATACGAAGTATTGCTACAATTTTTTCAAATATGGAGTCAGGTATTGCATTTGAATATTCCTTCAAATCCACATCATCAGCCGGCCTTATACGTGGTACGCTGATTGTATGAGGCCCAACTCCCATCGCATCCTCCAAATGCTTTGCGTGCATAAGCAGACCTACAAAATCATATTTATATAGGTTCAAGCCAAAAAGAACACCAAGACCTACATCATCAATTCCACCCTCCATTGCTCTATCCATGGCCTCGGTATGATAAGCATAATTGTGCTTAGGCCCCTTGGGGTGCAGATACTCGTATGTGGGTTTATGGTAGGTTTCCTGAAATAATATATAGGTTCCTATTCCCGCACCCTTGAGCTTTTTGTAATTTTCCACTGTTGTAGCTGCAATATTTACATTTACACGGCGGATTGCTCCGTTCTTATGCTTTATTCCGTATATTGTATTTATACTTTCCAGTACGTATTCAATTGGACAGTTTTCAGGGTCCTCTCCCGTTTCAAGGGCGAGTCGTTTGTGTCCCATATCTTGCAAAGCCACAACTTCCCTGACTATGTCTTCCTGAGACAGCTGCTTTCTTGCAATGTGCTTGTTTGAGCCGTGGTAGGGGCAGTATCTGCACTCATTTACACAGTAGTTTGAAAGATAGAGAGGCGCAAACATTACTATCCTATTTCCATAGAATTTCTTTTTGATATGCTCTGCAAGCTTGGACACCTTTTCTTTAACCTCATCCAGTTCACATTCCAATAATACGGCTGCTTCCCTGTAGTTTAATCCTTTGTACTCAGACGCCTTTTGAAGTATATCTTCTATGAGTGGCATATTCTCTTTGTTCCTGCGGGCATACTCCAATGTTTCTAAAATTTCTTCGTCATTAATAAATTCTTCAGCTTTTTTTGATTGGCTATTATACATTTTTTATTCCTCCACAAAAACAGATTTTAATCTGACGTTACGAGGATGTTATAAGTGGATTTATATTTTTGAGTAAACGGTCTTTGTATTGACTCCCTTTAACATTCCCAATTTCCCTGAAAGTGAGCTGATGATATCGTTCGGGGCATCAACAACCACGCTTATAATAGAGACACCCTTTTCTCGGTATGGAATACCCATTCTTCCAACTATATATTTCCCGAATTCGTGCAGTATCAGATTTATCTTTTCTGCCGAAGATAAATCATCCACAATTATTCCTATCAGAGCGATCCTTGTCTCCATTTGGTTGCCTCCCTTATAAATAAAATAAAACCCCGGATGCTTTACAGGCACGGGGTTTTTCATACTCCACCTTATAGCACCGCCTTACCACTTGGGACTGACCCTCGTGCATTCAGAACGATTATTTCAAATAAATGTCTTTGCTCTTAGTATTATAACTTCGAGTTCAGATACTTTGATAATATTTTAACATATTCACATAGTATCTTCAAGTTAATAATTACCCACATTTTAAGATAAATATTGCAAAACCTGTCTGGCACTACTAAAATATATGTAACCCACAAATTTACGGAGGAAACTATATGAATTGGTTCAGAAAATTTATGATTGGAAGATACGGGCCTGACCATTTGTCCGCGGGACTTCTTTTTTTATCACTGCTTATTTCATTAATAGGTATGTTTGTCCCAATTAACTGGTTTGGTTATCTGTCTTATATTCCGCTGTTTCTATGCCTTTACAGAATGTTTTCTAAAAATATTTACAGAAGAAGAGCAGAAAACAATAAATTCTTAAAGTTCTGGAATCCCCTCGCCGGCTGGTTTTTTAAAAGAAAAAACCGTTTAAAAGATTCTAAGACCCACAGGTACTTCAAATGCCCACAATGCAAGCAAGAGGTACGTGTTCCCAAAGGTAAAGGCAAAATTCAGATAACCTGTCCAAAATGCAGGACAGAGTTTATTCGCAAATCCTGATTATAAAGAAAAGATTACTAAGACCCACCTGGTGTGGGTTTTTCAGTTTTCTTTTTTCCGCGCTTGCAGTAAGGAAGGTATTTTGAGTTTTCATTATGGTGTTTTAAGCACTCGTCACATTTGCCGTGACGAACACATGATTTCTTTTTGCAGTTGCATTTTTCTAAACCGTTTTCAAGAACCATCCCTCAAGCCTCCTGATTTCTCTTAATTAAACTATTTTATTTATAATATCAAGTATCCCGCGCTGCCAGGTAAATGTCAACTGATAAAAAAAGCCGGGTTTGAAGTTACCCCGGCTTTTTGTGTATTTAACATTTTCAGAATAGCTACACAACCTTTTCCTCTGAAAACCTAATTTTTCTAATGTTTTATAATTATCTTTTATCTCACGTTTTCTCCACTACCAGTGACAACACTGTCTCGTTTTAACAGATCAAAAGTCACATTAATTGATTTAAATACTATAAAGTAAGCAATCAGTGAATATATGGCCTGTTCCCACCCAAAAATCAACCCGGACACGGAAACTATCAATAAATTTACTGCAATATATATTGTACCGGAAGATTTAATTCCATTCATTTCATAATATTTTCTTCTGCACTGAAAACCATCCACAAGAGCACCAAATCGCAAAATCAGTCCCAAGCCCATTCCGAGAGTTATACCCCCGAAAATAGTAGACTGCAGAATATACTGTTGTTCCATTTGAACCGGTCTGAAAATCGACAACCAAAAAATCATTGATGCCACCGCTACTATAGTAGGCAAAAGAAATTTATTTCCTTTGTGGCGATATCCGAATATGACAAAAGGAAAATTTAATAATACAATTATCGCACCAATTGGAATTTCCAGTATATAACTTATCATGACAGCTGTTCCTATAATACCGCCCGCAATCAGATTATGAGAACTAAAAAATATTTCTACACCTACTGCAGTTAGTAACGCTCCCAAAAAGATAAAAAAATAATTTATAACTTTTTTAGTAATCAAATATTTTTTCTCATTCATAACTTAAGACCTCCTTGCAACAGCTTCACATCTACATTTCCCTTTTCCTGCTTGCGAAAATCTTTTGTAATCCATTATAAATTGGGCCTGATTGTTTAGCCATCAGCGGTCCGGCAATCGCTAAGATAAGCACATATAATACCGCAAAGGATTGGATGACCGGTAGAAGCCCTCCGGCTTTGCCCATGTTTGCCATGATAATCGAAAACTCACCTCGTGCTGCCAGAGTAAGACCAATATTTGCCGTGGCCTTTCCGCTAATCCCTGCCGTACGCGCTGCTATTATACCTGAAACTACATTACCGACAATTGTAAGCACCGCCGCAATAATCGCCATCCAAACTGCACCACCCAGAGACATCGGATTAATTGTCAGTCCGAAACTGAAGAAAAAAACAGCTCCAAAGAAATCTTTGAAAGGAAGAATATTGTGCTCTATTCTTTTTGCATGTACAGACTCTGCAAATACCAGTCCCACCAGCAATGCACCTATAGCCTCAGCAACGTGCAGAGTTTCTGAGAACCCTGCCACCAGAAACAGAAATGCCATTACTATCAGCAGGAACAATTCTGTGGACTGGATATTCAAAAGTTTGTCCAGATATTTTATTAATCTCTTTCCTATAAACAGCATAAATAGTATAAAAAATATGGCCGTGGCTGCAGTAAGAATAATCCCCCATACAGATTTCGATCCGCTCAAAAGCAATCCTGACAGTATTGAAATATGTATTGCAATGAACAAATCATCAAACATGATCATTCCCATAATTATCTCAGTTTCCCTGTTAGCTGTTCGTTTAAGATCCATCAGTACCTTTGCAACAATTGCTGTTGAGGAACTGGTCATAATACCGCATATAACCATAGTTTCTTTTAAGGGAAGACCACCAATCCAGCCCATCATCAAGCCTGTGGAAAAGTTGATTAAGATATAGAATAAACCACCCGTTAATATTGATTTCCCCGATTTGACAAACCTTGAGACCGAAAATTCCATACCAAGGCTAAAAAGAAGGAACAGAATACCAAGGCGCCCCATAAACTCAATAAATTGGGAGCTTTCAATAAATCTAAAATCAAGTATACCAATATGCGGTGCATGTGGCCCCACTGCCATCCCGATCAGAATATAAAACGGAATGACAGAGAAGCGGAGTTTCTTTGATATCAACCCCATTGCGGCTATCAATGCAACCGCCAAACCAATCTCGAAAATTAAATTATGCATTATAACCTTCCATCTCTAATATAATTTTTGAATATTTTTAAATTCTTTCTTTCACCCATAACAACTAATGTTGAGTCAGGGGTAAACTGATAGTCCGGTCCGGGGTTGATATTCTTTTCACTATTTTTTTCAATTACTGCCAGTACGGTTATTCCGGTAGACTGGCGTATATTCATTTCCGCAATGGTTTTCCCAATGCAGGCAAATCCGCCCTCTACCTTATACCACTCAATTACCATACCGCCTAATGCTACCTCTATATTTTCCAATGACTTTGGACTGTATGCCATGCCACCGATAATACCTGCCAGTAGCCTAGCTTCTGCATCCTCCACGCTAATCATAGATGCACTGTCGTCTTCTCCATTATAAAAATGGTATAGCTCCCGGCGACCATCATCGTGAACAATAACCACTATTCTATCTCCGCCACTGACTTCCATTTCGAATTTCTTCCCAATTCCCGGCAAATCCAGTTCTCTGACTATCACAGTATTCCCTCCATAATTCTCATTCTTTTTGTACGTTTCCTGACCAAACCTGTTCTGTCTCCATTAGGTCTGCTCATTCATGAATATAAAGTATTTTTCCCTATCTTTCTTTTACTATGTAATCTGATTCAATAAACGCTTATGATTCTTCTGTTTGCATCCTTAGAGTCCTTAT
Source organism: Bacillota bacterium (assembly GCA_023443515.1). Taxonomy (GTDB): domain Bacteria; phylum Bacillota; class Clostridia; order Acetivibrionales; family DSM-1351; genus Ruminiclostridium. Next base: position 24,950 of record JAEZUC010000006.1, read on the forward strand.
ACTCTTTGCATAAACCACCTCCTCATGTTTTCAGAAACTTCTGCTTTTATTGGGTAGTCACAAAAACCATTGGTTCTTTTCATAAACCGTTGGCGTGTATAGTAACAATCTGTTCGGGCGCTGCTAATACTTAACATAAAAATGTTGTAAAAAACGACAATCAAATAGCGATATAGAAATACCATCACTACTTATTTAACAAGATAAGAATCAGACGACATTAGTCATAATCTCATTTTAGCTTATTTAAGCACATTTTTCAATACTTTATTCCGAATTTCAAATTTAATATTGATTATCTATGATTATCATTATAAATCATCGTTTATATCACCCAATCTTTTTTGACATTTGCCTCATTTAGTGAAGCACCTATTTGATTATCCAACAAACCATTTGTTTATGTTAACTAATTGCTTATGAAGGTACTTTAAAATATTGCTTGGTATGAGCCGTTCATAAATTTTAGTCTTTGAACCTTCCGGCTGAAATACCAAAATCAATTTGTTGCTTTTTATTGTTTATAACTTGAAAAAACAGCCTGTTTCCAAGCTGTTTTAAAAAGACTTTGTATCCTGATTATTTAGATTTTAAATCCTCGCAACACTCTTCACATATGTGCTTACCCTTGTATATGGTAAGATTTTTAACATTGTTGCAAAATATGCACCCGGGAGAATATTTTTTTAATAGTATCATATCCTTATCTGTAAAAATTTCTAAAGAATCTTTTTCACTAATAGATAGTATTTGTCTTGTTTCTTTAGGTATTACTATCCTTCCAAGTTCATCAACCTTCCTTACTATTCCTGTAGATTTCATGCTAACAGTCCTCCTTTTCATAATTAAAATGCCATCCTAATTCTCGAATAATTATCATTTACAACGTAGGTTTTTACAGTATTTGTTTTGATCGTGCCATAACTAATCCTAGTTCCACACCTTCTAAAAGTATGGGCTTTATGGCTGTCCAGTGAAACAGGGCCGTAGCTTCTTTATAAAATATTTACCCTAACATTTGATGCTGTAACAATACTTGCTGAATTTATGCCTGTTGTAACACACTTAACACATACTTTTAATCATTAAAAAAACTACCTTATATAGCAAAAGAACCTACCATAACGGTAAATTCTTTTTCTTAAAAATGTTTCATTATTTGTTTGCAGAATAGTTAGTATTACTCAGTATTTAAGTTACTATTTCATTTAAATCATTATCGTCAATGGTTATTAAAATAAGGAAATTATTACAGCCATTGGAGTAAATCAAGAATGGTGTACAAGACCAAATCTCCCCCTTGCAAAATAATTATTATTTACCAAGAACTATCAAGTCGCCAAGTGTTATAAATCCGTTTTTTTCAAAGAATTTTCGCGATGGATAATCTTTTTCTGTGTTTAACATCATGCCATTTATTCCTTGCTTTTGAAGATCCTCTTCTATTGCCTTTATAAGCCAACTACCAATACCTCTACCCTGCATTTCGTAACTAACGCAAAATTCATCAATGTAATATTCAAAACCTTTTATCCATGGTTTTTTCATACCTATACTCAAGGCTACCATCTTATCATCTAATAAAGCTACATAACCTATAAAGTAATTATTATAATAATGGTTATTAAAAAACTTCACTACTTGCTCTCTTGATTCGTAAATATCGTTCCATGGTTCTTTAGTGAATGTTTCAATATATAAATCCACACATTCCTCAAGCATTTCTTTTTTAATCTTTAATAAAAATAATTCTTCCATATTTCCTATACCCCACAATTCGTTGTCTCATTTTACATCAAAATATTATCGAAATCTAACCTATCAAACACTATTACGTCAATACTACACCTGGAATATATTGGAGTCAACATTTTTTATTTAACTCTACCTCAATAACGTTGGTTTCATTTCTGTGTAAATCCTGCTTCAATAATATGTCCTGTATTTTTTGTTTTATCTGCTTATATAATAAAAAAGCCGGTTTGCTTTATGCTCCCGACTTTTTTGATTTTTTGCTTCTCTATGTAAATTTACTTCGCCTGATATTTTGCCTTTGTTGCTTCGCCACCGCGTATATGCCTTTCTGCCTTATTTTCCTCGAGTATTATCCTTACTTCATTCATCAGTACCGGATTTATTTTTTCCAACCGTTCGGTTACGTCCTTGTGGACTGATGTAGTTAAATGGAACGGCTAACTACTTATAATTCAAATGTATTATATCATATTTTTGACATAGTAAAAGGAATATAAACAATATATATTCCCTTTGATGTATTTGCATATATTTTAATTTATAAGCTCCAAGTCTTTAAACAATTTAAGGTAAACTTTAATACCACCATCGGTATTTACAACAATTTTATCAATAACCCTTTTAAGCATACTGTTATCAATCGTATCAGTGTTTAAAACATCATTTATACTTCCGCAGTACTTTTTGACTATTGCTTCTAATCTGTCAAAGGTTGATGTATTCCCCTGAAGGATTGACAATTCAGCTTCAGCTTTTTTTATGGCTTCGTTTATATCAGCGGTTCTCTCTTTAAGTTCTTCTATAGAAATTATATCTGCCTCGTACATTTTTGTTTGCTTTAACTTTAACTTTTTTAATCTTTCCAGTTCACTTGTCAAATCGCTTTCATTTGTTTCGCCATGTCCCAGCTTGTACTTTTTCTTGAATTCATTTATGGTCTTTTCAAGAAGCTTTTCCTTTGATGAAACTACAGTGTTTAAATATTCCTTTATTTCATCTAATAGTTCTATTTCATCAACAAGTGTTGTATTACTGCATTGGGTAGCTCCGTCTGAATTTCGGGTGCTACAGCCCCATTTGATATATTCACTGTTTTCTCTCTTCCTGTAGATTCTTCGGAAACTTCTATCACAACAACCGCACTTGATGAGTGTACTTAAAGCATATTTATTTGAATGTCTTTCCTTCTTTATTTTAAATGTATCAACCCTTTGGCCTAATAGCGACTGCGCCTGCTCAAATTCAATTCTACTTATGATTGCTATTTCCGGCTTGTCCACAATGGATTGCCCGCTTTCCTCCACTTTAACCCGTTTGCCTGTTAAAAAATCTTCAACTCTCTCTTTACAATTTATTACTTTGCCTGTATAGAGTTCATTTGAAAGTATTCTGCATATAGCGTTTTGGCTCCAATTACAGTTCCTCTTTGTTTTTATGCATTCCTTATTCAGTATTTGAGAAATTTTATTTGTACCAAATCCCTTGTTAATATACATATCAAATATACGCTTGACTATTTCTGCTTCACGAACATTTATCTTAAGATTAAAATAGTCTCCCACTGTCTTGTCATAGCCAAATACAAGGTTTGGTACTTTTCCCATCTCTGCATTTTTCTTTTTCCCGAATTTAACTCTTTTTGACAGGTTTGAGCTTTCTTCCTGGGCTACCGCCGCCAAAATTGTCAGTGTAAGCTCCCCATCATTTGCAGACATATTTGCTGTGATAAACTGACAATCTATATTCAATGATTTGAGCTTTCTTATACTTTGCAAAAAATCAACAACATTTCTTGCCAGACGGGATACATCTTTTACGTATACCCTCTCAAAAAGTCCTCTTTCTGCATCCTGCATCATCTTATTGAATTGTTTTCTGTTCTTTAGCTTTGTACCACTTATACCTTCATCTGCGTAGAGTGCCACCAATTCAAAACCCATTTTGTCAGCATATTCTTCAAAAAACTCTTTTTGAGCTTTGAGAGACAATAGCTGTTCGTCCTTGTCGGTTGATACCCTACAATAAGCGGCAACTCTGATTCTTTTATAGCTTGTCCTTATTTCAGTCAAAAGAGTTACCCCCTCATTACCTTACTTCTTTTAGGCAGATTTACTTTTATTATCAGTAATATTCTCATTTTCGCTCTGAAGCTTGTTAATAAGAGCTTGCGCAAGTATTGAAGGTAAAAATTTTTCAATATCGGACGGTAAATTCGGGTCTACAAATTCAATTTTTTTAATCATTTATATTCCCCCTACAAAATAATTTATTTATAAAATAAGTATGTATTTCCTGTTGCTGCTATGACTATAAAAATAAATGTCACAACACATCTATGTACTGAAAAGTTATTCAGTACATAGTCTATTGTGATAAAATCAATAATCAATTTCGCCAATTCAAACTTTAATTGTAACTTCCTCGCAGGGTTTAACCTCTTGGCTCCGCTCCGGTATTATCAGCAGCTATTTGTGCCTGGCATATTGCCATTATCCATGTGAACCGCCGAATGCAGTTCTGTTTATACATGGGAACACAAATTAATTGTACTGCTGTATAATTGGCGTATATATTCCACTCCTCATCTGTAGTCAAATGTCCAAGCAAACCCATCTCACATTTAACTATTTATTTCCTTTGCTGTTGACGGACGCCTGAGACACCGATACAATATAATTGATTGCAATATATTTGATGACAGAGTTATGTTGTCAAGGTTCAAAGGG
>JAEZUC010000039.1 GCA_023443515.1 Bacillota bacterium
AAATTGTCATAGTCAACGACTTCCCCGTTAACGTACAGTTCAGTACTCTTGACTGCTGACATATCCGTATTGTCTGTTGCATCCCGGAATGGAACTGTGTCAAATGCCACTTCACCGATGTGATTATGTATTTGAAGTGTAGGTATATCAATTACTAGGGATTCTTTTTTTGCCAGTGCCTTAAAATTGTTTGTAAGAAATTTGTTATTGCCCTCTGCCTTTTGAGTATGTGTATCCTTATATACTACTTTTGCAGTAGCCTCCACCGATAATTGATATTTCCCCCCTGACTTTGGCAGTTTTTTTATGTCTGCTACAGTTGTTTCTATTGTAATGGTTGCAGTACCTTGGTTGTCCACAGCACTCTTTGGTACTACCGTAACGGCTTTCTTTTGTTCATCAGTTAGTAGCAGTCCTGGGATTTTGTCAATATTTAAATCCCAGTTTTTCATGTCCTGTCTTGTATAAAAGGCACTTCTGGTAACAGAATCTTTGTAGTAATCACTGTCTTCCAATACTCCCTGTACTGCAAATTGAAGTTTGACCTTTTGCTTATCCAATTCTCCACTTTCAGGTATGCTTGGCAAGGGAGAAGCAAGCGTAACATAGCACTTTATGGGCAAGTCATACTTGTTATTTTTCAGTATAGGTATTGAAAACGTCTGATACCAGATAGAGCCGTTTGGCCTTACATGCCACATCTTTCCGCTGCCGGAATACTGGATTGTAGGAGCCGACTGTACATACAGGTATTGATATACATTTGGGTCATAGTGTCCCTTCCCGTCTGGTATTCCTGAAAACTTATTCACGGAAGTAAAGGTTTTGTACATCCAATCTTTTAGCTTTTGTACTGTCTGTTGTGTGTAAATATTTGACCTATTGTACACTGCTTCATTATAAGTACTTATTTTTCCTGATAAGACTTCCTTAATTTCGTTTGTAGCACTCCATGGCTCCTTTATCCATTTACGCTCCTTGAAGGTAGTTACTGTTGCTACATTAATCATCCACATATTGCTGAATACTTCTCCATTTACATCAAAGCCCAGGTACTTCCACTCGCCACGCTTTGTCTTACACTTGTCCCCATGGGTTTCCGGGTTCTGCTCCTTTCCCTTGCAGGAGATTCCCTCCGGTTTCAGAAAATATCCACCGTCATAATACATATCAGGTTGCTTGTTGTCCAGGTCACTATGTATCTGATACCCGCACTTAAAATAGTTTCCTGCCACACTCTTGTAACTACCATATACTACAAGGTTTTTTTGTGTGAAAATCCTGTAGTTGAGATAATATGTATTAGTACCCTTTTTTATTGAAAATGGTACCGCACCTCCTCTGGGAAGTGTAGGCAACTGATTATTCTTTTTATAACTGTCGTATGTAATCTTGTCAAAAAATTCCCTGCCCCCATTTTCATATTTAAGGAGAGTATAGCTTCCAACTGCATTTATCTTGAAAATCACAGGAAAAAAAGCAATAAAAAAAGCTGTACACATTATCATGCACAGCACTTTAACTAATCTGTTATTCAATTAAATCACCTTCTCGAATTTTAATTTAATTTTAGCGTTGTATCCTTAGTAATGAACCCTTTGGCCCAGACTTGAAAACCAAAAGATATACCACCATCACTTCGACCACCAATTACATAAATTTGACGGCCATTTATAAAGTAAACTCCATGTTTCCAACTTACATCATTCAAGGCATATCCCAAATACTGGTCATGTATTTTCTTTGCCTGTTCGTAATCTTTACCAAACCAAAGTTTAAGTAGTTCATAGCTGTACTTCTTTAAGTCCTTGTTATACTTGTCAACTTCATAACTTGATATTTCATAAAGCCAGCCATCGCAGTTGTCATATAGGCTCTCTTCCTTTCCCTTTGCTATTCTTGTCCTTTGTACCGCCATACCTATCGTATTTTGAGGTAAAATTAATCCGTTGAAGTTATAGTTCATATACTTTTTATAATGATCCTCGTTATTAAAATATGTAAAGCCAAAACTATGGTGTTTCTCATTGTAAACAAAGTCTATTTTTCCTCCTGTTATAAGGTTACGGTTCTTGTACATTGTTTGGGCTGTCTCCCATATCTCCATCATTGGGAACAAGCCTTTATACAGGGTGTATTCCTTGTTTTCGTAGAAGCCAGAGGATTCGTTGTCATATGCACCGTTGTTGAAAATGCTGTTTGTCCATTTGAAGCTTTCACTTGACGATGGAACGCTTTCTACCCTTTCCTTCTTATCTAGAAGCTTTATTATTATTACCGATGCTTCGGCTCTGGTAAGAGTACCCTTTGGATTAAATTTGTTGTTGCTGCCTGTTAAAAGCCCTACACGATAGCAGTCTATTAAATCCTGAAGGTATTTCCCTGTAACAGTTGGATAGTCTGTCATTTTAAGCTTCTGGTAGCCTGCATATACATTGTCAAAAAAGCCCTTATCACCCTTGGATGGGTACGGGTCGCTTCCCTTTACAAAGTAGTCCTTTGGAACTGTTTCATAT
>JAEZUC010000046.1 GCA_023443515.1 Bacillota bacterium
AGGCAGCTTTACATACATAATTGGAAATATAACAGATTTCCTATGCGTCCATTAGGCTGGAAATCGCCTAATGAGACGCTCCATTATTTTTTTACTAATTGTGTAACGCATGTTTGACAAACCAACAACATACAATCAAATTTATCCAGTTTGTACTTGCAATTTAAAACCTTTCATGGTAAAATATCATCTGTTATGGGCAAGAAGCGGTTTGTAAAACCGATTAACATATTTTTGTAATTTTTGCTCACTTATTATGCTAAACCGGCTCGCAGGAGGTGAATACTGTGCCAAACATTAAATCTGCTATAAAGAGAGTTAAAGTTATTGAGACTAAGACTTTGAAGAACACTATCAGAAAGTCTGCACTCAAGACTACTATTAAAAAATGTAAGGAAGCTATCGCTACTGGTGAAAACAAAACTGACGCTTACAAAGCAGCAACAAAGGCTTTAGATAAAGCCGCAGCAAAGAACTTAATGCATAAAAACACCGCTGCGAGAAAGAAATCCAGATTAGCAAAAGCTTTAAACGTAGCAAAATAATAATTAAAAAACAAAAACTCAGGTTAAACCTGAGTTTTTATTTTTGCCGTTTTATACAAATTCCATAAATACTTGATTTCCCAAATCAAAACCCAACCTTGTCAATCTTACGTTGTCTCCTATTATTTCTATAAGCCTCTTGCTCTCAAGCTTTGCAAAAATATCCTTATATTTTTTAAACATGTCCTGATTAAAACGCTCGAAAAACTCTTTTCCTGTTACCCCGTCTGTTAACCGCAATCCCAGAAACATGTACTCCGACATTTTATCAGTTATATCAAGTGTAAATTTCTCATATACGGGTTTCTCCCCACATTTCAGTAATTCTATATATCCCTCAATGGCTTCTTTGTTTGAAAACCTTGTGTCCTTTAAGCAGGAATGTGCACCTGTGCCCAAGCCAAGATAATCTGTACATTTCCAGTATGTCAGGTTGTGCTTGCACTCATACCCCTCTCTTGCAAAATTGGATATTTCGTACTGTTTAAACCCGTTTTCATTCAGAAAATCAACTGCATAATGATACATTTCCCTGTCAAGCTCGTCTTCTACCTGAATAAGCTTGCCTTCCTCCTCCATACTGCCAAATTTAGTTCCCTCTTCAATTTTCAGGCTGTAGGCTGAAATATGATTGATACCCAGAGAAACCAAGTAACCGAGTGTTTCTTTCCAGTCATCAAGAGTCTGTCCCGGAATGCCAAAAATAACATCTGCATTAATATTTTCAAATCCGGATTTTTTTGCATTTTCAACACTCTCTGTAAAATCCTTGTTACTATGGCATCTTCCGAGATATTTAAGAAGCTTGTCTTGGTATGCCTGCAATCCCATGCTTATTCTATTTATGCCTGCATTTTTATAAGTTTTTAGTTTTTCTATACTTAACGTACCGGGGTTACTTTCTATACTTATTTCACAGTTATCAGATATACTGTACTCCGTTCTGCAATTTTCCAATATCTCATAAATATATCTATCATTTACTACCGAGGGCGTTCCCCCACCTATAAATATTGTATCAATAAGGTAATCTTTCATCTCAGCTTTATACAGTTCTATTTCTTTTTTCATGGATTTAAAATAACTCTCAGCAAGATTAATCTTGCCCGCATAGGAGTTAAAATCACAGTAATTACATTTTGAACTGCAAAAGGGCACATGGATATACAAACCTGCATTATCCCTATCAAACAAAGCCTTCATCTCCCAAAAGTAAGGTATTTATTAGCTTTACTTATGGTATCACATTATGATATTGTATACTAGTTAAAATGTTTCAAATACGGAGTATTCAAACATGGAAAAAAACATTGTTATAAAGGATACTAAATCCTTCTACAAAATGGCTTTCGCTTTGGTTCTTCCTATGGCTGTCCAAAACCTTATAAATGTGGGAATAACCTCAATAGACGTACTTATGCTTGGAAAGGTTAGCGAGACTGTACTTTCTGCAGCTTCTCTGGCTGGTCAGGTTCAGTTTATAATGACGCTTATATTTTTTGGGTTAACCTCGGGTGCAGCCGTACTAACAGCTCAATACTGGGGTAAGGGCGACATCAAAAGCATTGAAAAGATTATGGGAATCTGTATGAGATTTTCTCTTATGGTAGCTGTATTTTTTACTGTAATAGTATTGATATTTCCCCGACAAGTAATGACTATTTTTACAAATGAAGCCCCGGTTATTGCAGAAGGCGTCAAATACCTGAAAATTATAGCATTATCATATATTTTTATGTCAATTACTATGATTTACCTGAACATTATGAGAAGTGTGGAACGTGTAATTATATCAACAATCGTATATCTCGCTTCTCTTATAGTAAACTTAGTTATTGCGTCATCGCTTATTTTCGGTCTTTTTGGTTTACCTAAAATGGGAATAGTGGGAGCAGCAATCGCAACCCTCGCTTCACGTGGAGTTGAATTGCTAATTGTTATTATATATCACTTAAAGATTAATAAGCTGATTAAATTCAAGCCATCCTATTTATTTGTACAGGATAAATTATTATTTAAAGATTTCTTGACTTATTCAATACCAGTTACATTAAATGAGCTTATGTGGGGTGCAGGTGTAGCTACCAATGCAATTGTAATAGGCCATCTGGGCAGCTCGGTAGTCTCCGCTAATTCCGTAGCTCAAATTGCCAGACAGCTGGCTACAGTCATAGCCTTTGGTCTTGCAAACGCAACAGCCATAACCGTCGGTAAGGCAATCGGAGAAAATAATTATGAGGGTGCAAAAAATTATGCAAACCGCTTTATTAAGCTTAGCATAATTGCCGGAGTAGCAGGTGGAGTTCTTATACTCTTAGCTCGGCCTGTCCTTATGTCAATCCTTAACCTTACTCCTGTAACAAAGGGTCATTTATCGGTTATGATGTTTGTAATGTCCTATTTTGTAGTAGCCCAAGCCTACAATACAACTCTTATAGTTGGAGTATTCCGTGGAGGAGGAGACACAAAATTTGGCCTATTCCTTGACATATCAACCATGTGGGGTGGCTCGATACTTTTTGGTGCATTAGCGGCTTTCGTTTTCAAGTGGAGTGTACCTATTGTCTACATAATTTTGATGAGCGATGAAATCATTAAAATTCCTCTGGTTCTATGGAGATACAGAAGCCTTAAATGGCTAAGAAATGTCACAAGAGATTAGCAAAACAGTATAAAATTATATCAATGATTGCTTCTTTAGATATTTGCAAGAGTTTATAGCGGCTCATTTTAAGATATTTTACCGTCGCTCACATTCATCATCCATGATTCATGGTTTCGCTAAAACCTACATCGTGATAAGTTTTCCGGTAAAATATCCCACTTAGCCGATAAACGTCTGCAAATATCTTTAACCAATCTTCCATTGATACAATTTATACTTTCGTACAGGTTAAAAAAGTTAAAAAGTATTAATATAGATTAAATCATGTTCAGCTTTTCTCTATAGTCAGTAGGGTTTATACCTACAATTTTTTTGAACGCCGTACTGAAGTAATAGGCATCACGATAACCAACCCTGTCAGCAATTTCATAAATTTTAAGGTCTGTACTTTTAAGCAGATTTTTAGCACTTTGGATTCTCAGGTTAGTAAGATAATCTATAAAATTCTGTCCGATATGATCATTAAATAGCACGCTAAGGTAACCTGAACTAATCCCAAAATTCTTCGAAATGCTGGTCAGGGTTATATTTTCGTTATAATTCCCATCCACATAATCCTTAACTTTCGAAAGTAGCTTTTCATTTCTGTTACTTCTTTTCTGATTAATAAATTCGTTGACTTTATAAAAGAAGCTGAGTAGCCATTCTTCAAGCTGTACCAGATTATTTATTTCCTTTACATCAAAATGAAGGTTGAAATCCTCACCCATTATTTCAAAAACATCATAGCCCAACTCATTTATGGTTTTACAGGATAAAAGCACTATATTATAAATTATGGTATTTATAGCATCCAACTCAAGTTTGGAACTCTTAATCTGTGTAATGATGTCAACAATATCATTTTTTATTTCGTTAAATGCACCTATTTTAAGGTCGTCATACAGCTTTGTATCTCCCAGTATGTGAAGTTGTTTACTGTAGACTTTATTACCAAAATTAAGGTCATTAAAAATATAAACTATTTCTCTTCCGTAAACACGGTCAAGCATAGCCGCAGAACAAGCTTCTCTGTATGAAATATGCATATCTGTAAGGTTTTTGTATTTATTGCCGATACCGATAGTCATACAAAAGCCCAGTTCCCGTCTTCCTGATTTAATTAATTCTTCGAAAGCAGGAATAGATTTATCTATATCATCATAAATAGCAATTACAAGCTGATCTATTTTGTAATTTATGATTGAGTAAACCAGTTCGGTGTCAGATGCACTGGATGAGTCTGTTCCTAAAGATGAGAAAAATTTTGTTATCAGATTATACAAGGATAGATTGACTATATATTTTTGTTCCTCATCCTCCTCTTTGATAAGCTCAATAAAGTTATTAATGTTTATTACGGCAATGAAATATTCCCTATCCTTTATTTTTGAAAGCTCAAGGTAATTCAAATCGCTCTCTATATCGCCCATATGGCTGTTGCTTAATAGATCATTGAAAAGTTTCTCACGTAAAGCCTTTTTGTTTTCTCTTAACTGCCTTCTCAGGTTCTCAACCTCGACCAGCTCGTTCCTCTCCCTTATAATTTCCTCCAAAAGCTTTTTTACAATTTCTAAAAGATCCTTGGACTTAAAGGGTTTAAGAATATACTCATTGACATTGAGCTTTACCGACTCTTTGGCGTACTCAAACTCAGCATAAGCCGTTATAATTATGCACTTGATGCCCCGATTAAGGCTTTTTATCTCTCTGATAAGCTCAATACCGTTCATTTCCGGCATTTGTATATCGGTAATTACTATGTCAATGTTATTCTTTCTGACAATATCAAGGGCCTCTATACCGTTACTTGCTTGAAAAACCTCAACAAAGCCATGTTCCTTCCAATTTGTATTGTATATTATTTTATTCCTTATCATTTCTTCATCTTCAACAACTAAAAGCCTGAACATATCCTCACCTACCTATCTGCGGAATATTTACCACTACTTTAGTACCTACAGATACCTTGCTTTGGTATTTTAAGCCGTACTCGCTCCCAAAGTTCAATTTTATACGCTCATTTACATTTCTAATACCAAAATACAGGTTCTGATCCTCAACTTCTTCCTCCCCTGACATTATTCTGTTAAGCTGGTCAGTTTTTTCTTCGCTTATCCCTTCACCGTTATCTGAGATTTCAAATATAATCTGGTTTTCTTTTAAATAACCATTTATAACTATAAGTCCTTTTTTATCCAAATTTCTTATTCCATGATATATAGAATTCTCAACCAGCGGCTGTAATATCAGCTTAACAGTTCTGAAATTGTAAATTTCATCATCTATTTCAAACAGATAATCAAATTTGTACGAAAATCTAAATTGTTGTATCATAAGATAGCTTCTGATGTGGTCAATTTCTTCCCTTATAAATACAACTTCCCTTCCGTGGCTAAGGCTTGTTCTAAAGAACTTGCCAAGGGAATCGACAATATCTATAGCATCGTCATTCCTATTTTGTTCAAGCAGTCCTATAATAGAATCAAGAGTGTTGTAAACAAAATGCGGTTTAATAAGCTCCTGCATTGCCTTCATTTCCATAACTCTTATTTTCTGTTGATCGTCTTTGACTTTATCCATAAGCTCTCTTATCTGATTCATCATTTTATTAAAACTGCTTGCCAGCTGCCCTATTTCATCTCTTGTTCTTATATCCGCATAAATAGACAAATCATTTTCATAAGCTAATTTCATGGTGCTCCTCAGCTTCCTCATTGGATTTGTCAGAACAGAGGTAAGGTATACGGTAAGCAGTAAAATTATAATAATTATCAAGGTTATAAGCCAGAAAAATACCCTTCTCAGCGTACTGACTTCTCTGGTCATCTCTGCTTCAGGAGTAACTCCTATTATTTTCCAACCCGTAATGGCAGATGTCTTATAGGTAATGATATACTTTGTGTTGTTTATACTGTCTATAAGACTTCCATCCTTGCTATCCATAAGCTTAGAATTCTGAGTGACAGTATTTGAAAATCCATGCTTATCTGAGCTCTGGGGAGTAAATACTACCTTTCCGTCCTTTTCAAAGAAAACAAAACCCGTTTCACCAAGCTTAATATCACTACAGATTTTTTTTAGAAAATTTACATCTATGTCTATAGCCATTATTCCCATATCTCCATTTACAGTACGGTTCACCGACTGACCAATGGAAAATACTTCTTTATTCAGAATATTCAGATGTGGCGGCTGTATAGCTACAACATCCTTTTTTTTGGTAACCAATTCACGATATAACGGTTCTTGGGTTATATCTCCCCAGTACCTGCCGTAACAACTTATAGCATTTCCGGAGGGAGATATATATCTTATGTCTACCAAGTCAGTTTTCATTTGTTTAAGACTGTCAAAAGTTTCCCAAATCCTTACTATATATTTTCTGTTTCCCTCGATATCTCCTGCTTGATTTAATTTTGAATACTGCTGAAAGTAATAATTACTTTTTAACCCCATGATATTTTCAATATCGCTGATGTAAGTTTCCAAATTTTTATCAACTCTTTCTATTACCTGTTCCGCATAGTTTGATACATTTTTATGGAGGTTTTGCAAATACAGGTAATATGAAATAAGGCCAAAAATAAGTAGAGGTATAAGTCCCAAAGCAAGAAAACAAATGGTCATTTTTGATCTGATACTGTAAATACTGAACTTTCTGAACATAACTATTTTATCTCCCATCTTTGTTTTCCCTCAAGGAGTTTAGCAAAATTACTCTTATTGCCCAGTTCAAGACCTGTATCTATAAAACTTGAAGGAATCTTTTCACCCTTAATTACTTTATACAGGTTTTTTATACTCAATTCACCCATTTTATTAAAATTCTGTCCAACCAAAGAATCTGCCAACCCCTTTTCAGCGGCTTCAAGCACCGGGTAATAGGTATCTACAAGAATTGAAATTCCTCCTTCCTTACACCATGCATGAAAATCGGGAAGTGATTCAGGCGGTGAGACAAAGGGCCAACCTCCGGTACTAAAAAATATGTCTGGGGTATTGCCTTTGCTTATATGATTTTCAAGCATATCCCCTGCGATATTAACATCATCATTGCAGTATAGTGTGCCTGTTATATTAAGTTTGATTCCCCCCGCACGAGCTGTTTCAAGAAAGCCGTTGAGTCTCTTATTCAGGTTGTTGCTTTCTTTATCTGCTGTCATTATTAAAAGATCCAGTACCTGCTTGTCCTTTCCCTTTGCCTTTGCTTCCTTAATCAAAGCTTTTCCACATGCTACACCTGCCGCATAATTGTCGGTTCCACAGTAGAAAAGCCTGTTGCTACTCGGAGAATCCGAATCAAAGGTAGCAACCTTTATACCTTCCCTGACAGCTTTGTCAATAACAGGCTTTATCTTCCCCGGATCAATACAGCTGATAACAATTCCATCTACCCTACGTCGTATTAGACTCTCAACTATAGCAATCTGCACATCTGTATCAGATTGCATAGGCCCCATCCATTCAACTTTTATACCCAGTTCTCTTCCAACACGCTCACCTTGTTCAAGTGCATCAAGAAAAACAGGATTATCCAGTGATTTTGGAACCATAGCTATTATAATATCCTTACTTTTAGTAACTTTTGAATTTTCTTCATAAGACGTGCTTGGCTTAGCTACTCCGCCTTTTTTTTCAGACGGTGAACCGCACCCCGGTAAAGCAATCAATAACGCCAATACCAAGTAAATGAGTTTGGTTTTATTGAAAAATCTCATTTTATTCATTTTCAATCAAAACTCCTTTATTTCATTAGTATTTGCCCCTATTTTGAGATTATATCATTATACGGCTTTCAATAAAAATAATAGGATTTCTACCATCGGAAATAAATAACACTGACAGTATGAAATCCTATTTTAATATTTGTAAGCTAGCTACTTTTTACTTTGATTTTGATTTAGAAAGTACATCAAATGCAACTGCAACTAATAGTACAAGCCCTTTTATTGTCATTTGCATATCACTGCCTACTCCAAGTATTGACATACCATTATTGAGAACACCCATAACCAGGGCACCAATAACACCTCCAACAACTGTTCCTATTCCGCCGTAAGCAGATGCTCCACCTATAAAGCAGGCAGCAATAGCATCAAGTTCAAAGTTAACTCCTGCTTGAGGAGAAGCTGCATTAAGACGTGCTGTAAAGGTTATACCTGCAAGGGCAGCCAACACTGCCATATTTACATATGAGAAGAAGAGAACCTTGTTGGTATTTATACCTGACAGTTTAGCGGCTTTTTCATTTCCACCCATCGCATAAAGATAACGTCCCGGTACAGTCTTCATTGTAAATATTGAATATGCCAGTATCAGAATACCAATTAATGCAAGGATTATCGGAATTCCCTTGTAAACAGCAAGCCAGTAAGTGAAAACACCTATTGCAGCTACTACAAGGACTAATTGGATTATGAACAGATAACCCGGTGCAACTTCAAAAGCATATTTCTTTCTCTCTGCTCTTTTCTTAACTTCAAGGTAAATATATATAATTGAAACAATTACTCCTATGAACAAAGTCAACATGTTAAGTTTTGTACCAAATCCGTTAAATATGTCAGGAATGTAACCTGCACTGATATTTGTAAAGCTTTCGGGAAAAGGCGAAAGTGTCATTCCCTTTAACATGGTTATTGTAAGACCCCTGAAAATTAGCATTCCAGCCAAGGTAACTATAAAAGCCGGAATTCTTATATATGCGATCCAGAAACCTTGCCATATTCCAATAATACCGCCAATTATGAGACATAGTAAAACGGCAAGTCCAACATTCATTTTCATATTTATTATAAAAATACCCATGATACCGCCAATGAAAGCACATATTGAGCCTACCGAAAGGTCTATGTTACCGCCGGTTAAAATACATAGGGTCATACCAACTGCAAGGATAAGAACATAGCTGTTTTGAAGTATTAGATTTGACACGTTCATCGGTAACAGAAGGACACCCTTTGTTGCGATCTGAAAAAATGCCATTATTACAACCAAGGCAATCAGCATGGCATACTGCCTTAGGTTCTTTTTGAAAATGTTTTTAATCGTTTCCATTACAC
Source organism: Bacillota bacterium (assembly GCA_023443515.1). Classification (GTDB taxonomy): domain Bacteria; phylum Bacillota; class Clostridia; order Acetivibrionales; family DSM-1351; genus Ruminiclostridium. The sequence continues at coordinate 9,255 of JAEZUC010000046.1, forward strand.
TACCTCCCTGTTACTCTGCATAATGCATTTCATAATGCTTTCCTGTGATGCTTGACTTCGGTCAAGTTCTCCTACAATTCTTCCTTCATTCATGACATATACCCTGTCACTCATGCCAAGTATTTCAGGAAGCTCTGATGATATGATTATAACTGACTTTCCTTCGTCTACCAGTCTGTTTATAATGGTGTATATCTCATATTTTGCTCCAACATCGATACCTCTTGTAGGTTCATCAAGGATAAGCACATCCGGTTCAGTATATATCCATTTGCTTAATACAACTTTTTGTTGATTTCCACCTGATAAATTTCCGGTTTTTTGTAATATGCTTGGAGACTTTATGTTCATTTTTTTACGAAAATCTTCAGCAACACGGATTTCCTGATTCTCGTCCACCAGTATGTTTTTCTTGAGTTTTTGAATACCAGAGAGAGATATGTTATTTTTTATGTCCTGAATAAGGATAAGACCCGCTGACTTTCTGTCCTCAGTTACATAAGCCAGTCCATTATCAATTGCCTGTTTTATATTGTGAAGGTTGAGCTTTTTTCCGTCCTTAACAATTTCTCCGCTGATACTTTTACCGTATGACTTTCCGAATACGCTCATTGCCAGTTCTGTTCTTCCAGAACCCATTAACCCGGCAATACCTACTATTTCACCTTTTCTTACATTTAGGTTTACGTTCTTTATAACCTTTTTGCCTTCAATAGTAGGATCATAAACATTCCAGTCCTTAATTTCAAAATTTATATTACCGATTTTAGGTGTACGTTTGGGAAACCTGTCAACCAGCTGACGTCCAACCATTCCCTTTATTATTCTGTCCTCAGTTAAATCCTCATCTTTTTGAATAGTTTCAATTGTTGCCCCGTCACGAAGAACAGTAATAGTGTCAGCTACCTCTAAAACCTCATTAAGCTTATGTGAAATTATAATAGAAGTGATTCCTTCTGCTTTTAACTCAAGTATAAGTTTTAGAAGATTTTCTGAATCATCTTCATTTAGTGCTGCAGTCGGCTCATCCAGTATAAGCAGTTTAACGTCCTTGGCAAGTGCTTTTGCAATTTCAACCAACTGTTGTTTACCTACACCAATTTCCGAAATAAGTGTATATGGGTCATCTTTAAGACGTACTTTTTTCAGAAGTTCGGTTGCCTGGATATGTGTCTTGTTCCAGTTTATAAAACCATACTTTGCTCTTTCATTACGTAAGAATATATTTTCGCCTATAGAAAGATAAGGTTCCAGTGCCAATTCCTGATGGATTATAACAATTCCCATCTTTTCACTATCTCTGATATTACTAAAAACACATTCCTGTCCATCAAAAATTATATCTCCTGCGTAAGTGCCATGGGGATAAATTCCACTCAGTACATTCATTAATGTGGATTTTCCCGCTCCATTCTCTCCAACAAGTGCGTGGACTTCCCCTTTTCGCACTTTGAAATTAACGTTGTCAAGGGCTCTTACTCCGGGAAAAAGCTTTGTAATGTTTCTCATTTCAAGTATAAACTCTGCCATTTCCTCATCTCCCTCTACCTTGTATTCGGCTTGCATATATGAAAGCTTATCAAGCCTTGACATATGCAAACCGAACACATCCATGTCCGGTTTGCATAATGTAATTAGTTTACTTAATTAAATCATCTGCATAATCCCTATTATTTATTACTTCAGATCAGCTTCCTTATAATAGTCGCTGTCAACAAGAATTTTCTTGTAGTTGTCTTTGTCAGCGTATACAGGATCGCAAAGGAAGGAAGGAACAACTTTTTTTCCGTTGTCGTATGTCTCAGTGTCGTTAACAGGAGCTTCTTTCCCTTGCAGCAAAGCATCAACCATTTCAACAACCTTTGATGCAAGAGTTCTTGTATCCTTGAATACTGACATTGACTGCTGTCCGTTAATCATTGCTATAACGTTTGGCTTGTCACAGTCCTGACCTGTAATAATCGGATATGGTTTGTTGCTGCTGCCGAACCCTGCGTTTTTGAGAGATGCAACAATACCTATTGCAAGGCTGTCATTTGGTGAAAGAACTGCATCAAGTTTCTTACCGCCTGCATAATTAGCTGTAATCAGATTATCCATTCTTGCTTGTGCTTTTGCAGAATCCCAACCCTGGATTGCGATTTTTGCAAAATCTTTCTGACCGCTTGTTACAACAAGCTTACCACTATCTATATATGGTTTCAAAATACTATATGCACCGTTAAAGAAGAAAGTTGCATTATTATCATCAGGTGATCCGCCAAAAAGTTCAATATTGAATGGTCCTTTTCCATCTTTAAGACCCAATTTTGTTTCAATATATTGACCTTGAATTACACCAACCTTGAAATTATCAAATGTTGCATAATAGTCTACGTTAGGACTCTTCATTATAAGTCTGTCATAAGCTATTACTTTTACTCCGCTATCTGCTGCTTTTTTCAAAACATCAGAAAGTGCTGAACCGTCAATAGATGCAACAACAAGAACCTTGCTGCCTTTAACAATCATGTTTTCAATCTGTTGAATCTGAGTGTTTACATCATTGTTAGCGTACTGAAGATCAACCTTGTAGCCTTTTCCTTCAAGCTCCTTCTTCATGTTGGCACCATCCTGGTTCCAACGTTGCAATGACTGAGTAGGCATTGCCACACCGATTAATTGTCCGCCGGTAGCTGTATCTGTAGCTTTTGCAGAATCAGTTGATGTTGCTGACGAAGATTCGGGAGCATCCGTTGGAGTTGAAGTTCCACAAGCTGCCAGCATACCTACAGAAAGGACAGCTACTAAAATCAAAGCGATTACCTTTTTCATGTCTTTATTCCTCCTGAAAAATATTTTACCCTTCCGACGCATATTAGAAGTAAGTTCCGGGAACAATAAGTATGTCGGTCAAGTTTTATACTGTTATATTAATATTTTGAGGAATCTAAATAAATGTGATTTTTTTTATAATCCTTTAATTTTTTTAGAAAATTTTTAGTAATTATAAACAAAGACAAGTAAAAAAATAATTGGTTTACTATAACTTTTGTACAAAAAGAATATCACTTCCACACTCTTCTGAGTTTGAGTGTTTCTTGAATATATCCCCAAACAGAAATAGGGCTCATTAACATCTGATAAAATAAAACATATAAAACAAATCCAAAAAAGTTTTTTCTTACACGAAGATTTAAAGATTTAAAAACACCCTTTTGATAGTTATACAATATAAAATTCTGAAATAATGCAAGTGGTATTACAAAAAGTGTGGCCGGGCCCACAATCCAAAAATGCCCGAAAAATGCCAGTACCAACCCCGGCAACCAGCAAAAAGTGTACACAAAATCCATAAATGGCATAAAAAGGTTACAGCCTGTAAGATATTTTGCAGAATAAATAGGTTGTGTCCAAGGTTTGAATAGCTTCAAGGCTTCCACCATTCCTCTTGCCCACCTGCTTCTTTGTCTGAAAAAGTGCTTTAGGGAAGTAGGAACATCTGTAAATGCCACTGCCAGTGGCTCAAAATAAACCCTGCGCTTATTTCTTAAAAAACTCCAGGTCAAAACAATATCCTCACCAATTGCGTCCGGCCAGCCTCCGACTTTCCTTATTAATTCGGTTTTATACAACGAAAAAGCTCCCTGTGCTACCAATGTGCTTTGAAACAAACCCTGCAATCTTTTAATACTGGCAATTCCTAAAAAATAATCCCATTCCTGAATTCTTGCAAGGACATTTCCTCTGCTGTTCCTGACCAAGACTGTTCCAGCCACCGCACATACATCATCCGGGGAACTTTCCATACGAGCAACTATATTCCTCAATGCAGATTTATGCAGCAAAGTATCTGCGTCAAGTGTCAAGACATATTCTGTTTCAACATGTTCCAGTGCAGCATTTAAAGCGAAGTTTTTCCCTGGAGTACTCTCATGAATTACAGTCAGATTGAGATTCATTTTTTCTCCTGCTTTTACTGCAGCTTCAGTTGTTTTGTCCTTTGAATTATTATCTATAACTAATATCCTTATTTCTCCCTCATAATCCTGTGTTGCCACATATTTTACGGTATTCTCAATGCTCTTTTCCTCGTTATAACAGGCAATGAGTATGGTTACGGGGACTTTGGGTGTAGAATTTTTAACTTCCGGCTGCCTGTCCAACAAGAGACTTGATACCATGAAAGCATTCATATACCCGGGGATATATGCTATACCGGCAATTACCAGTATGGAAATTGGTAAAGTTATGTAAAGTGATAAATCCATAATCCATGGTATGGAAAAATAGATTGAGAAAGCCATCCAAACTAGTCCTACAATCATGCTTATTATAAACTTGTTTTTTACAGCAATATAAAATTTTTTCTTAGTCTTTAACCTGGTTGTCATTATCCGCTTCATTGATTTGCTCCGTTGAATGTCATAAATTGATTTACATAATAGTACCATTGATAAATTTATTAAATCAACTAACGTTAATTTAGTTTTACCAAACAAAGATATTGATTATGCTACTGGCAATTTTTAATAAAAATCCTTCCTTTTTACGTTAAGATTTGAGGTATTATGGAGGTATATATTTTAAGCTTCATTCCTAAATATTTTAAGCATTTTTTCAGCTGACAATCTTATATCCTTTTGTGCAATAATAGCTGATACTACGGCAATCCCGTCTATTCCCGTATTTTTCAGTTTAACTGCATTCTCTGCATTTATTCCGCCTATGCCTACTATCGGAATTGATACTTCTTTTATAATTTTCATGAGAGTTTCTAACGACACTGACTTTGCATCTGTTTTTGTACTTGTGGAAAACAAGGCTCCCACTCCAATATAATCAGCACCATCTCTTTGAGCCTCAATTGCCTTCTCAACAGTTCCCGCTGATACACCTAGTATTTTGTCTTTACCTATGATTTTCCGCACAACCCCAGCCGGCAGATCACTCTGCCCTACATGAACTCCGTCAGCTCCTATAGCCAAAGCGATATCAACTCTGTCATTTATAATAAGTGGTATATCATAGTTGTCTGTTATTGCTTTAACTTTAAGTGCAGTTTGGTAAAAATCACGGGAAGAAGCTATTTTTTCCCGTAACTGAACCAAAGTACAACCTCCCATTATGGCTTGCTCTACCGCTTCTTCAAGCGTTTTGGTACTCATAAGGTCGCGGTCGGTTACCAGATATAGAGTATAATCAATTTTAGATTTCATTTATTAATGCCCTTTCTCCAAAAATATTTTCATCCATTTTACTGATGGCATCGATTATTGCAATATGATAGCTTCCTGTACCTTTATGTCCTGCGACTTCACATGCAATCTCTCCCGCTATTCCCATTACTGCCACTCCTGCCACAGAGGCTTTGAAATAATCTTTTACTGCCCCGCAGAAGGAACCCACCAAGGCAGTAGTCATACAGCCCGTTCCTGTGACATTTGAAAGCATTTTATGTCCATTGGAAACAGTCACAACTTTTTTGCCGTCTGAAATTACGTCAAGGGCTCCAGTTACGGCAACAACACAACCAAGCTTTTCAGCTGCAGTTTTTGCAACGTCTGTGGAGTCTTTTGATTCCATATCGGCAGCTGATGCATCAACACCTTTTGTTGAGGCATTAAGTCCGGCTATGTAGGATATCTCAGACAAATTTCCACGCAAAACACTTATTTTCACTTTATCAAGAATTTTTCCAGTGATCTCATTTCTGAAGGTTGAGGCCCCTGCACCAACAGGATCAAATATTACAGGAATACCCTTCTCATTTGCTTTTGTACCTGATAAAATCATTGATTCTACAGTTCTTTTGTTTAATGTCCCTATATTAATTACAAGTGCTGAAGAGATGGACGTGATATCCTCAGCCTCATTAATATCGTCTGCCATAATTGGGGAGGCCCCTATTGCCAGAATTACATTTGCACAATCATTTACGGTTACATAATTTGTAATATTGTGAATAAGCGGCTTTTTGCTCCTAATTTCAGCAATTAAGCCTGCTATTTGCTTTATATAATCATTCATGGTTAGCCTCCTTTACTGTTTCTCACTAATAAACTCTACTTTTTCGCCTGCCAGAATCTTGTTTGTTGTCCTCATAGCACACATTTTTCCGCACATTGAGCAGGTATGTTTGTCAGTAGGGGGTGTGCTTTCAAAATATGCTCTTGCCTTATCCTGGTCAATAGCATATGAGAACATTTCTTCCCAATCAATACGGCGTCTAGCATCGCTCATTTTGTTATCAATTTCACGTGCATTGGGTATTCCCTTAGCAATATCGGCAGCATGAGCAGCTATTTTTGAAGCAACTATTCCTTCTTTTACATCTGAAAGGTCAGGCAATCTTAAATGCTCTGCAGGAGTTACATAACATAAGAAATCTGCACCGTTTGCCGCAGCGATTGCTCCGCCTATTGCGGATGTAATATGGTCATAACCCGGTGCTATGTCAGTTACCAAAGGCCCTAGTACGTAGAATGGTGCTCCATGACACAATCTCTTCTGGATAGTCATATTGGCGGCTATTTCATTCATAGCCATATGACCCGGCCCTTCAACCATTACCTGTACATCTTTTTCCCATGCACGCTTGGTCAGGTTACCCAGTTCTATAAGCTCGCTTAACTGTCCGGCGTCCGAGCTGTCGTTGATACTGCCGGGTCTCAGTGCATCCCCTAAGCTTATGGTGACATCATATTCCCTGAGGATTTCAAGGAATTGGTCATAATACTCATAGAAAGGATTTTCATTACCTGTCATCTCCATCCATGCAAAAAGAAGGGAACCTCCCCTTGACACTATATTGGTTAGCCTTTTTGAGCGTTTGAAGCATTCTACGGCACGCTTATTTATTCCCGCATGAATTGTCATAAAATCCACGCCTTCTACAGCGTGTGCCTCAACAACCTTCAAAAAATCTGAAGCCTTAATATCCATCAAGTCCTTTTCAAGGTAGCCTATGGCATCGTACATGGGAACTGTTCCTATCATGGCAGGAGAACGCTTTATAAGCTCTTTGCGAAAGGTGTTTGTCTTTCCGTAATTACTAAGATCCATTATGGCTTCAACGCCAAATTTAATTGACATATCAACCTTTTCCATTTCTTTTGTGTAATCAGGACAATCTCCCGATATTCCCAGGTTTACGTTGATTTTTGTTCTGAGTCCCTGGCCTATTCCCTCCGGGCTCAGGGACTTGTGGTTTATATTTGCCGGAATGGCTATTTTACCCTCACCCACTAGCTCCCGCAGTTTGTATTCATCCATTGACTCCTTCTGTGCAACAATCATCATTTCATTTGTAACAATCCCTTTTTTTGCCGCTTCCATCTGTGTTTTGTAATTCATAGTAACCTCCAATTATCCAATCCGTTTTTATAGACTCCATATAAATGATGTGTGGGCCCATGGCCCTTTCCGATTTCAAGTGAATGTTCAATTGCCATTGTTACGTATTCTTTAGCCTTTTCAACCGCTTTTTGAAAAGGCAGTCCCAAAGCAAGGTTTGAAGCTATGGCTGATGAAAATGTGCATCCTGTTCCATGGGTATTTTTTGTCTTGATTCTTCTAGTTGAGTATATGTAAAATTCCTTTCCGTCAAAAAGTATGTCTTCCGCATCTCCATCCAAATGCCCGCCTTTTACAAGAACACTGCCTGCACCCATTTGGTATATGCTGACAGCTGCCTTTTTCATATCCTCCGGGTTATTAATTCGCATCCCGGCTATTGCTTCTGCCTCAGGAATATTGGGGGTAAGCATGCCCGCCAGAGGTATTAATCTTTTTATAAAAAACACTAAAGCTTCTTCTTTCATCAGCGCGTGACCGCCTTTTGCAATCATTACAGGATCGATAACTACATTACCAGGTTTATACTGTTCCAATTTTAAAGCAACGGCTTCCATGCATTCCTGTCCTGACAGCATACCTATTTTTACAGCATCAGGTGTTATGTCTTCAAAAACTGCATCCAACTGCTTTTTAATCATATCAGGCGTTATATCCCGGATATCAATAACCCTGCACGTATTCTCCGCCACTACTGATACAATAACACTCATTCCATAAACACCATGAGCTGCAAAGGTTTTTAAATCCGCCTGAATTCCCGCTCCTCCGCTGCAGTCAGACCCTGCAATCGTTAATACTTTTTTCACTAAACTACACCTCCTTAATAATAAACAAAGTGCCTTCCAAAAGGAAAGCACCTCTAACATATACAGTAAGTAATTGTCATTGCTTCCCTACACCGGTATTAACCGACAGGTTCCAAGGGTCAGGTTTTACCTTCTCAACCAAAATTGGTCCCCCCACAAGTCTCTACTATTAAATTTTTATAATACAAAAAACGCCCACCTTTGCAAGGTGAGCAGTATTTATCAAAATCTCGTTAAGAATTTCTGATAATATTTTGCTTCCCTACACCGGTGTTAACCGACAGGTTCCAAGGGTCAGGTTTTACCTTCTCAACCAAAATGGTTCCCCCGCAACTGGTACTTTTGAATTTTATCATAACTCTTTAATCCGGTAAAGAACTAATTTTACGTTTCAAATTGTCTGAAGTTACCTGCCAGCTCCAATCCCGTATTATTTCCGGCATCTGAAAAAATTATATTGCCGTTTTTATCCCTTAAAATAACCTCTACCTGAGATGTTATGCTTTCAGTTATATCTATATCCATCATACCGTTTTTGGGTGCTTTTAGAACCCCACCCCTTGCTACGTAAGCTTTTAATGAAAGTGTATTCTTGGCATCCTCCACAACAATTTCAAGAACGTTATTTACATAAGATAACTTTTTTATTTTAGCTCGGGTATAAGTGGCAAATCTGAAGAATTTATCTCCGACCTTAAAAAAACAAATAAGCCCGTCAAAACTTGAGGTCAGCCAGGGTATGGATGCGACTGAAAACATTAGGCAAGTGTTTTCTGATTTAAAATGGTTGCATTGGAGCCAAATCCATGACTTTGGAAACGAGGTTCCCCAATCCTTTTCAAGATATCCGTAACCTCCCGTAAAATCCGCAGCTCTTCCGTTAATATTTAAAAAGCCTTCAATCCCGCAATGTATGTTTACAATTCCGTGGTAGCACTCCATAAAGGGTACAAAGGAAAAAGGCCCCATAATGCCCGGATTAAATATAGTTTTGGGAAACGGAACCACCTCTGTATAACCTATTTTGCCGTTCAAATTGAAGTCCCTGTCCTGTATATTAACGGAAAAACCATTTCTGTTAAAGTGATTATCTTTTATTGAGATGTCAAATTCTTTTACGGAAAATGAAAAGTCGCTGATTGGGAACCTTTTATAAAGTGTTTTGCCCGAAACCGCATCAATTACCTGTATAAAAGCATGGTTGTCACTTTTTGCTTTTGACACACCGGGAATAACCGCATATATATTTTTAGAATATTTATCAATTATTTTGAAATACCATCCCTCAAAATAACCTCTGTGCCTGTATCTCCCCTGATATATTTCCGGGTTGAAAATTCTGTTGATTAAATACATAAAGAAACACTCCGTTAGTTGTATATAACGAAGTGTTCCCATTTTGTGAATTCTTAAGCAATGCATTATTTCTTTATAAATCCGGCAATATCATTTATAACATATTGAGGAATGTTTCCATTGACATAATATTCAACAGGAGTCGATTGTCCTTCTCCCTCCATATACATATGATTCAGTTTGGAATAAAGCTTGAATTGTACATTTGATTTACCTTCAAATGCTTTTTTCCATCCCTCATAGTCCGTTTTTGGACTGACCTGGTAATCTCTTTCACCCTGCAGTACAAGTATCGGTTTTTCAATTTGCCTGGCTGTTCCGATAACATCATAGTTTTTCATATCATAAAAGTAATATGGAGTTCCTAGACTATAGCCTTTAGGCGGATTTGCCGGATCAAAGCTCTTGTCCTGTATCAGTGAAACCTGTGCCTTCACAGCCTCAGCCTGCTCCTCAGTTGCCATGCCCAGTCCTTCGAGATATTTATATTGCTCCGGCAGAAGTTCGTACAAAGGTCTGGAACATCCGCTCATTATGATTCCGGCTTTGAATGTACCTGTTTTATCTCTGCCAAGTATCCTCGGTAAATCATATCCACCCTCGCTGTGGCCCAATACAGTAATATTTGAAGTATCTA
>JAEZUC010000076.1 GCA_023443515.1 Bacillota bacterium
GCTGTTTCTGAACAATTCAATAAACTTACAAATCTCGGAAAGTCATATATAAGCAAAGAGGTTGCAATGAGTGTAAACCCTGACTTTATTTTCGGACGAGGCGGACTTTTTGATAATGCAGACTGGGGGGTGGGAACTGTTGACTCTCTAAATGAAATGGGTATAAATACATATGTTATGGAATCTTCCGTAACCGGAGGTACATTTGAGTCCATTTACAAGGACATTGAGAATATAGGTCAAATTTTTGGTGTGCAGGAAAAGGCAGAAGAATTTGCTTCCCAACTCAGAGCAAGACAGAAAAACGTACAGGATGCTTTACAGGCTATAAAACAGGATAAAACCTTTGCCTATATACACTCAAGCGAACCTGAAAGTTTATCCATTTATGCTGCCTACAACGAAACCTTCTTTAATGACATGTTCAGAATGCTTAAACTCCAGAATGTGTTTGAAAAAGAACAAGGAGAAATCAGCGTTGAAGCCTTAATTGAGCAAAATCCCCATATTCTTGTGACCTTACACTGGGACACTGAGGGAGAAGCAGCAACTCAAAAGGATGAAAATGCCACCATTAATAATATTATGACAAACCCAAAGCTTGAAAGTCTGGATGCTGTTAAAAATAAGCAGGTATTTGTAGCAAACTACAACCACTTATTCGGCTATAGCTATCAGAGTCTGGACGGTCTTGAAAAGCTTGCGAAAGAGCTATACCCTGAGCTATTCAAATAATATCGTTACATAGTATCCCCCTGATTGTAGAGTGGTAAATTTTCTACGCAGGGGGAAACTATACTACAGTCCTGTTAATATCCATTTTGTACTTTTCACTGCTTTTAATGTAAATATATAAAAGAAGTATTAAGGTTACAGCTGTCAACACAAGCATTGAATGCTTGTAACCTATCAGATGAATAATTCCGGATAAGGAAACCATAAGAAGAACATTGATTATGTTATAAACCAAGCTCATAAGTGACATATTATATGCTTTATTAGTTTTTGAATGAGTCAGGACATAATTATTTATAAAGGGTTTGACTTTAGAGTTAATCAAAGCTACAAGAAATACGAATAAAATTACGGCAACGGTGTTCTCTATTATTGTTATTATGTATATCAACGGAATTAAAAACATTAGTAATCTGTTGAATTTAAACTTGAATTTATTAAATATAAATTGCGATGCATTTCCTACACAATACAATATTCCTATTGTGTAGGGGCCAATTCTTAAATTGTTGTAAAAGATCTGTGAAATTACATAACTCCCCGACATAATGCCTATTATTGCTCCGCATATAATTACATCTTTGTCAAAATAAATGCAAGACTTAAGCTCCGGTGTCTCCGGGATGACAGCACCCTTCTCTTCTTTGCCCTTAACTCCATTTCCCTTGTTTATAACAAATAATACATAAAAAACTGTGGCTATAGAGTAGGATAGAGCAGTTAGCATGAAGGTCAATACACCACTTGAATCCAGTTTAAACACTACCCCGGACAAAATAAAGCTTAATAGCATACTGAGAACTGATATTCTGTAAATTTTATCCTGATATTTTTCATTGTTCTTTTCTTCCATTTTTTCAAAATAAACATATAGACTGCTATGGTCAGACCCGCTTATGCAGGATGTGAATATACCAAGCAATACCTGTGATACAATTATCAATTCAAGCTTGTACGAATATGAAAACAGCACGTAGGACAATATTGTACCCATAAGTCCCATAACAACCAGTTTGTCATGCCCGATTTTATCACCCAAAATACCGGTAGGTATTTCAAACAGAAAAATTGAAAAATAGTAAAATGCCTCAATAATCAGCATATCCCCGGCTGTTACCTTCCTCTCGTTATATATCATCAGTAGCACAGGCAAAAACAAGAGAAATGATGAAAAGAAACTATAAATATAAAAATGTCTTACTGTTTTTGAATTCATACTTTTATATAACATCCTTTTAATTATGTAAAGAAGAGTCTTTACTATCTCTATTTGCATTTTAATCTATTTTAAGCAAGTTTACAAGTTTGTAAATTATTGGTATTATTGTAATAGAATAAAATCATATTAACCCACTTACAGTAACCTCTCAAAGGAGATTCTTTATGAAAGAAAGTAATAATAAAAAGAAGATAGTTATTACTGCAGTTGCGATTATTTTAGCATTCTGTATAATCGGGTATAAATTCGCTAAAAGTGAGAGTGTTGCGAAACTCTTTGGAATGGCACAGTCGCAGGAATTAACTAATGCCGGGAATGACATCGTAGCAACTATTGATGGGGAAAAAATAACAAAAAAAGGGTTTGACACGTACAAATTAATAGTAGATTTTGAAAATAAACTATCAGATGAGGAAATATTAAATAAAATAGTTGATCGCCAAATAGTTTATAAGCAAGCTATTAAGGAGGGTTTTCTTGTATCTGACCAACAGGTTGAAGCTGCTATAAAATCAGCTCAAGAAACATTAAAAACGGACAGTAACCAATATGAAGCATTTAAGGAATACTTTAGCGGGTTAAATATGAGTGAGGATGAATACTGGGAAAGTGTTAAGCCTGCTTATAAAAAGACTTTGACATGTGGAGCATATAAAAATGCATTAAAGCAAAAGTTAAAAAAGGATAACAAGATTGAAGATCAAAATGAACTGAATTCTAAATTCTCTGAGTTTTATAATGAGAAGATAAAAGACTTAAAAAGTCAAACTAAAGTACAGTCATTTTTGAAATAATATAACAAACAAAGTCGCAATTGCAAAATCTATCCAATGTATATTTTCCATATTTAAAAATGAGCTTTGAGATATGAAAAAAAAGTTTAGTGCATTGGTTTTTCCGGGTTAACAGCAGAGTACTGGAAGAATGGCATCCAGATATCAAGTTTAAATGCAAAATCAGCATCAACAGAACCTTATATGGTAGATACTATGAAGGAGATGCACAAGGTAATTACAAATTAGTAAATACGGAATATAATAGGTAACATATATGAAGAAAATAATAGGGATTTTTATAATAGCATTATGTCTATTGACATCGGCTATTACAGTATTATTAGGACAGATTTCAATGTACTTAGACCAAATTGATAAAACTTTTATTGAGGGGATACATATCCCTTGGATTGTCTATCTTTTAATAATTATCTCCCTCTGCATAGGAATCTATCTATTATTTACAAAAAGAGATTTTAAAGAATAAAACAAAGTAGCAAAAAAGTCTGGATTGGTTTTCCGGGCTTTTTTGCTCTATATTTCTTGATGCACCTTAAAAATATGTTCTAGAAGCTTTAATTATTTTTCCGTCATATGCTCCACGAAGGATTTCACACAAAGGAGAGATATAAACCTCTTTATTAGTATACTTAAAAATAATTTCCTATAGGTCTACTTTCCATCGTTTTAAAATCTCCTTTTGAAGCATCCATGCAAGCTCTCCTGTAGACTTCAAGAACATAGTGTGCGTACAACTATTTAGAAATAAATGTTATATTGCAATTACAAAAAAACCATGTTTAAGGTAAATACCCCTATATACATGGCTTTTTTCATAAATACATTTTTATTCGTTGCAGGTCTTTTTAAACAAAGCAATTGTTTCTTTCATTTTTGGTACATCAGTATGAAGCTTCAGAACTGTACTTCCTACAAAGACTCCATCAGCTCCTGCTTCTCTAGCCATTTTTATGTCTTCCGGTGCGTATATGCCTACACCGCAGTATATCTCCCTTTTAATTCCAAGACTCTTTAAATGGTCTATACAATCCTTGAGGGTCGGGAACTCAGGATTAACGTTATTGGTAGTCGGCTTTGCCTGCATGTAAACAAATCCGTTGGATTCAATTGCCGCCTTAATTTCACTTTCATCCATATGGAATTGAACGTAGCAGGATATCTTTATCCCGTTAGCAATAAGCTTACCTTTTAATTCCAGATTATCTTTTCCTACATAGATAAGATCCAGCATATTGTTATCAACACAGAATTTAATAAAACGTTCTACACCTATTTCAAGAATCGTATTTTCATAGGACAACAGTATAAATTTAGTATTAGGATGGCTGTTTTTTATCTCTACAATTCCATCCATGTACTTTTGGTAATCATTGCAGGCAGTAAGAGCCTCTTTCATTCTATTTGCGATATACTCACCTTCAAGGTAAGGGTCTGAGGAAGGAAAATCCACTTCAATTATATCACAGCCTGCGTCAATATAGTCCTTAGCCATCTCTATGCTTGAATCTATTGTTGGGTATCCGTTGGATAAATAACATATTAGTTTCACATTAAGCCTCCATAAAGCCTTTCGGCATAGTCATTTTTTTCTCTCCTCCCCCGGCGGTAATTAACTATTCAGGTTTAGAGTAGGTTAATTGGTTTACATAAAATACTTTGATATGCTGTAAATTCACCAGAATAAATTAAATACCAACCGGGAAATTCGAGTTTTTAAGCTTTATATACTTTAATAAACAGCTCCTTGAGTTGTTCTATTGAAGGAATAACAGGATTAGTTTTAGTACATCCGTCCTTTAGGGCCATTTCAGCCATTGCATCCAACTCGTCTCTATATCTCTTTTCATCAGGTATGAGTTCTGCAAAATGACTTGGAATTCCAATGGATTTATTCAGTTCTCGAACAACATTTACTAAATCTTCTGCTCCTAACTCTTTTGCCACTCCATCATAGGAATTCTTTGCATCGGCATTATGTGAATTAAATTCCATTACATAAGGCAGTAGCACAGCATCAGCAAGTCCGTGTGAGATTCCAAAAATGCTTCCCAATGTATGTGCCATAGAATGAACTATCCCCAATGAAACATTAGTAAATGCCATTCCCGCAGCCATGGATGCATTAAGCATAATTTCTCTGCATCCGATATCATTTCCTTGGCTACACGCCTGCGGAAGATTTAATATAATATCCTTTGCTGCATTTTTTGCAAATATATTGCTAATATAATTTGCTCTGTTTGAAACAAGTGCTTCCAGTGCATGAGTCAATGCATCCATACCTGTTTCAGCCGTAATTTTTGCAGGCATTGTTACAGTAACTTCCGGGTCGCAAATTGCGATATCCGGCATCATTTCCATATTTCCTATTCCATACTTTATATGGGTTTCGTCATCGGTAATTACTACAGAACGGCTTACTTCACTGGCTGTCCCGCTGGTTGAAGGTATGCATACCAGAATGGCCTTATTTCTTAGCTTTGGTACTGTGTTTGGAGGTACAATGTCGTTAAGGGTTTTCAGCTCAGGGTGTTCATAGTATACCCACATTGCTTTTGCTGCATCCATTGCAGACCCGCCGCCCAATCCCACAATTATATCCGGCTGGTACTCTTTCATTACCTCTGCACCATTGTATACGGTACTGAATAGTGGATCAGGCTCTACTCCTTCAAATACCCGGCTGTCTATTCCGGCTTCTTTTAAGTAATCTATGGTTTTTTGCAGAATTCCGCTTTTTTTCATACTTGAGCCGCCGGTTACAATTACTGCCCTCTTGCCCGTCAGGGTCTTGAGGTGTGCAAGTGAACCTGCACCAAACATCAGTTGGCTTCCGGCAAGTTTCATTGGTCTCATCATATACATTCAGTCCTTTATAATTAATTTAACTATACATTCAATGCATTAATTAACTCTGTACAAAGCTCCAGAGAAATAGGGTTCTTTATATTTCCGCCCTCCTTCAGGCTGGAACCCACTATGGCACCGTCTGCAATACCAAGCTGCTCTTTTATATTACCTGCCTTAACGCCGCTTCCCGCAATTACAGGTATATTGGTTACTGTCTTTACCCTCTTGATGATATCGATTGGAGTCTCAACCCCTATGTGAGTACCTGTTACGATAATTGCATCCGCTCCGCAGGCTTCAGCAGCTCTTGCGGAATCCTCAATACTTACATGGGTTAGTACCATGTGTGTGTGCTTTACCTGAATATCTGCAAGAATTTTCACATTTTCAGCACCGAGATTCTTTCTGAATATCATGGCCTCTCTGGCACAAGGCTGTACAATTCCTCCGAAAAATTCTACTGTATCTACAAACACTGGGATTCTGACAAAATCAGCTCCTATGGCCTTTGCTACAGATATTGCGGTTTTGTAATCATTCATTGCTGCATCGATACCAATGGGAATATTGACATTTTGAGCAATGACAGCACTTATAGCCGCAAGAGCACATGACTGTTCAATGTCAAGATTTATTCCGAATACATTGTCACCCATATTTTCAATGATAATGGCATCCATTCCTGCCTTCTCAAGTGCTATTGCGTCCTGTACAGCCTGATCGGTTACTTTTTTCATATCACCGCAAAAGTCAGGTGTTCCGGGCAATGCAAGACAATGTACCATTCCTATTACAAGAGCTTTTTCCTTAAATTCTAATCCCTTCATTTAGAAGCCACCTCCTTATCATATATAACAAGTCCATCCATTGCTATTTTGCACAAATCAATTTCTGATTGTTTTCTTTCCTCACCTTTTAAGAAATCCTTCAGGTTTTCAAGAACAGTTGTCATCGTAACAATACATCCCTTTATTCCCATTAGATTTGCAAGAACCAGCATACAGCTTGATTCCATATCTACAGCAGAAATATTGTATCTCTTGAGAGCAGTGAAGGTTTCGCTCATATCCCTCTGCATTTTTTCTGAAAGTCGTGAATCTCTCATCTGGCTGTAGAAGCCGTCCATTGTGCAGGATAATCCGTTTACATACTGCCTGTTATTTTGCAAAGTACTTTTATTCATACAGTTAATTAAATCAATATCCGCTACCGCAGGATAAGATACCGGAACATAAGTTTTGCTGGTAGCTTCCTCTCTCATTGAACCTGTAGGTATAATCATCTTGCCCAGCAAATCATCCTTTAAGCCCATTGTTGTTCCCATACGTACGGCTACTTCCATACCGCACTGATACATTTCCTCCATTGCTATTGCAGCCGAGGGTGCACCTATTCCCGTTGAGGTTACTGTAATCCGTACACCTTTGTAATAGCCGGTATAGGTGTTAAATTCTCTTGCAAATGCTATATGTCTCACATCTTCCAACTGGCTTGCAACTGTTTCAACTCTCCAGGGATCTCCTGAAAAGAGAACGTATTTTGCTATATCTTCTTCACGTGTTTTTGAGTATAAAGTTTCCATCGTATATATCACACTTCCTCTTTTATAAATTTATCAAACCTTTCAAGGAATTCCTGTTCAGTAGGAGCATTAGTGGTACAGCCAACCTTTTCAATAATAAAGGATGAAAGTACGCTTCCAAGGCTGCAACAGTCCTTTATACTTCTGCCTTTCAGATAGCCGTACAGGAAGCCGGACATAAACGCATCTCCGGAACCCGTGGTATCCACTACCCTACCAAACTCTGCTGCTGTTATTTTATGGGATAAAATACCATTTTCCGTCTTCTGGTAATAAACGCTCCCCTTCTTACCCAGTGTTGTTACTATAATCTGAGCTGCTGTCTTATCAAACAACTCTCTTATATCATTAAGTCCGAATACCCTCTGAATCTCTCCTTGCTCTCCTTCATTGCAGAATATAATACTGCTGGAGGAAAGAACCTCTTTGAAGAATTTTTCAGGGAAAGCGTCAAAATCACATTTCATTCCAAAAACCAGAGGAACATTTTCAGCCATACACCGTTTATAAAACTCAAGATTATCTTCATATGATCCAACAGTCATAACACCTAGCTGTGACTGTCTGAAAAACTCCGGCTTCATCCCTTTTGCATACTTTTTGTCCATAGCTCCGGGATAAAAAATAGTAACGTGGTTATTTTCCGAATCAGCTATCAGGTAACAGTTTGAAGTTGTTTCATTTGGAACTATTTCAACTGCATCCATGCATACGCCGGCATTTTTAAGATAATCGTAAAATCCTGTCTCCCTGTAGTCTTCTTCTCCCACTCTTATAACAGGAAGAGCCTTCATATTAAGCTTTGCCAAAAGATATGCAATGTTTGTGGAACATCCTCCATACTGAATCTTGGCATTATCACTGTTTTCTACCAGTGAAGTGTATCCGTATCTTAAAGGAGTTGTTGTTTTTATAATTCTGTCCAAACTGACATATCCGTTTATTACAACATCATATTTCATCAGATCATCTCCCCTTTGTCCAGGAGATCGAAAAGCTCCTGTGAAGTCACTACTTTACCTAAGTATTTCTTTATATCAGTCAAATGAACCTGATTAACCGTCTTGTCATTGGTTGCCACACAGTCAGATACCACTATCGGAGTATAATCCAGATAATAAGCATCTGTAACTGTTGCCCTGATACAACAATTTGTTTTTGTACCAACTATAATGACATTTTGTATTTTATTTTCTCTTAGCACCATGTCAAGGTCAGTTCCAAAAAAACCACTGTAGCGTCTTTTTTTAATAACATAATCCTTCACCGGGTCAACCGTAAGCATAGGGTCTATTTCATCTCCCCCGGTGCCTTCTATACAGTTTGGACGCATGTTAACCAGATTTTTATCGAACTTGTCCTTTCTGTTGCTGTGCCTTAGAAAGATAACAAGTATATTATGTTTCCTGCATTCATCAAGAACCTTTTTTATTCTTGGTAATATTTCAAGGTTTTGAGGGTAGAACACCAGCCCTTGGGGGTCAGTGAAATCCTTTACCATGTCTACTATAATAAGTGCTGTATTATTCAAGCTTAAACCCCCTTATATTAGTACGTCGCTTCTCAATAGCCGAAACTGCAAACAATACTATAACAATCATCAGGTATGGTACTATTTCAAACAAGCCTGATACCGGGCCTGCAAACAATGCAAGGTTTATGGCCAATGACTTTGCAAGTCCGAAAATAATCGCGTACATGGCTGACTTAATAGGCTTGGCCTGTCCGCAATATATAGCTGCTATGGCAATAAAACCTCTTCCAGCTGTCATATTGTTGGTAAACAGGGCCATTCTTTCAACTGCCAGGTTTGCACCTGCCAAACCACAGAGAGCAGCTCCTATAAGCACCGCAATATACTTTATTGCAACACTGTTGATACCAACAGACTTTGCAGCTTCTTCATTCTCGCCGACAACCCTTACGTA
This sequence comes from Bacillota bacterium, assembly GCA_023443515.1. Taxonomy (GTDB): domain Bacteria; phylum Bacillota; class Clostridia; order Acetivibrionales; family DSM-1351; genus Ruminiclostridium. The sequence goes on from JAEZUC010000076.1 coordinate 9,112, forward strand.
TACACCGAATTTAGTGTTATACATAATTACAGTGACAACAGCAATGAGTATAATACTTAAATAGGTAATCGCTGTGTGACCGCTTAAAAGTGAATTTAATACAGGTATGTCCTTAATAACAGGTATACTTATTTTTAAGCCTGCCGTGTTAACAATAGAGCTGACATTTATATTAGCCATTGCCATATATTTAAGAACAAAGGAGCTCAAGGCTGCAACAAAAATATTTATACCGAAACCTGTGATGATAAAGTTACTTTTCATTGTGATTCCAAAGAACGAAAAGATCAGTCCCAAAATAAGTGTACATAAAACACTTATTAAAATCCCTAGCCACAAGTTCCCCGTAATGAGAACAAACAGTGTACTGCTGAAAGCACCCATAAGCATCATACCTTCAAGTCCGATGTTCAGGACGTTTGCCTTGTGTGCAAATAATCCACCCAGTACGGCAAGAATCAACGGAGCACTATGATAGATCATGTCATACAAAATGTTATTCAATAAGCTCATAATCATCTACCTCTATTTATTAAAGTCTGTACTTGAAGACTTCTTCCATAATAATTTAACTTTCTCAAACAAATGAAACCGTTCATTAAAGAACTTTACAGATAGTAGCAGTATCAATATACCCTGAATAACACCTACGATATCCTTTGGAACATTGGTAAATACGCCGATATAGTCGCTTCCGGTTTTCAGAGCTGCATAGAATACAGCTGCCACCAGAATTCCTACAGGATTATGGCTGCCAAGAAGTGCAATTAACATACCGTCCCAGCCCAATCCCGGGCTTCCTGAAAAATCAAGAGTAAATCGGTACTTCTCGCTCATGAGGAATCCGGCACCCGCCAATCCGCTAATGGCACCGCTTATAAGCATAATGATAATAATTTTCTTGCTTACATTCATACCTGTGGCTTCTGAGAACTCAGGGTTTTTGCCGATAGCCTTTACTTCATATCCCAGCTTTGATTTATTGAAAACTATATACATGATTCCAAAAACTATAAGTGCTATAAAGAAGAATACTGTGAGATTAGAGCCGAATATTTTTTTAAACATGGCACTTTCCGCTATTGGATAGGTTGAAACATATCCTGAAGCCGGGTCTTTGAAAACTCCCTGGGATAGAAATTTTACTATTTCCACAACCACGTAGTTGAGCATGAGTGTTACAACCATCTCATTTACATTAAAGTATGCCTTGAGCAGTGCAGGGATCAGTGCAAAAAGCATTCCCACAACAACACCTGTTAGTACACATAATGTTATATGAAGTACAGGAGGTAACCCCTTTACGGTAAAGCCTACTACTCCGGCAAAAAAAGCACCCAACACCGCCTGACCTTCAACACCCATATTAAAGATATTTGCCTTAAAGGTTATTGCAATTGCAAGACCGGTTAATATTAAAGGAGCTGCAAAGTGCAAGGTTTTCAAAAGTCCGTCCAGGCTGAAGAGAGATTTTTTTATCATTACGGAATAGGTCAGAAAAGGATTTTCACCTATTGCCGCAATTATAATCCCACCTAATATAAGGGCACTGATTACCGGAAATAAAACATTAAATATATTTTTTAAAAGTGTATTATTTTTCTTCATAATTTCCCTCTTATTCTAAGGATAGTCCCGCCATGAGCAGTCCAATTTCAGTGCTGTCGGCTTTTTTACCTTCAACTTCCCCTACAATACGCCCTTTGTACATAACTATTATCCTGTCGCTCAGGTTCATTATCTCGCTTAGTTCGCTGGAGACAAGTAAAATAGCCTTATTTTCACTTCTCAGGTCTAAAATTTTATTATGGATAAATTCTATTGAACCTATATCAACACCGCGGGTGGGCTGGCTTACTATTAGTACCTTTGGGTCCGAGTCGAATTCTCTTGCCACAATTATCTTCTGGGCATTTCCCCCTGATAGCTGTGATACATTTCCGTTCTTTTCAGCTACTCTGATATCATATTTTTCTATAAGCTTGCTGCCGGTATTTTCAATTTCATTTTTACGCAGTATTCCATTTTTGCATACTTTTGTATTACCGTGATACCCTGCTATAATATTCTCAAAGATTGTCATATCCTTGCACAGTCCCTGGGCATATCTGTCTTCGGGAACTATTCCGATACCAGCTGCACGCAGGTCACCGGGCCATTTATTTGTTATATCCTTATCATATAAGTGAACAGTACCTTCCGTTGACTCCATCAGTCCTGAAAGAACTTTTACAAGCTCACTCTGTCCATTGCCTTCTACCCCTGCTACACCCAGAATTTCGCCTTCTTTAATTTTAAAGCTTATATCATCAATAACTTTCTTTCCGAAATTATCTTTGGTGGATAACTTGCTTACGGAGTAGGCCACCTTATTTCCACTTACATCCTTATCTTCCTTGCTTACATTCAGTATAACTTCACGTCCAACCATCATTTTGGCTATTTCAGCCGAGCTTGTGTCTTTTGTTGCTTTACTTCCCACAACCTTGCCTCGTTTTATAACTATAACCTTGTCGCTGACTTCCATTACTTCACGGAGCTTATGTGTTATGAGTATAATAGTCTTTCCCTGATTTTTAAGTTCTTTGAAGCTTAATAAAAGCTCATCCACTTCCTGAGGAGTTAAAACTGCCGTAGGCTCGTCAAAAATAAGAATATCTACGTTACGGTAAAGCATTTTTAAAATCTCAACACGCTGTTTTGCTCCTATGGAAATGTTCTCAACAATATCGTCTGCTTTAAGCTCAAACTTGTAATCCTCTATAATTTTTTGTACTTCTTTCTTTTCAAATTTCTTATCAATTATGGGAGTTCCCAGTTTAAGTTTTTTGGAAAAGCTTAGTTTTTTGTTTTTTTCGACACCAAGTAATATATTTTCAAAAACAGTCAGGCTGGGCACCAGCTTAAAATGCTGATGCACCATACCCAGGCCACAATTAATGGCATCTAATGAAGAACCAAATGAAACCTTTTTTCCATTTACAAAAAGTTCCCCGCTAGTAGGACGCTGCAGACCGAAAAACATATTCATTAGCGTTGTTTTCCCGGCCCCATTTTCTCCAACTATTGCGGTAATCTCCCCTTTGCCGATGGAAAGGTTTATACTATCGTTAGCAACAAAATCGCCATATTTTTTTGTTAAATTAACAGCTTCTATTGCATACATATTTGCCGCCCTCATTCTGGTTTATTTTTATTTTTAGTCGTTTGGCATTTTTAGATTTGTAAGTTTTGCTTTATCAAATGCTTCTCCTGCCTGAGCATTTGTAACCTTAATTTCACCACTAGCTATCTTATCAGAAATAGTCTTCAACTGGCCTTTGATTTCATCCCATTTAGCTTTTCCGTCAGCAGTAATCTTTGACTCGATAACACTTAAATCAGTAATTCCTGTCGCACCTGAAGCAAGATTGTAGCTCATAACTTTTCCGTTAACCTTATCCATAGCATTTTCCTTAAAGTTCTTTGCTATTTCATATACAGGTACTTCCGTGTTCTTTAAAACACTTGTTAAAATATGTCCGGGTTGGTTTGCATCCTTGTTTGCGTCAACTTCTATTGAAAGCTTCTTAACTTCCTTAGCTTTTGCATCTACTCCGTCACCTACTGCACCTGCAACCGCATATACTATGTTTGCACCATCTGAATAGTATGTGTTTGCCTTTGTTGCACCAGCTGCTGAATCACTGAAACCTGCATTATAATCACTGTAGAAGGTATAATTTACGTTAAGCTCTTTAGCTACATAGTTGATACCTTCTGCAAAACCATATCCGAATACAGTGATACCGTTTGATTTTGTTCCTCCAAGGAAGCCTACTTTTCTTCCTGCATCACCTGCAGTAAATGAATAATCTGCGCTATTGAACAGCTTTGCAGCATTTTCGTTTACTAATGTAGCTAATGCACCTGCCATAAAGGATGCTTCGTGAACGTCAAAAAGAACTGAAACAACGTTTTTATGCTTTACGCTTTTATCATCGTTTACGTTTGGATTATCGTTGAATACTACGAAAGTTGTTTCGGGATATTGTTCAGCAATAGGCTTGCTTCCTCCAACTCCCTTAATTAAAGCGTCAAAGTTGTATTCAAGGCTGAAAATAAGCTTGTAGCCTGCACCTGCCAGCTGTGTTAAGCTACCGGGTATATCAGTAGTTTCAACAACCTTGTAGTTTAAGCCAAGATCATTCTTTGCTTTTTCAAGACCTGCAATTGCTGATTGGTTATATCCCTTGTCATTAGGACCCGCAGCAGAAGTAATCAGTGCTATTCCAGGGCCTAAATCTACAGTAGCGGAACTTGAATTTGAAGCAGTAGTACTGCTGGCAGAGGAATCACCAGCTTTGGAATCAGAACAGCCTGTAAAAACCATTGTTACCAGCATAACTAGTGCGAGCAGAAAAGACAGCTTTTTTGTAATTTGTTTCATGTTGACCTCTCCTCCGATAATATAGTGTTATAGATTTGATATATTAGATTTTCAGAAGCCTAAGTCGCGATCTTAGGGCTTCTTTTTTATAAAAGCCATGGCGTAATTGATTTTTGAGTGCAGGAAGCTAAGCCATAGCATATTATCCTTTGGCATTTTTAAACTTATTTGTTCACTATTTAAAAATTCAAGAGTTATTCGTGTATCTGATTGATGTAAAATTTAAACTTGTCCGATCTGTAGAAGCTTTTAAACGATTCTATAGGTATCTCTCTTCCATTTACCATCCCATAGGTTACTGCCTTAAATAAAAGAATAGGATCTCCTTCTTTTACCTTAAGCTCTCTGGCAACTTCATCAACCGCCAGTACTGCTTCAATGGTTCTAATTGCTTTTGTAATTTTTGTACCGTATTTTGTTTCAAGTACTTTGTAAATGGAGTCAACTCCAAAATTATAGGTGTCTATTAAGGGAAATAATTTGCATGGTAAGTAAGCGGTTGTCAGGTTAACAGGATCGTTATTTGCATAATATACACGCTTAACTTTATATACCTTGTCGCCCTGACTGAGCTGCAATTTTCTGAGCATAACTTTGTCGGCCTCGATAACCTCCGACTTTAAAAGTCTCTTAGAAGGGGTCATTCCTAATTTTAATATATCTTGAGTACAACTGGTTATTGAAATCAAATCCTGATCTAAAGTATCTTTTTTAACGAAAGTTCCCTTACCCTGAATGCGATACAGATATCCCTCGTTAACAAGATCATCTATAGCCTTTTTAACAGTTATCCTGCTTAGTCCAAAGATACCCATTAGTTCTCTTTCACTTGGAATAAGGCCATCGGGGCCGATTTCTTCATTATTTATCATTTCTACTATTTTTTGTTTCACTAAATAGTATTTAGGTACCATTCCGCTCACGATTCTCCCCCTTGAATGTCCTTGTTATTATAATAATATATTGTTATGTTGATATGTCCACTTACATAATATATCATATATAGCTAAAAGTCAACATGATTCGACATTAATCTTGTGTACATTTTCACTATTGACCGTGCTAATAATATTACCGAATATAGTATTGGTTATTATGCTGTTTCTATAACCTTTAATGCAATTGCACTATTTTTAAAAATTCAGTATCTAACTTAGGCTTTAGAATAAACAGCCTCTGTTTTTTTACATAATTACTTAAATTTCATCAATAATCTTCTTATTATTCTAAAATATTACTTGAAAGACTTGCTAATGTATTGGTATAATTATCCTATTGCTTGGTGTAAATCGGTGTTTTAAAATCTATAATACTTTTCTTCTAGTTCAAACAAAACAATTCATACTTACTTGAGGGGAGGATAATTTATAAAAAGGAGAGATTATTGAACACCAATGCAAAATTTTAATTAGGGGTTAAAAATATGAAGATTATAAAAAGTATTTCTTTAGCATTGTTGTCATTGGCCTTATTACTATGCACAACAATCCCGTCATCAGCGTCAGGAGTTCCTACTGACAAATATACCTATACCTTGTCCGGTGAAGTCGGAACAAAGTCGGAAACAATTGAATTCGAGAACACTGACGGAGAACAAACGTATAATGTTATTCTAGTTCAAGCCGATTCCGAAATTAAGTTTACACCTAAAGAAAAAATGTCCGCGGCAGTTAGAGCATATGATCCCGGCGGTGGATATTCAGGAAACTTAATGTGGACAATAGACGGTTCTGAGGAAGCTGTAACCGAAATCGAGGCAAATAAAACAGCTACTGCTACTCTTGTTAAAAATTTTTGGGGTCTGCCTGATCCTTACTACGTATTCAGTTTTGGTGATGGAAAAGATACTACTATAATTGTTTATAAGATTTCTGACAGTGCAGCAACTCCTACACCAAAGCCAACACCAGAACCAGCACCAACTCCAACTCCTACACCAAAGCCAACACCAAAGCCAACACCAAAGCCAACACCAACACCAGCGCCTACAACGAAACCTGATCCTTCTACAGCAACACCAAAGCCAGTTCCTACTACTGTAAATGCTACATACAAGGTGCAACAGGGAGATTCATTGGCAACTATCGCATTAAACAATTATGGAAGCTATAAATATCATACAAAAATATACAATGCAAACAAAGCGCTATTCAAGAAAAACAATAACCGTTTAGTTGTTGGTATGACACTTGTTTTACCAAAAGACGGATTACTGCCTGCACTCAAAATCGGAAGCGGAGATAAAGTTTATACCGTAAAGGCAGGAGATACACTCAGTAAGATTTCAGCTAAGTTTTACGGTGACTCAAGCAAATATAAGAAGATATTCGAGGCAAACAAGGATAGAATTAAAAATCCAAACATGATTTACGAAGGACAGAAAATCGTAATAACAAAATAAGTAATGTCTTTTTAATAATAACATAAAAAAGACCCTATAATACCGAGGGTTAAAAAGGGCGCAATGCCCGAAATTTAACTTTCTCTCAGTTTATAGGGTCTTTTTTGTTAAGTTTATTTATCACCTGGTCCCTTTTTCGTAAGGTATTCCATCCGCTTTAGGCATTACTGAGCGCCCTACAAACAATACAAGTACAATAATGGTTGTAATATAGGGCAGCATAGATAATATCTGGGACGGTATCTTGACTGTGCCTCCGCCGAGCAGTACCACCAGTGCCTGAGAAAGTCCGAAAACCAGACATGCACCATATGCCCCTTGGGGTGTCCATTTTCCGAATATTACCGCAGCAAGTGCAATAAAACCCTGACCTGATATAGCTGTGGCGGAGTAAAGTGACACCACTGCGAGTGTCATTGCCGCACCTCCTAATCCGGAAAATACACCTGACAGGATAACGCAGGAGTACCTTATGGCTGAAACACTTATACCCAATGAATCAGCCGCTGCGGGATGCTCACCCACAGACCGTATTCTGAGTCCCCACTTCGTCCTGAACAATACAAACCAAATCGTCAGCATAAGTACAAATGCTATTATTACAGTTGTATTCATATTGAGCAGTGAAAGTACCTGATGTTCCTTTGAATTTATTTCACCAAAGATTTTTGGTATCTTTTCAGTTACAGGTTTGGTCATGGTTGCGCCTTCAAAAAAAAGCCTTGATAGAAACAGAGAAAGTCCCAGCCCGAGAAAATTCATGGCAATCCCCGATACCGTCTGATTTGCTTTAAACGTTACAGTAGCGACAGCATGAAGCAGGGCAAGCAGGCCTCCGGCTAAACCCGCTGATAAAAATCCCAGCCAGGGATTAGATGTATAATAACCGACGGTAGCACCTGTGAATGCCCCTATGGTCATCATTCCCTCTATTCCAAGATTGATAACACCTCCACGTTCGGATATAACTCCTCCCATGGCACCAAAGACCAGAGGTGTTGAATACATCAGGGTTATACTTATTGCAAGCAATATGCTATTTAACACTATCGACACCTCTCTTCCTGAGTTTGTCTGCTATCAGCGGGAATATTGTCGCCAATGCCACAAAGAATACAATTGTGCCTATCATTATATTAATTATTTCTGACGGAGCCCCGATATCTGATTGTATTGAGCTACCTCCGTAAAGTAAACCGCTGAAAAACAATCCGGCAAAAATACATCCTACCGGCGAGCTTCCCGCAATAAGTGCTACCGAGAGACCATTCATGCCATTTCCTTCAAAAATGGAAAGGGTAGAAATCCTGTGGGGGTCACAGCCTGTAATTTGCATAGCACCTGCAAGACCGGATATGGCTCCCGCGATAACCATGGACAGGATTATTTTTGAAGTTACATTCATGCCTGAAAATTCTGCCGCATCCCTGTTGAAGCCTACTGCACGTAGTTCAAAGCCTTTCGTAGTTCTGTAAAGAAAAAATGTAACCAGTATTACTACTATTATAGCTACCAGTATCCCGTAATTCAGATTGGTCCTGAGTAATATCTCCTGCAGGACCGGATGTTCTTTCAGCCATTCTCTTCCCTGTTTGGAGGTTTTCCAGCTTTGAAGCACTGTTGTATACGTCTGAGTCTTTACTTCATATGTAGCCTCCGCATTGGGCTTTTTCAATCCGGGTAGCGTAATTATGAAATTATTCATATAAAGTGCAATCCAGTTCAGCATAATACCAGTTATTACCTCATGAATACCAAAACGCCCCTTAAGAAAACCTACCACTCCGCCATAAACAGCTCCTATTGCTATGGCTGCTATAATGACTACCAATATCTGAAGAGGGCCCGGAAGATTCAGTTTATACCCTAGAACTGCTGCAGTAATAGCACCCATAATGTACTGTCCCTCAGTTCCGATGTTGAACAGACCTGTTTTAAATGCAAAAGATACACTCACGGCTGTAAGGATTATAGGCGTTGCTTTTATTATGGTGTTTGAAATATATTTCGGTTTTGAAAATATGCCTCTGAACAGGGAGGTAAATGCATCTATAGGATTGTATCCTGCAATTGCAAGAACTATAGCACCCACAACGAATCCCAATATAATAGAAAGAAAAATTCCGGTCAAGGGCTTTTTAATAATCCTACTTATATGCTTCATTTTTTTTACCCCCTCCTGCCATAAGCAATCCGATGGTGTTCTCGTCCACCTCTTTCTGACTGAAAGTGGCTATGATTCTTCCGTCATAAAGCACGGCGATTGTGTCAGAAACATCCATAATTTCATCAAGCTCAAAAGATATAAGTAAAACAGCCTTGCCTTCATCACGTTGACTTATCAAAGCTTTGTGAACATACTCAATTGCTCCTACATCCAGGCCTCTGGTAGGCTGTACCGCTACAAGAAGCTCCGGATCGTTGGTTACCTCCCTGGCAATAATGACCTTTTGCTGGTTACCCCCTGAAAGAGCTCTTACTTTAGTGTCTTCACAGTTAGACGGTCGTACATCAAAACGTTCTATACAACCTTTGGCAAATGAATATATGGATTTGTAGTCCAATACTCCGGAACGGGAAAAAGGCTTATTTCCATAATTTTCTAGAACAAAGTTTTCTGCTACTGAAAAATCCAGCACTAAGCCTCTTTTGTGTCGGTCTTCGTGAATTGTGCAAAGCTTATTGTCCAAAACACTCCTTGGAGATGTGTTTTGTATTTCTTTACCATGTATCTTTATCTTTCCGCTTTTAACTTTTGACAGACATGTAATAGCTTCCACCAATTCTTTCTGACCATTTCCGTCAATACCGGCAATACCCACGATTTCACCCTTTCTTACTGAAAGAGAAAGGTTCTTCACCTTTTCAATGCCTCTATTGTCAGCAACCGTTAGATTGTCGATTTCAAATATAACCTCTTTTGGTTCCGGAGGCGTTTTCTTTATATGGAGATCTACATCGTGTCCGACCATCATGGACGCAAGCTGCATTTCATCTACATCTTTTACATTCACTGTGTCTATGTACACTCCTCGTCTGATTATAGTGCATACATCTGAGGATTCCTTTATCTCCTTCAATTTATGTGTAATAATAATTATTGTCTTACCATCGTCTATAAGGTTATGCATGATAGTAATCAGATCCTGAATTTCCTGGGGAGTTAATACAGCAGTTGGTTCATCAAGTATCAGTATTTCAGCTCCCCTGTAAAGTGCTTTCAGAATTTCAACTCTCTGCTGCATTCCAACTGTAATATCTTCAATTTTTGAGTCAGGGTCCACATACAACCCATATTTTTTGCTGAGCTCTTGAATATCTTGCCTTACTTTTTTATTGTCAATAATTCCGGCTTTATTTGTGATTTCTTTGCCAAGAATTATATTCTGTGACACAGTGAAGTTCTCAACCAGCATGAAGTGCTGGTGTACCATTCCTATGCCGTTTGCAATAGCCATATTAGGTTTTTTTATGTCAACTTTATTGCCCTTAAGGTAAATATCTCCGCTGTCGGCTTGGTACAATCCGTAAAGGATATTCATCAGGGTTGATTTACCTGCTCCGTTTTCCCCCAGCATTGCGTGTATAGTGCCTTTTTTAATATCAAGGCTGACCTTGTCCAGAGCACAAAAATCTCCGAAATATTTTGTAATGTTTCGCATTTGCACTGCAAACTGTCCGCTAATGTCCATAGTTACCCCCATGCTTTTAGTTGGTAATGCAACAATTAGGGGGGAATTATCCCCCCTATTTATATAAATTTTATTTGAGTGTACTTATGTAGCTATCGAAAGTAGCCTGACTGTATGGAACGTCGATTGATTCATTTATTAATTTCTCTTCAACCGCCTTGGCATCTGTCAAGACTTTCTCATCCACATTAGGATTTTTTTCAGGAATGCCGACGCAGCCTTCCTTCATACCAAACACCTGAGTGGTTCCACCAAGTTCCTTGCCATCCTTTACCTGTGTTGATACGAGATTCATTGCCTTGCCCACAAGCTTCATAGCGGATATAAGAATATTTTTTGGAGCCAGGTAGCTCTGGTCACGGTCAACACCTATAGCAAACTTGTTGGCTTCTTTGGCTGCTTCTATAACACCGATGCCAGCACCACCGGCAGCATGGAATACAATGTCGCAACCCTTGGTATACATGGAGGATGCTATGGCTTTTCCACCCGCTTGATCTGTAAAACTGTTGGCATACTGTACATTAACAGTAATATCCTTTCCGAGTTCCTTGGAAGCATAAGCAACTCCTGCTCTGTAACCATACTCGAACTGGTCGATAACATCGCCCTTGATACCGCCTACAAAACCAACCTTGTTTGTCTTCGTTGTTTTGGCAGCAATGTAGCCAACCAAAAAGGATGGTTCCTGTGCCTTGAACACAACACCTATGACATTGGATGGTGTCTCTTCTCCATAGGAGTTGTCCACGATTGCATAGGTCTTATCAGGATATTGGGAAGCCGCAGTCTTTATTGCATCCGCCATAGCAAAGCCTATACCCCAGATGAGACTGTTATTCTGATCAGCCAGCTTGTCCAGATTCGTTACATAATCGCTTTCCTGCTTTGATTCCAGATAGGAAATAGACGCATTTGTATCTTTACTGAACTGCTGAAGACCTTCCCAGGCAGACTGGTTGAAGGACTGATCGTTGATTCCGCCCACATCAGTTACCATACCTACAACCATGGATGAAGCAGTTGCACTGCTTTTAGAGGTTGAATCACCCGTGGAAGTGCCGGAAGTCGAATTGTCTTTGTCTGTTGTACCGCCTCCGCAGGCAGCAAGTGATACTATCAATGCCAGGGTTAATATACTTGATAATACTTTTTTCATTTTTTACCTCCTAAAAGAATAGTTGTATTTATATACAGCGAAAGCAACACTTATGATGTTATTCCGCTACATACCACTGAATTAACTGGTTTGTCCTACCATTTTTATACCATATATTGCAGTGTATGTAAACTATGTAAGATAATAGACTTGCTGTTATAGAACTGAGTATCCTATAATAATTATTGAATAATATGTTTATTATTCAATAATTGTAGGAGGGTTTTGAATGAGAAAAAGAGGTTTTATTGCTATGGTAATGTTGATTTTATTAGTGAGTACAAATGTTTACGCCGGGGATATACCAGAGTCTATTATGTTAGGCAATCAAAAAGCGCTCTTGATAGGAAAAATAACAACTGTCAATAAAGATACATATAGTATCCTTCCTTCTACTGTTTTGATGGGAAGTATACAGAAATCAGAAATTACAATCCAGAAATTTGATAAATATTATGGAACAGACAATAAACCTAAAGTAGGAGATTTTATTGTTGCTGTTTTGTTAGATGATAATAAGGTTGATGATACTTGGGTATTCAAAAGTACCTCTGATGATTATAAAACCTTAAAGCTTGTAAGTGAGCCATATGATATGGTAGTTCGTTATGAAAAATATATCAATGAGGGAAAATACTTTGAAGCACAAAAGAGGATAAATGAAGAGACCAAGGCTTCAATCACTTCTGATAATGCCAATTTAGATAATACAGATACAGTAAAGATTAATTTAGGGCAATCTTACTTAAATAATAAACCATTGCTACTGTTATTAACTGTGACTGTTGTTGGGTTAATATTCTTCTATTTATTTAGACTTAAAAAAAGCCATAATAAGTAAGTATAAGGGGTTGTTGCAAAACTAAAAAGCTTTTCTGTTTTAACACCTGTACTCCCGTATAAAATTGTATCAATGATTGCTTCTTTAGATATTTGCAAGTGTTTCTAGTGGCTCATCATTGAATATTTTACCGTCGCTCACATTCATCGTCCATGATTCATTGTTTTGCTAACCCCTACATCGTGTAGGGGTTCCGGTAAAATATCTATGTTCGCCGACAAACATCTGCAAATATCTTTAACCAAGCTTCCATTGATACAATTTATACTCTCGTACGGCTAGAAAAGATAAAAATTAAGTTTTGCAACAGCCCCATATTATTATCACTATTCATATAATTAGCCTGATTTTTTACTCCTCAAATCCGTGGACGATATATTCCTTTACCTGCCCAAGCTCTTCAATAACCGCAGTAGCCCGGAAAAGATCCTGCATCCCCGATGTGGGATTCCGATAACCGATACATGCTATTCCTGCTGAAACCGCTGCCTGAACTCCGGAAGTAGAATCTTCTATGGCTATTGCACTATCCTTTTGTACTCCACTGATGGAAAGTACTTTTTGATAGATATCAGGACTTGGTTTCTGGAACTTTACCTCGTCTCCTGTAACAGAGTAATCAAAATATCCGCTTAATCGGAAATTATCCAGCACACAACTGACGTAGTACCTGTTTGAAGATGAGGCAATTGCTGTTTTGTAATTATTTTTTCTAAGCTCGGTCAACAACTCCTCAAGTCCCTTTGAGGGTAATATATTTTCATTTTTTACATAACCCAGAATCAGATTAAACTGACGCATCTCCAGTTCTTCGTGACTGGCATTCAGGTTGTTTTCATTTATTATTCTCGTCCACAAGTCCTTGTTAGGCTTACCGACGTATTCTTTGAGATCAAATGATTCATTAAGTCCATAGCTTTGTAAAATTTCCAATTTTGCACGATAATGCAGAGGTTCACTATCAAATATAACTCCATCTACATCAAATATGACTAAATTGATTTTACGTTCCTCCGTATTCACTTTATCACCTCAGACCTTTATTTTAACTTTTTTAATATGCATAAACTATATTTCATGAATACAGTTCAGTGACGCTGCATGGCTAAGGGATTGTAAAACCTCGGTACGCGGCCGATTTTCCTTTGTTTGTACCGAAAGGAGGACAGACATAGCCTTTTTCTCCTCGCCTCTGTTTTTCACAATTTGAACATCCATGACATCAATAGCGTTTTTCTTGGCCAGGCTGAGAAATGAACCCAGTCCCAGTGAGTTTTCAAATTCCAGGTATAGATGCATCATATTGGATTTCTTACGCATTATATTGTCCATCTTATGCAAAATAGTCATGACAAAAAATATAGTTGTACCACCCAAAATTGCGCCTTCGTAAAAGCCAATACCTATTGACAAGCCTATGCAAGCTGAAGCCCATAAACCGGCAGCTGTAGTCAGACCCCTGACTTGGTTCCTTCCGGTGATAATTATGGTTCCGGCACCCAGAAATCCGATGCCACTGACAACCTGAGCTCCCAATCTGCCGATATCTCCGGTATGATATGTTTGGTAAATATATTGATTTGTCATCATTACTATTGTTGAACCCAGGCATACAAGTATGTATGTGCGAAAACCCGCGGGGTGGCGTTTACGTCCCCTTTCATAGCCAAGAATTCCGCTAATTACTACAGAAAGAATAATACGTACGCAAATGGAAAGAACATTTACATCTTTTAATATGGCTAATTGGCTAATCAATCCGTAAATCACCTTCTTATCTATGGCCTTTTAGCATTTAGCTGTGCAGTCCTTTCGCTTTCAATATTTTTAGTGCGGGAATCGGGTTGTTACAAGTCATCAGCCTTACACCACAGCGTATGGATTCATGAACCAGTTCTTCCGTATCAGGGCAATAGGACCATGGTAATATCCCAAGTTTTTCAAATTCCTGAACACGTTCCGGAGTTAATAATTTCATATCAATACCTACTGCAAATAATTTTGAATAAGTACCGTTTTCTCCTTCAACAAAGTTCTCCATTTTTTCCTTAGGAAAGCCCTGTACCTTCACCCCATAGGAGTCATACATATAAGCTGTAATGAAAGCGTCAAAGCAGGTAAAAACACAGCGATGCATTAAGCCGTATTCTTTAAATATTTCCATAGCAAGATCTACTGTTTCATATGTTTTTTCCTTTATTTCAGCATTTAAAAGCACATTTTCGTATGGTTGAACCAACTCGCAGAATTCGCGCAGAGTAGGTACTTTAAGTCCTTCGAATACTTTACCGAATTTTCCACCCGCGTCTAACTCTTTTATCTGTTTGAGAGTCATTTCTTGAATATAACCTGAACCGTTTGTGGTACGATCGACTGTTCTGTCATGCATTATGACAACGACTTTATCTTTAGTCAGATTCATATCAAACTCAATCATATCAACATTCATATCCAGAGCTTTTTGTATGCTAAGCAGAGTATTTTCAGGATAAAACGCATCAATACCTCTATGCCCGGCAACTAATATGCTCCCTTTATCCAACAACCTGTCCACGATTTTACACATATTCAAAAACTTCCTTTCAATATTTCATTTAATAAGACGTAGCTTTTTTAATATTTTTTAAACGCTTAATTACGCTATCAGTATCTTTTCCGAAATAATCATGAAGTTTAGAATACTCCTGATACAGCAATTCATAAGTTTTGCAGTTCTCCGGGTCAGGCAGGTAAGTATTTTTTATTCCGCCACCCATTGCATTTCCGGCTTGTTCAATGGTATCGTATCCTCCATTGTCACTTCCCGCAGCAACAGCTCCAAACATAGCAGCACCCATTGCAGTTGTCTGCTTTGATGCAGTCACATGAACAGGCATTTGTATGATATCTGCAAAGGTTTGCATTACAAATGGGCTTTTTTCTGCGATTCCGCCCGTTGCATACAATTTGTCTATTGTAACCCCGTACTTTTTAAAGGTGTCAATAATCATACGTTTTCCATATCCTACAGCCTCCACAAGAGCCTTATACATTTCAGGGGCAGTGGTGGTAGTAGTCATTCCGAACATTACACCTGTCAAATCAACATCAACTAAGACAGAACGGTTGCCGTTCCACCAGTCCAATGCAAGCAATCCGCTGCTTCCCGGCGTTATCTGTGATGCCAGTTGGTCTAGGTATGCCGTAACATGCATTCCTTTTTCCTTTGCCTTTGCAGTAAGATCAGCAGGGACGCAATTTTGTGTAAACCATGCAAAATGATCACCCATACATGATTGCCCGGCTTCGTAGCCAAAATATCCGGGCAGAATACCGTCTTCGCAAATACCGCACATTCCCGGCACCTTTATATTCTGTCTGCTTGCCATCATATCGCAACCTGATGTTCCGATAACCATCAGCATTATATCAGGGCCTGTAATACCAGCACCCGGAACAGCTGCATGTGCGTCTCCGCAGCCAACGGCTACAGGCGTTCCTACAGGCAGACCTGTCCATTCGGAACTGCTTTCGGTAATACATCCTGCTTTACTACCAACCGGATAAATAGTTCTTGACATTTTAGTATCAATTACATTTTCAAGCCTTGGGTCAAGTGCTTTAAAGAAATCGTTGGAGGGATATCCGGTTTTCTTTTGCCAAATCGCCTTATAGCCTGCCGTACAGCTATTTCTTTTTTCTTCACCTGTAAGCATCAGAGTAATCCAGTCAGACAGCTCCATAAACCTGTCGGCTGCCTCATATATTTCCGGTGCTTCATTAAGTATCTGCCATATTTTAGGGAACATCCATTCAGAAGATATTTTCCCTCCGTAAAACCCAAGGAATTCTTCTCCTCGTTGTGCTGCAATCTCATTGAGCTTATTCGCTTCGTCCTGTGCAGCATGGTGTTTCCATAGCTTTACATATGCATGGGGATTGTCTTTGAATTTATCCAGCATACACAAGGGAGTACCGTCCTTCAAAGTCGGAAGCATTGTACATTCCGTAAAATCGGTACCTACGCCGATAACTTGTGAAGGGTCGATGCCGGACTCCTTGAATACATTTGACAATGTGGTGCTTGCACATTCAATATAATCAGGAGGATATTGAAGTGCCCAATCTGCCTCCAGCTTTGTTGTTCCGTTTGGCAACTTCCTTTCCATAACTCCGTGTGGATAATCCATGGAAGAAGCTGCTTTAATTGTTCCGTCCGACACATCAACCAAAATCGATCTGGCACTAAGCGTTCCAAAATCAATACCAACCACATACTTTGACATATGCTTTTTGCTCCTCGCTTCCGTTTAGTTTAGAAAGTGATGCTCACCTTAAAATCACCGTATTTTCCTGTTGCATATTCAAATGCCTTTTCCCATTCTTCAATCGGGAAACAGTTTGTAATCAGACCATCAGTTTTCAATTTTCCATTATAAATGTTTTCAATTACAAACGGATAGCAATATGGGCTGAGGTGTGATCCCAGAAGATCAAGTTCCTTACTGTCTCCGATTATTGACCAGTCAACAGTTGTTTCCTGAGCAAATACACTAAATTCTACAAAACGGCCGAGCTTACGTATCATGGCAAGTCCTTGCTTAACGCTGGACGGATGTCCTGTAGCTTCTATATAAATATCACAGCCGTAGCCTTCGGTGAGCTTCAATACTTCTGCTACCACATCTTGATTTTGTGGATTGAAGACCAAATCAGCACCAAATTCTTTAGCTTTGTCCAATCTTGACTGAACCATATCAAGTACAATCAGTAATTTAGGATTTTTCATTCTAGCATAGGTAATCATTCCAAGTCCCAATGTTCCTGCTCCTGAGATAACTACAACATCATCACAGCCAATCTGTGCACGGTCGACACAGTGCTTGGAACATGCATAAGGTTCAATCAGCATGGCTTTGTCAAGTGGCATGTCTTTAGGAACTTTATGCACTACAGAAGTCTTGGGATAGCGCACATATTCTGCCATACCACCATTGTTTTCATTCTGGAAGCCAAAGATATTGTGAGGCTGGCACATCCAATAATGTCCGTCCTTACAGAATCTGCACTCTCCACATGGAACAATCTGGTCTGCGGTAACTCTGTCACCGATTTCAAAATCCTTTACATTTTCTCCCATCGCCACAATTACACCTAAAAATTCATGACCCGGAATAAATGGAGCTTTTACCCAGGATGGTTGACTTTCATCGCCCCAGAATTTAGGAGCACCATGCTGGCACTTTAAATCTCCGGCACAAACGCCACATCCTTCTGTTTTAATAATTATATCGTCAGGGCCACATTCAGGCGTAGGGTATGCAGTTTCCAGGCGGTAATCGCCAGGGGCGTAGGCTACAAGGGCTTTCATAGTCTTTGGATAATTAGACATAAATATCTTCCTTTCATGATTTATATAATATATTTATATTTTAATGTGAATTCTTATAAACTATCGTAAAGAGATACGCAGTACGTACCAACATCATATGCATATTTAGCTGCAATATCTTTCATATCTTCAGGCATATTTTTTGTAAAGCCATAAACTTCATAGGTGAAGTCCCCTGAATAATTTGTGTCTTTTAAAGCTTTAAGGGCCTTTTCCCAACCTGCTATGCCCATAAAGGGTAAAAAGTGCAAATCACTTATACCCGTATTATCATTTACATGTAGTGCAACTATACGGCTGCCAAGTGTCTTGATTGCATTGGATTCATCATAATACAGACGGTTTCCATGGCCAAAATCCCAGCAAACACCTATACGAGAATCCTTATACGAATCCACTAGCATACAAAGTTCTTCAGCTCTTGCTGAAAATTTTCTTCTCTGGGGGTATTCGATCATGTTTTCATAGGCTATGCTTACACTATTTTTCAATGAAAGCTCAATAATCGAATCATAGAACTCATGGTTGTACTGCACACTTGCTTCGTCATCAAATTCCTTTTCATCACATTGTGTAAAAGGATGAACTACCAACCATTTTACACCAAGCATACTGCTTATTAACACGCTTCTGCGTGCAAATTTATAATAATCTTCTTTCTCCAAATCGCTTTTCCATACAGGCATGTATCCCGGATTATAGGGCAAATGAGCTTGCGAAAAATCAATCCCTAGTTTTTGACTTTCGTTTGCAATTTCATAAACATGGTTTTGCCAGTCATCTTCGCTCAATTCAGTTCTTGTAAAAAAGAACTCGGTAAAGCTAAAATCCAGTGTCGTAAAACCTGCCTGTCTGCACCTGCGTATTGATTCCAGATACGGTGTATGCAGGCCGCCGTCCCTGCGTTTTGAAAAAAGATTGGTAGAAGTTGCCAGACGCATGATTTTACCCCTCTTCTATTCGTTATCAGCGCAATGAAAGAAGATAGTTTCCTACATCAACACTGAAACGTGCACTTGGAATTTTTAAGCCTTCAGGCATATAATTATTTATTCTTATCTCATATACCAAGTCACCTTCATATCCTATTTTAGTCAGTGTTTTCATGACTTTTTCCCATGGAATAGTTCCAAGGAAAGGAAGAAGGTGAAGGTCGTCCTGTCCGAAATTATCATTAATATGCAGGGCTTTTACACGACTGCCAAGCTTTTCTAAGGCAGGAATCTGATTTGAATAAACACGATGTCCATGTCCTGTATCCCAGCAAACACCAACGGGCGCATCTTTATAGGAGTCCACCAAGGCTATCAGTTCCTCGGCTGTTGAACCGAAACGTCGTCTGTTGTCCCTGTCACACATATTTTCAAAGGCAATCCCTACATTTTCTTTTGCAGCTTGTTCTAGAACCTTGTCAAAATTCTCATGATTTGCTGCCAGGTCTGCCTGTAAATTATATTCTGCATTATCAATCTCTGTTACCGGGTGCATTACAGCCCATTTTACTCCCAGAATGCTGCTGACATGTATGGCACGACGGGTAAGTTCATCAAAGCGTTCTTTATCTTCAATGCTTTTGAACCTGGAACCTTTAAAAGGACGATAGGGCGGGTGTGACTGTGAAAATGTAATACCCAGCTTTTCTGCTTCATTACGGATATTTTCTGCATTTTTTATCCAGTCATCTCCGTTTAGTTCCGTTTCACGGTTCAGCATGGCACACATATTTAAGTCAAGAACAGTAAATCCTGCCTCCTTACAGAGGTGCATTGATTCTATATATCCCGTAAATTCCTTGGATTCCCTGCATTCTCTAAATAGGGAAGTCATTGTAGCAACACGCATGTTTTATCTCTCCCTTCACACAAATCGGTTTAAATAAATATTTTTCTCTGCCTTGCGGCAGAGAAAAATATTATAGTGGACTATTAACCGTTAGCATCCAAATAGTCTTTTAATGTCATATTTACTTTTTTCTCAATATTTGAAATAGTAGCTGCCTTATCCTGAGTACCTTCGCTCATCTTGATGATTTCATTCTGAACGGTAGTATCAATATCTGTAAATGAAGGAATCCATGGCTCTAAGTAATTTGGATAATCCTTTGAGTTGTCGGCAATTGTAAGAATAATTTTGTACAGAGGATTTTTCTCAACGAAAGCCTTAACTTCAGGTGTATCATAAGCTTTTGAATTCATTGCATAGTATCCGGTATTCATAAACCATTCGCCTGATACTTTTGGAGTAGCCAGATATTTCATGAAGTCCCATGCACCAAGACGTTTATTGTCATCTCCCGCATCAAAAACATATAGTGCAGATCCTCCGATACCTGTACCCTTTGTACTGTTAGCATCAACACGTGGGAGTTCAGCCACTCCAACATCAAACGTACCGGTATTCTGAATCTTTGTAACTATTGAAGCCATTGATGATGTACTTGCAGTCATCATTGCGTACAATCCTGACTGGAAACCTTCATTTGGACTAACTACGCCGTAATCAACACCACCTGTTGCCAATACCTTTTGCCATTCTGTCAAGAAGTGGTCAAGAGTTCCGTCTTTTGTCATTGCCAAAGCAGTAGGAGTTCCCTTACGACCATCTGCGTTGTCAAACATATACTTTTCGCTGCCTTGCATTGGAATCCATGATCCAAGCAGGAAGAAACGAGGCTTTGTACCAAGACCGAAAGTTTTGATTTTATCTCCACTCTTAACAGTCAGGGCTTTAACATAAGTAGCAAGTTCTTCTAAGGTTGTAGGAGCTTTATTAGGATCAAGTCCTGCTGCCTTAAACATGTCTTTGTTGTAGTACAGCATAACTGATGAATTTGAGAACGGTAAACCAAGAACCTTGTCATTATACATTGAATAGTGCAATGCGTTGGCATTTAGATCACTTAAATTAATTCCTGTGGCATCCATATCTATAAAATTCTGAACAGGATAGAGATACTTGCTTTCCTTTACATCAAAAATACCCTTTGAGCTCATCTGCATAATATCAGGAAGCTCGTTTACGGCATCAGCTTGAAGTATAGCTGATAGTTTTGTGGAAGCATCATCATATTCACCTTGGTATATAAGGTCTACGGTGATTCCTTTTTTAGTACCTTCGGTTTTGTTGTACTCATCAACTGACTTTTTCAGGTGATCTGCAGTGGCACCTTTCATTGAGTGCCAGAAAGTAACCTTTGCAGGAGCGGAAGGCAGTATGCTACCTGTCGCGGACTTAGTTGCAGTAGTTTCAGTCGTTGTGCTATCGGCAGTTTCCGAAGACCCACAGCCGACAAATAACGAAGCGCTGATAGCAACACTTACAAACAAAGCAATAATCTTTTTAAGTTTCATTTTACTTTCCTCCTTTAAATTGTTTAAAATTAGTATTTAAGTTTTCATAAGAAATTATTGTAAAATTAACCTTTTACCGATCCACTGGCTATACCACGAACAATATTTCTCTGACCAAATGCAAAGATAATTATTGTAGGAAGTAATATAATTGCTATTGCTGCAAAAATCGGAGCTTTAACGCCCGAATCATCTGCCGCCAACATTGTAATACCAACCTGTACTGTTCTCATTTCCGGCCTGTTGGTAACAAGTAGTGGCCACAGGTATGTGTTCCACACGTGAACAAAGGAGTTTAATGAAAGTGCGGTTATAGTTGCTTTTGAAACCGGAATACATATCTGGAAAAAGAATTGCAGGTCTCCGCAACCATCAAGATATGCCGCTTCACGAAGGGAGCCGGAAATTGTCTTGAAACTTTGCCGGAACATAAATACTTGGATTGCCGATACAAAGTAAACTGCCATGATACCTAAATAAGAGTTAAGCAGACCCAGTTTGCTTATAGTAATGTAGTTTGGAATTAAAACTGCTTCCGTTGGTATCATCATTGTACCTATAATTATGAAAAACAGCAGGTTTTTACCTTTGAAGTTGAAAAATGCAAAGGCATATGCCGCAAACATTGAAAGAAACAATCTTACCAGAGTAACCATCACTGCTATCAAGAGTGAATTCAGCATAAAACGTGGTACAAGTGAGTCAAACAGAACCTTTTCAAAATTATCAAAATATGTGAAATTCTGAGGAAATATTGTTGGCGGATAGCTGTCAAATGTGGCATCGTCTTTAAACCCACACATAAAAGCATAAAAAAGAGGGAATGCAATCAGTATACCTAAAGCCAATGAGAAGACCGACGCAACAACGCTTTTAGCCTTTATAATTTTATTGGAAATCAATCGTATACCACACCTTTCTTTTCATACATGAAGTTGAACATCAGGAATATAAATGCAAGCAGAAAAGTTACAATACTAGCAGTAGAACCAAGTGCGAAATTACCGCTTCTAAAGCCCGTAGTATATACATAATAAATCATAGTGGATGTAGAATTAACCGGGCCACCCTTAGTAAGTATCATGGTTGGTGCATTCATCATAATACCCGCAACCATTTGTGTACAAAAAACAAAGAAGATAGTAGGAGAAGTAATAGGTATTATAATCTTGAAAACCTTTCTCCAGTAGCCACAGCCTTCCAAGTTTGCGGACTCAATTAATTCGTCAGGCACATTTCGTACCGCAGCAAGCAGCAACATAAAGTTAAATCCGATATGTATCCATATCATAATTACTGCCAGCGAAGGTAATGCCCATATTTTGTCGCCCAGCCAATCAATATTGGTTTTATTTTGCATTAATCCTATAAGTTCAAGGAAATAATTGACTAAACCAATTTTACGGTGCAGCAATTGCTGGAAAATATAACAGGAGGCAGAAACAGATACCGCCATTGGTAATGCAAATAAGGTTTGATAAATGTTTGAAAAAAGCTTTCTTCTGTTGGCAATCAGTGCAAGAGTAAATGGTACAACAACTGCTAGTGGTACATAAATTAATGTAAATTCAAGCGTTACCCCAATAGCATTCATAAACTCCTCACGGTTGAAAATACTCAAATAGTTTTTCAAACCGACAAATCTTACAATCTCGCCTTGCTTATTTACAGCAGATAAACTATATAACAGCGTTCGAATAAATGGATAATAGGAGAACGCTACCGCGAAAATAAGAATAGGTAATACAAATAAGTAAGGTTTCTGAAACTCGACTATTTTTCTACCCAGCGTTTTATTGCCCGCTATTTTCCCTCTGTCTTTAAGGGACTTTGAAGTGGACATATATTAAACACCTCCCATGTATTAAAAAAATCTTTTATATAACATCAGCTGTAGTTAAGAATTACTCATCAACAACAGTCAATGGTTACCGAATTAATAAACCGGAATTTGGAACATTCCAATTATAAATGAAAATACATTTTCTCTCTTTGCTTGAATTTTTAAGCATACTGTATAAATTTTAATAAAAATCAGCTGATTTAATTTGGCATTTTGTATATATACTGTATTAAACTTCTTAATTTGGAGCGTTCTAAAAAAGTTTTAACATTGTTTGGAACGTTCCATCAATCTGATGTCTATATCTTAGTCCATATCCCAGTCTAAGTCAATACATTTTATATAAAATTTTTGAAAGTTTTTTAATATTTTTGTCGAATAATAACAATACTCTAGTCAAATTATTTATTATCCCGTCAACAATATTGACATTATTTGTTGAACGCTATATAATTTTATTTGGAACGGTTTAATTAATTGTCCTAAATTACTTATAACTGTTAATATATATTATATGATAAATAATCAGATTATAAAGCCCTCGGTATTTTCCGAGACAGACTTTCATATATAAGGAGGGATTTGAATGAAGGTTACAATTCTTGATGTTGCACGGGAAGCCAATGTTTCCAAGAGTACCGTTTCGCTTGTCCTTAATAATTCAAAGGCCGTTAAGCTTGAAACACAGTATAAAGTGCGTGAGGCAATAAAGAAGCTAAACTATACACCCAATCTGGCCGCACGCGAACTGACAACACGTCGCACACACACGCTGGGGATAGTTTTCTTAACGTCCAATCACTTAAAAAAGGCTTACGCTTTTGATTCTGTAGCAGAAACTCTTTTATATGATACCAGCAACGGAATATATACCGGCCTTGAAAATACAGACTACGCACTGCTAACAGAGCGTTTTTCATCTGTCAGCAATCCTGAAGCAATACCATCCTTGATTACAAACCGCAGAATTGACGGCGTGTTTCTCATAGGAGGTCTGTTTACGTCTGACCTTATAAATCATTTAAGGGAAATTAATCTACCGACAGTAATAATCGGTCTGCAATATAATGGAACAGATTCAATTTTCTCTGAAATGGAAACAGTCGGTTATCTGGCGGGTAAGGAATTCCTGGAAAAGCATCATAAGAATATTCTGTTTATAAACGGGCCCGTTAATAGTAGTAACTCCCAAAAAAAGCTTTTAGGAATGCAGAGGGCTTTTTCTGAATATGGTGTTGACCCAAATAATTTACATGTAGTTAATTCAGGTTATACAGGCTTGGACGGGTATAAGTCTTTCAAAGAAGTATGGGATTCCGGTCTACGTCCTGATGCTGTTTTCGGAGGAAGCGACGGTATTACTTCAGGCGTCATGCGGTTCTTGTTTGAACAAAAGGTTAATATTCCTGAAGATGTGTCTCTTATAGGATATGAAAGTTCCATCCTGTCGGAATACTCCCCTGTCAATCTTACTGTTATTGATGCACATAAGGAGAAAATGGGTGAAGAAGCTTGTCGTGCACTCCTGAAAAGGATTGAAATGCCCCGTTCAAACACAGTTTGGCTAGGAATTCCTCCAACTTTGACCCATGGTTCCTCTGTAATAGAACGCTAATTTTTTTCATAAAACATATGCTATAAAATTGATAATAATTTATTTATAACGAGAGAGGAGATTTTTTATGAATATTCAACAAGTACAATGTGATGTTGCAGTTATCGGAGGTGGCCCCGCCGGCATTGCAGCAGCCTTGGCAGCTGCCAGAAACGGAGCCAAGGTATTTCTTGCTGAGCGTAATGAATACCTGGGGGGGAACATGTCTTCCGGGCTTCCTTTATTAGGTTATCTTGATAAAAACGGTACTCAGGTAACAGGTGGTATTGCCCAGGAGATCGTTGATAAGTTAACACTACGAGATGCATGTCTTGGTCACAACCGCTGTCCTTTACACAATTCCGTTACAATAATAGACTCTGAAATGATGAAAATCCTTGCCTTTGAGTTGTGCAGAGAAGCCGGTATCCAGGTTTTACTTCACTGTGAGGTTGTTGATGTTAATGTTGTAAACGGCAGTATCGACCGTGTATTCCTTATGGGTAAAGGTACACGCTATGATATTAAAGCCTCTGTATTTATAGATGCTACCGGTGACGGAGATGTTGCATACCTTTCAGGTGCTACATACGAAAAAGGTCAGCAGGATACAGGTATTTTGCAGCCACCGTCACTTCTTTTTACTCTTAGCAATTTTAATGAAGAAAAGTTCTGGGAGTTCTTAGAGGAACATCCTGAAGACTTAATCCCGGCGGAGAGCATGAATGTTTCCAACGGATATGACGTAGAGTTTTTCAGAAGCCATCCGGGTTATGTGTTCCTCGGGCTTCGAAACACATTGTCACGTATGAGTGAACAAAATTTGAATCCATTTAAAAGAGACACTCTTATATATATTAAGACACCTCATCCGGGCCAGATTTGTATCAATGCAACACGTATATTAAACTTTGACGGAACTGATCTTAGGGATTTGACACGTGGTGGCGAAGAAGGAATGCAACAAATCGTAAATATAACTGAATTCCTTAAAAAATATATACCAGGCTTTGAGGATACTTATGTTTCATATATTAACAGTACAATTGGTATTCGTGAAACCAGACGTTTCTCAGGTATCAAAAAGCTTACTATAGACAGTGTAACCAAAGGCCTCATTCCTGAGGACAGTATTGCACTTGGCTCATACAAAGTTGATATTCACAGCGGTCTCAATAGTTCCACCGACCTTATTGACCTGGAAGGGCCTTATGGTATTCCACTCGGCTCTCTTATCAGCAGTGATATAAGCAATTTGGTTCTCAGTGGAAGATGTATTTCTATGGATGCACCTACATTGGCCAGCGCTCGTGTTATGACTACCTGTATGGCAATCGGACAAGCTGCCGGAGTATGTGCTTCCCTTTCAGCTAAAAAGGATATTCTTCCATCCGCGGTTGATTGTGCAGAAGTCAGAGATATTCTGTTAAAAGAAAAGGCAATTCTGAGTATATAATGGAAATTATGCCGTCAGACCCCTTGTGCTTTGACGGCACATCTGTATCATTCCTATTTATAAAAGCACATCTTGTTTACATAAGGCATAAGATAGTATTATAAGTACTATTGAAAGGAATGATTACAAATGTATAATTCGCCCAAACCTTACCCATGTCCATATAATAACAATCAAATGAATAATCCGGGTAATATGAACCCGGTTCCCTACCTGGAAAGTTGCCCGGATTTATGGAGTCAGTTCCCCAATCAATATCTTCCCTATGTGGAGCATACAAAACCCTGTACTCCGGTTATGTTAAAGGACTATGGTCCAGAACCGTTTGCGGTTGATATTGAAAAAGCTACCAAGCAGAATAATAACTTCCGTTTAGCTCTATGGACAGGTAAGTATTTACAGATTACTCTCATGTGTATTAATGCAGGGGATGAAATTGGTTTGGAAATACACCCGGACCTTGACCAGTTTATTCGAATAGAAGAAGGCCAAGGGCTTGTTAAAATGGGTGATAGAAAAAACTGTCTGGATTTTGAAGCTAATGTGCGGGAGGATTATGCTTTCGTAATCCCTGCCGGAAAATGGCACAACCTTATTAACACAGGTAACAGGCCACTTAAATTGTATTCAATTTATGCTCCGCCTCAACATCCATTTGGCACTGTCCATAAAACTAAAGCTGATGCTCAAGCTGCAGAAGAACACCATCGTATATACTATTAGGCAATATTATAGGTAAAATAAAAGGCTTCCTACTAAGATAATTTATTATTGAGTGGAAGCCTTTTTGTTTTTAACACAATCTTCAATTATGCCTTTAACATCTTTACATATCCCCAAGAATTTCGACTCCAGAACTGATGATAAGCTTGTGCCAAAGTTAATTTTATAAGGTTCTATTCCAATCAGCATACCTTTTACCTTCATTCCATTTATTCCTATATAGTTAAGTAAATGAGTATCGTGTACAGTTATGGCAGATACCAGGTCCTGAGATATTTGTTCAAGAGGTAATACGCCTATACTCCCGGGCTCCTTGTTTAAATAAGCCGCATCAATAACAATAGTCATTGATGCTTTTTCTATTTGCTGTAAGCAATAATAAACATCTGTTTCTCCAACAATATACTGTATATCGCTGTTTATATTTATTTTTTGCAATTCTTCTACTATATATATGCCTATTCCGTCATCCATCATAAGCCTGTTTCCGATTCCAAGGACAAGCAATTTTTTCATGGCATTACCTGTATGGTTTTAATGCACTTGCCCCCGGAAAACACATGGGTTGCACAGGATACGCATGGATCAAAGGAACGAATAATTCTCCCCAATTCAACCGGGTTGTCGAAATCTCGTATTATTGTATTCACTAATGCTTGTTCCGCAGTTCCCCTCATATTGTTATTACCTCTGGTAGAGAGGTTCCATGCTGAAGGGGTTATAATCTGATAAAATGAAATAAATCCATTTTCTATTTTAAGCCAATGTCCAAGGGCACCCCTTGTTGTGTCTATAAGACCTGCTCCTTCCGAGGTTGCAGGAATGGTATACTCTTTTTGAACGGAAACCCCCGGAATCAGGTTTTCTATAAGTATGCTTATGATAGCAGCAATTTTTCTGGCTTCCAGAACCCTTGCAATGGTTCTGTCCATAGTGGATATTCCTTTTCTGTATTCACCGCTTAACCATTGTCTCGCCAATGGGCCAACTTCATAGGGTATACCTCCATATCGCGGGGCTTTGACCCAGGAATATCCTTTACTTTTATTCATATCCGGTTCCGGTATTATATCTGTAGGTTTATACTCATCCATTTTACTCTCATACCACGAATAATCTATTTCTTCGGTTATTTCGTCGGGATTGAATACACTTATCCTGCCTTGTGTGTAAACCAGTGGGTTGACATACAAAGTTCCCAGTTGGTTATATCCGTTGAAACAGCCATAACTTAAAAGGTTTCCGTAGCCTCTGCCATTTTTGTAGTAGTCGCTGTAATATAGTGCTATAGTGTATACATCTTGTATCATTTTGCTTTCTATAAACTGGCGTATGTTATGTAATATTGATTTTATTTTAATGATTTTATCTGTCGTTGCCTGGGTTGTAATCCCCCCTACAAAAACGCCATGATTATGAGGTGCCTTTCCTCCCAGCACTGTCAGCATTTCGTGTGCACTCCTGCTTATATCCAGTGACTCAAAATAGTGTTTAACTATTTCATCATTCTTATCCTTAGGCAGTCTGAAATCATTATGTTCTGTTACATACAGCGGATACTTGTCAGGAAGTCTCACAAAATCAGGTATGGTATACTGATAGAAATGTCTGATGTGATTCTGGAGAAATTCACATCCATGCAGAATATCCCTGAGATACCTTCCTTGTTCAACAGGAATAATACCCATTGCTGCCTCTAGTGCCAGGGTTGATGCTACTGAGTGGGCTGTGGAGCATATCCCGCATATACGCTGTGTAAAATATACTGCATCCAAGGGATTTCTTCCTTCAAGCATTTTCTCAAACCCGCGGAAAAGCAGTCCTTCGGTTCTAGTATCTGTAACGATATTGTTATCAATTTCCGCATCTATTTCCATGAATCCGCTGATCCTTGTAACGGGGTTTATTACAATCCTTTTAGTCATTCCTTTACCTCTCTTGTAGTATTGTAGGTGATAAAAGGTTCCATCTGATCAGGAAATCCAAACTGTGCACATCCAATACATGGGGTATCATCCTCCACAGGCCAGTTTACGTACTGATTCCATTTTCTTATAGGACAATCTATAGGAGTAACAGGCCCTCTGCACCCCAGCTTAAACATGCAGGTTTTCTCTCCCAGTTTCTGTGCAAAAATTCCTTTATCAAAATATGATCTTCTGGAACACCTGTCATGGATTAATGTACTATAAAACAATACAGGCCTATCCCTGTTATCAAGCTCCGGTTCGCCATATAAAAGTATATGGGCCAGAGTTCCCATAAACCAGTCAGGGTGACAAGGGCATCCCGGGAGCTTAATTACCTTTTTGTTCAAAACGCTTTGTACACTTACACAGCCTGACGGGTTTGGTTTAGCTGCCGAAACCCCGCCGTGAGAGGCGCAGGCTCCAAGCGCTAAAACATGTGAAGCCTTTTCCCCCAGCAGTTTAACCGCATTAAGAGCAGTGACAGGTTTACCTTTCCAGCGCCCTATAACATTGTACATCCCATTATTTTTAGTGGCTACTGCTCCCTCAACTGCAAGAATAAATTCTTCACCAGTAATACCCATTAATTGCTCCATGGCTTTTTCGCCTTCTGATGCAATCAGACTGTTGTCATATATAAAATTTGTCATTTGTGAAATCAGATATTTAAAGTCAGGGTTTGAACCATCCAACAGGGAAATGATATTGCCTGAACAACCTGTTAGTTCCAACCAGACAAGATTCTTTCTTACCAATTTACCTTTAAGGATTTCAGCCCTGACTTTACTTAACAATTCTCGTGCCGTCTCAAGACGTGCAACATATTCGGGACATGTTTTTGTTGTATTCATGTGATTAACTTCCCTACCGCTTTTAATTTATTTAATATTGACTGTCCTCCATGGCATGATGCAAATTCGCCTGTTAAATCTTTTCCTGCGGTAAGTCCAAAGTGCGAAGCCGCAGCCCAGGCTGCATTATTGGTAACATCATACACCGTTCCATTTACAGCCACATAAGCAGGATTTCCACTCTTTCCGTTGAACTTAGCCAATTCGTCAAGTGTAAATGTTTTTATTCTACTTGGGACATCATTATAAAAATTCATAATAACCACTCCTATAAATATATTTTTATATTGTGCTGAATATTCTCCTTCATTGGTATGCACATTTCAAAATATGCTCAGCTTTGGATTTAGGTTACTTTCATACCCTATGGAAATGGCACAAAAAAAACCACACCGCTATAGTGTGGTTCAAAGTGATTTCTTTAGGGCTAAAATTTTCTCCTCTATAATTTGAATCACTTTAATAAATTCATCATCATTTTTACCGGTTGGATCTTCCAGGCCCCAATCTTCCCTGTGTTTGTACGGCAAAGATGGACACTGCACGTTACATCCCATTGTTATCACAATATCAACGGTCGGTATATCTTGAAGAAGCTTTGATTTTTGAGTTTTTTCCATATCAATTCCATAAATCTGTTTCATCAACCGAACCGCATCCTGGTTAATTTGAGGCTTTGTTTCAGTGCCTGCGGAATAACTTTCAAATACATCCGATGCGAGATGTTTGCCCAGCGCTTCCGCAATCTGACTACGGCAGGAATTATGAACACATATGAATGCCACTTTTGCTTTTCCCACTTGATTATTTCCTCACTTTTTCCAATATACTAACTATCTCCTCGGGTTTCAGTACTTTACCGTAAGAAACAACTTTTCCGTCTACAACCAAGGCAGGCGTTGTCATTACACCATAAGCAGCAATCTGTGCAAAATCCTTAACGTGTTCAATATCAGTGTCCATTCCCAGCTTTGACAATGCTTCTCTTGTAGCAGCTTCCAGTTGATTACACTTTGCACATCCTGAACCAAGAACCTTTACAAAAGCGCCTTTGCTATCCGCTGTGTTTAATTCCACGTTGTTTTGATTTTTGTCCTCTTTCTTTTTTCCAATACTAAATAATGACATAACTGAAATCCTCCTAAAAATTTAAAAGTTATATTAATAAAAATTGAAATGCATTAAACAAATACCCAACAATAATAATACCTATGGTGCATATAGCAACAAACAATCCCAAAAGTCTGGGTTTTACAGCCTTTCGAAGCATTATCATGGACGGCAGGCTAAGTGTTGTAACCGCCATCATGAATGACAGAACCGTTCCTAAATTTGCTCCTTTGTACAGTAAAGCCTCCGCTACGGGTATAGTACCAAATATGTCGGCATACATAGGGACACCCAGTAACGCAGCAAGAACTACACCAAAAGGATTGTTGCTCCCAAGGACGGTGTCAATCCAGCTTTCCGGAATCCAGTTGTGGATTACCGCCCCGATTCCCACTCCTATCAATATATACGGAAATACTTTTTTAAAGGTGGCTGCTACTTGGTCTTTTGCATAAATAATACGTTCTTTTTTCGTTAAATCCGGCGACTCTATATCCACCCTTGATGCATTTCGTATAAAATCCTCTACATACTTTTCCATATTCATTTTCCCAATAATTGTACCTCCGCCAACTGCAATAACAAGACCAAGTATAACATATGCTGCAGCCACCTTTGCACCAAAAATGCTCATTAAAATTACAAGTGAACCCAGGTCTACCATTGGAGAGGATATAAGAAATGAAAAAGTTAATCCCAGTGGCAGTCCTGCACTGGTAAAGCCTATAAACAGAGGAATGGATGAACAGGAGCAAAAAGGTGTAATTGTACCGAGAAGTGCCGCCATGATATTTGCTCCTGTTCCACTAAAACGCGTCAATATTTTTTTACTCCGTTCAGGCGGAAAATAACTCTGTATATATGTAATAATGAAAATCAAGAGGCAAAGTAATAATGTAATTTTCAGTACGTCATAAATAAAAAATTGTACGCTTCCCCCCACACGCCCGGACATGTCAACCCCGAAGAATGAGAGTACATCCCCGATGAGTGTGTTAAGCCATTTCATCCCAAGCACCTGATTCTGAAAAAACAGGCCTATTCCTTTTAAAGCCTCCATACATACCTCCCTTTAATAATACATCTATTTTTATCGATATATTGATTTTTAATAAAGCCATCAACCGATGGCTGTATTATATTTTTGTAATTTTACTAAGCAGTTCTCCGGCATAGGCACTGCCTTCTTCGTTTATGGAATAGTGAGTCCACTTTCCTTCTTTTCTTGCATTTACAACGCCCGAATCACATAGTATTTTCATGTGATGGGACAAAGTAGACTGAC
This sequence comes from Bacillota bacterium, assembly GCA_023443515.1. GTDB lineage: Bacteria > Bacillota > Clostridia > Acetivibrionales > DSM-1351 > Ruminiclostridium. Next base: position 41,187 of record JAEZUC010000076.1, read on the forward strand.
CTATTTTTAAATCCTCCAACAATTTGCAGGCGCATTTTTCGCCTGTCTGGAGCAATTCCAGAATTCTAAGGCGATTTTCATCACAAAATGCTTTAAATACTCTTGCATTCTTTTCGTATTCACTCGGTACCACTTTACACCTCATAGCTAGAATATTCGATACAAAAACATTATATGCATCAAATCGAAATTTGTCAATGTATTACCTTTTGCTTTCCTTTACTTCCTCGGTATCATTATATATTATTATGTCTGTGGGGGTTAAGCTCCCACCCTGCCACTCCGGCTTTAGGTCATGTATTGAAAATTTTATATCCAAATCAACTTGATTGTTGGGCCAGATAACAAATTTTACAGGTTTGCCAGAATTATCACAGACTGTTATAAGGTGAGCACTTTTAGATAGATAATCTTCACGGACAGGTATTTTAATATAAAATTCTTTTTTGTCACTGCTGTAATTCTTTAATATGATTTTTCCATCAACTGAAATAATTTCACCGTTACTTTTAAAATTAATCTGACTTCCATCTCTTATGTATTCTATAGTCTTTAAGCCATTTAAATTCGATCTGACGAATCCGTATACCGAATCATATGCAGGCTGGTACATAATAACTCCTGCTATAAAGAAGATAACAACAAATTTTCCGAAATTTAAGTGGACATCTTCTTTAAAGTATATTATTCCTGCAACCCCAAGTAACATCAAAATTGCCGTTATAACCCCTGTATAGTGCAAGCCGGAGTCTCCATCCGACCACACGCTTATACCCATCTTTGTCAAAATAAAATCACCCAGCACAAAATCATGTCTATTATCAACAAAAAGTATTGCCAATATAATTATCATTAAAAAAGAAGCTATGCCTAGTACTTTCCTCTTATTCATTGTATCCCTCCATTCCAATAATATAATATATTTACTAAAAAATGTAAAATAAAAGTACAAAGATTTTAAACTTTTTATAGGAGGTTACAATGTATTGTTTGTCTTTATTTTTTTAACTTGGTTATAAATATTCTTTGTGCTTTGTATATCTGACTGATTGAATACAAGTATCTTATCGCCGTAGTGAATTATTATAAAAGCATTAACTTTTGCATATGAATATAGTTTGTAACTGCCATACTTTTCATTTGAATATGTTCCGGAGGCCATTTTATAAGTTCCCATTCCAAATTGTCGTGATCCAATCTCAAAACTATCAACATACTCAACAGAAGTAATTTCATTCAAGGGAATAGTTGTACCTCCAACAAAAGTACCTTTTACAATAACAGATTTATCCGAAATAGTAACATTGACACTTCCGACAAATAGTATCAACATTCCTGCAAGCACTAACGTTACGATTGTAATAATAACTTTTATTGGGCCTGGCTTCATAAAAAAACCTCCAAAGCAAATTACGTAAAATATATCATTATTATTTTTTATTGTCAATATCTGTATATGTGTACATTGTTGTCCAATTTAAGCATCATATTTTATTTGTTTGTTCCTGAAGGCAGCTTGTCTGAGCGTCATAGGTCAAAATATTTTGTGCTACAGAGGTCAGGAAATTGCCAAAAACATCGCGCTGACAGCCGTCTAATTCCTCTGAAACTGCCAGCCCAATAACGGCAGCAAGTAACGTGAGCTCACTTGGACTTAGTGAAAAAAATTTGTTGTTGCAGCTTTTACCCATATTTTTAAGTCTCACTTAAATAAATCCTACAATTATACTATGTCTGCTGATTGTCTATTGTTAAAACGTCAGATAAAAAAAAACACCCATAAGTTGAGTGTCAAAAAGCAGGAGGCCTGTTAAAATGGAAGAGTATACTGTAATTTGTGCCACCTGTTTAAACAAAACCTCTCTAATTAAAATCAAAGGTATAAACCATCTATTTATCTTGTGGGTTTTTATCGAAGGTGGCAATTTTAACATTCTATTAGCATTAAAATCCTAAATTAAGGGCATATCGTTTCTTTCTTTGTATTAAAATACTCTTCCTGTTTTTTCCTTTTTTGTTCCTCCATTTATCTAACACCAAATACCTTTTTACTCATTGGCATTACATAAATGGTACAATATGTACCAGATTGATTATATAAGAAATACCATAGCTAGTCAATATAAATTTGCCATTATTTTGTATTTTTGGGACATTTCGTACCAACTAATTATATTCTTACAGATTAAATAGGTCAACTAAAATATTATGTTGAATTGTTGTACATTAATTAATATTGCGTTAATTATCTCATATATCATATAATTATTTATTGAGGTGATTAGATGTCTGTTCTTTCAGAGAGGGTTAAAAAATTACGCAACGCAAAACGACAGTCTCAAAACGAAGTAGGTAAAGCTTTAGGTAAAAGCAGAGAAACCGTTTCAAAATATGAACTGGGTGAAAGAGAACCTGATCCGGAAGCTATAGTTCTTTTTGCAAAACATTTTAATGTTTCTTCGGATTATTTGTTGGGAATCAATGACCAAACAGAAAACATTGCACTTTATGAAAGAAATCCTTACAGCCCGGAATTATATGCCTTTGAAAAGTATTTCAAGAATCATGATTTTATCCCCTACCTTCAACTAGCAGTAATAATGAAGGATTCAAATATAGAACTAAATCAATTTGAAAAGCTAATAAATATGTTCATTAAACAGACTAAAAAATAAACCGCCAATAAAAAATAAATTTCATGGAGCTTACATAAAATAAAAAAGAAGTGTACCAACCTTAACTTTAAAAAATCAAGTGCTTTTTTAAGATAGTTTGTCGTCTATTTTTACTTAAAGTCGGTACACTTCGTACCATATTTATTATATTCCTTGTAGCCGAAACAATCAACCTTATTTTGTAAAATTTGAAAAATATTACAGTTAAGTGTCAAATCTATTTGTCGATAAATAAAAAATATTGCATAAAATGGTAGGAATATTTATAATAATACTTTGAGGTGATTAAGATGCATTTTCTACCGGAGCGAATCAAATGTCTACGTAATGTTAAAGGTCAATCCCAAAAAGAATTAGGAGAAGCTTTAGGTAAAAGCAGAGAAGCTATCTCAAAATATGAGCTGGGTGAGAGGGAGCCAGACCCTGATGCTATTGTACTATTTTCAAAGCATTTTAATGTATCCTCTGACTATATGCTGGGAATCACTGATTATTTAGAATACACAGCTCCTGATAAAAGAAAACCTTACAGTCCTGATTTATATGCCTTTGAAGCGTATTTGAAGAACCAGGATTTTATTCCCTATCTTCAGCTGGCAGTAATAATGAAGGATTCAAATATAGAACTAAATCAATTTGAAAAGCTAATAAATAAGCTAATCAAGCAGGGAAATAAACAAAAACACCCTT
>JAEZUC010000150.1 GCA_023443515.1 Bacillota bacterium
ATACCTCTATTTTCAGAGACTTGCTGGCAAGATACAAGGACACAGGAGAGGATATATATTTTGATATTCAGGTGACAAATGAGGATTCAAGTTCCAGTGCAGGCAGGCAGACAGTTATTTTAAAGGGTTGCAATGTTGACGGCGGAATACTTACAAAGTTTGATGCTGAATACCTTGATGAAGATATGGACTTTACTTTTGAAGATTTTGAAATACATGAAAAATTCTCTGTACTTCCCGGAATGGAATGCTAAATAAGGAAAGGATATTACTAATATGAGTGGATTAAGTTCTTTTTTAAGGCAGAATGTATTAGATAATGAGAATGTAAAGTATGTTGCATCAAAGAGGTTTGTGGATGAAAACGGGGCGCCCATAGAGTGGGAAATCTGCTCTATTACATCGGAAGAGGATGAAGCCATAAGAAAGGCATGTACCCGCAAGGTACAGATTCCCGGCAAGAAAAACCAGTATACTCCCGAAACTGACTACAATGCTTATCTTGGAAAGCTGGCTGCGAGATGTACCGTTTACCCTGATTTACATAATGCGGAACTTCAGAACAGCTATGGCTGTATGGGTGAGGATATTCTTCTTAAAACCATGTTAAAGCCGGGAGAGTATGCAGACTATCTGGCTAAAATCCAAGAGGTAAACGGCTTTGACGTTACTATGGAAGATATGGTTGACGAAGCAAAAAACTAATTAACGAAGGCGACGGGGATGCTAATATTGCATACTATTGCCTTCACAAATTCCATATAACACCCGGCGAGTTTTTGAAACTTCCAAGAGAGGAAAGGGCCTTTATAACTGCGGCTATCCAGATTAAGATTGAAAACGATAAAAAGGAAATGAACAAAAACAAGCCGAGAAAAAGGTAGTAAAAAAATGAAAGGCACTCCGTAATGGGGTGCCTTTTTCATAAAGGTAGGTGATATAAATGGCTACAATAGAAAACTCACTGCAAGTGAACAATGGGACAGCCACAGTATTCAATTCTATAAGTAACTCAATAACTAAGGTTATTGAAAAGACAAGAGTATTTCATATTGAATTCAATAAATCAGTGAATACAACCGGCTTGAAAAAGGCAAGCAGGGACATATCGGAAGTTGCTGTGTCATTTAAAAATGTGAGTAGTGAGATAAGGAGCTCTGTTGATTCCATTAACAAGTCAATAAACAATGCCGTGAAGGGGTTTCAGGAAATGGGCAACCAGGCCGGCAAGGCGAAACAAAAGCTCTCCTTTACTGATTTGGTTGGCAAGGTTAGGGGTTTTGCATCAAAAGTTTCACCTGATGTGAAAGATGGTATGGCAATGGTTGATAAATACTCAAACCAGAACTCAAGGCTTTCCATGATGACGGATAGACGCCAAAGCACAGGAGAATTACAACACCGAGTTTATTCAGCTGCCAATAATTCAAGAAGTGGTTATGACAGTACAGTTGCATCTGTAACAAAACTTGGGCTTTCAGCAAAAGGTAAATTTAAAAATAATAATGAACTCATAGGCTTTACTGAATTGATGAACAAGTCTTTTGCCGGGGCTGAGTCAGGTGAGGCAACCAAGGGCATTGATAAGATAACCGATGCAATGGTTTCAGGAAAGTTAAAGGGAGAGGACATGGCGTCTGTTTTCCAAAATGCACCTGCACTGGGGCAGGCGGTTTCAAATTACACCGGACAATCCCAACAGCAGCTTATTGCCGGGAACGGTGTTTCGACAGAGGTTTTGAAAAACTCTGTACTGAGTGCTTCAGACCAGATAAATGCCAAGTTTGCCACACTGCCTGTAACCTTCCAACAAATAGGGACAACTATTAAAAATACGCTGTTTGAAGCATTTATTCCCGTATTGGCAGCAATAGCAAACGCCGCCACATGGGTTTATAACAACTGGGCCACGGTTGCACCTGTTTTCTGGGGGATTGCTGCGGCAGCAGGTGCTTATGCAATAGGGCTTGGTATTTCAACAATAGCTACAACTATGCAGAAAATAGCACAGGATGGGTTGAATGCATCCTTGTTCACTTCTCCGTTGTTTTGGATTGCACTGGTTATAGGAGTAATAATAGGTCTTATTTATAATTGGGTTCAGTCTGTTGGCGGAATTCATGTTGCCTGGCTGATTGTGGTCAATGCTATTCTGATTTTATGGGATGCGCTTAAAATATCATTTTTTACAGGTGTGTATTGGGTTATAGACCTTTGGAATTTAATGATGGTAGGAATGAAGTCAGCAGGTGTTGCCATTCAGAATTTCATGGGAGATATGAAAGTGAGCGTACTTACCATTTTACAGAACATGGTAAACGGTGCAATTGATATTATCAATAAGTTTATCGGGTTACTGAATAATCTTCCTGGAGTGTCCATAAAAGCTATAGGTCATGTTAATTTCGGAACACAGGCAAAAATCCAGAATGAAGCCGAAAAGACTGCCAGAGAGGCAGATCTGGAGCAGTATAAACAGAAAATGGATTCCATAAAGCAACAGCATGATGCTGATATAGCTAAACGTAAAGCAGAGGCGGAGGCAGACAGGCAAAAAAGAGAAGACAATATAGAGAGTGCAAAGGCCAAGGCAGCTAAAAAAGACAAATCAGCCTCAAATTTCAATGTTCCAGGATATAAAGCCGGTGGTATTGCAGATGGCGATACCAAAAATCATATAGCCAATACTGCAGCTAACACAGGTGCCATGAAGGATTCAATGGAAGTTTCCGAAGAGGACTTGAAGTATATGAGGGATATAGCGGAACAGGAGGTAGTAAATAAATTTACTACTGCGGAAATCAAGGTGGATATGACTAATCATAACAACATCAACAGCAACCTTGATTTGGACGGTATTGTATCATATATGGAACAGAAGGTTTATGAAACCTTGTCAGTAGCGGCAGAGGGGGTGTATAACTGATGCCATATAAAATCTGGCTGGCAGGGGTTCAGATGCCTGTTGCCCCTTCAAAGTTTGAAACAAAAATCAAGAATCAGAATAAGACTGTTAACCTGATTGACGGAAGTGAGGCAAGTATATTAAAGGCTCCGGGCTTAACGGAGTTTTCCTTTGAATTGCTTATTCCTCAGGTAAATTACCCTTTTGCAGACTACCCTGATAAGGAATTTGTAAACCCCAAGTACTATCTGGATCATTTCAGTCGCTTAAAAAAGGATTGCAAACCTTTTAAGCTGTATATTGAAGAAGAAATATCCTTTAAGGATAAGTTCGTGCGTAAAATAACAAATACTTGGGTTTCTCTTGAAGAGTACAGTATAACAGAGGATGCAGGAAATGGGCTTGATTATACCGTTTCTTTGACTCTCAAACAATATAAGTTATGTACAGCCCTGAAATATCCTATAGAAGGCATTAAACCCGCTGGTGGCAGTAAGAAATCCACTCCTGTTAAACCTAAAACCTATAAAGTCAAAAAGGGAGACACCCTCTGGGCCATATGTAAAAAATATCTCGGTGACGGCTCAAAATATCCTCAGATAGCAAAGTTGAACGGAATCAAAAATCCTAACCTTATCAGAGTAGGGCAGGTGATTAAGCTTGGTTGAATTGAAGATTCAGAACGGTTCTACAGTGTATTTGCCTTGCATTGAGGATGAAATCACCTGGGAGACTTCCAGAAAAGGTGTTCCCGGCAAAATTGAATTTTCAGTGATAAAAGATGAAATTATAAGTTTTCAAGAAGGCAACTTAGTGCAACTAAAAGTAGACAATAAAAAGGTTTTCTGTGGCCATATTTTCACTAAAAAACGCAGCGGCGACCAGATTATAAAGGTTACTGCATACGATCAGCTGCGGTATCTCAAGAATAAAGACACAAAGGTATTTGAAAACCGTACGGCAAGCCAGATAATCAAAAGCTTGGCAGCTGATTTCGAACTTACAACCGGAACAATTGAAGATACAGGTTATGTAATAGAAACCAGGGTCGAGGACAACAAGACCTTGATGGATATGATTCAAGGTGCTCTTGATATTACAATGCAGAATAAGAATAAAATGTATGTTCTGTTTGATGACTATGGGGCAATAAGCTTAAAGAGTATTGAAGCCTTGAAACTTGACGTTATGATTGAAAAGAGTACAGCTCAGGATTTTGATTATACCTCGTCTATCGACTCAAATACCTATAACTTCATAAAACTGGCTTATGATAATGACAAAACAAAGAAGCGTGAAATTTATGAGGCAAAAGACAGTAGTAACATTGCTGCGTGGGGACTTCTTCAATATTACGAGAAAGTTAATCAAAATACTAGTGCTAAAGCCAAAGCTGACGGACTTCTCAAGTTGTATAACAAAAAAACCCGAAATCTTTCTGTTTCCAATGCCATAGGGGATATCCGAGTCAGAGGTGGGTGCCTTATTCCGGTCTGGCTGGAGCTTGGAGATGTAAAGGTTCAGAACTACATGCTTGTGGAGACTGTAAAACACACTTTTAAGAGTAAAGAACATTATATGGATATCACATTGAGGGGCGGTGACTTTGTTGCCTAATATGGTCGAAATTATTAAAATGGCGGCAATAGATGCGGTGAATGATTCTAAACCAACAACCATTGTTTTTGGGAATGTTCTAAGTACTGCTCCCCTGACTATCAGCATTGATCAAAAGCTGATTCTAAAGGAGGCTCATTTGATACTGACCAATAATGTAAAGGAACATGTGGTGGAAATGACAGATGAGGTGGCGGGAAAAAAGAGATTTATGGTTCATAACGGATTGGCAGCGGATGACAGCGTAATAATGATTCAGATACAAGGCGGGCAGAAATACCTTGTTTTTGATAAGGTGGTGAAGGAATGATTCCAACTATAAATGATGATTTAAGGCCTGATTTTGAAATCCGTCAGCAGCCTGGAAAAACCTATAAAATGAATCTTGAGGAAATGAGAATAGGTGGTTCGGTTGACGGAGTTGATGCAGTTAAACAGGCAATTTATAAAATTCTGAACACCCAGCAATTTCAATATTTGATTTACAGCTGGGATTACGGAATTGAATTAACAGACCTTTTTGGTCAATCAGCTGCATTTGTTTATTCAGAAATAGAAAACAGGATACGGGAGGCTTTGCAGGAGGACGACAGAATAACAGACGTAGGGGACTTTTCTTTTGAGTCAAACAAACGTCAGGTTTTGGTCAGGTTTACTGTATACACTACGGAAGGTAATGCTGATATTGAAAAGGTGGTGATGGTTTAAATGTACGAAAATGTAACCTATGAAGTGCTTTTAAAAAGGATGTTAGAACGGGTTCCGGATACCATTGATAAGCGTGAGGGCTCGGTTATTTTTGATGCGTTGGCTCCGGCCGCTGCCGAACTGGCCCAAATGTATATTGAAGCAGATGTAATATTAAACGAAACCTTTGCCGATTCAGCGTCAAGGGATTTTTTAATTAAAAGGGCTGCAGAGCGTGGGATTGTTCCGGCTGAAGCTGCCAATGCAATTTTAAAAGGTGTGTTTAATATTGATGTTCCCCTGGGTGCAAGGTTTTCTCTGGGAAATCTGAATTATGTTGTTATCGAAAAAATAAAAGACTGTGAATTCAAGCTAAAATGCGAAACTGCCGGGGCAGACGGAAACAGATATTTCGGAATGTTGATTCCGGTGGAATATATTGAGGGACTGACAAAAGCGGAAATTACCGAACTGCTTATTTCTGGAGAGGATGAAGAGGATACCGAGGAACTAAGGGCCAGATACTTTGCAACCTTGGACTCACAGGCTTTTGGTGGCAATATGTCCGACTATAAGGAAAAGGTCAACCAGCTTCAAGGGGTGGGGGGTATTAAGATATATCCGGTGTGGGACGGCGGAGGTACTGTTAAACTAGTGATTATAAGCTCACAATTTCAGAAGCCTTCAAGTGATTTAATTGATAGTCTTCAAACCCAGATAGACCCTTTGAACAGCCAGGGTGAAGGTGTAGGCTTTGCACCTATCGGGCATGTAGTTACTGTTGTAGGAGTTACGGAACAAAAGGTTAACATAACACTAAACCTGGCATACCGTGAAGGCTGGAATTGGCAGGACGCAAAAGGGTATGTGGATACGGCTATTGATAATTATTTTACTGAGCTAAGTAAAGGGTGGGCTGACAGCGATAACCTTATAGTCAGGATAAGCCAGATAGAAACCCGTCTGTTGGAAATTGAAGGGATTGTGGACATATCAGGGACAAAAATCAATGGTGTAGAGCAAAATCTGATGCTTGATAAAGATTCTATTCCGGTCAGGGGTGATGTCATTGGATAGAGAAATTGATATTTTGAGCTATTTGCCGGAATTTTTACAGGATTTCAGAGAATTCCAAGAGCTTGCTGCTACTGAAAATTCTGAAATCCGGGCCCTTTGGGGCAGGCTTGAGAATGTAATGAAGGAGCAGTTTATAAACGATGCCACTGAAACCGGGGTAAAGCGCTGGGAAGCAATCCTGAAAATAAATCCAAAAGGCTCCGACAGTCTTGATGTGAGGAAATTCAGGATTCTAACCAGACTCAATGAAAAGCTGCCCTACACTTACAAAAAGCTGGCACAGCAGCTTGAAACCTTGTGTGGTGAGGACGGCTACTCACTTGATTTAAGAAATAATGAATACAAGCTTATTGTAAGAGTGGCGCTGACGGCTAAGTCCATGCTTGCCGAGGTGGAAAAGCTGTTGAAAAGAATTGTGCCGGTGAACATCCACGTTGATTTGAGCCTGCTCTACAAACAAAATTTGGCTTTGGGCAACTATACACATGCCCAAATGAGAGTATACACACATGAACAATTAAGAAGCGAGGTGTTTTAATTATGGCAGTAAATACGGCTAATTATAATTTGAAAAAGCCATCCCAGGAGGATTTCTACAACATTGAGGATCATAATGGGAACATGGATATTATTGATACACAGATTAAGAAAATTGAGACAGAGCTGGAGGGGCATGTGGGGGATCACGAGTATCAAAATGCATCTGTAAGCGGTACCCAAATACGCCTTGCCCGACAGTCCAATACCAAGAGACTATTCTTTTATCTGTCAAGTGATTTATCTGGTGGTAACATTTCAATATCCCTTGATAACGGTGCAACCTCTTTACCAGTTAAAGATATTGATGGCAAACAGTTGACAATGCTTGATAAGGGCTATTGGGAGGTGGTAGATAATACAAGTTTTTTTACTTTACGCCCTAGAGGGGGCGACGAAAGAGGGTTTTATGGTAAGTATACGGGGACACAGTTGACATTA
>JAEZUC010000010.1 GCA_023443515.1 Bacillota bacterium
TTCTCATTGTAAATGGTACTCCATAAATTTTTAAATTTTTTGATAAAACATATATCAAATCAATAATACATACACAAAAATTTTAAAAATTTCCGAAGCCTCCCCATTGACAACGAGGCTCTGGGAGCATGTTATGCTGTGCCCGGCGGTGCCCCGGTGGGCGCTCAGCTAAATAACAAACCAGAGGAGCATGAAAAAATATGGATAAAAAAATACTTTGTTCAACTTGTGGAAATTATGAAATACCTGAGTATGACGAAAATATAAAAGGAAAATATATACTCAAAGGATTTTGTTACAAATGTGGTAATGGTGTTTATGAATTTATTCCAAATAAAAATTCATGAATATTAATAAAGCTACAAAAGCGTAGGGGCCCGCCTGCAAGTCTTCGGCATACCCTACACTTTTGTAGCTTATTCTAGTTAAATTCATTTAACATACTATCATCAAACATTTTATAAGAATCATAAATTTTTGAATAAAAATTACGATATCTAAAGAACTCTGAACCACACTTTTCCTTGACCCCGTACCATTGTGTTACGGCGATAAATAAGCCTATGTGAAACAATGAAAATATCCATCCAATTTTGAAATTATTAACCTTGCGATGTATGATTTTATACTCAATAAAGGCACGTATTTGCTTATCTATCAAACCATCTGATTGAGATATCAGTATTACATTGTATCCAAGTTTTCCATGATGTTGAAAGAATTTAACCCAAGAATCCCTATCTGCCCTTTTGAAGTCTCTAGGATTGAATTGTACACTACATTCGTCAATTACAAGAAGCGTTTGACCTTCCTTACCGTATTTATGATTCTTTTTTGCATAGTCTACTAAAAATCGCACCGTCAATTCCGGATTATCCTTATAAGTGAATTTGCCAAGTTTATAAGTAAATTGGCTATCCTTAAACTTACAACCTGTTTTCTCCATAAATATTCTAAAAGGCTTTTTCCGTATTAAATCATCATTTACAATAAAATTTGCAATTACGTCCTGACCTCGTCTTAACTTATGAACTATATCAACAGCCGTATGTAATGACTTGCCACTCCTTGGAGTACCACAATATAAATAAATCATGAATATTCCCCCTTCTTATCTTGCAAAATTCTGATAAAAGCACCCTCGATGTGACTGGATCACATCATATATCATGCAAGTATTCAATCAATCTATTGCACGTATCCACCTTAAAACTATCTGATAAACATAATAAACAGCAACAGCAGTAATCCATAATTGTAATTCTGCTACTATTTGACTCATAGGTAATATCCAATTTAAAGTACCCATAAATGATTGAACATCTGAATTATTTATAACCTGAAATGGTGAATCAGGCAGAAATTGAACAACCCAAGTTAAAGCTGACATCAAGAGTGAACCAAGCTTTTCTAATATAGCCATGTTAACCTCCTGCACCGATTAATTTACGTGTTGCTATAATCAAACCAATATTAAACACTATAAGTACACCCCATCTAACAATTTTTGCCCATGTTTCAAACTTTTCAAAATCAATTACAGTTTTACCTCCACCAACAAAATATGCACTATCCCAATTTATTTCCCATTTAGGACATTTCGGTTCTGCTACCAAGGTTGTTACAGCGTTTTTTAAATCCCAGGGAATTGAAAAAGGAAACTTTCGTGTCAGACCTAACTTGGGCGGAATAGACATTTTCGGATAATCAATTCGTGGTAAATTCTCCGTTGGTTCTTCACCTTCTACAGTATCAGGATAATCAACAATATCGTCAGCAATATCAGCAGGAATAGCATTAGCAACTGGTACACACATTTCTCCTGTGACTTCGACACCTTCAAGCCCTAGTGTTTCAGGTATAGCAATTACTCTATCGCCATTAGCAGTTCGTGGAACTGGAACTGAGTATCCAGTTCGTGTATAGTCATAATAATCTCCCTCCTCTAACACTGGAACTGGCATATCCCCTGGTATTGTTACACCTTGTGGAACATAATAAGTGCGTATACATTGATGCCAGTTAATTACTTTTCCAGTACTGTCTAACACATCAATATCAAATGCATATGTTACTCTATGTACTAATTGACCGTTAACAACAGTTTCACCCCAATCATATACTGATGGAGTTCCACGTAAACCGCCCAAGCTTATAGGTAAATTTTTTGTTCTTTCTGAGTAATCAATTGTTATATTGCCACCTGAGAAAAAAGTCAAATGTCTTCCATCTGTAGTGATAGATGTCGCGCCGTCATAGGGGAAATTATAACTTTTTGATGCGTTAACAAATGTTACACCGCCATCATTACTTATCTTAAAATTTACTGCACGTCTTAAAGTTGAACCTAAAGTATAACTGGAATCGCAAAAATGTGTTGCAGCATCATATAAAGATTCTGGTACTCTAACAATAGTACCTTGCATTTGTCTCAAAACATCTTTGTTCGTTGTATCACAATAATTATAAAAATCGACTGCAGATTTACGTACTGCATCATTTTCGCTTGCAACATAAACACCTAAAACAGCTAACAATGCAACAGCACCACCAAGAGCACCCGCACCCAAGGCAACACCATCCACGGTTACAGTCTTGAGAATTTCTGTAGCTTCATTCGCCGAAGCGTACTGCACTGATATTAGATTAAACATCAACATAATACTCAAAGTTATAGATATAAGCTTTTTTCGCATTTTTAACACCTCCTATGAATGCTTATCACACCAGATAATAAACAAACGAGCTAAAAAATAAGACCCTAACACAATAACTATCAAAGCACAAGAATTTACTAAAAAATCAAAATGCTCATAAACACCTCCGATACTAAAAAAGAGTAGCATATAGCTACCCTTTTTATGTAAGTTATTACTACTTGGCAAGAGCTTTGAAAAATTTGACCCCAAGTTTCCAAATCAAAAATGCTCCCATAATTGCAATACCGTATGGTGCTACTGTAGCTAAAGCGCTTATTCCATCGCTTTTTACACCAGACATTGCAGTACCCATTGCCGCAACCGTAGTTGTATCCTCTGCAAAGATTGATATACATGTAGATACAACTACCATCAGCGCAACCATTGTTCCTACAAACTTTTTACTCACTTTTTTCATGCCAAAGACCTCCTAATCATTATATTTGCTTAAGTAGACGTATGCCTACAGTAAGACCCCAAGTAAACATATAACAAACTACCCCAATAACTAAGCCATATCCAAAACCTTTTAAGAACAAATCTGCATACATATCATACATGAGTATTTCGCCCCCAAGCTTTCGCAAATAACAATGAAATTAATAATCCGCAGACAAAACCGACTTCCATTACTAAAGCTTCAATACCTTGCTGAATTTGTTGTAATACTTCTAATTCAGACATACAAGCACCTATCCCCCAATATCAAACTTCTTTACAAGTTTGACAGAAACAACTGTCATTCTTGCCTGACCGCCATATCCTGGTTCTAAATCGTATTCGATTTCGCAAATTGCAGGAAGAGCCGGAACACTTGAAAAAATCGTATTATCACAGAAAAATTCCATTGGTCGCATACCTTTAAAACTTTCACTGTTTTCTACCTTAGTTTTATATGCCGTAAGCGTTGTAAAGTCGTATTCTTTACCATTCTTCTTACTTGTACCTTTTGAATGATTAACATTCATAACCAAAAAATTAGCCATTTTAAATACCTCCAAATATTTATTTTTTAAATTTTATATAAAAGGCTTTTCGCCTTAACAAATACTTAACTGCTCAAACTTGTCCGTATCAGGCTTATTGTTAACAAACAGACTATCAAACAAAATACCCTTTTTAATCTCAATTTCACTTATAGCTTCTTGGACTTGCTTGTCCCTCAATCGTGCCTGTTTCCTATATTTCATGAGCTTAAGAACCTTTTCATTATTGATTAAGCGAATTTCCTTTTCAGACAACACAGCTTCATGAATAGCCAAAGAAATATCCTTAGTACCGTATTGGTCAGCATAAGCCTTTAAAGTCTTTGCATATGTAGTTAATATGTATTCGCCCTTTTCTTTTAGAGTAGATTTCTTGTGCCTAATCTTAGGAGAAATTTCACATTCACCATTTTTCATATCATCCCAAAGCCTCTGTCTCTCCGTGTCCTGCCACTCAATATCATTCATATATGTGGACACTATTTTCATTAATTCATTTTCATTAAACAATTCAAAAGTGGCATATTGATTTTTCAATACAAGCTCCAGCCTGTCCTTATAATTCACAAAGTCATTTTGCTCGAAGTCCTTCTCATACAAACGAAAGAACTTTTCCGACTTACGTGAACCAATATACAGAGTTAAACCAGATTTAAGACTGCCGACATGCTCGACAACCTTAACACCCGTTAAACGTTCATTTAACACTGATTCGAAATAGTCAACAACAAACTTACAGTTATAATCTAAAGCTATGTCCATACGTGACACTTTAACATCAGACAATATAAAACGTAGTCGCATTTCAGACCTTAAATCAGTTGTGTCATATATTTGTTCCAGAAGCCGACAGCCCTTACCAGTAAACCTTACATGTACGTGTTCCACTCCCCCATTACCAAAGTACTGTGAACTAATAGTTATAATATTTTCAAAGCTTAAAACACGTCCATAAAAGCGACCCTTCTTAACTTCAAAGTTAAAATGTTCAAGTCCGAGTGCGTATAAAGCACTTCTTTCGGTCATTTCAAACACTGAAAATTCGAGCCAATCTATCATGCAGTTTTTGACTAAAATTTTCATTACAATAACCTCCAAATATGTATAAAAATATCACACTACGTGAACAATACTAAAATATCACTTTTCGTGACATCTCACAAAGCGTGAATATCACGAAATGGGACTAATATATTCCATTATTTCTCAATATCTTTTAATTACTCAACCTTTCTTATATAATTAGATAAAAGGATGTGATATACATGAACATAGGGAAAAACCTAAAATATTTAAGAACACAACATGGTAAAACTCAAAAAGAAATAGCAAATATATTAGGCGTAGCAACAAACACATATACACAATACGAGACAAATTATAGACAGCCAGACATAGAAACACTTGTAAAATTAGCAGACTACTACCTAGTTTCCCTTGATATCATAGTAGGTAGAATGAAATTTCAATCAATAGAAAAAGCAGTCTAAATAGACTGATTTTTTGCAACTTGGAGTTAGCATAATGAAAAATGAAATTCAGAAAAATTTCAGAAGGCAAATGGATGAAGCAGAAATAAAACTTCACGAAGACGCTGAAAAGAAAAATACTGGAATATTCACAAACATATTATTTGAATTAAGATTTTATGGATATAAAAGCGAATATAAACCCCCTAGTAAGCTTTTACGTGCAGTTATCTATATAGGATTACCGATAGCAGTATTATTATTAATTTCAACAATTATAGATTTTATAAAGATTATAACAAAAAGCTAAAGCAGTCTAAACAGACTGCTTTTTTTTCGCCTTCAGCATCGAAATTCAGTTAACAATAACTTATAATAAAGTGAATTGGTTAATTTCGTGTAATTGGGGTGAATACAGAATGAACAGACTTCCACGACGTTTTATACGTTCCACAAATAAATGTGCAGTTAAAAAGGTTTATACGGTCAAATTAGACCAAGACGAACTTGATATATTAATTAAACTTCTAGAATTCTCACAAATGGAGATTTTAAGAACATGCAAAAAGTTTTCAGAATCTGACTTTGACATGAAAGAAATCTACTGGAACTATAGGTATAACTCTAACCAAATCAGGAAAAGACTACAGGACTTAAAAAACCCAACACCAAAAATCAAAAGCTTTTAAAAAACCCAGTTATCCACAGTTTTACTTATCTGCCTAACGGTTGTACCCCTGTATTACTGAACAGGGGTTTTC
>JAEZUC010000017.1 GCA_023443515.1 Bacillota bacterium
AATAAATATTGTACAATTTTTTTCACCGTGTTATAATAACCGTAAGTTAATAAAGTTTTTCGGTTGAACGGATAATTTCCGTTTTCAAGAGTATTTGGCTTCTGGGGTGGGAAGCTCGTATGTTTACGAGTTTTCCACCTTTTTTGCGTTTTTCACTTCAAAAATATGGTTCTCGTAACATAAATTACTTCCCAATATTTGAAAGTTCCCCGGCTGTATTAGATTAAAGGAGGTGATTCTAATGAATAATATAAAAAGACATCTTATAATGGTAGTTTGCTATGTTGTAGCCGCCATTGGAATTGTAATTATTTTAGCTAATTTAATGAAATAAAAAAGTAATTTTTGGAGGATATTCATGATTATAGGACTTTTGATTGTACTAACGTTAATATTAATACTACCCTTTGCATACAGGCCTATTGAGCATAACCTGGAGTATTTTTTGCTGATAATGGGAATCGCAGCAACAATTATTTCTGGAACACTTTCTCCAGGCTTACTGCTGCATATATTTGAAAACTATCTTTTATATTTTATTACTGCAGCTGTATTGGTGGCAGGCTTCATTTTCAGGATATCGGTGGATAAAATCAAGAAATTTGTAGGATATGCAACTGAACGTATACCCATAAGTATTTTTGTTTTTCTTCTTATACTGGTACTAGGTCTGGTCTCCAGTCTCATTACAGCTATAATTGCCGCTTTAATACTGGTTGAGATAGTCCACGCACTTCCGTTCAAGCGCAGTCAGAAGGTAACTATTACTGTAATTTCCTGCTTTGCAATTGGTTTGGGTTCAGCTCTGACCCCTATCGGAGAGCCTCTTTCAACTATAGTTGTATCTTCTTTGAAAGCGGACTTTACCTACCTATTCAGAAATATAGGTATATATGTAATTCCCGGAGTCCTTGTTATGGCTATACTTGGAGCTGTGGTTGCAAGAATGATGCATAAGGCAAACCAAAATGAAATCGAGGGTGGAAACAGCTGGAAGGACGAAAGTAAAGGGGTTTTGGAGCTGGAAAGCATCAAATCAGTTTTTGTTCGTGCCATAAAGATATTTTTATTTATAATAGCTTTAGAATTGCTGGGTTCAGGCTTCAAGCCTCTGATAAACACATACGTCATTCACCTTCCCAGCATGTTTTTATACTGGATTAATGTTTCTTCTGCTGTACTGGACAATGCGACCCTTGCTGCTGCGGAGGTCAGTCCTGCTATGAGTCTCAAACAGATTAAGGCAATTTTGATGGGTCTGCTACTGAGCGGCGGAATGCTTATTCCAGGCAATATCCCGAATATTATATCCGCAGGAAAACTGGGTATAAAGAGCCGTGAATGGGCAAAAATCGGGCTTCCCCTGGGATTGACCATGCTTGTTATTTACTTTGTAATATTATTCTTTATATAGCAAGATAAAAAAATAAGCGTAATAGCCGAAATTTGTTCACTTCGGTGATTATGCTTATTTTGATTCTTGCTGTTCTTACTGTAATTATTCCTTTATAGCTTCATTCAGTTCCTTCATCAATTCATCAACATTTATACCATGAGCCATTGCACCTTGTTCTATGTTCTCAAACCTTGCTGCCATACAACCGAAGCAGTGCATTCCGTGGTTCATTAATACTTCTGCAGTTTTTGGATATTTTTCAACTATATCTGTTATTGTCCAGTCCTTTGTTATCATTTTATCACCTCCTTACAAGATTAGTATTATGCTAATTTAGATACCCATTTCCCTAGCTACCCAATCAACATTTAATGGCTTTATTATATTCTTAAAAACAAAGTTTTACTTATGTTAAATAGTTCAAATATGATTGAACTATTTAAATATATCACAACCTGTGGTATAATTCAATAGTATATTAAAATTCAGGAGGTGCAGGAATTTGCGGGAATTATTTCATCCGACAGCGGAACAAATATGTTTATCTACTGTTTTAAATGCACTTGGTGAGCCTACCCGTCTTCAGATTGTTAAAAACCTTGCAAATCAGAAGGAAACTACCTGTGCATGCTGTAATATCGACCTACCCAAGTCCGCCCTTTCACATCACTTCAAGGTTCTAAGGGAATCCGGCATTATAAATGTCCGCATTGAGGGTAAACAAAGGTTTATGTCCATAAGGTATGATGAATTAAACTCTAGATTTCCCGGATTATTGGAATCTGTAATAAAGAGTATCTGATATCGAAAAAAGCATGAATCGGCAGCTATGCCAATCCATGCTTTTGCTTATATATTGAAATTATATCACACGGGAACTTAAACATTGCTGGATTTTATAATATAATCCAGGTAAATATTTACAGGACGTGTTTCTGAATCACCGCCGGCAATAACGTGGGTGTGATTTCCGTTATTATCGGTTACTTGGCCTGATGGATAATTGGCAACTTCATGTCCGGCACAATAATTTTCTATGTATTTGTCCTGTGGAAGTTTAGGTGCACTGTGAGTATGGGCTCCGTCTGTTGATAAGGAAAATTTAGTGCTTTTTGGAAGCGAGGTTGAATAATCCTCAATTTGCCCGACTCTGGTTGCTCCGTGCACCCCGGAGGTATCTGATGTATTTGAGTTTACACCTCGTACAAACAACCCTCTAAGATCCGGTACATTGAAATTGTTCTGATCTCCGCCATATATGTTGTTGATATTCTCATAAAGGTCAGGATATTTGATGACTTCATAGGAATTGCCTACACATGGAAGCCATCCGTTGGCAACAAGGTCATCCCCCTGCTTCATAGCATCCCCCGCAAAGGATACAATTGAACCTGCTGCTAATAACATAGACTCATCATAGTCAGCTGAAGTGAATTTTATAATCCAATACATATACAGATTTGAAGGTCTGGTTTCACTGTCTCCGCCGGATATAATAGTATGTGAGTGTTGTCCTGCTTCCCCTGATGTTGCTGTACGTCCCGGGAAATTGGCACCTTCATTATCGGTTATTGCACATGCAGCATTCCAGTAATCTGTAGGCAGATGGTCAACAGAATGGTTATGAGTACCTTGATCATTTGTTATAAAATCATTCTTAGGCTTTGCCGTTGCATATTCCTGAACCGAGCCGGTATTATCTCCTGCGGTTCCTCCGGATCTTGAAGCTTTACGCTTCACTGCGTCGGGATCATATCCTCTTCCGTGATCAGTTGCACGTACAAATCGTCCTCTTAGGTCAGGTATATAAAAATTTGGAATACCATCTCCGCCATATTTAGTTCCTATAACATTAAACAGTTCCGTATACTGTGTTTTATCCAGCACTCTTCCATCACAAGGAAGCCAGCCGGAAGACTTTAACTGATCTTCTTTTAATGGTCCGGCAAAAGGTATAACAATACCTACGGGAAATTTTAAAGGCATATTTCTTCCTCCTATATAAATATAAAATTATTTGCTATCTTTACTGAATTTAATTAAGAAATGCAGATTCATATTTCTTGGACGGGTTTCCTGATCGCCGCCACCGACAATATCATGAGAATGTGAACCGGATTCTCCTGTTCTAGTGTTGTCACCGGCCTCTTTTCCCCCATCCCTGCCTATACTTCCGGCATATGCATTGTGAGAACCGTCAGGCAAGTGCGGTAAGCCATGTGTGTGACTGCCGGTTACATTAGTTGTAAAACTAGACTTTGGAAGTCCTGTAGCAAAATCCTGATAAGAACCTACGTTATTTCCGGTACTTCCCCCTGGTTTGGCAAATGTCCTTTGAGCTGCATCGGGGTCCATAAGCTTACCCGATTCATTTACAGCATCTCCATTAACTCCCCTTATAAATTTGCTTTGCATATCAGGCAGGTAAAAATAATTGTTATCCCCACCGTGTGAGTTCCCGATAGCTTGAAAAAGATCAGGATATTCAGCAATTTTCAACTTACTTCCGTCACAGATAAGCCACCCCATTCTATACAATCTGTTAACCATTTCAGATTTAATCTCTCCTGCAAATGATATAACACTTCCTACAGGCATTCTCTCCGTAGCTGCCATAAGCAAACATTCCTCCTTCTTTTGGAACCAAATTTAAGTTTGATTTATTCTATACACAATAATAAGTCATAATTAATGACATGTCAATATATAACTATAATTTAAATTTCAGGTACAAGCCTCATGTCATTAAGTTTATAAATTTTAGCCTATAAAATTTTGTTCAATATAAATGACATGTTTTGTTTTGGTTTTATGTTAACATTTTGTCATTAAATAGCATAAATTATATTAATGGCTCAAATTGTGTTCGTACATATCTAAACTTTAGGAGGTAGTTAATTTGCCACTAACATTAAGAATAAAATTATTTGTAGCATTCGGTATTATATCAGCTATATTAATAGGGCTGGGAATATATTCATATGCTGGTGCAGGGCAAATTTATAAGAATGGAATTAAAATGGATACCCTGTGGCGTTCAGATGTTACGGCAGCACACACTATAGAAAGTTTGGCGTATGAATACAGAACCCAAGAATACAGATATATGATTTATAAAAGTACTTTTGTTGACAAAGAAACCTTTGAAAAGTTTGAAAAAGATATGAATAGTATTGAAATAAAAGCTGAAAAAACTATAAAAGCACACATGAAATCGCCTGTTCCGGCTGAAAGTGTCAATAAGTGGGAACAAATTGAAATACTTTGGGAAAAATATATAAAAGCCAGCCACAAAGTTATTGGTAGCACAAAGCAGGGTAATTTCACAGAAGGTACCAATCTTATGCTGGCAGGTGAATCAAGTAAGGCTTTTGATAATTTATGTAACGCTACGGCTACTCTGGTAAATTACAACTACGAAAAAGTTACCAGCGCCAGTAAAAACAGCCAGGATGACTCTAAAAGTCTTAAGGATGTATTGTTTATATATATAATGGTGTCTTTAGGTGTCATCATATTAATAATCATTTACATCGGTACAGTTATATCGGGGCCCATTACCGGGTTAGAAAAAGTATCTCATGCAGTAGCAGACGGCGACCTTACAATAAGAGCAGAAATTGACTCAAATGACAAACTCGGTCAATTGGCGGAAGCATTTAACACCATGATTAAAAGACTGCGTATATTAATGCTACAAATAATTGAAAATTCTCAGCACATCTCCGCTCTATCAAAGGAGTTAACAGTAAGCTCCCTGAAAAGTTCGGAAGTAATGGCAAAAGCAGCCGTTACAAGCCGGCACGTAGCTTTAAATACCGACAAGCAATTGTCAAGCGTAAAGGAAGTTTTTGACTCCATTTCTCAGGTATCTGCAGGACTAAACCTGATTTCAGTCAGCAGTCAGAATGTTACGGAGCTTGCCCGCACATCCGCTGATGCATCAAATAAGGGAATGGTTACAGTTAACGCTGTAGCCGAACAAATGAAAGAGATTGACAGTACTATTTCAAACACTGCAGACGTTATAAAGAACCTGAATAAAAAATCCACTGAAATATGCAAGATAATTGATATCATCTCGGATATAACGGACAAGACAAATTTACTGTCTCTTAATGCAGCAATTGAAGCAGCTCACACGGGCGAATGCAGTAAAGGCTTCTCTGTCGTTGCAGATGAGATTAAAAAATTGTCCCAGCAGTGCAAAATATCCACTAGTCAAATCAGAAGCCTCGTATTAAGTATACGTGAAGAAACCAAAAATGCAGTTGTCGCTATATCAGAAGGTACCGTCAAAGTTGCTGAAGGCCTTGAAAAGTCCCGGCAGGTAAGCCAAGTATTTGAAGAAATACAGAAATCTGTCCAAAATGTAGATATACAAATTCTTGAGGTATTCTCTGCAACAAAACAAATTACTGCAGAAAGTAATAATATTGTGAAAACCATTGATGTTGTAAAGAGAACAGCGGAACACATTAATAGTTCCTGTCAGGAAAATGCAGTTGCAACCCAGGAGCAATCTAAGGCACTAGAAAAAATATCTTCCAAAGCCCAATTATTATTAAAGTGTGTAGAAGAATTAAACGCGGTAATTTCACAATTTAAGACCCGGTAAGATAAAATAAGGGACATTTTTAGTCAACATAAAATGCAGTGAGGTCTCGGACTTCACTGCATTTTATATTGACATCCTTTAATTAAGACGGCATAGGAATCCAGTACATATTTTATCGTTGACCTAACTAAAGATTTTTATTATAATGTATTTAACTGAACAAAGAAGCACAAAATGGGGTACACCACCGCGGGTGTAATTTCATTTTGTGCTTTTTTTTCGGAATTTTCGCGAAAGGGAATAATAAGATGACGGTAAACGGAATGTATACGGAATTAGCAGTTAAACAAAGCCTGCAGGATTTTTTGGTTTCCCAAAATCATGATATTTCAAGAATTGCAGTAGAACTAAATGGCAATATAGTTCCTAAAGCTACCTATTCCCATGTAATGCTGGATAATGGGGATACTCTTGAAATTGTCAGGTTTGTGGGAGGAGGCTGAAAATGACTATTACACTGAATGGAAAAAGAATGGATGTCAAATTCAGAACAGCCTTTGAGGTGCGCCGTGAGTTTGGAAAGGATTCTGACATAGTTATTCTAAACGGTTTCCAGCTGGACACTGATTGCGAGCTTTCGGAGAACGACACCCTTGCTGTCATTCCCAAAGGATACATGCCTGACAGGGATGAGCTTGAAAGCATGATGATGGCACGGCATACCCCAAATATACATAACAAGCTGAAAGAAGGCCGGGTTGCAATTGCAGGACTTGGAGGACTTGGTTCAAACATAGCTGTCATGCTTGCAAGAATAGGAGTTGGCCACCTGCTTCTGGTGGATTTCGATGTTGTGGAGCCAAGTAATCTTAACAGACAAAGTTATTACATTAGCCATTTGGGTATGGAAAAAACCTTAGCTCTTAAAATGCAGCTCAATGAAATCAACCCTTACATAGCTGTTGAAACAAGGACTGTACGTGTAACTGAAGATAATGTATGTGAGCTATTCAGTGACTACGGTATTATTTGTGAAGCCTTTGATAAACCCGAAGCCAAGTCCATGCTGGTCAATACTGTTCTGGAAAAGCTTCCGGGCAGTAAAATTGTGGCTGCCTCCGGCATGGCAGGCTATGAAAGCTCAAATATTATTAAAACCGTCAGACGGATGAAGAGTTTTTATCTGTGCGGTGACTTTGAAAACGGCGCTGGCATCGGTCGGGGCTTGATGGCACCGCGTGTTCAGATTTGCGCAGGGCATCAGGCCAACATGATTCTGAGGCTACTCCTTGGAATTGAAGATGTATAAACAAATTACATATGGAGGTAAATAGATTTTATGAATGATAAATTAGTTATAGGCGGGCATGAATTTAAATCTCGATTTATACTTGGTTCAGGAAAATTCTCTTTAGATATGACCAAGGCGGTTATTGAAAATGGAAATGTTGAAATGGCAACTCTTGCTCTTCGCCGTGCAAATGTCGGCGGTGAAGAAAACATTCTGGACTATATGCCGGAGGGCATAACTCTGCTTCCAAACACCTCAGGTGCCAGAAATGCTAATGAAGCCGTAAGAATAGCACGGCTTGCCAGAGAAATCGGCTGCGGAGATTTTGTAAAAGTCGAGGTGATAAATGACTCAAAATATCTCATGCCGGACAATTTTGAAACAATCAAGGCAACTGAGCTTCTGGCAAAGGAGGGCTTTATCGTAATGCCTTACATGTATCCCGACCTTAATGCAGCCAGAGCTATGGCAGAAGCAGGAGCAGCAGCAGTTATGCCTCTTGCCGCCCCCATAGGAAGCAACAAGGGCCTTAGTACCAAGGACTTTATTCAAATACTTGTAGACGAGATTAATTTACCGATTATTGTTGATGCAGGAATAGGCCGTCCGTCGCAGGCATGCGAAGCAATGGAGATGGGCGTAGCCGCAATTATGTGCAATACTGCGGTTGCAACAGCGGGTGATGTGGCCTTAATGGCAAAAGCCTTTCGCCTTGCAATTGAAGCAGGACGTGCTGCTTATCTTTCAGGTCTAGGCAGAGTACTGACCTGCAAAGCGGAAGCATCCAGTCCCCTGACAGGCTTTTTGGAGGATTAGTTATGGAAAAAACAAATCACATGGAATATCAAAAAGGAATGGAAGCAATTGATTCCCATATAATGAATCAGGTTCTCAAGCTTACAAGTGAATACAACTATAGCAGGTATACTGACAGGGATGTTGAAAAAGCCCTGATGAAATCACGGCTATCCATAGATGATTACGGAGCTGTGCTTTCTCCTGCCGCAACACCATTTCTCGAATATATGGCACGTAAGGCCTCAATGGAAACACGAAAACAATTTGGCAATTCGGTCAGCATGTTCACTCCTCTATACATAGCCAACTACTGTGAAAATCACTGTGTTTACTGCGGTTTTAATTGTCATAATAAAATTCGCCGAGGAAAGCTTAATCATCAGGAGTTGGAGGAAGAACTAAAAGAAATCGCGTCAACAGGGCTGCGGGAGATATTGATTTTAACGGGAGAAGCCCGTAATGCCTCAGGAGTTCAATATATCGGAGATGCCGTCAAGTTTGCTTCCCGGTATTTTTCTACCGTGGGACTTGAAATATATCCTCTTAATTCAGATGAATATGCGTATTTGCATGAGTGCGGAGCGGATTTTGTATGTGTCTATCAGGAAACCTATAATACCGACAAGTACCAACAGGTTCACCCAAGCGGCTCAAAGAGGATTTTTCCATACAGGTTCAACGCTCAGGAACGTGCATTACTTGGAGGTATGAGAGGCGTGGCGTTTGGCGCTTTACTCGGTTTGGATGATTTCCGCAAAGATGCATTTGCAGCGGGACTTCACGCATATTTCATTCAACAGAAATACCCTCATGCGGAGATTTCCTTTTCTGTTCCCCGGTTAAGACCATTTATTAATAATGAACACAACAATCCAAATGACGTACATGAAAAACAGCTTTTGCAGGTTATGCTTGCCTACAGGCTTTTCATGCCTTTTGCGGGTATTACTATTTCTACAAGGGAAAGAGCAGGTTTTCGCGACAATGTGGTGGGACTTGTATCCAACAAGATTTCGGCAGGAGTAAGTGTAGGCGTAGGAGGCCATAAAAATGACGAAAAAGGCGATGAACAATTTGAAATCAGTGATAGCAGAAGCGTAGAACAGGTTCACGAAATGATTTTATCTAGAGGCTTACAGCCTGTTTATTCAGATTATATCAGAGTTTAGAGGGAGAAAAACCAAATGCTGATTTATGTAACCAATCGTAATTTGTGCAAGGATGATTTTCTTTATAGAATAGAGTGTTTGGCCTCCGGCAAACCCCATGCCATATTATTGAGAGAAAAAGATTTAAGTACCGAAGCTTATCAAGCTCTGGCAGAAAAAGTCAAAGATATATGTGACTCTGCCGGGGTTCAGCTAATTGCCAATAAATATATCTCAGTTGCAAAATACCTTGGGATAACCTCAGTACATGTTTCCATGGAGGACTTTTTAAAATCCAGGGATGCACTGCAGTCTTTTTCCAAAGTATGGGTTTCGGTCCATTCAGTAAAGGAGGCACAAGAGGCATGTAACTCAGGTGCTTCCGCTCTGATAGCCGGACATATTTACCAAACTGACTGCAAAAAAGGGTTGCCCCCAAGGGGTTTGGATTTTCTAAACGAGGTTTGCAGTTCCGTTTCAATTCCTGTTTTCGGGATCGGCGGTATTACACAAGACAGAGTACAAGAGGTAATTGAGGCAGGCGCAAAAGGTGTTTGCGTAATGAGCGAAGCAATGACCTGCCTATCCCCCTCTTTTCTTACATCACGGATACTATTTTTTACACTTGAAGACTCCCGCTATACTGTCACAGATAGCTATTACAATAAAAACAGTTGCAAATAACCAAAGGCCTCTTTGCCAAATCAATGATACTTGTGCTAACGACAGGTTTGTAACGCTTTCCAGTAGTTTTAGGAATTCAACATTAACTATATGCCTGTCATTTACCATAAATAACATGAGTATGGATGTAGCAATGTTGTGCCCCGCATTTGCGGCAGCCAAAGGTATGCTCCAATATGGATAGATTGTCTTCCATGCCAGAATGCCGAGACTTATAATTCCTAACAAAACTATGCCAAATACATACGTACCCATTCTGTCAGTATTGAGTATTGGCACAAGTTGACTACCTTTTAGCATAACACCGAAAATTCCGGGTCGGAAGATTAATATCACTACAAATATAACTGTAAAAAGCATTTCTACCATTGTAGATACCCTTGATATTTTCTTTTTGCCGTAGTCAGGTATATCGGGTAAGTCTTTCAAAGTCCATTTTTTCTTTGTAAACGGACTATGCCCCTCATGTACCCCGCTTCTTTCTAAAATTACAAATATAAGGGTAACCCAGAAAGCTCCCTGCAAAGCCCCTTGGAAAAATGCAGATATAATTTCTGATATAATGCTTGCAGGGCTTTGTACATTAGCAGAATCAAATATCCACGTAAATATAGTTATACATCCCATAGACAGTGCAGTAATACCTGTTACAACTTTTAGTAAATTTATATACTGGTTATAAAGGCCTGGGCCTATGAGGTATTTTCTTTCCGGGTTATATTCAATCGCAAGTTTGGCGGGATTACCCAATTCCTCAAGGACTTCCTTTATTTGTTCATCTGTTGCATCCTCCGGCAACATATCCTGAATATTAGACAAAAGCTCCTTGCTTACATCCTCACGGATATTTTCAGGCAGGTGCTGTGTAACTGCATATATATAGCGGTCAATCATCTCCATATTCCTTTTCCTCCCCCAGTAAATTTTCCAACTTCTGTGACAATGTTCTCCATTCTTCCGTGAGACACTGAAATACTTTTTTTCCTTCTTCACTTATTACATAGAATTTTCGTGGTCTGGTTTCACTTGTATCCCAATTGCTTTCCAAAAGCTTCTGTTTCTCCAGCCTGCGCAACAACGGGTAGAGAGTTCCTGCATCAATGGGATTATTTTTTTGCTCCAGCTTCTGAACTAGCGAATAACCGTACTCAGGGTTAAACAGCTGGCTCAGCACCGATAGTATCAGAGTTCCTCTCTTAAGCTCCACAACCAGTGAATTTAGGATGTCATCTGTAGATTCCACTTAATCACCTCAAGTAAAATTATACTGTACGTCGTACATTATTGTCAATACATTATTATTAGGTATTTACAATTAATATAGACATAAACATAAAAAACTCCCAAAGGTTAATTGTTAACCCTCGGGAGCTTATAAAAGCTTATAGTACATCTTCTCAAGTTCTACATTAATGCATTATTACGACAATTCATTAATCTTAATGTATGGATTTGTATATCGTCCCTTTTTCTCGGTGCCTTTCCCAAATTGTATTGCCTGTGTCGGGCAAAAATGTATGCATGCCAGACACTGGTTGCACTTCTTTCCCCACTTCGGCCTTTCATTTACTTTAATGCTTTTGCAGGTACATACCTTTTCACAGATACCGCAGCCATTGCACTTATCAGTTGCATAAAAGCTATCTGTTTTAATGGCATGTTTGTTAAACATAGGACTTATTAAGCCTGTAAACAGCGCCGGTAATGGGCCCTTTATAACATTATACATACCCGGCTTTTTCTCCGCGATAATTTCGGATATTTTTTTAGTAGTAATTTCTGCTTCGGCAAGCTTTTTTTCTTCCTTCTCCTTTGAATCCACATTACCCATAACAATATAGTTATTTGGCATTATTAAAGAAAAACCCGCTGAAAGGGTTACATTAATATTATTCAGACACTTCTCCATAACCTTTACCGTGTTTCCTACATTTCCACCGCAGGTAGCAACACAAAAGGTGTAGTTGTTGTTATAATTCTTCAATTTAAGCTTACTTATAAAATCCAGAACCATTTTGGGAGGTGCCCATGCATACACAGGAAATACAAATCCAATTATTTCTTCATCATCAAGGTCATATTCGAAATATTCTGCTCCACTGTTTACAACAGAAGCAACGGATACTAATTTTAAGTCGTTTTGTTGTGCAATACGTTTTGCAATATAAAGTGAATTCCCCGTTCCTGAAAACCAAAATATCATAATACCATCCTTTCAGCCAACTAAATACGTCTATTGTATTATATTTCAAGCAAAATGTAACACACCAAAAATTCCCAACATATTATATTGATAACTGATATTATAACTGTACCACATTTTACTCCAAAATAAATACTTCTAAAATTAAGGATGTTTTATTATGAACTTGTATGAAAATATATTAAATCGCAAAGAAAAAATAGCTGTAATAGGCCTTGGGTATGTAGGATTGCCCCTTGCTACCGCCTTTTCCAAAAGAGCCTCCGTCATAGGTTACGACATAAACCATGAAAAGATTGAACTGTATAAAAAAGGTATAGATCCAACCAGGGAAATTGGAGACGAGGCTATAAAAAACTCTACAGTGGAATTTACGTCTGATGAAAAACGGCTTAAAGAAGCCGGGTTTTGCATTATCTCCGTGCCTACACCTGTTGAATCCGACCATACTCCCAATCTGAATCCCGTAGAATTGGCAAGTCACATTGTAGGCAGAAACCTAAAAAAAGGGTCAATAGTGGTATATGAGTCCACTGTGTATCCGGGCGTTACGGAGGATATCTGTATACCAATACTGGAAAAAGAGTCGGGTATGAAATGCGGAGAAGATTTCAAGGTAGGGTATTCACCTGAAAGAATCAATCCCGGTGACAAGCAGCACAGGCTTGAAAATATAATAAAAGTTGTTTCGGGTATAGATGCTGATGCCCTTGATACTATAGCCAAGGTCTATGCAATGGTTATAAAGGCAGGAGTATATCCTGCCGACTCAATCAAAGTCGCAGAAGCATCAAAGGTTATTGAAAACTCCCAGCGGGACATTAATATAGCTTTTATGAACGAAATTTCAATGGTTTTTAATAAAATGAATATTAATACTAAGTCGGTGCTTGAAGCAGCAGGTACCAAGTGGAATTTTCTGAAGTTTTCCCCCGGTCTGGTTGGAGGGCACTGTATAGGTGTTGATCCTTATTACTTTACCTATAAGGCTGAGCAATTAGGCTATCATTCACAAATAATTCTGTCCGGTAGACGAATTAATGATGTTATGGGCAAATACATTGTTGAGAATCTAATAAAAATCATGATTACGGCAGATTTATCGGTTAAAAACTCCAAAATCGCAATACTTGGCTTTACTTTTAAAGAAAATTGTCCCGATACCCGTAATACCAGGGTCGTAGATATAGTAGAATGCCTCGGTGAATATGGTATTGTTCCCGTTGTCGCTGACCCGGAAGCTGATACTTTGGAAGCAAAGCACGAGTACAGTATTGATCTGACACCTCTGGAAGGCATCAGTGGCATGGATGCGGTAGTTTTAGCCGTTAGCCACGATTCGTTTTTAAAGTTATCAAAAGCTGATTTTGATAAGATGTTCAAGACAGATACAAAACGCAGCAAAGTTATTATTGACGTTAAAGGTGTGTTAAACAAAGATGAATTTGTTAGTCCCGAGTACGTTTATTGGAGCCTGTAATTTTATAAAAAAGCATCCATCAGTAATTATTTCTGATGGATGCTTTTTTATCTCCGTTATTTTCTTCGAATTATGTAACTAACAATATCAAATATTACACAGATAAATTTTTAAAATATTAAAGAATATTTGGATTTATTCCTATATAGACGTCTATAATCATATCATCGAGGGTCAGTCCGGGCATAGGCTCATTTATAAGAACGTTGTACCCTACCGTTATCTGTTGCAAATTATTATCCTGGATAAATAAAAGCATTTCATTGTATGTCTTCTGCAAATCAGCCGGATTACCTTTGTGCCTTGCATATACTGCATTTGTTAACTTAAACAGTGGTTTAAATACATAGTCACCCGGTAGTTCCAACACCTTGTCCATGGGTACAAGTATTTCCATATCCAATATGGGCTCTTTGTTTTTCGTATCAATTGAAAAAGTTACCGTTACTATAGGCCCTGCTTGAGTTGCATCATTACTTTTAAGCAACTCTCCTATTTTTTCCATTTCTTCGTCTAATTCTCTCTGAGTCATCTTTTTTCTAAGAGACAGAACATTTTCCATTATAAATTCTTTACCTGATTGTACCATGTGTTTACATATTCCCCTATCTATGTATAATATTTGCAAGCATCTGCAATCAATATTATATATCATTATCAGATAGGTTACTATAGCTTTTTAGTAGATCATATCTACATATCCGTCAAGCCAATCTACCAAAGGCTGAGTGTAGGGTGATAGATTTTCCTGTTCAACATCGCCGTGTTTCTTCAAAAATACATTCTGAAAATATCCATTCTTTACGATATTTCCACTATAAACACTTATTCCCATATCACAAGTGGCATTTCGAGGGCTTGATATTGTACCTTGGGATGCTAAGTATAAATCCATATACATTGCCTCAAGTTCAATTCTTGGTACTTTTATGGTCGAGGGGTCGACTTTTGGTGTTAAGGTTCCATTAGCGTAAACATTTCCTTGTTTATCTATAGTTACATTTATATTTGTATAAACCCATGCACCATTTACATAGCTCCATTGAAATACTGTTTGGGGCATATTATTTATTATATCGCTTGAAGGTAGTGATGCCAGTGAGCCTGATATAAACTGATTCAGCAGGCCAGCATCTTGTTGGTTAATATATCCGTCATCATTAACATCCATTGTATAGTCGGCCATATTATATGGAAATGCCGATAGGTTACCGGTTATATATTGATTGAGTATATCCAAGTCAGTCATGTTTACAGTTCCATCTCCATTTGCATCGCCAATAACCAAACCACCTTCCTGAGCCGTTGCAGGAAATGTCCCGCAGGTAATCAATAAAGCCACTGCCAGAAGCATAGCAAAAACCACTTTACTTTTTCTTAAACTGTTCATTTTTTATCCTCCTTTAAGATTTATACATTATATGCTAATAGTACCATTTTATAGGAGTGTGGTAAATATAACATCTTCCAATGAAAAAAGTACGTAAAATGAAAAAAGTATCATTCAAAAGGTTAATCCCCTACTGAACGATACTTTTTTTAGTAAAAATTGCTTAGTTGCTTGGAAGCTTACTTACCATACCAAGCAGGAATTTTTTCAAAATTGCAAGGTCGAATGCATTTACTTCATTGTCAAGATTAACATCCAAATTTTTGACATAAGCGTGGTCAGAAATCATTATATATTTCTTTAAACCTGCAAAATCAAGTGCATCAACGCTTCCATCATTGTTGTAATCTCCATATACAATTACCGGGTCAGGATCAGGCTGCGCTTCGAAAGCATATCTCACCATTCCATCTATAATTTCAGGGAATTTAAACTGGCAGGTACTTCTATTAAAGAAACCAAATAATTCACCAGTACCTGAGAAGTTATTGTTATCCCACAATACGCAACATATACCACGTGCTTTAGCTGATGCAACATAATAGGACATATATTCTACTCTTGTCTTCAGATTGTTCTTATCTACAGCTCCACATTCACCGATTATTGCAGGAATACCTCTGCTTGTATACTTATTGTAAACATTATCCATAAACCAAGTTACTTCGCTTTGATCTTTTGAATCATATAAATTCCAAGCATTTGTACCTCCATCAGCCATTGCCAACCCTGCAAAATTCCAAGGTACGTATGCATGTACAGATACGATTATTTTATTATTATTACCTGAATCATTTGGCATTCTAAAGTAATCGTTTGTTGCCCCGTCAGGAGATGCAACATATCCCGGACACATCAGATATCTGCTTGCATTGTTTCCACCTGCTGCACGTACTGTATTAACAAAATCCTGATTAAGTTGATTAATACAATTAATAGAATCAATAATATCTGAATTTGTCAGATCAGGCCACCACTCATTAGCATGTCCTACAAGACGAGGCTCATTCATTCCTTCAAAAATAAGATGTTGATCGTAGTTTGCAAACTTAGCAGCAATTTGTGCCCAGACACTAGTTATATACTTTCTAGAGCTTGTCATATATTGACTGCTTGGGAAATAACCTTTTACTTTGTCAACGTCATGATGTATGTTTAAAATTACATACATATTATTAGCTATACAATAATTTACTACTTCTTGAACACGATTCATCCACACATCACTGATTTTGTAATCTGAACCACTTACGTGTGGATGCCAGGATACAGGAATACGAACAGTATTAAAACCTTTTTGCTTTATTGCATCTATCATCTGCTTAGTTGTTTTGATACCGCTCCATGATGTTTCATAATCCAATTCATTAGTTATATTTGTGCCGTTAAAAGCATCAAATGTATTACCTAGATTCCATCCAAGTCTTAAACCTTTTACAAAATTCATACCATCATTATTCGGAATGTTCTTTTGTGGAATCTGAAGATTCGGAATAA
This sequence comes from Bacillota bacterium, assembly GCA_023443515.1. GTDB lineage: Bacteria > Bacillota > Clostridia > Acetivibrionales > DSM-1351 > Ruminiclostridium. The sequence goes on from JAEZUC010000017.1 coordinate 16,446, forward strand.
GTGAAGCATCATACGCATTAGCATTTTGCATTGGCAATAATGCTGTAAAAATCATTAGAAAACATAATAAAAAAGCTATTGTTTTTTTCATTAAATTTGACCCCCTTGATTATAGTTAGTAGTAATAGTAGAAGTTTTTTCTTCTGATTTGTCTTTTGTAATACAAGTCAACATCGGAATAACAATGTGACTAATTTGGGCTTGAGTTAAGAGGTATATTTTAAGGTGCTGTATTTGAATAATGTATGTGTAGCATACGAATTGACGTTTTGAGCAACGTTGAGGGAATTATGAATTAAGCCTAAAGACGAGAAATATAAATGTACACAAAAATGCCATAAGGTGCTGTTATAATCTTATCTCATATAAACTTTTTTTCTCCCCCTTTCAAAATACAATTTTCCATAAAATACTTCATAAATTACTTTAATCATCAACTAACGAATTCATAAATTTACAGTAATTTACTGTTCATATTATACTTCAATATTTATCACTATTCAATTATTAATATTTTGCTATAAAAAATGGGATGTACCAACGACCCCGGTACATCCCATTTTAATCATTAACATTTATTTATGTTTTTAAGGACTGCTATCTTATTTCCGCACCTGAAGGCATTGGCTTTTCTGGTACCATGAGTGAAAGCTCTCCATTTTCATCCTCTGCACATAGTAACATACCCTCGGACAAAACTCCTGCAAGCTTAACAGGCTTGAGATTTACTAATACCATTACCTTTTTACCTACCATCTGTTCAGGTGTATAATGCTTTTTGATTCCTGACACTATCTGTCTGATCTGCCCGCCTATTTTAACCTGTGAACACAACAGTTTTTTGGATTTTGGAACCTCTTCACATGCCACTATTTCGCCAACCTGGAATTGCATTTTTGTAAATTCATCATAGGTGATTTCTTCCTTTGGTTCAACCTCTATTACATTTTCATTTTTTTCTTCCGCAACAGGAGCAGGAGTTGTTCCAGGTTCTTCCTTTTGTCCCACTTTTTCCAATATATCCTTAATATCCAATCTTAAAAATAGGATTTCAGGTGTTTCAGTAACCTTTGTTCCTGATTTGTATTGTCCGTAAACCTTCATATCCTCTAAAGGCCTGATAACGGTATTTAACTGGGACACTATCTTTTGTGCAGTTTCGGGCATGAAGGCTTCCAATAAGCTTGCACCTGTCACAATGCTTTCTACAAGATTGTACAATACTGTTTCCAACCTTGGCTTTTTGTCCTCGTCCTTTGCAAGTATCCATGGCATTGTTTCATCAATGTATTTATTGCAGCGTTTAAATAATGAAAATATCTCTGAAAGTGCATCTGCTACTCTCAATTTATCCATTTTTCCAACTACTGTTTCAGGTGTTTTCAGAGTTAATTCAATGAGTTCGTTGTCTATTTCTTCCCTGACATTTGAATTATTTACTACACCTGAAAAATATTTGTTGCTCATTGCGATTACACGATTAACCAGATTTCCAAGTACATTGGCCAAGTCTGAATTTATACGTTCAGTAACCAATTCCCATGATATTACACCATCATTATCAAAGGGCATCTCATGTAGAACATAGTATCTGACTGCGTCTACTCCGAAAATGTCAACAAGCTCATCAGCGTATATAACATTTCCCTTGGACTTACTCATTTTACCGTTACCCATTAAAAGCCATGGGTGTCCAAATACCTGCTTAGGTAGCGGTACATCCATTGCCATAAGCATAATAGGCCAGTAGATTGTATGGAATCTCAAAATATCCTTGCCTATCAGATGCATATCCGCAGGCCAGAACTTATTGAATAATTCATCACTGTTGCCTTCAACATCAAAGCCCAAACCTGTTATATAGTTGCTGAGTGCGTCAAGCCACACATATACAACATGCTTGTCATCAAAGTCTACAGGGATTCCCCATTTGAAGGAGGTTCTTGAAACGCACAAGTCCTGTAGTCCCGGCAGTAAAAAGTTGTTCATCATCTCATTTTTTCTGGACTCAGGCTGAATAAATTCAGGATGTTCATTAATATGCTGAATCAAACGGTCTGCATATTTACTAAGCTTTAGGAAGTAGGCCTCCTCTTTTGCAGGATGACATTCCTGTCCACAATCCGGGCATTTGCCGTCTACTAACTGTGATGCTGTAAAAAATGCTTCACAGGGAGTACAGTACATTCCTTCATAGTGTCCTTTATAAATATCTCCCTGCTCATAGAGCTTCTTGAAGATTTTTTGTACTTGCTTTTCGTGATACTCGTCGGTTGTACGTATGAATTTATCATAGGTTGTATTCATTAAATCACAGATACGCTTTATTTCTACAGCAAAGTTATCAACGTATTCCTTGGGGCTGATGCCGGCTTCCTTTGCTTTTTGCTCTATTTTCTGACCATGCTCATCAGTCCCGGTTTGAAAACGAACATCGTATCCCTGCATTCTTTTAAATCTTGCAAAACTATCAGCCAATACTATTTCAAAAGTATTACCTATGTGAGGTTTACTGGATGTGTATGCAATAGCCGTAGTCAAATAATAAGGTTTTTTTGACATTTTTACTCCTCCTGATTACTATTCTATCTTTTTTAAAAAATAAAAAACGTCTTTAAATAATAATTATTTAAAGACGAGAAAACTCGTGTTACCACTTTAATTTACTTTTTGCCTCACGGCAAAAGTCTCAACAACTGCAATAATACAGTATGCACTATAACGGGTGTTCCCGTCGATACCTAAAGCCAAAAATACCAGCCCTCAGTAAAGAAGCTCCGAGACCATCTTCAACAATTTCACGACTCCCCTGTTCTCAGCACTCACAAGGTTCTCTGTAATCTTTACATCGCCTACTCTTCTCTTCATAGCCTGTAACATTATTAATATTAGTCTAAAGCTAACACGATTAGTTGTCAAGGGATTAGTGCTCTATTTCATTCAGGGCCCGGCGTGCTACGTTATGAAATTAAACTATTTTGCTAAGTGATTTACAGTAAATAATTATGGTAACTTTCTTGTTTTATATACATATTATGATATAGTAGCAAAAAAAATTATGTAATTTGACAAGGGAGCTGAAAAATATGGCTATCAGACATTATGTCTTACTGGCAACAGACGGAAATGTAAAACTTCCTTCAACAAACGATCCCTGTGCCCCATTTGATACACTTCAGGAAATATATATTTTTGGATTTGTAGGAGGTCTTTTCAGTGTTGATGACAAAATAGTGAATCCTGACCTGAACTGGTGCTTATCGACAAATTGGCCTAAAATGCAGGCAATGATAAGCAAAGCAACTCTTCCTTCACCTATTATTTGGGCAGAAGAAGGAGATGATCTGTATATCACTCTCATAAACCTTGGGATGCCCGTTGCAGGTATTATGGATCCCCATACAGTGCATATGCATGGAGCACATGTCGCAACGCAGTTAGATGGATTCCCTGAAACCTCCTTTGGGGTTCCCATGTGGATGGATTTCACTGCACCTCCACCGGTAGCAACTTATTACTTCAAACCTGAAGCTCCGGGAACTTTGATGTATCACTGCCATGTAGAAGCATCAGAACATGTACAGATGGGTATGTATGGAGCTTTAGTAATTTATCCGTCCAGAGAAAGCCTTTGCAGAGAGGGAATAACACAGGATAAAAAAGGAATGTGGAGACTTTACGGTAAAAAGCTTTATCATATACCTAAGACGGCTACAAACAGGAATTTTGCTTATAATGATGTAAATACATTCTTCGATAAGGAGTATGTCATGTTGTTATCAGATATTGATTCAGTATGGCACGATGCTGTAAAAAACGGCACACCTTTTAAAGCAGCAAATTACAAACCTGATTTTTGGCTTGTAAACGGCAGGGCATTCCCTGATACACTGCTGCCTCATCCTCAGACTCCTCCGGACTGTAGTGACCCGGATCTTGCTCAAATAAACTATGAATCTTATGTTCATGTTATTACAGGACAAAAATTCCTTTTACGAATGATAAACCTTGGATATCAACCTGTTCCATGGCATATTCACGGCTGGCACTTTACCATAGTAGGTAAAGATTCTCACCCAAGTCCTTTCCTGAAGATAGCTGAAGAACTTAATCTGAACAGCCATCTTGCTCAAAATATGGGTTTTACAGTAAATGTTGCATCCGGTGAAACTTACGATCTTATTCTGACCGCGGATGACAAGCGGCCGATTTATAGAAATTATATCGTTAACGGACAGGATGGATTCTTTTCACTTTGTTCACAGATGAGAGCCCTGCAAGCAATTGATCCGGGAGTGATTGCAGATGTTCCGGTTGAACCGGTTAAATGCCCTCCGGCAACAGTTAATTACGTTGATATATGCAATGGAACACAAGGTGTTGACAGGTTCTTTCCTCAGTTTTATCCTATGCACAATCATGATGACTACAAAGTCACAAATACTATTATTAGCGCTAATGCAAGTATTTATCCCGGAGGTCAGTTGACATTCATTCAGGCCGATGAACCATTACCCTGTAGCCATGAATCAGAGGATAATGAGTATGACAACGATGATGAATGTGGCTGTTTAAATGTTAAATATTCAAGTTGCAGCAGCAATGATTCCCCGCACTTGGTAGCAGTGGAGGTTGAAATAGAAGAAGCTGACGAGGATTAATTTGTACAATTGCCAACTTTGCTTTAATTAAAGGTGATATTATATGGAGATAAAATACTGGATATATAAAATATGGTATTCGTTGACCTTAAAACTAAGAAAAGCAAGAATCTCAATATCCAGCGCACGATTAAGCGGTGGTGGAAGTCTCATTGACATCAGATATTGGCTTTCCAGGCCAGATAAGTTACAAAGAAATGGTACTGTTTATCTTTTAGATGAAACTACTAAAGAAAAACTTTATCCTGCGAATTTTGTAAAATTCGGAATAATCAGAACAATACACGGTAAGAAAACGACCAATGGAGTAGCACTGTTTTTTAACCGAAACAAGATAATAAAAGCCGGTTCAAAAGTAATACTGGTTTATGATTCTTTAATATCAGAAAAGACAGAAGTATTATAACAAGTTTTTATTCTGTACGTTAGTCGAAAAAATAAGCATAGGAACCGTAAAACTTGCCGATGCAGTTTTTACGGTTCCTATGCTTATTTTAGCCCTACTCTCACTCAATACAATTCATTAGAAGGGATATGGCTCAGTAGACTGGACGTATTTTTTTTAGAACCAGTTATAGTACTTAAGCTGATGGCAACGCTGGACAATTGCAATTGTTTATTATTTAGCGTAACTTATTCATATGACCATTATTAATGGTTTACCTGTTTGCAGTATAATAGGGACATGATCTTATATGGTCATCCACCATCCCGATTGCCTGCATAAATGAATAGATTATAACGGGACCAACAAATTTGAAGTTTCTCTTTTTCAAATCCTTGCTAATTTGTTCCGATAAAGGAGTTTTTGCAGGAATCTGTTCATCTGATCCCCAGATGTTTATCTGAGGGTTAAAATCAACATAACGCCACAAATAATCCGAAAAGCTTCCGAATTCTGTTTGTATTTTAAGTACCGCCAAAGCATTGCTTCTGACAGACCTTAATTTCAAAGGGTTTTTAACAACACTATATTCATTTTTGATATATTCCAGTTCTTCATCGCTGAGGGAAGAACAATACCTGATATCAAAATTTCTGAAAGCCTTTCTGTATTCCTCTCTTTTGGAAAGGATGATACTCCAGGATAATCCGGTTTGAGCCCCTTCCAGAGTAAGCATTTCAAATATATATGAATCATCATAGCTTGGTCTGCACCATTCGTTATCGTGATATTGTTTCATTATAGGATTATTGCCGGGCCATACACAAGCACTCATAGAAAATCCTTTCTGTTGATAGTTATTTTTTATCTATAAATAATCCATTGTAAAAACTTTTGGATATTCGGATATATTATCTGCATTTATAGTTAGCTCATTACAAGGGTACTTTTTACCGTCCATTTTTTTCAGGAACTTTTTCGCTTTTGCCAAATCAAACAGCAGATGTTCTGTCTTATAGTGCATGGGAATTGAAACCCTTGGATTAATTGATTTGATAACCTCCATTGCCATATCTCCGTCAATTGTATATACCCCACCTATTGGTACAAGTAGTACATCCACCTTCCCTATCTCCTCAAGCTGTTCTTTAGATAAAACATGACCTAAATCACCTAAATGACAGATAGTAATCCCGTCAATTGAATAAACGAATACTATATTTTTGCCCCTTTTTGCACCACCCGATTCATCATGAAATGTTGATATCCCTTTTATCGCTATATCTCTGTGTGTAAAATTGCCTGCATCTTTAATTTGAATAAAACTACCCTTCACCACCCCAGCATTGTCATGGTCAAAATGATTATGACTTACTGTTACAACATCTGCCTCCGTGTGCGGGAGAGGATAACCCACCTGTTCATCAAAAGGGTCTGTCAGTATCCTTGTACCACTATCCGAAGTTATAAGAAAACACGAATGACCAAACCATTTAAGTTTCATATATATCCTCCTGTTTAAACTAAGTATTATACATTATTTTACTATAAATTCACTAAAGTTAATATAAAATTGGAAAAAGACCTCTTTTTTTAAATGATAATTATTATCATTTAGCTTGACTTTTTCAAATATTATGTGTTATATTTTACGGGTTAGCACACGCTAACCATGTCTAATACAACCAAAATAGTCATTTGAAGGAGGTGTTTTAAATAAAGCATAAACAATTATTTGAGATAAAGGGAATCTATTTCACCACAGTATTTACCTTGCTGGCTGCCATCATTTTTTCATTATGTTTTTCGGCATCGGTTGGTCAAGCAGACGTTCCCCTGAAGCAAACGTTCAACATTCTGATTAGCAAAATAACCGGCGGTGCTTTCGGTTCTCTTGAAAATATACCAAAAGCTTTTGTTAACATTGTCTGGCAGGTCAGAATACCAAGAATTCTTTTTGCTGTTTTTATAGGGACAGCTCTTGCAGTCAGTGGTGCTGTTATGCAGGCTCTGGTGCAGAACCCCTTGGCCGACCCTTACATACTGGGTATTTCGTCAGGTTCCTCTTTAGGAGCAACATTTGCAATTTTAATTGGCTTCGGGGGAGGGACAGTCTTTTCACAGTTTGGTTTGACATTCAGTGCCTTTTTAGGTGCAGTACTTGCATCTCTGTCAGTTTTATTGCTATCAAGTGTGGGCGGGCGGATGACATCCATGAAACTGGTGTTGTCTGGTTCGGTTATTAGTGCCTTATTCAGTTCATTTTCCAGTATTATTGTCTACTTTTCAAATAATGCTGAGGGTATGAAAAGCGTTACCTTTTGGGCTATGGGAAGTCTCGCTTCATCAGGCTGGAGTAAGGTACCTGTTCTGGCTCTTGTGGTAAGCATAGTAACCGTATTTTTCCTATTCCAGTATAGGATACTCAATACCATGCTATTAGGTGATGAGGCAGCTACAACACTAGGTATTCCTCTGTCAAAATACAGAAGGTTTTATATGCTGCTCACTTCTCTGTTAACGGGTGTTGTTGTTGCATACTCCGGAATGATAGGCTTTATTGGTCTTATTATCCCTCATATTGTCAGAGGCTTTATCGGTTCAGACCATAAACGTATGCTGCCTATGACTGCATTGACAGGCGCTCTGTTTTTAATATGGGCTGATGTGTTCTCCAGGATAATTGTGGAAAATGTAGAGTTACCAATAGGTATTATAACCGCAATCATAGGAGCACCAATGTTTATCTATATTATTGTAAAAAAAGGCTATAATTTTGGAGGGTAGTATGGAACTTAATGTTAAAAATGTATGTGTATCAATCAACAAAAAAGAAATTGTAAAGGATGTTTCACTTCGCGTTAAAAACAAACAATTTGTGGGGATTATAGGCGCAAACGGCTGCGGTAAATCCACCCTGCTGAAAAGCATCTATAAAAGTCTGAAACCCCAAGAAGGCTCAGTGTTTTTAGACAAAGTTGATTTGCTGAATTCACCTCCGAAAAAGGTATCTCAGAAAATGAGCGTTGTGGGCCAGTTCAATGAAATTAGCTTTGACCTCACTGTTTTTCAAATGGTTATGCTTGGTCGTACCCCGCACAAAAAACTTCTGGACTCAGATACCAAAGAGGACATTGATATAGTTCACCGTGCGATAGAACAAACCAACCTGACGGAATATATGAATAGAAGCTATTTAACATTATCAGGCGGTGAAAAGCAACGTGTTATTCTGGCCCGGGCCATTGCACAGCAGCCTTCTTTTTTGGTATTGGATGAGCCAACCAATCATCTTGATATACGTTATCAATTGGAAGTCCTTCACTGCGTTAAAAATCTCAACATCGGCGTACTTGCGGCATTGCATGATTTGCAGATGGTGGCTGAATATTGTGATTATATTTATGCCATGAAAAAAGGCAGGATAATTGCACACGGTAACCCAAAAGAACTTTTTACTGAAGAACTTGTAGCTGATTTATATGATGTTAAGTGCAAGATTTATGAAAACCCCGTTTCAAATAATTTAAGCTTTGTATATCAAATTTAAGGAGAACTTTTATGAAAAAAATATCAACAATTTTTACAGCAATAATAATGACATTGACCTTTTTACT
>JAEZUC010000034.1 GCA_023443515.1 Bacillota bacterium
CAATAAAGTTTACTCAATTAAAAATAAAGTTCCCGTAAGGGAAAATATAGTTACTACAGGATCTTATCTGGATTTTTTCTATTTAATTGTTCCTGACAATTTCGCAGGAGAGTTAAATTTACATTCCACAGGCTTCAATGCAATGTTTGAAGGTAATGACCCTAAGCAAACAGAAGAAAAATTCTCCAAATTCTTAGATGACATTTCAAAGAATGTGGAATACAGCTCAATTCAGGTGATAAGCAATACAATTGAGCTGGTAAATCTAAGAGTATATGGTTCAACAACAATGATTGTTTTTCTGGGAGTATATTTAGGGATAGTGTTTCTGGTATCCAGCGCAGCGGTACTGGCATTGCAGCAATTGTCTGATATAAGCGACAGCCTAAAGCGGTATAATTCTCTTAAGAAAATAGGTGTTACTAACAAATTAATAAACAAAGCAATACTTCAACAAAATTTAATATATTTTATGATACCTTTGGCTTTAGCAATTATTCATTCAATAGTTGGGATGATTGTAATAAATAGAATCTTTAGTGCTTTTACCAGTGGTATAATAGGAAGCTCCTCGCTTATGATATCTATAGCACTTGTAATAATATATGGTGGATACTTTTATGCAACCTATGTCGGCTCTAAAAATATAGTTAGAAACAGTAATTAAAATAGGAGCAGACAATTCTGCTCCTACTTTAGGGTGAACCTATTTGATTTGGAAAATCCCAATACTATGTTTTAGAATGATGATATGATACCAAGCAGATACTTTTTCATCACTGCAAAGTCAAGGGCGTTAACTTCTCCGTTTTTGTCCACATCAGCATTTTTAAGAGCATCTCCCGTAAGGGGTGTTAAATTGAGTATATGCATTTTTAAGAGAGCATAATCTGTTGCGTCAACTGAACCATCGTTATTCAGGTCACCCAAGGTTTGAACTGGTTCTACAACATCCTGAAACAAATCCGGTAATATGTTATAAATGTACTGATTAATATAACCCCACCAATGTGTACCACCATTAGCCACCATAAAATAGAAGTTTCCGTTCTTAATATCGGATGAATATATGAATGTATGGGTGTAATTTTTCATTGCTTCTATCTGTGGTCTCATATTAGGATATGCAATATCTTCGCTGCCTGTAGCACAGAACAGTTTGTAGTCTTGAGGTGCTTGATAACCGGATTTCTTTACAACATCTGCCAGATACTGTGCTGTTTCCGCAGGTTTACTGCTTCCTGCTGTTGAACCTAGTGCCCAACAGTCACCGCTAAGAGGAATAAAATATTTAACATAGTCAAGGCAGTTAATAAATGTGTACCAGGTACAAACCGAACCCATTGAGAATCCGCCAAATGCCCTGTGGGCTCTGGAGGCCTTCATGTCCGCAGCGCTATTTGATTTCAAATATGTATTATATTTGGTTTCAACTAATGGAATAACTGAAGCAGTTAATTCCTGAGGGAAACCTGCAACATCATTATTACCTTTGTAAAATGAAGGTGTAACAACTATAACCGGGTCAATATCTCCCTTTGCAATCATATTGTCAATTATTACTTTTAATTCCTTGTTCTGGCCCGGTCCGCCGAATAATAAATTCTCATCTTCGCCACCACCGTGCATCAGATATACAACGTTATACTTTTTAGAAGTATCGGATTGGTTATACCCATTTGGAAGATAGACGTTAAAATACTTAGTATCGTTACCCCATTTGTAACTTAACTTTTCAATAGAACCTTGCTTTGAACTAGTCGTTTTGTACTCATTTGGAAGCGGTTTAAAAACTTTCTCACTAGCATCAACGGCAGATACTGATATATTAGTAGTAGCCACCATGCCAAGAGTCAAGATACCCGACAGAACAAAACACAAGCTTTTTTTAAAACCTTTTTTGAAAAACATGATACATCCTCCTTTAAAATTTGAATAAAAAATGAGAAATCCAACTACTTATTACCAAGGCACGTATAAATATATTATTTGTGCCCTTCTTTTGTAGATGCAACATTTACGGGAATAATAGAAATTTTAATATATAGAGTAGCGTTTATAATTATTATATAATATTTTGTAAAAATACACACCAACAATTTACATTATATCAATCTATAGGAAATGGGGGAGCTTGAAGTGGAAAGGCTATAAACAATGTAACAGGTCATTATCAGGTAGAAGATAATTATTTTGATTTATGGGTTGAAGCCGTTACCATATCCACTTATATCCATTGTTATCTTTGGCTGATACCGTTTGCTTCAGCCAAAGTTACTCACATTAGGATTAGGGAGAGTTTAATTAAGTACTTTTCTTATATAATATTCTTGATACCTTCACAGATCCTCTTCGCAACTATAGGGTTATTCATAGTATACAGATGTATTCCCTCCACATCATTTACCAACAGATCAATAACCTGACTGAGAGCATATGACATTCCTGCATCAAAAAGTGCTGTCGGTTTATTCTCATATCTGTTTATTATTTTTCTGAATCTGTTTGGCAGTGATGCTCCGCATAAGGTTACTATTCTTTCTATTTGAGCTTTATTGATAACAGGCATTATTCCGGCTGTTACAGGTACATTTATTCCTGCTATCTTGCAGTTTTCTATAAATGAATAGAAAAACTCATTTTCAAAGAATAATTGTGTGATAAGGAAATGAGAGCCTGCATCAACTTTTTGTTTTAAATGGCTTATTTCTGAGATTCTGTCTTTTGATTCCGGGTGGCATTCAGGGTAACAAGCACCTGCGATACAGAAATTAGCCGCCTTGTTCAAATATCCGGTTAATTCGGAAGCGTAATGAAAATCACTCTTTTCTAAGACATTGGGATTTTTATCCCCCCTAAGTGCCAGAATATTTTCGATGCTATTTTCACTAAGTATAGATATAAAGCTGTCAATATCTTGTTTTGTATAGCTCGAACATGTTAGATGAACCAAGGTCTCTATACCATACTGATGCTTGATTTTCTTGGCTATTTCAATTGTTTTGTTATTATTAGTGCTTCCTCCTGCACCAAAGGTAACGCTTATAAAGTCGGGGTTAAGTTCACTCAAAATAGAAAGGGTCTCATCTATATCTTTTAGTTCAGAATCCCTTTTAGGAGGGAATATTTCAAATGACAACACAGGCCTTTTCTTTGCAAAAATTTCTTGTATTCTCATAAATTAATCTCCTATCTGTACATATAAATCTGAAAGGTGCTTTGTTCTGCTTAATTCATAAAGTTACGAACGGTATATAATTTAATTATACCATAAATATACAATAGATGACCCATATGTATATAGTAGCCGGCTAAATTGATTAATCAATTTAGCAAGCTACTTTTGATTGAGACAATATATTAAAAATCAGTTTTAATTCCAAGAACTACTTGTTTCAAAATAGCAAAATCAATTGCATTGATTTCTCCATTATCATCAACATCACCTGCTTTGAGCTGTTCGTCCGGCAAATTAAGTTCTCCCATCAAGTACTTTTTCATGTAGGCCAAATCAATTGCATTAACTTCGCCATCCCCGTTTACATCACCTTTTTGTAATGTTTGAGCAGGATTACCATCTATCTGAAGCATGTATGCTTCCAGTTGGGTGATTTGCTCATCAGTAAGATGTGAGGTTTTACCATGGGTGTCATTTGCATTCTTCGTTGTCAGTACATCACGAAGTGTTGCAGCAGAACCATCATGCAGATATGGAGCAGTCCTCCACAATTCTTTAAGTGTTGGGGTATAATACAATCCATCAGGATCAAGAATGTCTTTTGTACCTACATCATGAGCTTTCAAATCAGTGTACAGTGACCCTGAATGACAATATGAACATTTTGCTTCCGAGCTTTCAAAAATTGCTTTCCCGGCAACAGCATCTGCTGTCATGATACCTTCTTTATTTGAGTATGGATCAGGTTCCTCAGACAGACTCTTGATATAAGCAGCTACATCATCAAGCTCTTGTTGGGTTGGCTCTTTAAATTTTATGTATTTGAAACCGGCTTTAATACCAACATGAGCATCATCCCTCACTCCACGCCACATAGCAGGAGGGGTGTCAAAAACATACAACATTGATTTAGTATTTTTAGTATTGCCTATACCGTCATTGGGCATATCCCAATTAAGTCCGTCGGCTCTGCCGTCAGGATGGCAGGAAGCACAACTGAGCCATTTTTGTGTGGTAGTTGATCCATCGTAAAATATACGCTCACCACTTCTGACCTGGCTTTCCTGAGGTTGGATACCGAGTTTTGCTGTGCCTTTCAGTATGCTTCCAAATGTATCTATAAAATACACTTCTCCTGCAAAATATGCACCTACGGCCACAGTTTTACCATCAGGTGATAAGGATATACCCCTTGGTCCCTGACCGGGCAATTCTATCTCTTTTAGCAGACCTGCTCCCCATAATGCTCCAAGATCGTATTTTAGGTCACTTCTTTTTGAGGGATCGGCTTTTATTTGTAGCCATATATCTGAATATGGTTTATCAAAACCCGCTTTTGAACGATTAAGTAAGGAATAATTGCCGGAATTTGTGGTTCCAGCCACTGATATCTTCCATTGCTGGCTCAAACTTGTGCTACTACTGTTTGTTACTATACCGGCATTGTTATTAGAAGAAGCACCACTCACATCCATATATTTCTGGCTGGATTTAACTTGAAGTTTGCTGTAACCGTCTCCGGTATTAATTATTTTCCATTTTTGATTATTGGAAGAAGTAACATCCCATTCAACCACAGCTGAATTATCTGTGGTAGCACCTGCATTGTCCAGTGCTTTGTTTGTTCCTCTGTTGATAATGGTATAATATCCATCAGCATCAACGACAAACTTATATTGCTGATTATTGTTGCCAACGTCATCCCATTGTACCAGCTGAGTGTTGTTTGCAGAATTACCGTTTGGTACATCAACTGCTTTTCCACTCTGCCTGTTTACTATCTTGTAATATGTATTAGGATTGATTTGCGAGCTGTCACCACCGTTTAAATTTCCTTCTAAAAGCTGATGAAGACCATTTAAATCAACTTTCAGCACCTGATGAGTTCCTGACACACTGACCCACATGGTCTTACTGTCTGCTGATATTGCCAGTCCCCAAGGGTCAGCTGCTCCTTCCATCATTCTGTCCAATAAAAATGTGGTATATATTTTTTTATTTGCTATATCAATTATAGTAACTGCATTTGTCATTACCCATCCTCTTGTTATTTGGGTAGTAGGAAGTGATGTTTTTCCAAAGGTATGAAGAACATATGCCCACTTACCGTCAGGCGAGCATTTTATTCCCCTGACATTTGATGAACCCTGTGGAAGTACTAAATTTGCAACTTCACTATAGGTATTCATGTCAATAAAGGTAACTGATGCAGCATACTTTGCTTCAAAGGCATTTCCTGATGGTAATGCATGTCCCACTATTGCATATTTACCATCAACAGTACCATCCATTAAGTAGGGATAATCTTTTACGGTAATGTCTTTATCAACATTACCGGAGGATAAATCAACAACCGATACTTTATTTAGACCATAATCAGATACAACAAGTTTGTTTTCTACTATTTTTATTCCAAGGGGCTTAGACCCTGTAGAAAACCTTCTTGTTACCTCTCCTGAAGCCGGATTTACTTCGGCAACAGTTCCTGCTCCGTACTCACAAACATATATATTTTCATTTCCATTCCATGCAAGAGCTTTAGGTTGTCCATCCAATTGTATAATCTTTTGAATTTCACCATCTGAGGCCTTCAATATTTCCATTTGTGCTTTTGTTGAATCTGATACCGCAATCATGCTACCGTCAGGAGAATAAGCAGTATCAAAAGGTGAGAAATATGAATTATCAGCCGAATAACCAATATTACTTTCAGGAAACAGGAAACTCACTATAGTTATAATTATTGCTATGCAAAGAATCATTGGAATTAATTTTTTATTTGTATACCGATTCATTTTTTAACACTCCCATCCATTATTATTTTTAGCCAATGAATCTTAATTCAGAGAAGGTTCAACCTGCTCTCCTCTTAACTGTGCATCAATATTCTTATAGTCTCCGAAGAAGGGTGCAATACCTGAATCCATCCAGACTATAAATGAGTGAAGCTCACTATCAGTAAGGTTTCCATGTCCGCCCTTCAGCTTTTGATAAAGTTTGGATGCTTTAGCTCCAAATTTTCCCGGTTCTGTTCGCGGATAAACTTTATCCCAATTTGCCCCCGGATAAGTTGCATTAAATAGTGAAACGTAGGACTGTAAATTTTTATAAGAACTAAACCATTTGGTTTGGGGGTCTGTATTTCCTTTTCTAAGGTCAGGCACCTGAGAACCATTATGGCATGAGATACATTTTTTATCCAATATAGGTTGGATAAGCCTTGGGAAGCTTACAGGCCTTGATCCCTGTGATGAATCAGCTGTAATTGTTGATGGTGCCCTTCTTAGTGCAAGTGGTACACTTTCAGGATTTGGTGCTGCCTGACGGGCGGGTTCATGGCATCCCTGACATAACAGCCTGTTTTGTCCGGGAATAAGGAAGGTATCCGATCTCATAGTCTGAACTGCAGTACCATCTTGGTCAACAACTTGGAAGAAAACAACTTTTCCGGGTGGCAAATAGAACGATGCACTACCATCTGCTTCAACCGGCACGGTACCCAAGAGTCCTCGGGTATTCCTTCCTGCCCATATACTTTCAGTTCCTTCATAGCTTACTATAGGGTCTGTTGCCAGTGGTGTAGTCTTTGGGTAGACCTGCCAAATTCTCAGTTCTTTAATCTTTGTTCCTGCAGGGAAAGGTAGGAGTGAGTCGTAAACGTTCATTACTGATACAACTCCGTCTTGAGCCTGTCCTGTCGGTATAGCCGAGCTCGGAATACTATTTGGCACAGTACGTGGACGTAGTGGTATTGGACTGTAGCAGGAAAAATTAGGATCGCTATATAGCATTGACTTGTTTCCCTTTGCATCTATTGCGTATATGCCGTAACGCTTATTTGCACCATTAGTATTTGCATTTGGATCATATACACACAAGAAATAGTCTTCACTTAAAGGATAGGGAGTTCCATATTTTTGATCTGTTGTTGTTCCTGTTTCAGATTCAGGATACTTTGCATCGGGTGTAATCTTTGTAATAGTGGAAAGATTATCATCGTCCTCAACATCCGGATCAATAACAATCAGAGGTCCATAATTCTGAGCATGATGTGGGGCAGCCGTTGCAACATATTTATTTGAATTAGGTATTGCCCGCAATGAATTTTGCATCAGAGGAACATTGGTCCACCAATCCTTGCCTGAGTTAGGATAATTCAAGGTAAGCGCTCTTGCATCAAGCCCGTCTGGTGTAGTTATCCATGCAGAATGTGCATGATTAGCACCTCTGTCCATGTAGTCCCAACGAGTGTATGCAATCATACCGTTGTTATCAACACATGGACTCCATTCATTAGTTTCATGGTAACTTATACATCTTATATCACTTCCGTCAGCATTCATTGTATGCAGATTGAAGCAAGGAACTGTACGCTGATGACAACGTCCATATCCTCCTCTTCTTTCAGAAATGAAAACAATTCTTCCATCCGGAAGCCACCTGGGATCAAAATCATTTACGATGCCATCAGTCAGCTGTGTAAGATTTGTCCCATCCACATTCACCTTGAAAATATGGTAGGTAGTGTTTTCATTCCAAACGCCATATGAATTTTGAGCATCTGTGTAGGCGAATACAATTTGTTTCGCATCGTAACTCAGATCAAAGGAGTAGAAGGCTCCGCCTGTAAGTTTCTTCCCTGCGTAACGTCCGTTTTTGCAGATAGAATTCTGCAAAACATCGGTTACAGTCGGATTGCCTGAAAAAGCATTATTCAGAATATACAATCCACCGCCTTTTACAGCTGTAAATCCGAAGTTCCCATCAATCATATGGTTCTCAACACCTGAATATGGCTGATGTTTAGTAAAAACAATTTTGTCAAAGTTAAACTCTGACTTTGTAAGATCAACACTTCCCGACAGTACAACAGAAATCTGAGTAACCATTAAAATTGCGATTATTAACATAACCACAATAATCTTGTGAGATAGTTTTGATACCTTAGTCATTTTCAAACCTCCTGTTCTAACTTATTTTTGATTACTATCTTTGTTTTTTTATTTTCAGAAGCATAATAAAGAATTGTTCCTACAATTAATAAGATACTTCCTATCCATACAAGGCTAACCCACTTTACTACCTTAACTTTCAGGGATATATTGTCTTTCTCGTCTATCCCTTCAAAAATTATGTACAAATCTTCACCTAACCCTGATTTTATTACTGCTCTGGAGTGAGATGTTTTCATTTTTTGATAATATGAAAGTTCCGGCTTTATTTGGAATTTCCCCTTAGGCCCGTTAACACCCAGGACAGAAACAGCTGTAGTTTTTCCTGTTTCTTCTTTCCAGTAGAGGTTTCTGTATTTTACTTCATATTCTCCGACTACCGTGGTATTGCCCTTTTCCAGAGTTTTATCAGTATTTATAAGCATACCCATGGAGCCTGCAAAACCAAGCGCAATTATTATGAGTGGGGCATGTAGTAATAAAACTGCCGTACGTTTGGGATTGGGAGTAATTTTTTTATAATTTAATACAAGTTCTATAACAAGATTTACTGCGAGCATTGCACAAACGGATATAGACAGCTTTGTAAGAAAGCCATAATCAGAAAGAAACAGCATTAAACCCAATACTGTTAATCCACATACGGTGCCGGGAATCAGAAGAACTTTCCTTGTAAAAAGACTTGGATTAATTGCAAGAAATAAAAGCGTCAATATGCCATATACCCCGAAAACATACTCATAGAAACTTATGGGTACAGCCGACGCATCTGAGAGAAATAGCCCTCCATACAAGGGAAAAGTAGTACCTCCGAAAATTAAAACAGCTGTTATAATACTTATTGTAGAAAACATATTGCCGGGCTTAATTATACTAAGGAGTGTTTTTTTAAGTGTTGTTTCACCGGGTTTATTCATAGTATAATTGGTGTGTAATCTTTTAATTTTGAAGTAATAAAATATGAAAAGCAGTACGAGTACCAATAGTACCACACCGAAAACCACTGTAACACCACGGCTACTGTAAGCATGTACCGAATTTAATAAACCGCTTCTTGCAATGTATGTTCCGACAAGTATGGTAAATACAGTTAAAAATATCAAAACGAAATTCTTTCTTTTATTGTTATTGCCTTTGCTTCGTAAGCAGTGAAGAAAAGTCGTTGCAAATAGCCAATTTACCAGAGACGAATTTTCTATAGGGTCCCATGCCCAGTAACCGCCCCATCCAAGTTCGGTATATGCCCATATGCCACCGGTAACAATTCCAAAGGTAAGAAGTATCCAGCCCCACATAGCCCATTTCCAAGTAATGTTTACGTGATCTTCAGTGTTTTTTCTGATGTCAAATAATTGATATGCAAAAGCTATGAAGAAAAAAGAAAAGGCAATAATTATAACAGGTGGGTGAAAGACCATACCTAAACTCTGGAGCGCAGGATTAAGGCCAAATCCGTCACTTTGCTCTGATACCTGCTTAAATGGATTTTTTATAAATGTTACAACAAACATAAAAAGTGTCATAACAAATAATAAAACACCAAATATTGTTTTGGTTGAACTTTTTTGCTTATTTCTAAAATAGACTACTATAAGAAGAACGGCTAATGCAGACGTCCAAAAAAGCATTGAACCTGAACTGCCAGACCAGAACGCCGAAATCTTGTATATTAACGGAAGTGATTTTTCCGTACTATGATATACATATTCAACTGAATAAATCCCACTTATAAGCGAATAAAACAAAAGAAGTGAAGAAATCAGAACACTAAAGCTTGCAACTATACCTGTTAGGATTCCCAGATTTTTATTTTCCTCTTTTTCATTTTTGAAGGCAATGAGCAAGAACGATATAAGACCACATGTAAAAGCAAATCGCAGCATCCATGTACCCAAAAAGTTCATTTTAAAATTCCCCCGTTTAGTATTTAATTTTTTTATAATAAAAGCCTATCAGCTTATTTCATTTGCCTCACAAATTATGGGAATAATTTATTCTACGTAAAAAAGTTATATCTATTATAGTTGAAGTGTCTTGCAAGAATGATTTTTTGAATAATTACAATTGCACAGCCTATGTTATTAGAAAAGAAATATTTTGATATACGTAAATAATAACGATTATTTATAAATATTTTATATATTTGCTACATATATGTCAATAAATGACAAAGAATCTGAAATAATCCCGAAAATATTTCACATTATTTATATTTTTAATAGTGCTATGCCTTTTAAGCGTTAGTAAATATTAGAAATAGTACAATAAAAAGTTATAAATTACAAAATTATTGTAGTAAATGGTAATTAATGTTAGTATATTACCATCACATTTCGAAATGTAGCATAATTTATTAAAAATGGATGATCGATACATAAAAGTCCAAGGGACTTCAGTAGCAGCACCTTTTGTGTCGGGCATCTGTGCGCTTGTACTTGAGATGAACCCTAAGTTATTACCACATGGAGTAAAACAGATAGTAACACACTCAGATAATATTACCCCAATCAATGGACTTACAGGTAAGGTGAAATGTGCAGGAATTATAAACGCATATAAATCTATTATATCAGCAGAAATAGGCAGGAGGAGGAGTATATGAAAATAAAATTATCAAATGAAGAAATTGAATTTTGTTTAGAATTCTCAAAAAAGTGTGCCAAAAATCAGCAGGACATAGAATTTGGTCAGCATGATACAAAAGCCCGCAGTAAAAGTGAAATTGCCAGGGATAATTTAATTGGCAAACTTGCTGAGGTTGCATTTGCGAGTTTTTTACAAAAAAATTATAACATTACAGCCCAACTTGATTTTGAATATTATCCCAGGGGTGTTTGGGATGGACAAGACGTAGAAATCAATTCATGGAGAATAGATGTAAAAGGGACTCGCCCGGGGGCTGAGTGGCTTTTGGTAGAATGGAATAAATTGAATTTCAGAAAAAAAGAAAACAGACCTTCACATGTTTATGTAATGGCTATTGTTGGGTGGGACAGAAAAAATGACATACCAAACGGGGAAGTAGAACTTATTGGATATGCTTATTTGGAACAGCTTAACAATAATATTTCGGGAACCTATATATTGAGAAAAGGTAAAAAGTTGCCCGGTAAAAATGTTTATCTTCAAGCAGATAACTATGGGATACCTTTTAGGCTACTAAAAAAAGACTGGTCAACACTGATAAATAAAATGCAATCCTCCTCACCATCAATGTAAACAGTAATGTCAACCCCACGTATAATTACTTCGAATCTGTGTTCCCAATATAATTAGTTTTTCAGCAATAAATAATCATAGGGAGAAAACCCTAAGGTTGACCGTTCAGCAGAAACATCCCATTTCTTTATAAATGTATTTAATAAATTTTTGAAATTTTCTATTGTCCTGTTGGATTTTATATTTTGACCGTCTTTACTTTCCATGACAGATAAGATTACTTCTAAGTCCGAGGATAGCTGGTTAATAAACTTTATTTCTTTATTTGATATAATTCCATCTTCAGTGAACGCACCCTGATACTTATTACTGTTCAGATTCCCTTCAAACGCATAGCCTATATGCTTAAAGCCGTAACTAATACCTGGATAGTTTAATCCGGCATCCACGAAATTTGAGCCGTTATTAAGTAGTTCATCAAGTAAATAAGTGTTTTTTATTATCAAGTTCATTTCGCTGTTAAAGTTATCATAATTTGATGTTGAATAGTAATTTTGCAGAGTTTTTAATCCTGAATCAATAATTCCGATATAATGAACTGCATTATTAAGAAATACTTTTTCTTCATGTGCACTGTTAATCAAATGCTTGATATTTAATCCCATAGATAGAATAAGAACAGCTACCAACACAATAAATGTGATTTTTGTTTTCATATCATTTCCTCCCAATTTTAAATTGGAGTCATAACTCAAAAATAACATTTATAGGAGAAAAAGTAAATACTAAACAATTATCAGTATATTCTCAAAATACAAATAAATTGCTATAATATCATTGCAATTACAACAGATAATATCCATATTAAATAATAAAATAAATGAGGGTTACTACATTTGAAAATAGGTAATGTTGAAATAAAAAACAATATATTTTTAGCTCCCATGGCGGGAGTAACGGACATGCCTTTTCGTGTACTATGCAAGGAACAGGAATGTGGACTTGTATATACCGAGATGGTAAGTGCAAAAGGCATGCACTATGATGATGATAAAAGCAATAAGCTTACTCTGATGCATGAGATAGAGAAGCCGGGAGCTGTTCAGATTTTCGGTTCTGATCCTGAAATCATGGCAGAGGTTACAGAGAAGCTGAACTCGTCAGATACAGCAATAATTGATATCAATATGGGCTGTCCTGCTCCGAAAATAACTAAAAACGGAGAGGGAAGTGCATTAATGAAAAATCCCGAACTGGTTGCAAAGATAATCAAAGCGGTTGTATCTGTTTCCCAAAAACCCGTCACAGTAAAGATAAGAAAGGGCTGGGATGACAGCCGTATTAATGCGGTTGAAATAGCACGCATTGCCGAAGAAAACGGAGCCAGTGCCATTGCTGTTCATGGGAGAACCAGAGAGCAGTACTATAGTGGAAAGGCCGATTGGGACATTATAAGACAAGTAAAAGAGGCAGTTTCAATACCTGTAATAGGAAATGGTGACGTAACCGGCCCCAAAGAAGCCCAAAAACTTCTGGAAGAAACACGATGTGATGCAATAATGGTTGGAAGAGGTGCACAGGGAAATCCTTGGATTTTCAAAAAAATAGTCAGGTTTCTTGAGGATGGAACAATAATTCCTGACCCATCTCCGGAAGAAAAAATTGAAACAATTATAAGGCATATGAACATGCTCATCGACTTAAAAGGTGAAAGAACCGGTATACTGGAAATGCGCTCACACATAGCTTGGTATATAAAAGGTATGAGGGATGCAGCATATACAAAACAAAAAATATTCCAAATGACAAATAAAGAAGAAATTATCAGTCTTTTGAGGAGTTTTTTGATGAGGCAGTAGCATTTGCCTCCATAATTTCTTCGATACCCTTTACTATTTGTACTGCACATTTCTTCTGGAAATCGGAAGAGGTTAACAGTTTTAAATCATTTTTATTAGAAATAAAACCTATTTCCAGAAGCAGTGAAGGCATTTCAGTGCGACGTAAGACGTACAGATTAGGGCGTGGAACGATTTTTCTGTCAAACATGCCGAGAGTTTTAAGCTTTGATTGCATAATTCCCGCATTGCTCTCACCGGTAGGTGAATAGGGGTTATATGTTGTAAGAATTCCGTGAGAAGCCGGGTCGGTAAAGGAATTGTTATGTATACTTATAAAGAGTGAGCCTTTTTTCTCATTGGCAAGCTTCACCCTGTCTTCCAGACTTACAGCAGTGTCATCCCTTCTGGTGAGTATATTATCAATTTGCTTTTCATTGAGTATTTTTTCTACTTCCAGAGAAATAGCCAAAGTAATTTCCCTTTCATGAATAGAACCGTTCCCCGCTCCGGGTTCGCTTCCTCCATGTCCGGGGTCTATTACCACCAAAGGAGGCAGGGAAGCTGCAGTGGAATCTTCGCCAGGGGATGTTAGATTACTGAGAGGTAGCATAATATCGTTTCTGAAGATAACCCCTAAAAATGAAATAATGGCTACTGAAAGAATAACAATCAGGGTTATGAGATTTTTGTGACTGAGTCTTTGGCTTAATTTATCAATAAATTTATACATTTTCATATGCAATCCTCCCTTAAAAAGCGACATACTATCATTCTACCATAAGAACAACAAAAAAGGCTGCAGTTATCTGCAACCTCTTTGTAAAATTTGTGTAACAAAAAATTCATTTATCACATTATTCTTTTTGCACCTATATATCTCTCCGCAAAGTAGCTGTTACTAAGGCTGGAGATAATAACACCCTTTGAAGAACTTGCATGAATAAAACTTCCGTTACCCAGATAAATACCAAGGTGGGAAGGGCCCGCCTTATATGTTGTAAAGAAGACTAAGTCTCCGGCTTTAAGATTTGCCTTAGCAACATATGTTCCAACATTGTATTGCTCTGCAGAAGTTCTGGGGAGATTTATTCCGTGTTTTGCAAAAACATATTTGGTATAACCGGAACAGTCAAACCCGCTTGGAGTTGTACCACCCCATACATACGGTACACCTATATATTTTTTAGCAGTAGATATTACTGCAGCGGCCTTTGACGTTGATGCTGGAGCCGTACTTGCGTAGCTTCTGCTTGTGGCTGGCTTTGCTGTAGTTTTTCTAGCAGTTTTTGACACAGTTGCTGTTTTAGACTTACTAACTGTGGCTGTTTTCTTAGTTGCACTTTTAGTTGCTGTTTTTGTCTTACTTGCAGTTTCTTTTGCCGGTGCGACTTTAGTTACCGCTTGTGTCGGTTCTGATTTAGTCGTTTCCGCAACCGAGTAGTTTAAATTACTATATAATAATTGACGTTCTGCTTTTACCGCATTCTCCGTATCAGACATATAAGACACGGTTTCCGGAAAAACAATTTTCTCACTTTTAACTGCCGCAAGGTTGTAAATAGGTACAGCTGTAACTGCGCATAAAGACAAAGCTATAACGCCTGATACAAACCTTTTATTAAGATTAATCATATTGACCTCCATTTACCCCTGTTTCAAAGCATAAAAAAATAAGGCAAATGAAACCCGGGGTTATTTTTATCCCTGTCATCGTCTTTCTCTATATCTAAATGACTGTTATGAAATTAAATAAATGTTCAAAAAACTTGATCTATTTTGTGACGAACAAATTGTTCTCTGGATTATGCTTAAGGCCAAAGGCCTGTTTGCTTATATACGCTGTAGACTGCTTGCACCCGATAGCTAATGTGTTAGCAGCTGATGAGGTTATTATAAAGGACATATCCATTAGTATCAACCTGAAATAAATGCCATGCAGCCGGAAACCTAGAGTCATAAAAGGTTAACAAATTCAATATTATAGTTTAAGAATAAAAATAGTGGGGTACACATGACCAAAAAAACGTTTATAACAGGTGCAATAATTTTGATGGCAGCAGGCTTGGTAACAAGAGTAATCGGTTTTGTTTACAGAATATATCTGTCAAACCTCATCGGTGCTGAGGGAATGGGCGTTTATCAACTTATTGTACCACTTTACACTTTGATAATTCTGACATTGACTTCAGGTGTTTCAATTGCAGTTTCAAAGATGGTTGCCGAGGAACTTGCAAAAGGAAATGCTGTTAACATAAAACGTATATCCAAGGTAGGCTTGTTTGCAGTTTTTGTTACAAGTATATTTGTATCAATAGTACTATATTTTAATATTGATTTTATAGTAAACATTTTATTAAAAGACAGCCGCACATATTTTTCTGTATGGATATTACTGCCGTGTATACCTTTTATAGCAGCAGCTTCAGCCTATAAGGGATATTTTTACGGAATTCAGGAAGTTACGCCTACAGCCGTATCCCAGATAGTTGAACAGCTTGTTAAAATAGCTATAGTATTGATATTTGCCTCACAGTTTTTAAAAGCAGGGCTTGAATATGCCTGTGCTTTTGCTACATTGGGTATGGCGCTGGGGGAGATGTCCAATTTGTTTGTTCTGGCAATTTATTATAGATATAAAAAATACCCTCATACTGTTATAAAAAATAATAAAGGTCGTACCCGAAAGAGAGAACTGGTAAAATCCATTCTGAACTGTGCAGTACCTATATCCTTTAACAGGTTTATAATGTCAGTAATGCAGGCCATAGAAGTAATTCTCATTCCAAGAAGACTTCTTGTTGGAGGACTAAATTATATACAGTGCATGGAGGAGTATGGTAAATTAGCCGGAATGGCAATGCCGCTGATATTTTTCCCTGCATTGGTAACAACATCATTGGCAACAACACTTGTTCCTGCTATATCAGAATCCATGTCTCTTAAAAATTACTCCAGGGTTAATTTCAGAATATCGAAATCAATTCAGATTACTATGGTGGTTGGGTTTGTATTTATGGCCTTATTTGCCTGTTATCCAAGCAAAATATCAAACTTGGTATATCCCGGGCAGAACGTGGGAAGCACGATGTTCTTATTATCCTTTACATGTATATTTATCTATCTTCAGCAGATACTTACCGGAATCATGAACGGCTTGGGAAAACAGGGACTTTTGCTTGGAAATTCAATAATAGGGTCGGTTATAAGAATACTTTGTGTATATTATCTTATACCTGTATATGGGATACCGGCGTATGTTTTTGGTATAATAATTAGTTATTTCATATTCTGTATCCTTAACTTTATAATAATAACAAAAAATACCGGAATGGTGATTGACTTGAGAAAATGGGTAGTGCTACCCGCAGCTGTAACCGCAGTACTTGTTTTATCCAGCAAATATATATATAGCTTTTTCAATTTTATGAACCTTACGGCAGCATGGCAAACCTTATTCGCTGTATGTGCATATATTGCAATAGCTGTTTTCCTAATGGCTTTAGTTGGTGCGATAGAATGGCGTGAAATATTGCAGTTGTTGGGAATCAAAAGTAAAAAAGTGAGAAATTTTAAGAAAGAATAAGGATTCAGAACATATTTTAGTTAAATAAGAGTATGTAGCAATTAAAGGTCAGAGAAAGTCAAAACAAAGTATTGATAGATTAAATAATTGATAGTAAAATAAAAACACAAGGTCAAAGAAAGTCAAAATCAAATTAAAACAAATATAATAATAATTATTATTTCGGAGGTGTTTTTATGTTTGGAATAGTACCATTCAGAAACCATAAAATACAGGAAAGAGGCCTGCTTGATATTGAAAACATGTTCAATAGTTTCTTTAATGATTCCTTTTTAGGATTATCAGGCGGAAATCCCATAAGAGCAGACATCAAGGAAAACGATAAGGAATTTATCGTAGAAGCTGAAATTCCGGGTGTTGCAAAAGAAGATATCAAGCTGGATTTGAGAGACGACAGACTTACTATTGCAGTTGAACAGAACCAGGAGTCAAAGGAAGAGAAAGACAACTATATAAGAAAAGAAAGAAGATACGGCTCCTTCAGCAGAAGCTTCTACGTTGAAAACGTAAAAAACGAGGATGTTTCAGCAAAGTATGAAAACGGAATCCTCACAATTGTTCTTCCAAAGAGTGAGCCTAAAAAGGTTAATAACAGGATAGAGATTCAGTAAAAATTAAAAATGGCTGCCAACCTTGAATATACGGGCTGGTAGCCATTTCTTTCAGTATATATAAGCTTATAATCAAGGACGTCCCTGTGAATACCAGTCAATTATCTTTCTGGCAATACTGACTTTTGAGGGCAGTTCGGGTAGATTTTCAACGTCATACCAGTCAGCATGGGATATTTCGACTCCGTCTACATTTATTTCTCCGCTTTCATATTCCGCTGTAAAGCCAAGCATTAGTGAGTTTGGATAAGGCCATGGCTGGCTGCCCCAATACTCTACATTTTTCACCTTTATACCGATTTCTTCCATTATCTCCCGCTCAACAGCTTCTTCCAGTGTTTCACCGGCCTCAACAAAACCGGCTATCAGGCTGTGCATGTCACCTTTAAAGGAGCGTGCGTGAGCAAGTAGTATCTTATCTTTCTTAAAAACCGCGGTAATTACTGCGGGACATATTCTGGGATAACTTATAAAGCCACATTCAGGACAAACCTTTGCACGTTCGCCGGAAAGGTCTTGTGTTGAAGAGCCACATCTTCCGCAAAAACGGTGGGTTTGCTCCCAAGCCACTACCTGCACGGCCTTACTTGCCAGCAAAAAAGAGTCTTCATCCAGTATTCCGAAGGTTGACCTCAAATCTATAAAGGACATTTCTGATGGTGCAGGTGCGTTGTCGGCAATTCCAATACAATATGCAGGTTGACCATAAAACTTTCCCAGATATAAGGGGGCAGTTAATAACAGGTCAAGTTCCGCCAATTGGCTGTAAAGAGGAATTTTTCCTCCACTTTTTTCATTTACAATCAGGAGTTTATTTGAACAAAAGACAAACCAGTAGCCACATTTGTAATCCTTGTTTGAATCAGTAACGGCGGGTTCATAATTTTTGTATATATTCTGTGTACGCATAAGCTTACCTCTCAAAAGAAAATAACAAACTTTAGCTTACCATATGAATAAATGAAAATCAAATTATAAGGTATTATTTACCTGGTTATGTTAAAATAAATTGTATTCTTAATATTTGGAATATTAAATAAGAGGAGTGGTGTTTTGAGAAAAACAAAAATCAAGGACATTGTATTTTATCTCATAGTATTTGGTGCTATTGTACTTCTGGCAGCAGTAGCTTTGATTGCCGCCTTCAAATCAGGGCCGGCAGCACTTAAACTGCCTTTTATTGCCGGTATTGTATACTTTATAGGTGCAGGAGGGGCCTTATTCGCAATATATAGGCTGAATATTCTGACAAAGATAAACAAGGCAGTTTTCATAGTACTACTGATTTTGGTTGCTGTAGTCCCCCGTTTGGTATGGAACTGGTATATTCAGACTCAGCCGTTTTCAGACTTTTTGCATTTATACAATTACGGTGTTAATGCAAGTCAGGGAGATTTCAAAGGATTTGCAGATTTTTATGCGGTATTTCCTTTCAAAATCGGTTTTGGAATGATATTGGCGGGACTTTTTTCAATTTTCGGTTCAGGTCTATGGACAATAAAAATCTTCAATATTCTGCTTTCCTTGGCTCTGGTACTAATTATCTATGCCGGGGGCAAAATGCTTTACGGTGAAAAGGCGGGAAGAGTGGCTTCACTATTGTGTGCCTTGTGGCCTGCACAAATTATGTATACTTCTGTTATTGCCTCAGAACATGTGTTTCTGGTGCTGTTTACTGGAGCTGTACTGTTGACACTTTATTTTATTAAGAAATATACTTACAAAAATCATGACTTTTGGAATGGAAATCTTATGGTGTTGGGAGCAGGCCTTATTACGGGTTTGGCTCAGCTTATCAGACCAATGGCAATGATTATGCTGCCTGTTTTTGCAGTGTTTATACTGCTATACAAACGTTACAGAGCTGATAATTTTATCAGTTTTGCATTATGTATTAAGTCAATAGTGCTTTTTGTGGCAGTATATTTTGCAGTTGTTAACCTTATAAATTTGCCTGTACAGAAGGCAACAGGTGTTGATATCACCAAATCTGATTCAGGCTTTAATCTGATGATTGGCACAAACAGCAAAGCTGACGGAATGTTTAACAATGAAGATTTTTCACTAATTGAAAAGCATAACTTTGATTTTGAGAAGGTTCAGAAAGAAGCCAAGGACATAGCCTTTAGCAGAATAAAAAGCGATCCTGTGGGTTTTGCAAAACTTGCA
The DNA here is from genome assembly GCA_023443515.1 of Bacillota bacterium. GTDB lineage: Bacteria > Bacillota > Clostridia > Acetivibrionales > DSM-1351 > Ruminiclostridium. The sequence continues at coordinate 19,494 of JAEZUC010000034.1, forward strand.
CTCAGAAAATTTGAAATACAATGGGGAAATGAAAACTACGGGTATTACTGGAGTACTATATCCTCGCAGGATTCCAAAGCGGAAAATGCGGTAAAGTCTCATCCCAGGATATTCTATGCAGTATCTCAGCTATTTTACATTCTGATTATTCTTATGGCTGTATGTACTTGCTTTTACACTCTGAAGGAGAAGAGGTATGATTCCCTGATTATATTAATGATATTTGGAGGACTGCTGCTTTCATACATATTTCTGGAAGTTCAGTCCAGATATCATATGCCTGTCATCCCACTGCTGATAGTCTTTGGGACAGGATTTCTTGAAGCAGGAAAGAGATATGAAATATAAGATATAAAAAATTAAATGGCAGCGACTCAATATAGTAGTCGTTGCCGTTATTATTTTGAGGTTGATAGGTAATTACTTGTCTTGACATAATTGGTAAATAAGTGTAAATTAATACATAGATATACTATGCATATGATTCGGAGGTATATGTATGAAGATTGACAAAGAATTATTAAAGGGAAGTACAACCATGCTTGTCCTTAAACTTCTGGAGAGTGGGGATATGTACGGATACCAGATGACCAGAGAGCTGGAACGCAGGTCGGACAATACTTTTACACTAAAAGAAGGAACTCTGTATCCCATTCTTCACTCCTTGGAAAGTGACGGAATGATTGAGGCCTACTGGGAAGAGACCGATTCTGCCCGAAAGAGGAAGTACTACAGGATTACTGCCAAAGGAAGAAAGCTTTTGGAGGAGAAACAAAAAGAGTGGGGGAAATATACTGATGCCGTAAAAAAAGTATTGGGAGGTGGAGAAGTTGAACCAATGTGCCATTGATTTTATTGATATAGTTCTGGGACAGGTCAAGTACAAAAAGGCCCACAGGATAATACAGGAGGAACTTCAAAGCCATATTGAGGAGTTGACTCAATTACACATCTCAGATGGAATGTCAGAAGATGAAGCCGTAAAAAAAGCTATACTTAAAATGGGAGACCCAATAGCAATAGGGAAACAACTTCATAATACTCACAAACCAAAAACAGAATGGTCAATTGTTATACTTTTGGGGGCTATAGTATTATTTGGACTTTACATAATGTTTAAGTACTCTCAAATTGCAACATATCCGTTTTATTTTAAAAGACAAATACTCTTTGTAGCAGCAGGAATTATTCTCGCTGTATCCCTTTATTTCGTTGATTTCGTGCGATTTGAAAAATATTCTCTGCCAGTGTACTATTCGGTGTGTATTTTACTCTTAGCTGTAATTATATTTGGGCCTAACACATATAGTAGGGCAATTATAGTAGTGGGGGAATTTAGTGTAACACCGTCCTTTGCTGCCATCCCTTTTCTTTTAATAAGCTACTCAGGTCTCATAAGAAGGTGGTGCGACGGAAACCCCAGTAATTTATTTAAGCTGGTTGTAAATTCACTGCTTCCTTTGATAATAATATTTATGGAGCCTTCGCTAATGTTTGCATGTATTCTGGGGGCAGGTTTTGCTATAATGGTCACCTGTGGAATTTTTAGTAAAAGCTTCAAAGGAAACAGAAAAAAGACTCTTTTTATTCTTTATGGAGGACTTTTGGGGTTTATACTAATAAACTTACTTTACTTTATTACATATGAACCCTACAGATTTAAAAGGCTTACAATATTTGCTGAACCTTGGAGAGATCCTCTGGGCAGTGGATGGATGAATGTCATGATACATAAAATCCAAAGTAGTTCACCATTTATCGGAATGAGCAAAGAGCTTATGATCAGCGACACAAATAAATTGACACTACCATGTGCAGACACGAATTTTGTTTTTACTTTTGTGGTAGGACAGTTCGGATGGCTCTTTGGTGCAATCCTATTAGGGCTATTGGGCTTAATAATTGTCAGATTATTTATGGCATCAAATAAGGTAAGAAATGAGTACGGAAAATTGTTGGGAGTGGGTATTTGCTGTATCTTTTCAGTACAAGTTATAATCCATATACTTATAAATATGAATTTATTTCCTACGATGTGTATATCTCTGCCTTTTATATCCTACGGAGGTCAAAACTGTCTATTTAATATGGCACTCATAGGAATGCTTTTGGGGATATACAGGAGAAAGGATATTTCCTTCAGGCAAGAAGAAAAATCAATGAAATCCCTTAACTAAAAGCTAAAGGGCTGTTGCAAAACTAATTTGTATCTATCTTAACCAGTACTTAGGAGTAGAAATTATATCAATGGAAGCTTGGTTAAAGATATTTGAAAATGTTTCTCGGCGAAGATGGATATTTTACCGGAAAACCTATCACGAGGTAGGTTTTAGCGAAACCATGAATCATGGACGATGAATGTGAGCGACGGTAAAATAGCCTATGATGAGCCACTAGAAACTTTTGCAAATATCTAAAGAAGCAACCATTGATATAATTTTATACGGGAGTACTGACGTTAAAACAGAAAACTTTTTGTTTTGCAACAGCCCTTTTTTAGTAGCATCTTTCAGCTATCTTATACTTCCCACGTTAAGGCGTTTCAACCCCTGATTGGGAATGGTAAAGCCAAGAGCTATAAGAACCGCAGCGAACATCCAAAAATAAGCTGTCATCATCGGAACCTCGAATACATTTTCAACAAAGTTAGGAACCACAACGCCAACCATTCCCGCAAAAACACCCTGTGCCATGCTGAGGCTTTGTCGGTCAACTGTTCTCTTAACCGCACGAATTCCCCAAGCCAGAGCATTATAAATGAGAATACAGAAGGATGTAAAGCCTACAAGCCCCATTTCAACAGCTATTTTTAAGAAATAACTGTCAACGTAGAAGGCACCCGGTATCTTAAAGTTCTGAGCAACTGCGCCACCGAATTGTCCGAGTCCCAAGCCAAACCAAGGATGCTGCTGCAGTGCCGCAATACCTATGGACCACCTTGCGATTCTTCCTCCGGCTGCACTGCTTATCATGTATTGAGGACTTAACAAATAGTTTACTCTGTGTGCAATGGTAGGTACTGCAAAATATGCGGCAATAACCAACAGAGCCAGCAATAGTATTAATCTCTTATCTTTAAGCCAGAAATACACACCCATTGCTACAACAAAACCAATCCAGGCTGACCTTGAGGATGTGAATATAAGAGTAGCAGACATTGCAAGGGTTATTCCGGCAAATATAATTTTCTTGAAAAATTTCCGTTCACTGAAAACAAAGGAAATTGAAACTGGTATCAGCAGAACCATAAGGCTTCCCAGAATATTGGGGCTTCCTATTATAGAGAAAACTCTTGTGGTTATACCGGATTCAAGCCTGTCAACCCAGTAGGACGGCATTTCTGCATGTGTAACATATTGGTAAATGCCATGAAGTCCCAGAATTCCACCGATAAACACCATAATGTACAAAAACCATCTGATGTTCTTACTGGAGGTTACAAGCTGTGCAACCACGAAATACCACAGTATCTGTTGTACAACCTGTCTGAAGCCGGCAATTCCTATAGGCATTATAGGTGAATTAACCAGAACCAGACATATAGAGATTACTACAAAAAATACAATGGGTATATCCAATGGTGTTGCAACATACCCGTCCTGTTTACGGTAAACTACCCATTTGTACAACCACAGACACAGTGCAAATATAAACAGCAGTTCATCCCAGAAGCTTGCAAGCAAAGCGCTTGATATGACATACCTCAGTACGTAGTCAATAAACACATAAAGCCCCAGAACATATAGGAATTTTGAATAATCAAACATCATTGCGGCAGTAAATATTACGCCTGCAATAAATGCAACCAGCAGAAAGGTGGGTGCAAAAGCTCCGCACACCCCTGCCAGCAACCCCGATATTAATAATATTACAGCAGTTTTTTTATTCATAGTATTTGTTTATCCTTAATGACTTTTTAATCAAAAATGTACTGCACAAAGTGCCATAACATGCTGTTTTCAAGGCAGGCTTTCCATTTTCTCCTACCGGGTAAAAGCAAAAGAGACACTACTATCCCCAAAATAATGAAGGCAGCTTTCATGGTGTTAAAAGTTCCTAAAGCCAGGGTTGTTACCCCAAATCCTATGCTGAAAAACAGTATTAAAAAGGAAAAGGAGGCAAAGCTGCCGGAACCTTTAAAGGTATTTCTGATAAAGGAAATAAAAACACTGGAACTTCCGCAATCTGCACTAAAGGCACAGAGCTTGTCCCAAAGCCCGTCAAATAATCTGAAAATCCGTGAACAAACACGGTAGGTAACAGAATACTTCAAGGATGAATCTCTCCCCAGGTACCACAATATAAATCTGTTAATCTGGCTATTTCTGTACCAGCCTAATATAATACACATTACCTGATAAAAAACTGAAGCTTTAAGCCAGCGGGTTAAGCCGTTGGCAGTTTTAAAAATGACACTTGTACTGGTAACTTGCTCCATATATATCACCACCTGTTCAAATTAAGTTAACTGATTATTTGGCGATAGTGACCCTTTCAACGTTACCGTCCATTTCCATAGTTTGGGTTTTCACTGTAAATTTCTTACCCAGACAGAGATCCTGTGTGCCAACCTTTAATATTGGTGCATTTGTGTTGACTTTTGCCTTTATTGTTATATATAAATCCTTTAAAGTAGGATGTTTCTCAATATGAACCTTACCCTGTGCGTCAGTTGTTACATAATCGGAGGGTACGACTTTAACTTCTGCAATAGTTGCATTTGGAACGTAATCAGTACCAAAAACAAGCTGTTGTCCTGCCTTCACCTGACTGATAACTGTATCGGTTCTGAAGGTACATTTTACAACTGCTGTTACTTCTCCTTGTGCTGTTGGAGAAGTAGCTATTTTGGGACTTAAAACCTTGTATCCAACTGCAGCTACCAACAAAAGAACCAGTAAAACCACTACCAGGTCTATAATATTAACCTTGCCGAACAATCTGCCTTTTTCATCAATTAGTTTCATGTTAAAATCCTCCAAGTTACTTTTTAAATGATTTATTTAGTACTTCTACCAGTGCTTTTGTAAGCTCTTTTCTTTCAAACTTCATAACTTCGTCAATTACCGGATCTACGGGATTTGTACCGTTAGTCCAGCAATTATAAAGGTGAATAAGGTTCTTTTTAGTAGTTTCAATATCATTAAAGTCTGAAACCAGACCGGTTTTTGTAGCAGTTATGAGCTGTGCGGCAGCACCGCGCTCTGGGATTGACGCTAGTATGGGTCGTTTGGTGTTCATATACTCAAAAACTTTTCCGGTATAAAAAGCTTCAGCACCGGGGCCTGATGGTTCTATAAGGAGCAGGGCATCAGATTTGATGAGTTCCAAAAGACATTCCCTATGCTTCATGTAAGGCATAAGTGAAACAATTCCATTTAATTTGTAGCTGTCAATAACTGTTTGCAGCTGCTCAACCTTATAATTTCCAATGAGCCTTACATTTATTTTGGACTTGTCTATACTTCCTTCGTCAATGGCTCTTTTTAGAGCTTCAAAGAAATTATCAGGCTTTCTCTTACCATATAGCAACCCTGTATAGGTCAGTGTAAACTTGTGGTTTGAAGGTACGATATCTTCCATACCCTTAAAATCCTCATCGTCATAGCCGTTTGGTATAACAAAGAATTTACCTTTGGTTTCGGGGTTGTCCCTCAAAAAGTTTGAAAGCATTACCGGAGTATTGGTAATAAGACAGTCAGCATATTTGAGAACCATTTTTTCCTGATTTCTTTCCAGTTTAGCCCTTAATCCTTTCCTGACATGATAGGGATTATTGGTCCATTCGTCCCTGAAATCGCAAACCAGAGGAATTTCAGGGAAGTGTTTTTTCAGGTACACACCCAGCAGATGATCGCTGTAAGGAGCTGAAGTTGTATATATAACATCTATATCGTTATCCTTTACTGCGGCCAACGCCTGTTTATGTGCAAAATGCTGCCATACTCTCTCTGAATCAGGTATCAGAAGCTTGTTTACCACCTTACCAAAGTATTTGAATATACCCGGAAGAGAAGCAAAATCACAGGCTTTTGTTCTTATAACCTTTATCCCTTGGGGAATATCCGATAAAAGTGTTTCATCTTTTAAAACGGCTTTTGAGGCATCCCTGGTTAATATAACAGGTTCATAATCAAAATTTCTCAAGTATTTAACAAATTTTACAGTTCTTTGAACACCTGATCCACCAATAGGAGGAAACTGGTGTGCAATCATAAGTACTTTTTTCATGAGAATCCTTTCAAATTCAAGAAAAGCCCTCCGGAGCCTAAAAACCGAAGGGCAGTCTGTTGTTTTTATGCTCCAAGCAGATAAGAATTAAAGCCCGCTGCTATCAATGCTGATCTGTCATAGAAGTTTCTTGTATCAAATATGTTGGCTTGAGCCATCAGCGGTTGCAACTTTGAAAAATTAATTTTAGCAAATTCATCATGATTAACACCGAGTATAATCAGATGGCCTCCGCTTACTGCTTCTTCAAGGTCATTGCAGATAAGCTCATGTGAAGCAATATGAGGATCGTAAATACAAACATCAAAGCCTGGGTCCTGTTCAAACAGTTCAACCAGTTCCATAACCGGGCTTTCACGCATATCATCAATATTTGGCTTGTAGGTAGCACCAAGGATAATAACTTTCTTAATTCCGTCAACCTCTGAAAGAATACTCTTTGAGCGATTGAATACGTGATGAGGCATACCGTCGTTGGTGGTTCTGCTGAGTTTGATTATTTTTGCAAGCTCAGGTTCCTTTTCAACAATAAACCAAGGGTCAACTGCAAGGCAGTGTCCGCCAACGCCTGGGCCGGGTTGGTGAATATTAACCCTGGGGTGTTTGTTTGAATACTTAATAACATCCCATGCATTTATACCCATTTTTTCGCAAAGCTTCGCAAGTTCATTAGCCAGAGCAATATTAACGTCTCTGAAGGTGTTTTCCATGAGCTTGCACATTTCGGCAGTTGTAGCGTCGGTGAGGAAAATTTCTCCCTTTACAAAAGTTCTGTAAAGATCACGTACGGCTTCGCTGGAGGCAGTATTTATACCTCCTACAATTCTATTGTTTTCTACAAGCTCAACTAGAATTTTGCCCGGTAATACACGCTCAGGAGAGTGTGCAACCAAAAGCTGAGTTCCTATTTCAAGACCTGATTCCTTTAAGATAGGAAGCATAAGGCCTTTAACAGTACCCGGTGGTGAGGTAGATTCCAGTATTACAACATTGCCCTCACGAAGAAAAGGCACAATAGATTCGGTTGCCGAACGTACAAACCTCATATCAGCGGTCTTGTCAGCATTAATTGGTGTCGGTACCGATATAATAAAAACATCAGCTTCTTCAGGAGTAAGCTGTGCTCTCAAATTTCCTGATGTAACAGCAGCCTGTACCATAATGTCCAGATAAGGTTCCTCAATGATTATCCTTCCCTGGTTAAGTGAATCAACAACTTCATTTTTTACGTCAACACCTACAATACTATGACCGTGTGTTGCGAACATAGCGGCAGTTGGCAGACCGATATAACCAAGACCGATAATACATATTTTTTTCTTATTGTTAATGACAATCACTTCCCTTATTTATAAAAAAATAAACATCAAATTTAAATGTAAAAATACTCCAAAAACGAGTTCTGACAATATTTTGACACTACAATAGTTTAACATTTCCATTTTTCAATGTCAAATTTATAGGGGGTTAGAACCACTTTCTGCGTACAAAACTAATATACATAAAAAGTGAAACATTTTCCTGTTTGTACCGATATAATAATATACTAAATTAATCCTTTCAATTTAACTATTGATGTATAGTTATAAATGTGTACCATTGTAGTTAAGGGATAAGGCTTAATGCTGCGGAGGCTGAAATGTGGAACATTTTTAATAAAAAGAAAAAAGATCACGGTTTTGACTTAAAAGTCCTTTTCAAAAACGATATTTCGTTGCTCACACTCGACGAAAGGTGGAACGGGCTTTTTAAAAATATGGAAAAAACCAATGATATAATAGAATGTGAAAATAGAATAAAGGAACTTCTCAAGGAACAATCAAGATTGATTTCGGAATCCAAGGAAATTGCAATAAAAAAGAAAGAATGTATGGACAGCATCATTAAGCTTACAACAGAGGTTTTTGACAAAAATAACAAGGAAGCACATACTGAGATGCAGGAATGCGAAAAATCCATAGTAGCTATAAATAAGAAAATGGAAGAAAATGAAGAAAGGCTTCTGGATATACCAAAAGAAATCAGGGAGGAAAATCTGAAACTCTTGGAGTACACTGTAAATCAGGTTTACTTTTCAATAAGAGAGAATCAGTTGAGGGTTACGGAACTTGATAAGCAGATTGCTCAGGCAAAAGAAAGCCTCAAAAAAATGATAGAGGAAAGGGAACTCCTGGCAGAAGATTATTCTGATACATATTCATATTTTCATGATTTACTTGGGAAAGATGAACTACAGAAGTTGGATGAAATTTATTTCAACAAATAGGGAAAAAGCAGGTGATTAGGTTTGAAAGCTGTTACCGGAAAAGAAATGGGAGCGGTAGATAAATATTGCATTGATAGAATCGGGATACCCGGTATTGTACTTATGGAAAATGCTGCGTTAAAAGTAGTGAAACATGTAAATTTATATCTGGAAAGAGAACATGGTTTACCGACAAATGCAGTAATAATAGCGGGGAAAGGAAACAATGCCGGGGATGCTTTTGCGGTAGCAAGGCACCTTTTGATTCAAGGAACAAAATTAGAGCTTTACTGCCTTTTTGAGAAGGATACTTTAACAGGTGATGCCAGACTAAACTTTGACATTCTGGAGGCGATGAGTGTACCCATAAAATATTTAGGTGCAAACTCAACACCCGAAGAGCTTTGCAATGATATTGAAAAAGCGGAGTTGGTTTTGGACGGTATTTTCGGAACCGGCTTCAGAGGAGAAATCCAAGGAACAATAAAGCAGGTTGCAGAAATAGTAAACAGACACTCACGCTATACTATTTCCATAGATATTGCTTCAGGTATTGATTCAGCAACGGGTAGAACCTCAGAGGCATGTATAAAGGCAGACAAAACGGTTACTTTTCAGCTTCCGAAAATAGGACAGCTTGTATATCCCGGGGCGGACTATACGGGTGAACTGGTAGTGGAAAGCATAGGTATGCCTGAGAAGGCACTTGAATATATCCAAGAATCGACTTCATGGGTAGACCGGGAACTTGTCAAATCATTAATTCCATCCAGAAAAGCAGAGTATAATAAAGGAAATTGTGGCAAGGTTGCAGTCATTTCGGGCTCAACGGGTATGGCCGGCTCCGGATGCCTTACTGCCAAGGCTTGTTTGCGCACAGGTTCAGGGCTTGTGTACTTGGCAGTACCGTCAAATCTTTTAAATATATACCAAACAGTTGTACCCGAAGCAGTTGCGGTCAACCTTGCTGACAGCAGAGACACAATAAGCGAAAAGAATCTTGGTGAAATAACTAAATTTTTAAAAAAGTGTGATGCTGCCGCCATTGGACCGGGTCTTTCCTCTTCAAAAAGTATATATAATATAATAAGAGGGGTGGCAGAGACCTCTGACCTACCCATTATTCTTGATGCTGATGCTTTAAACGTAATTGCAGGAAATACGGATATTTTTGGAGCTTTTAAAAACCAAGTGGTTATAACCCCTCATCCCGGCGAGATGGCAAGGCTTACGGGACTTGATATTCCTTATATTCAAAGTAATCGAATAGAGGTAGCAAAAAAATATGCAGCTCTATGGGGAATTACTGTTGTATTAAAGGGTGCAAGGACAGTTGTTGCAGACAAAAATGGGCATGTATATATTAACTCTACGGGAAATCCCGGTATGGCAACAGCCGGAAGTGGTGATTCTCTGACAGGAATAATAGCGTCTCTGACAGGCCAGGGAGCTGAAGCAGTTTTTGCGGCAGTCGCAGGGGTGTATCTCCACGGACTGGCGGGAGATATAGCTTCTCTGACAAAGGGGGAATATGGACTTACTGCAATGGATATAGTAGACAATATACCCGCTGCCATACTTAAAACAATTTAATAGTTTATGTTTTCAAAAAACATAATTTGGATATACTAGAAGATAATAAAAGACATAAAGATAAAGTTTGTGGGGGCAATGAAAAATGGAATATAAACTTAACAGAGCATGGGCTGAAATAAGTCTTGATAATATTGCACACAATATTAGAGAAATAAGAAAAATTACCGGCAAAAACGCGGAGATAATGGGAGTAGTCAAGGCAGATGCTTATGGACATGGAGTAATGGAGGTGGCAAAAACTCTTCTTGAGAACGGGGCGACGCGGTTTGCAGTATCAATGCTGGATGAGGCAATACAGTTAAGAAGAGCAGGTATAGAGGTTCCAATACTTATTCTTGGATACACTGATCCTATAAGAGCCAGTGAAATAATAGAAAATGATGTAACACAGTCGGTATTCAGCCATGAGTTGGCGCAGGCCTTGTCCCATGAAGCGGTGAGGCAGGGCAAAAAGGTAAAAATCCATATAAAGATAGATACTGGAATGTCCAGAATAGGATTTCTGCCGGGGTACAGTGCAGTAAAAAACGTTGTTGATATAAGCCGACTGCCCAATATCATAATTGAAGGCCTGTTTACACACTTTGCTACCGCCGATGAAAAAAACAGGGAATATACTTATACGCAGTTTGAAAGGTTTATGAGTATTTGCTGTGAGCTTCAGAGAATAGGAATACATATCCCGGTTAAGCACTGTGCAAATAGTGCGGGAATCATTGAATATCCGGAGATGCATCTTGATATGGTCAGACCGGGTATTATACTCTATGGTATGTATCCTTCTGAGGAAGTTAATAAGACAAAAATAGAGCTCAAACCGGCTATGACCCTTAAAGCAAACGTAATTATGGTAAAGGAAGTGGAGAAAAATACATCCATAAGCTACGGTAGGATATATACAACAAACAGAACCACCAAGATTGCTACAATACCCATAGGTTATGCTGACGGCTTTACCCGTATGCTTAGCAATAAGGGGAAGGTGCTTATCCACGGTGAATTTGCACCTGTAGTCGGAAGGATATGTATGGACCAGTGCATGGTAGATGTTACTGATATTGGACACAATGTAGAAGTAGGGGACGAGGTTGTATTAATTGGTTCACAAGGACAAAATAATATCATGGTAGAAGATGTAGCACAGACAATAGGGATGATAAATTATGAATTGGTTTGTATAGTTGGTAAAAGAATTCCAAGGGCTTTTGTCAAAGATGGAAAGATATCGAAAATCCTGAATTATTTGATATAAGCGGATTCGGAGGATTTGGTAATAAAAACTTAATTTGACCTCACACATGTCGGAATATTATAATAGTACTGTATGATAACATAAACTATAATTATCTTCTTATAACCGCATAGAATAAAATAAAGGGTTTAAGTAGAGAGTGGGGGTTTAAATTGTCTCAATATAAAAAGATAATGGTCAGTATTCCGGATAATTTACTTGAGGAAATAGATAACATGGTTACCGTCGAAAAAACTAATAGAAGTGAACTCGTCAGAGAAGCGATGATACTTTATTTGAGGGAAAGACGCAAAATTAGTTTGAGGGAAGAAATGAAGCTTGGCTACGAAGAAATGGCTGAAATAAATCTTAAGCTGGCAGAGGTTTGCCTTGCAGCCGACAATGAGCAGCAATGCAAGTATGAGGAAAGGCTTGGGGAGATGGAGGAAACGTGGTAATTAAAAGAGGAGACATTTATTACGCTGATCTGAGCCCGGTTATTGGCTCAGAACAGGGCGGCGTAAGGCCTGTTCTGATTGTACAGAACGATGTTGGCAACAAATACAGCCCTACGGTAATTGCTGCTGCAATTACTTCTCAAATCAATAAAGCTAAGTTGCCGACCCATATTGAAATCGGTGCTCTAGAGTACGGTCTTGCAAAAGATTCCGTTATCCTTCTTGAACAAATAAGAACTATTGACAAGAAGAGATTAAGAGAAAAAATAGGGCACCTTGATGATGATTTAATGACAAAGGTCAATAATGCTCTGGAGGTTAGCTTCGGACTTTCTGAAATATAGAGATTAATATACGAAAGAGAGGTATTATATGAGAGGATTGTTTAGGAGAATAAAAAAAGAGTTTGTAATTGTAGCTTTGATATTGATTGGCGGATTTGCATTGTTACATATTGCCCCTGCTGTTATGGCTTCAACAACGCCAACTTCTACAAGCAGCTCCCCGGTTCTGTATGACAAAACGTACATAGATGCTTTGGAGACAGAATTAAAAACTCTTATACAAACAAACGATGCACAAAAAAAGGTAGCGCAGCTTGAAAAGGAAATTGCAGACTTGAAAGCGGGTATGGTTTTCAAAATAATCAAGCTTCAGGCCGGACAGACCCTTATTGGTAGTGAGAGTTCTGAAATTATTGTCAGGACTAAAAACAAAGTTGTTGCTTATGTATCCTCTACGGCAACAGGCGGGATTTCAAACCTGATATCAGGAAGAGATATTAAACACGGTGAGACAATTCCCGACAATCAGCTCCTTCTTATACCAAAAGCTGACGGAAGAGGTATTAAGGCCAATGCACCTGCAGATATAATGATAAAAGGTACATATACTATAAAATAACTGTTAAACTTACATATAAAATACAATTATTAAGAAAAAGAAGCTTATAGTCGATATTATAAATAGCTTCTTTTTTTTGTTTAAAAAATTAGATAATCGGATATATAAAAATAAAACAGTAAAAAGGATAATGATGAGATGACAAAGAAAACCAAGCCATCAACCAAACTGGATAAAAGGATTGATATTCTGGTCAGGATAGTGTTAGTTCTGGCAATTGCAATAGTAGTCTTTTTCTTCGCAATTCGACCCATGATCTTTAAAAAAGACTATTATTTTGAGACCGGAAATGATGTTACTCTTGAAAATTTAGGAAGTGACAAAGGTACAGATACCTACGATATAACTATTGTCGGTGATAGCATTGACGGAATCAGTGCTGCACTGGGTGCTGCGAGTGTGGGTGCCAAAACCCTGTTGGTATGTCCTGATAAGGAACTGGGAAGTCAGATGGGGGGAGCTTTTGATACAAGATGGGCGCCGGATATTACTCCTACGGGGAATAACGTAAGCTCTGATATATTCAAGGAAATCCGGTACAAATCCGGAGAAGGTATAAATATAAAGAATTATTTAAAAACAGTCAAAGATATGGTTTCAGAGGAAAAAAAGCTTGACGTTATGTATGATTCCCATATCGCTAAAATGGCAGAACAAAACGGCAAGGTGCAAAATATAGAGTTTGATACTCCGGGAGGAAAAAGAACTATAACCGCGAAACAGTACATAGATGCCACAAAAGATGGGGAATTGCTTAAACTAGGCAATGTGCCATATAGCGTAGGTTACGGCGACATTGGCATAAAAGATTTGTTTCCCCCTGTATATCTGAATTTCATGGTATCGGGAGTTGATTACAAACAGATTAAAAAATTGATGGATGAGCAGCAAATGCTTGTTAGCAACTTGTTGAAACAATATAATACAAGTGATTCAAATATATCCGTCTCAGGTTTTAATGTATCTGATCAAGGAGACAACAAGGTTCTTATTGAAGGAATTACCGTAAAAAATGTCGATTTGCAAAACCAAAAGAAGGTTCAGGAATATTATAATATTGCATCAAAAGAATGTATGGATTTGTTCCAATTTCTAAAACTAAACCTTGAGCAGTTTAAAAATGCCGGGGGATTCAGCATTGCAGCACAATTCGTAAAACCTTCAGCCTATCACTTCAAAGGACTATATAATTTAACACTGGGAGATATTCTCACGGGAAAACGATTCAGCGACAGAATCAGCACTGCATCAAGACCCGTGACAATGACCATGGAGGACGGAAACGGATATATCATCTGCAATCCAAAGATATTCTATATTCCGCTGCGCTCTATGATTCCCCAAGGTTTGACCAATGTTCTTATGACAGGTGACAAGATTTCCTGTTCATCTTTGGTACAAAGTGCTATAAATTCAAATTCCAGTAAGTCAGGTATGGGATATGCAGCAGGGATAATCTCCGCCTACAGTATTTCAAAGAAAATAGATATTCCTCATATAGTCGAAGATTACAATCTTGATACTCAGACTGAGTTAGAAAAGGTATTGAGGAAAAAGGGCATTTTTATGTCGGATGTAAAAGAGGATTTGACAAGTATAACAGAAAACTGGAGTTATCCGTATGCTGAGAAGCTACTTAATATAGGCTTGCTTAGCGCAGGAATAACCAATGACCTTAAATTCAACAAGAAGGCGAAAACCCAGGATTTTGCTTATGTAATATTAAATGGAGTGATTAGAACAGCACCTGATAAGTATAACTATGGTTTTGATGCAAAGCTAAGAGTGTATTTAAAGGATGAACCTTTAACCAAGGAAAAGATGGCACAAATACTTTTGGATGTCTCAGATAAGAAGGTTTCGGGGAAAGATTATTATGCTGAGGCTTGCAAAGGGGGACTTGTTGATGAAACGCTGATACAGAAATTAAAGAATAAATCAGATTTGGATTATTCAGATATGTATTATGCCACTGTAAAGGCTATAGAGAAGATAACGGGAAAGACAATGAATTAGTATAATATTATGACGTAAAAAACCTTCTGCTAACAAAATGTATTTATAGATTAGCAGAAGGTTTTAATTTATTTAACCTTAATTAACTTGAGCTTAATTCCTAAAACATACAGTATGAATTTTGGAAGTCTTAACATTCTTTTGAAGCGCCGTGGTTCTTTATAAAGCCTGTAGAGCCATTCTAAACCATTGTTTCTGAAAAAATCAGGTGCCAGCTTTACATTTTCAGCCAGAATGTCGATTGTACCCCCTAGCCCCATACATACCTTGACCTTTAGCTGTTCCTTGTGTCTATGTATCCACTGTTCCTGCTTTGGAGCCCCAAGGCAGACAAAAAGGACATCGGCTCCTGAATTGTTTATCTGGTTGATTATTTCGCTTTCATCTTCCTGTGAAAAGTAGCCGTTTCTGGTACCGACGATTTCAGCTCCCGGATAATCACATATGATATTGGCATGAGCCCTTTCGGGAATACCGGGCTTTCCTCCGAAAAGGAAAAACTTTATAGGTCTTTTTGATGAAGCTACAAGGAGATTTTTAGCCAAGTCAAAGCCTGAAACCTTTTCGGCTACACTTGTGCCCAATATTTTTGAGGCAAGCACCACCCCCGCACCATCTGCAACCAACATGTCTGAGGTGTTAAGGATTTCTTTAAGTTCCTTGCTTGTAATTCCTTCCATCATAATTTCTGCATTAGGAGTATATATTGAATGGTTTTGGCCGGATTTTATAAAGTCATAAACTCTCTCAACTGCCTGTTCCATAGTAATATTATCTATATTAATTCCTGCTATATTAACCAGCTTTCTCATAAAAAATAAATAACCTCCATTGTTTGTTAAAAACACTTTAAAGTTTAGATTATCTATAAATATTTGTCAATGTTGTGCAAATCACCTTAAAAAAACATGTGGTAGAATATTCTTATAAATAAAATAACTGTTTATATAAATTAAAAAAACATATATTATGTATATATGATTTTTCAATTTATTCAGATGGGAGTTAGCCATGTTAAATATGGGAAAAGTACTATCTACGCTTAAAAGTTATTTGCTGATAACCTTTGGTGCCGGAATAACAGCTTTGGCAATAAACATTTTTCTTGTTCCTTACAAGATAGCACCCGGAGGACTCAGCGGATTGGCAACAGTTCTGTATTATCTGACAAACGGCAAACTAAGTATAGGAATAACAATGCTTGCAATTAACGTACCCCTTTTTATTATGGGTTACAAGTTCATAGGAAGAAAATTTTTCATAAGAACACTTTACGGAACAGTAGTTTTATCAGTAATCATTGATGCAACTGAAAAATATATAGGAAACATTGCACAGAAATTTCTGCTTGACGGTACAGCAAGTTCTGTGACTCCTGACATACTGCTATACAGTATAATAGGAGGGTTTTTGAGTGGGATCGGCCTTGGCATAGTTCTTAAAATGGATGCTACAACAGGAGGAACAGAACTTGCCGCGAAACTTTTAAATAAGCTGTTTCACAGTCTGACTATAGGACAGATGCTGCTTGCCATAGATGCAATAATAATTATGTTTGCGATTATTGTATTTAACAGTATTCTGATAGGGTTGTATTCTCTTGTAAGCCTTTTTATCACTATAAAAGTAATTGATGCTATTGTAGAGGGTGTAGACTACGCCAGAGCTATTTTTATAATTTCCGAGAAGCAGGACGAAATTTCGCGCAGACTGCTGGTAGAACTGGACAGAGGAGTCACGGAATTAAAGGGTAGAGGAGTTTATTCGGGAAAGGACAAAAATGTATTACTGTGTGTAGCGGCAAGGACGCAAGTCCAACAGCTGAAAGAAATCGTGCATGAAATAGATAAAAATGCTTTTATGATACTTACAGATGTGAGGGAGGTTCTGGGAGAGGGTTTTACGGGGACTGTTTCCAAATAGGAAATTAAAAAGACCAGGGGCTGTTGCAGAAAAGAAAGTTAAATATCTTTAACCAAGCTTCCATTGATAAAATTAATTCTGCAACAACCCCGGTATTAGTCTATTCCTTTTGAGTATATCTCATTTGACGGATTAGGACTGATGGTAACATAAAGACTTAAATCCTCTTTTACTAAAGGAACACTGAAATCGTCCTGCCCGCTGGCAGCGCCTACCGAGCCGAAAGAGATTTCAGAAACCTCATCATTTATCCTGATTTGACCACTACCTGTGAGAACATAATAAATCAGTTCTGAATTCTCGTGTTTGTGTACAGGAAGGGTCTGTCCTGCCTTTAAATTCAATACAAAGGCCAACACTTTTGGGTTGGAAAATAGTATTCGCTTGGTGAGATTTTTATCATTAAAAACCATGCTGTCCTGAATATTTTTCAATTCCATTGCCATTCTCCTTTCCTATGGCTGCAAATGGTGTTAGTTCAAGCCCAGTTCTTTGCGTTTCTTTTCAATGTGGTCAACATAAATTTGGACGGTTTTTTCGGCATCAAGTTCTACCACTACCTTACCCAAACCAAGAGTTTCTGTTGTTTCGGTAAGTGTTTTTACAACTACATCGCTGCCTGTAATAGAAGGTACGGGAGCTATATGCACAAGCCAGCCAAGAGCTACTGCGGTACATGCATCTGCCACAGCCTTCTGCTCAAGGTATTCAGGAGCTCCGATTACCAGTGGTAGCTTGTTAGTATCCACTTTCAGGGCATCTGCAAGTTCTTTTGCAGTATGCGTCATTTTTCCGATATCAACACAGGCACCATATGAAAGCACAGGAGGGATACCAAGCTGTTTGCAGACTGCCTTCAAACCTTCACCGCATTCATCAGCAGCCTTTGGGTCTGTTAACCCGGTGTATTCCATTACAGAAGAAGTACATCCCCCTGAAAGAACCAGAATATTATTTGCAATAAGCCCTTTGGTTATCTTGAATATATTGCTCCCACCCTGACCAAAGCGCGCTGTAGTACATCCTACTATGGTAGCAATACCTCTGATATTACCATTTGCTATTTGCTCAATAAGCGGGTCAAAGCTGCCACCCAGAGCATTTCTGATAGGTTCAGTACTAAAACCAACTGTACAATCGGAAACATGAGGAGGAATATAAGTTTTTCTATTTTCTGATTTACGCTGCACGAAGGCATCTATAGCCATGTCTAACGCTTTCGAAGCCTGTTGGTTCATTTTTTCGGGAACAAAGTCCAAGGTTTCTGTTCCCTGAAGTTGTATAACCGGGTGAGTACTCAAGAGCTTTGTGCCAAATCTTTTTGCAAACAGAGGCATGGTAGCTACCGTACAGTTATAGTCGAACATAAACAGATCCACAACCCCCGTTGCAAGGAGATATTCCTGGGACAGCCATTCACCTTCCTGCCCTCCGTAACCCTTCTGGTTATGTGTTCCCTCATAGTTCATCAACTGCTGGCCTTCACAGACATGACCAAGTATCTGAATTCCATCTGCACCTGCAGCTTTGGCTTTTTGCTGCCACTCATCGGTTGATGCTAAATCAATTGCAACATGAGCAAGAAGTGGCATATGCCCGTTGGTTACAACATTTATCATATTTTCCTTCAGCAGTCCCATGTTCTGCTTCTTTTGGGCAATTTCCTGAGTTCCCATGAGGATTTCCTGTATAATATCCAAGAGGAATAGTCCCTGATATTCGTTTGCAACACCAAGACGTACACTGTTTAACAGGAATTCAACCGGATCTGAAGTAAAGTTTGTCATACAGCGTGTCTGCGCATAAGCAACTTCGCTGTAACCGCCTCCGGGGAACAAGCCCAGCTTGTTCCAAAGTTCCTTACGTTGAGTAGGAGCAAAGGCCTCTACAGCTTTTGAAGGAATATGGTATGGAGCGTGAATATCGTTCATAACCCATGTGGCAAACTCTATCGCCAGTTTTTCAATAGGTTGGTTTGCATTAAGTCCGGCCATATCCGCATATTTCTTTAACTTTTCAGGGTCTCTTATTTTAAGTCCACTGTCAGGATGTTCTCCGGCAGCCTTCAAAGCTCTTGCAGCCTGGTGGCAGTGAAATATATTTGCAGATGTACCTATTGTCACATGACGATACATAAAGTTTCTGGCTACCATTGTGTGGGCGTCAACACCACAGGTTCCTCTGGGTACTTTGTCGTTTATACGGCAAGGTCCGTTTGCACAAAGCTGGCAGGAAAGACCTTCAATACAGAACTTACATTGAATTGGTTGCTGTTGACTGAACCTGTCAAATACATTCGTCATTCCGGAGTCGTGGACAACCTGGTACATTTCCCTCATAGCGGGATCGATAATAACATTAAGAGGATACCCTTCCTTGGATTGGTCATTTTTCTTAATATGCTCTCTTTGCCATTTGTGAACTTCCTCCATTGACGGAGATTTTTCAATCTTGTCATAATCAACGTTGATGCGATTATGAATATCCGAGTGGGTGTTGGGATCATTTGAGTCTTCTTTTGTAAGCTTTGAACCGAAGGTTGTTTTGTCTCCCCTCATAGTTTCTGCACTTTTCTCAAAAGAGTTTTTTATCTCCTTATCTGACATTAAAAAGCCTCCTAAATTGTAATTTCATTTATATGTTGTACAATTATGGATTTTTGTATGCATGAGGTTATTTTATAAGTCTGCATATAATAACAAAATTTGTAAAAATAAGTTAACATAATGCAACTTCGTGTTGCTTTATGAATAGTATATATTAGTGAACAAATATTATAGAAAGGATCAAAAAAATGGCACAATATGAAACTAACCCTAAAGGCCAATATTTTGGCGAGGAGTTTGAGCATGACGAAGGTAAAAAACACGGTGAAAAGTGTATTAAAGTACCTGAGGTTATTGGCAGAAACAGCTGTCAAACATTAGTGGAATGTGTTATTCCGTTCCCTGAGCAGTATCCGGCTGTTGAAATCAAGGATATTCACAAGGAAGTAAGAGACCTCATAGTACACGTATGTAAAAACAAGGTTCTTATTAACGGTATTCTTCATAAGAATATCAACTACAAAACTTTTGAGGGTAAAAGCGACTTTTATTACTGTTACCAGAAATACGACAGCTATTACGGAGATGTAAGGCATGTTGCGGTTAATATACCCTTTGCATGTTTTATAGAAGTTCCCGGAGCTCGTCCCGGTGACGACTACCAGATAGAATATGCTGATGTTGAAGACACATGTGAATTAGATATTCTTGAAGACCCATGTCAAAGTAAAGGAACGGTTAAAGAATATAAGAAACTAAGGGAAAAAGTTATTGTAAAAGTAGATCTTAAAGTATTAAGAGAAGTACAGATAACAGTAAAGCCTGAAAAGTGCAATATATGCCCATAAAATCTAATAAGCTAATTTAGCTTACTAGACAAAAGGGGGGGCATGAAAGTGCTTCGGCCTTTCATGCCCCCCTTAATATATAAACAAACTAATTATATTCTTTTACCAGCAACGCTCTTATGTAACCCCTGTCTGTACTGGTAGATTCTACGTAGAAGCCTCTGCCGTAATAAAAGCGAATAAGGTCACGGTACTTTGAAGCAGTATGAAGCCTTACCTTTTTTATCCCATGATATTTCAGAATCTTATCTGCAAGGTTCATAAGTGATTTTCCAATACCTATATTGTGGTAATCCAGCATGACTCCGAAACGGCTTATGTACGCTGTTTTATCCGGCATTAGTTTAATCCTTATGGTACCTACCGGATTATTGTCAATAAGGGCTATGTAAACTTCTTTTTCAGCAATATCGGCTTCTATAGTTTCCAGGCTTTCTGTCAAAGCGTCCATCATGACAGATAACCCTGCATCCTGCATATATTTCTTAAAAGCTTCTTGTATAATGGTTGCAATGGCAGGGGCATCCTCTATAGTAGCCTTTCTGATAATAAACGAATAATTCATGCTAACCCCTCATTCTGATATTAACCCATAAGGGTTGCCATTACAGCCTTCTGAGCGTGGAGACGATTTTCAGCTTCGTCAAATATAACTGACTGAGCCCCGTCTATAACGTCCTCAGTTACTTCATAACCTCTGTATGCCGGCAGACAGTGGAGGAATATCGCGTCTTCCTTGGCTTTTGCAAACAACTGTGAATTGATCTGATAAGGCATGAATATATTAAGCTTTTCTTGCTTTTGATCCTCCTGGCCCATACTAATCCATGTGTCGGCATAAACAACGTCTGCATCGGAAATTGCCTCAACAGGGTCTTGAGTTAATACTATCTTGGAACCGCTGGATTTTGCAGCGTCTTTTGCTTCGTCAACATATCTGCTGTCACATTCATAGCCTTTAGGAGAAGCTATGGCAATGTCCATTCCTGTCTTGGCGCAGCCATGGAGCAGGGAGTGGGCAACATTATTTCCGTCACCTATATATGCAAGCTTCAGTCCCTCAAGTTTACCTTTGTGTTCATAGACAGTAAGAAGGTCCGCGAGAATCTGACATGGATGCATTTCATCAGTTAACCCGTTTATTACCGGGATAGATCCGTACTTTGCAAGGTCTTCAACGTCGCTTTGCTTGAAGGTTCTTATCATAATACCGTCTATGTAACGGGACAGGACATTGGCAGTATCAAAAATAGACTCGCCCCGGCCCAACTGAATATCGTTTGAACTTAGAAACAGGGAATATCCGCCCAGCTGATACATACCTACTTCAAAAGAAACTCTGGTTCTGGTAGATGATTTGGAAAAAATCATACCAAGTGTCTTACCCTTTAGAAGGTGGTGCTGCACCCCTTCCTTGGTCTGCCTTTTAAGCTTTTCCGAAAGCTTTAATAAATCATGTATTTCATCACTGCTTAAATCATTAAGACTTAATAGATGTTTCATAACAATATAACCTCCATAAATAGATTTTATCCTCTATATACTGAATATTCATCAAGGGCATAAACGTCGGCCTTATTGTCTGCTATGAGACGTTCTAAAATGCTTAGAACCGCGTTGGTTGTATCCAGAGAAGTTATGCACGGAATATTGTATTCCATTGCGGTTCTTCTTAAGATAAAACCTTTCCTCTCAGGCATTTTACCTCTTGTTGGAGTATTAATAACCAGTGTTATTTTATCTTCCTTAATTAAATCAAGAACATTTTCATCTTCAATACATTCAACAGGAAGATTTGCATACTTTAATGCTTCATAGGTTCCTTTGGTAGCCCAAAGTTTAAATCCTAGCTCCAGTAACTTATTTGCTATATCTCTGCACTCGGTCTTATCCCTGTCGGCAACGGACAATAGAACATTTCCACCGGAGGGTATTTTAGTACCTGATGCAGCTATGGCTTTATACAGTGCATTGTGGTAATCTTTGTCAACACCCATAACCTCGCCTGTAGACTTCATTTCAGGCCCCAGGAATGTATCCACCGTAGTTAGCTTTGCAAATGAAAAGACAGGAGCTTTTACAGCATAAAAATCGGTTTCTTTCGCAAGGCCGTTTTTATAACCCAATTCTTTAAGGGTTTTTCCCATAATCAATTTAGTAGCTACACCTACCATAGGAATTCCAGTTATCTTGCTCATAATAGGAACAGTTCTGCTGGCACGTGGATTAACCTCAATTACATACACTTTTTCATTGCTGTCCATAACGAACTGTATATTAAACAGACCTTTTACTTTCAGTGCCTTGGCAAGACGGATGGTGTAATCCTCAATAGTATCTTTTACCTTCTGGGAAAGATTTCTCGGAGGATAAACGGCAATACTGTCTCCGGAATGAACTCCTGCACGTTCTATATGTTCCATAATTCCCGGAATTAAAACTTCATTTTCATCACATATTCCATCAACTTCCATTTCTTTACCAACTACATATTTGTCGATCAGAATAGGATGCTCAGTGGAGATTTCCGAAGCCATAGTAATATACTCTTCGAGAGTTTTGTCATTATATACAATTTCCATGGCACGGCCCCCAAGTACGTAGGATGGCCTTACCAGAACAGGATAACCTATTTTATTTGCAATTTCCTTAGCGTGTTGGAAGGAAAAGGCAGTGTTACCTTCGGGAATAGGAATATCCAAAGATTCCAGAAGCTTTAAGAATTTATCCCTGTCCTCTGCAACATCAATGCTGTGTACTGATGAACCGAGAATCTTAACACCTTCTTGATGAAGGGTTTCAGCCAAATTTATTGCAGTCTGACCGCCAAACTGAACTATAACCCCAAGTGGTTTTTCCTTTTCAATTATATCCAGAACACATTCCTTTGTAAGAGGTTCGAAATACAGCTTGTCGGAGGTGTCAAAGTCCGTGCTGACAGTTTCAGGATTATTATTTATAATAATTGATTCAATACCCAATTCTTTTAGGGTTTCAACTGAATGTACACTGCAATAGTCAAATTCTATACCCTGACCGATTCTTATAGGGCCTGAGCCTATAACCAGGACCTTATCACCGGTGGTAACCTCAACATCGTCTTTTTCCTCGTATGTTGAATAGTAATACGGAGTAGCGGCTTCAAATTCTCCGGCACAGGTGTCAACAATCTTGTAAACCGGGTTGATAGGATACTTTTGTCTCAATTCAAGTATTTTTTCAAGAGGTACGTTGGCAAGATTGGCTATATAGGAATCACCAAACCCTATTTTTTTTGCCCTAGCATATAAATCATAATCAAGCCACGCAATACCTGCATTTGTTATTTCTTCACCCAGTCTTACAATCTTTTTCAGTTTTCTTATAAAGAAGTCATCAATTTTTGTAATTCTGACAATTTCACCTGCTGAAACACCCTTTTGTATAGCTTTGCAAATTGCGAATATACGCTGGTCACTGGCGTGCTTTATATACTCAACAAGGTCTTCACGGCTCATGCTGTCAAAGAGGCTGAGACCCAACTGGTAATTAAATTTTATATCAAGAGAGTCAATGGCTTTGAGCAAGGATTCCTCAAAGGTTCGGCCTATAGCCATAACTTCGCCTGTAGCCTTCATCTGTGTTCCAAGGCTTCTGTCAGCATTGGCGAACTTATCAAAAGGCCAACGGGGAACCTTTGTTACAACGTAGTCCAAAGATGGTTCAAAGCATGCGCTGGTGGTCTTTGTAACCGAGTTCTTAATTTCATCAAGAGTCATTCCGATAGCAATTTTAGCCGTAACTCTTGCAATAGGATACCCGGTTGCCTTAGAGGCCAATGCACTTGAACGGCTGACTCTAGGGTTTACTTCAATAACAACGTACTCATAGCTGTCGGGATTTAAAGCAAACTGTATATTGCAGCCACCCTTTATATCCAAAGCCCTTATTATCTTTATGGAAGCGGTTCTCAGCATTTGATATTCAACGTCGGAGAGTGTCTGGCTGGGGGCAACCACTATACTGTCCCCTGTATGTACTCCAACCGGGTCAAAGTTCTCCATGTTACATATAATGATGCAATTATCGTTGCTGTCGCGCATTACCTCGTATTCGATTTCCTTCCAGCCTGCAACGCTCTGCTCAAGAAGAACTTGACTGATCATACTGAGCTTAAGGCCTTTTCCGCAAGTGTATTTGAATTCTTCCATATTATTTGCAATTCCACCCCCGGAACCTCCCAGAGTGTAAGCGGGCCTGATAATAATAGGGAATCCTATTTCTTCTGCAAATTCAATAGCATCCTGCATGTTTGTTACAATTTTACTGGGTGCAACCTTTTCGTCAATCTCCTGCATTGTCTCTTTGAAAAGCTCTCTGTCCTCGGCTTTTTTTATAGAGGAGAGGGAAGTTCCCAGAAGCTGTATATTCAGCTCGTCAAGAATTCCGTCTTCAGCCAGTTCCACAGCCATGTTAAGGCCGGTTTGACCGCCAAGCGATGCAAGAATTCCATCGGGCTTTTCTTTATATATTATTTTCTTAACAAATTCAAGAGTAATGGGTTCAATATATACCTTATCTGCGGATTGAGTATCCGTCATAATTGTTGCGGGATTGCTGTTAATCAGAACAACCTCAATACCTTCTTCCCGTAAGGACTTGCAGGCTTGAGTACCGGAATAGTCAAACTCTGCAGCCTGACCTATTACGA
Source organism: Bacillota bacterium (assembly GCA_023443515.1). GTDB lineage: Bacteria > Bacillota > Clostridia > Acetivibrionales > DSM-1351 > Ruminiclostridium. The sequence goes on from JAEZUC010000034.1 coordinate 44,181, forward strand.
TAGGCCCTGAACCTATTACCAAAACCTTTTTTATGTTTATATTCCTTGGCATACCATTCGCCTCCATTAGCCGCAATGCGGTAATATAATGTATTAACTGCAAATTTATAAAACTTTAGTATTTATAGCATTTTTACAAAGTCATCAAAAATATATGCGGAATCCTGTGGGCCCGGTGCTGCTTCAGGATGGTACTGTACGCTTATCAATGGAAGGGTTTTGTGTCGGAAGCCTTCAATTGTATCATCATTTACATTTCTGTGTGTTATTACGATATCTTCGTTGGAACTACTGTCTATTGCATAATTGTGATTCTGAGAAGTTATATAGCATCTTCCTGTAATGTAATCTTTAACAGGGTGGTTGCCACCATGGTGACCAAATTTGAGTTTTTTAACATTGCATCCCAATGAAAGTCCCAAAAGCTGATGACCTAGGCAAATTCCCATGATTGGTTTTATTCCCAGGAGCTTTTGAACTGTTTTTTTTGCAACAGTCAGATCTCTTGGATCACCGGGGCCATTTGAAAGTAGAATACCGTCCGGATTTAATTCCATTATCTCTTCAAAGGTACTGAAAGCAGGGAGGATGTGTATATCACAGTTTCTGCTTTCAAGAGAACGTATTATATTGCTTTTTACACCGAAATCCAGAAGAACTACCTTTTTTCCTGAACCGGGGATATGGGTGGGAGTTTTTGATGTAACCTCCATTACCAGATTTCTTGGAACGCTTTTATAGTTTTCAAGATTTCTGCGCAGGGTATCCAGATTTCCGCATTCAGTGGAAATAATTCCGTACATGCTTCCATATTTACGTATATGCTGTGTCAGCGCTCTGGTATCAATACTTTTAATACCGACAATATTGTGCTTTGCAAAATATTGATCCGGGTCCATATCGTTTCTCCAGTTACTGGGAGTAGAGCAGAGTTCCTTAACTATAAATCCCTGAACATGTGGCTTGTAGGATTCATTGTCGATAGAATTAAACCCGTAGTTCCCGATAAGAGGGTAAGTCATCGTTACTATTTGTCCGTTGTAGGAGGGATCAGTGGTTATTTCCTGATACCCGGTCATACAAGTATTAAAAACAATTTCTCCGGCTGTTTCTCCGCTTTTTCCAAAGCCTTCACCAGAGAAATATGTACCGTCTTCAAGTAATAGAACTGCTTTCATTATATAAACCTCCGTGAGCCTGACTGCGACTCGCTAATTTGTTTAATTTAATTCATCCAATGATTTTTTTAATGTTGTAATAAAATCATCTGCATCCTTCTGTGTAATTATAAGTGGTGGGAGTATTCTTAAAATATTCTGACCTATATTGGCAATAAGATATTTCTTTTCAAACATTTTGTTTTTGATATCGAGGGCTATAGGCTTGTTAAGCTCTATGCCAATCATAAGGCCTGCCGCCCTCACCTCAGAAATTATCGGGTACGAACCGGATGACATTTTTTCCAATTCATTCTTTATATAGTCGCCGATTTTCTCAGCATTTTCAGGAAGGTTTTCGTCCTTCATTATTTTCATAACTGCAAGACCCGCTGTACATGCTAAAGGATTTCCTCCAAAAGTGGAACCGTGGTCGCCGGGCTCAAATGCCTGGGCAACTGACGCTTTGGCACAAACTGCAGCTACAGGAATTCCGCCTCCTAAGGCCTTTGCAAGAGTGAATATGTCAGGTTCTATATCGAAGTTCTGATACCCGAAAAGCTTACCGGTTCTGCCCATTCCGGTCTGAACTTCATCAAATATAAGCAGAAGATTTTTGTCATTGCACAACTTTTTGACTTTTTTCATGTATTCACAATCACAGGGATAGACTCCGCTTTCTCCTTGAACCGGTTCCAGCATGATTGCACATGTATTTTCAGTTATGGCAGCTTCCAGAGTAGCAAAATCATTTTGGGGAACCTTTTTAAAACCTTGTGTAAGAGGCTCAAAAGGCTTTGCATACTTTTCTTGGCCTGTAGCGCTGAGAGTTGTTATGGTTCTTCCGTGAAAGGATTTGTTAAGGGTAATGATTTCGTATTTTTCCGGTAAACCGAGTTTTTTAAAATAAATCCTTGCCAGTTTTATAGCACCTTCATTTGCTTCGGCACCGCTGTTGGCAAAAAAGACTTTATCTGCACAGGAGTTTTCAACAAGCTCTTTGGCAAGTTTTGCCTGAGGCTCTATGTAATAAAGGTTGGAACAGTGTACAAGGTTATTTAGCTGCTCGCTGACCATCTCAGTAAAAACCGGATGACCGTATCCTATGGAATTAACTGCTATTCCGGAGAAAAAGTCTGTATACTTTTCTCCTTCCGTACTCCACAAGTGTATTCCCTTACCCTTTTTAAAAGCAACAGGTATTCTTTTACCAAAAGTATTCATGTAATATTTATCATCATATTCCTGTATTTTTTCTAAAACCATGTTAATCACTCCTTCATACTAAAATAACATATTGAGTATAATTCATAATTATACATTATTATGCATAAAAATGCAACCAATTTATGTATGGTATCTCTCTTCAAAGTAAGACACTTCCCATGCCAAGCCAATACAGGAAGTGTCAAATGTCTTTTAAAATTTCATCGGTCTTGTATTAATAATTAATATTAATACAGTGCCTCATTTTCATGGTAAAGATTTTTATCCTTCATAATCATAGTACCGATTCCCTTGTAAGTGAAAATTTCAAGAAGGATACAGTGGGGAATACGTCCGTCAATTATATGTGTTCTCCCGACACCTTTCTCAAGTGCTTCAACACAACCTAAAACCTTCGGAATCATGCCTCCGGCTATTATCTTTTTGTCAATGAGGTCATAAACCTCGTCAATAGTAAGAGCGGGAATTATTGATTCGCTGTCCTTGGAAGGCTTTACACCTTCTACATCCGTGAGAAGCATTAGTTTTTCTGCTTTCAATGCAGCCGCAATTTCTCCTGCAACAGTATCTGCGTTGATATTGTAACTTTCGCCGTCAGGCCCAACACCTATAGGAGCTACAACCGGTATGTATTCATCTTTTGAGATAAGCTCCAGAACTTTTGAATTTATTTTGGTAATAGTGCCCACATAGCCTATATCCCTGAGTTCTCCATCGATCTCGGTTTTGTACTGTTCACACTCAATGAGCTTTCCGTCTATACCGCATAAGCCTATAGCCTTACCGCCCTTGTGGTTCAACATGGATACAATCTCCTTGTTGGTTTTCCCTACCAGAACCATTTGAGCCACTTCTATAGTCTGAGCATCCGTTACTCTTAAACCGTTTACAAACTCACTCTTTACGTTGTAATTCTGAAGGGCCTTGTTAATATCAGGGCCACCTCCGTGTACCAACACAGGGTTCATTCCGATATATTTTAACAACGTAATATCCTCCATTACGGAGTTTTTTAGTTCATCATTAATCATTGCATTACCGCCGTATTTTATTACAACGGTTTTACCATAAAGTTTTTGTATGTAAGGAAGTGCTTCAATTAATATTTCTGCTTTTTTAATCAAAGTATCATAATTCATAAAATTGACCTCCGTTAAGCCCATATATGGCTCAGATATATATAATGGTATTACAGTCCGGTATCCTCATGGAATCCCAACATTATATTCATATTTTGTATGGCGGCCCCGGAAGAGCCTTTTCCCAGGTTATCAAGAACAGATACAAGCATTATTTGTTCTTCATTACCTGTAACATAAATTTCAAGGTTATTTGTATCATTGACACGTGTAGCACCAAGAAAACTGTTGGGAAACTCCTTTTCCATACCTAATGGCATAACCTTTATAAATTTCTCATTACTATAATAGTTAGTAATGAATTCATGAATATACTCCATAGAAGGGTTTCCTGAAAGAAGTGCTCTGTACAAAGGAACACAAACTGACATACCCTTGAAATAAGAACATACTATAGGAGAAAAAATAGGGGAGTGTACAAGTCCGCTGATAACAGTCATTTCAGGAATATGTTTATGTGACAGACCCAGCGCATAAAGCTGGGGACTTTCAAAATTGTGTCCTTCGGGTGCTTCATACTGTGCTATTAGCTTTTTGCCTCCTCCGCTGTACCCGGAAAGAGCATGGCAGGTTACAGGGTAGTCCTTTGGAAGAATGTTGCCTGCAACTAAAGGATGAACTATACTGATAAAACCTGTTGCATAGCAGCCGGGAACAGCAACCCTTTTGGACGTTTGAATAATTTCTCGATGAACAACACTCAGTTCAGGCAGTCCGTAGGCCCAGTCCGGGTTTATCCGGTGAGCCGTACTTGCATCAATAATTTTAGTGGCAGGATTCTCTGCAAGGGTAACAGCTTCCTTCGCTGCGACATCAGGCAGACAAAGAAAAACTATATCTGCATCATTTATGTATTTTTTTCTTTCATTAATATCTTTACGTTTTTCGGGGGCGATTTTTAGTATTTCGATGTCGTTTCTTTTTTCTAATCTTTCGTTTATTTTTAAACCTGTAGTACCTTCACTACCGTCTACATAAATTTTATATTTCATATATTTTCAATCCTTTCTATATAATAAATAGAAGACAGATATATTCACAATAAAATTTCGCTATTGAAAATTTATGCATAAAATGAATATTATTTTATAATTATACAATGCGATGCATAAAAATTCAATATAACATAGTATTTTTATTTAATTTATGCAAAATTTATGCAAAACAAGAATTATATTTTTAATACTATACAAAAGTACTAAAAGCAAAAAATTAATTTTGTTAAAAAACAATATGGTTTGTGCCGGGTCAGCAGTGTATCATAATATATATAAATCGTGATACGTTGATAACATAAATTCTTAACGAAGGTTTCAGGGAGGTAAAAAAATGGCTAGTCTAAAGCTGAAGAATATTTACAAAAGATATGCAGGTGGTGTTACTGCTGTTAATGATTTTAATCTTGATATCGAACACAATGAATTCCTTGTTCTAGTTGGTCCTTCAGGATGTGGTAAGACTACTACACTTAGAATGATAGCTGGTTTGGAAGAAATTTCTGAAGGTGAATTGTACATTGGAGATAAATTAGTAAATGACGTCGCTCCAAAGGATAGAGATATAGCGATGGTTTTCCAGAACTATGCATTGTATCCTCATATGACAGTTTTTGATAACATGGCATTTGGTTTGAAGTTGAGAAAGACTCCAAAGGATGAAATCAAAAAGCGTGTTCAGGAAGCAGCAAAAATCCTCGATATCGAACATTTGCTTGATAGAAAGCCAAAGGCATTATCAGGTGGTCAGAGACAGAGAGTTGCGTTAGGACGTGCTATCGTTCGTGAACCAAAAGTATTCTTGATGGACGAACCTCTCTCAAACTTGGATGCTAAGCTCAGAGTTCAGATGAGAACTGAGATAGGAAGACTACACAACAGACTTAACACAACATTTATATATGTAACACATGACCAGACAGAAGCTATGACAATGGGTACAAGAATCGTTGTTATGAAGGATGGTTACATCCAACAGGTTGATACACCAACAGCTCTGTATGACAGACCATGTAACATATTTGTTGGAGGTTTCATAGGAAGTCCTCAAATGAACTTTATGAATGCTGTTCTTACTAAGAGAGGAAATGACTTACATCTCGTATTCGGTAAGAATGATATCAGAATTCCTGAAGGTAAGGCTAAGAAGTTGGAAGGAACTGATTACATCGGTAAGGAAGTTGTTGTTGGTGTTAGACCTGAGCATATCCATGATGAGGCTATGTTCGTTGAATCAATGCCAGACAGTATAGTAGAAGCTAAAGTTGACTTGGTTGAAATGCTGGGTGCAGAAACTTATCTCTATATGATTATTGAAGGTGCAACTGGAACTGTTACAGCAAGAGTTAATGCTAGAACAAAGACTCAGGCCGGTGATGTTATCAAAGTTGCTATAGACGCTAACAAGGTTCATATATTTGACAAAGAAACTGAGCGTACAATTATCAACTAATTAAAAAATAAATTAAAGGCTTGTCGTTAATTCGACAGGCCTTTTTTATGCGCGTGCCCCCGTACAATTATGTAACTGACATTATACTTGCTTTAAATGACGTAAGAAATCAGGTATTATAGGTAATCATATAAAGAATACGCTTAAGGGAGCAGAAAATGGATAGAACATATAAGAATACGCTTCATGCTTGTTATCTGGGATATATATCCCAAGCAATAGTGAATAATCTTGCACCGCTTCTATTTATTATCTTCCAAAATCAATTCAATATCTCATTTGAGATGATTGGAAGGTTAATATTAATTAATTTTGGGACACAACTCGTGGTGGACGCTTTGACGGTGAAGTTTGTGGATAAGATAGGATATAGAATATCTGTTGTAACGGCACACTTCTTTTGTACTATCGGCCTTATAGGCTTGGGAATACTGCCCGTCATAATGCCCGTACCATATCTGGGACTTGTAGTGGCTGTAGTGCTGTATGCTATAGGCGGAGGCTTGATTGAGGTCTTGATTAGTCCTATTGTAGATTCTATACCCGGTGATGCAAAGGCTTCAGCTATGAGTCTTTTGCACTCGTTCTACTGTTGGGGGCAGTTCGCAGTAGTTTTAATATCAACTGTATTTATAAAAATAGCCGGAGAGGGTTTGTGGAATATACTGCCTGTTATCTGGGCAGTTGTTCCTGCATATAATTTTTTTAAATTTATGAGAGTACCGATGGTTCCTGCCATACCGGAGCATGAAAGATTTCCCGTAAAGAGATTGCTAAAGTCACGGCTTTTTCTCATTGCCATGTTGCTTATGGTATGTGCAGGTGCTTCTGAATTGGCAATGTCCCAATGGGCATCACTATTTGCTCAAAAAGGGCTAAAGGTGTCAAAGTTTATGGGAGATCTACTGGGGCCCTGTCTTTTTGCAGTGCTAATGGGAACAGTAAGAATACTTTATGGTGTTTATGGACATAGGATTAATTTAAAAAAGGCTTTGCTGGCCAGCAGCGTCTTATGTTTAAGCTGTTATACAATTGCTGTTTTTGTACAGGTGCCAATCATATCTCTGCTTAGCTGTGCATTATGTGGTTTATCTGTAGCTCTCATGTGGCCTGGTATTTTCAGCCTTACTTCTGAAAAATATCCCGGTGGGGGTACCGCCATGTTCGGTATACTTGCAATTTTCGGTGACTTGGGCTGTTCTGTAGGGCCATGGGTTGCTGGACTGATATCTGACTATTCCCAGAAATCAGTATCACTTGTTGGACTTGGAGCTACTTACGGATTAAATGCTCAACAGGTAGGCTTAAAAACCGGAATATTTGCTGCAGCTGTATTTCCCCTTTTAATGATTATCGGACTAAGCTTGTTTAAAAATAAGAATGAGTCTGCAATCTTTGATAGATAAGACAATGGCAGTCTAATTAAAAATAAATTTACAATAAGCGTTGTAGTAAAAAAAAATGATATAGTGTATAATTCTAATTAATTGTGATACATTTACGGCAAATTACTTTGCTCATTTTAAGCAGGGAGGTTTATGATGTCTGTAAAATTATTTCAGACGCTGTCTGACAAATATAGCGAAATACTCGGTAAAGAGGTTGGAGTAACAGACGATAGTGGAATTATTATAGCCCATTCAAATTTTCAGATGATAGGACAGCAAGACCAGCAAGCTGCTTCTTTCGTACCGGAAAAGGCACAACAAACGCTTATAGACGGTAAATTATATAATAAGGTTATCTTAAAGAATAAGATAGAATTTATTACATTTATACAGGCGGCTGATCCTCAGGATTCAAAATTTCTTGAACTATTTACGTTAAATATACTTAACCTAAAAAGCTATTATGATGAGAAGTATGATAAAAATACTTTTGTCAAAAATATTGTAGTTGAAAATATCTTACCCGGTGACATTCTCGTAAAGTCAAAAGAGCTACACATTGACTATAATGCAATGAGAGTTGTATATCTCATAAATGCCACCAGTGACAAGGATATTCATGTCCATGAAGTTATAGAAAGCCTATTCCCGAATAAAGGTAAGGATTTTGTAGTAGTAATTGATGATGATAATGTAGTACTTGTCAAAGAGGTCAAGAATAAGGATGACTATAAGGAAGTGTATAAGCTTGCAAGAGTAATTGTAGATACACTTAATTCAGAACTTCTGGTAAAAGCCTATATAGGAATAGGAACTATTATAGATAACCTTAAAGACATTACAAAATCATATAAAGAAGCACAGATGTCCATGATAATCGGAAATATATTCAGTGAGGACAAAAATATATTTGATTATAATAATTTGGGTATGGGACGTCTGGTATATCATATTCCAACCACCTTATGCCAGCTTTTCCTTGATGAGGTTTTCAAGGACAACTCCGCAGATTCTCTGGACAATGAGACAATGCTGACAATACAAAAATTCTTTGAGAACAATTTGAATGTCAGCGAAACTGCAAGACAGCTTTATATTCACAGAAATACTCTTGTATACAGACTGGAAAAGATTAAGAGGCTCACAGGCTTAGAACTTACCAGCTTTGATGATGCAGTAATATTTAAAGTTGCAATACTTGTTAAAAAGTATCTGGCTAATATTAACGGCTAGGCTTAAAGCTGTAAGGCATTATCACAAAATCCAAACAAGGGAGTTAATTGCAGGTGGTAGAATTTATTGATGTTTACAAGAAATACCCGAACGGTACTGCAGCATTAAAAGGAATCAACCTTAAAATAAATAAGGGAGATTTTGCTTTTATTATCGGCTCCAGCGGTTCAGGTAAATCTACTTTACTAAAACTTTTAATGAAGGAAGAATCCGTAACCCAAGGCGAGGTTATAGTAAACGGGTACCAGCTATCCAAACTGCATACACGACAGGTACCATATTTACGTCGCGGTATAGGTATGGTGTTTCAGGATTTCAGACTTCTGCCAAACAAAACTGTATACGAAAATATTGCCTTCGCAATGGAAATAACAGAGTGCCTACCACGTGAAATACGCAGACAGGTACCAATGTCCCTTGCACTTGTAGGCTTGAGCAGAAAAGCAAACGCGTACCCTCACCAGTTATCCGGAGGAGAGCAACAGCGTGTGGCTATTGCAAGGTCTTTGGTAAATAATCCTGCTCTGCTTATTGCGGACGAGCCTACAGGGAATCTTGACCCTGAAAATTCATGGGAGATTGTAAAGCTCCTGACAGAAGTAAACCAAAGGGGCACTACTGTTGTAGTAGCTACTCATGAAAGAAGCATAGTCGATGCAATGAAAAAAAGGGTAATAGCCATCGAGAAAGGCAAGATAATAAGGGATCAGCAGAAAGGGCTTTACGTGGATGAAGATACGGAGTTTAAAATATATTCTTAAAGAGAGTTTTAAAAATTCATATAGGAACAAGCTAATGTCACTGGCTTCAATCAGTATAATAAGTGCGGCTTTGATTCTTTTTGGAGTGTTTTACCTTATACTTGTCAATCTGAATCACAACCTTGATATTTTATACGATCAGCCACAGATGCAGGCATACTGTTTGCCTACACTGACAGACCAGCAGATTTCCGGAATAGAGACAGAGATAAAGAACAACAAGTATATCGAAAGCTATTCCATTGTAACAAAAAAAGAAGCTTTTGAGCAGTTTAAAAAATTTCTTGCCAATGACAAGTCCAACGAGGGCGGAGCAAATGTGCTTGAGGGTTATGACGAAAGCTCCATGAACGTATCATTTATAATAAAGGTGAAAGACCCTCAGAATAGCAAGCTTGTGGCAAGCCAACTTCGTGCTTTGGCAGGAATGGAGAATGTTAAATATTCTCAACAGACTATAGATCTGATTGCTAATGTCTCGAGATGGGTGAGAATAGTAAGCCTTGTTTTAATCGGAGTATTATTGATTATATCTCTGTTTATTATTTCCAACACAATAAAGCTGACAGTTTTTGCACGCCGTAAAGAAATAAACATAATGAAATATATAGGTGCTACTGATTGGTTTATAAGGTGGCCGTTTATATTTGAGGGAATACTCATAGGGTTAACGGGGGCGTTATTTGCGTTTGTAATCATTTCGTATCTATACGGGTTCACGCAGCCAAGAGTAACCAGCAATCTTGCTACATTGGGTGACGGCTTTGAAATAATTGATTACAAGTATGTATGGAGTACGCTCGTTTTGTTCTATTTGGGGGTCAGTGCTTTGATAGGTGCATCAGGAAGTGTAATGTCAATCCGTAAGCACCTTCATGTTTAGTACGAAATTTTATTAATTAAAATTTATACATATGATAAGTAGGGGGGGTAATATGAAAAAACGGTTAACTTTGTTAATGGTTATATTGTACATATTTTCATGTGTAGTTATGCCTGCAGGTGCTTCCACTTTGGATAAAGCCAAAGCACAGCAGAAAAATGTCAAAGGTGAGCTTAATCAAATAGCAGGTCAAAAAAAAGCTTTGTCAAATCAGATTGAACAAGATAAAGAAAACAAGGAAAATCTGGATTCACAAGCACAAAAGGCTCAGAGTAATTTGAGCAAAAAGGCAGTGGAAATTTCTGATGTAAAGGCGGATATTGAACGTATTACAAAAGAGATTGAGCAGATTGATAAGGATTATAAAGCAAAAACAGAGCTTTTTAAGACGAGAATGAGAATTATGTATCAGAATATGAATCAATCTCCCTTTGAAGTTTTTGTAGAATCAAAGAGCCTGAGTGAGTTTTTTTCAAGACTAGAGATAATTTCACTTGTAAAGGAAAACGATACTAAGCTTATACAGGAAATTATAACAGGCAGAGAAAGCACTGAACTTCAAAAGCAGGATAAGCTTCGAGCCCTTCAGGAAAAAAGTGAGCAGCTAAAAACACTTACAAATAAGTTTGTTGATATAAAAAATACAAGCCAAAAGGTACAAGCTGAAATAGAATCTTCAAAATCAAAACTGAAAGACCTTGAAAAAAAAGAAGATGAAATGATAGCCTTATCAAAGCAGCTTGCTAAAAAGATAACCCAGCTAAGCAGTACCACAACGAAATATGCTGGAGGGGTTTTATCTTGGCCGACACCCGGGTATACAAGAATTTCATCTCCCTATGGCAATAGAATACATCCAATTTATAAAGTCAGAAAATTCCATACAGGTATAGACATAGATGCCCCATCAGGTGCAACAATTGTTGCTGCCAATAGCGGAAAAGTAATTATGGCGGGATGGAACGGCGGGTACGGTAATTGCGTCATAATCGACCATGGCGGCGGACTTGCAACACTTTATGCCCACCAAAGCAAGATACTGGTACAGGTGGGAGACCACCTTAAAAAAGGCGATACAGTAGGGAAAGTTGGTAGCACCGGCTTGTCTACGGGGCCACATTTGCATTATGAAGTTAGAAAAAGCGGAGAAACAAAAGATCCGCTTGGTTACTATAAATAAAATATATATTCAGACAAACCCGCATAATATAAATGCGGGTTTAATATTATATTTTTAGACATATCTATTATTGTATACTTAAAAGTCGTAAATTATGGAAGAATATTACTGAGTAAAAAAATCATATAAGAGGTGTTCTTAATGCTGAATATTAAAGACCAAGAAACAAAACGTTTGTTTTCAGTCATAACAATGACAGCAATAGTATGTTTTACAATATCGATTCTGGTGTATGGTGGTTTAATGTATTTTAACGGAAGCTACTCCCTTACATTTAATAAAAAAAGTGTGGACAGAAACACTATACTGAAGTTTAACGAAGCAAGGAGTATATTGCAGAAGGCCTACTATGAGAATGTAGATACCAACAAGCTTGTTGAAGGTGCTATAAGTGGCATGACAGATTCCCTGAATGACCCATACACAGTATACTATAGTAAGGAGCAAATGAAATGGTTTACAGGGCTTCAGAACAATACAGAGAATGAGTATGTAGGAGTCGGACTGCCGATAATACTTGATAAAAACGGGATAGTAACTGTATTGGAGCCTTATGACAATTCTCCGGCAAAAGCTGCAGGAATAAAGCAAGGAGACAAAATACTTAAAATTGACGGAAAAGACATAACAGGTATAAAGGACGAAACACTCATAGCCAGTATGATAAAAGGTCCTGAAAACACCGAAACGGTTCTTACTATTCTGAGAGAATCAGAAAGCAGTACAAGAGATATTCCTGTGATGCGAAAAAAAATCAAAGCCTTGGTAAATATACGAAGTGAAATGCTTGATGGAAATATTGCTTATATCAAGCTTAAAATGTTTGATAAAAATATAAGTAAAAATTTTATAAGCCAGTTAAACACCTTGGTTAAGCAGGGGGCCAAAGGACTAATAATTGATGTCAGAGATAATCCGGGAGGATTGTATGATGAAGTAGTAACCTTGGCAGACCGACTTGTGCCTAAGGGGACTATAGTATTTACAAAGGACAAAAACGGCAAAAAAAATGTGCAGCCATCCGACGCAAATGAATTGAATATGCCCATAGCAGTACTTACAAACGGCAATAGTGCAAGTGCCTCTGAAATTCTTGCAGGCGCTCTCAAAGACTTTAAAAAGGGAACATTGATAGGAACAAAAACCTTTGGAAAAGGTTTGGTTCAAACAACTTATTCCTTTAAGGACGGTACCGGATTAAAGGTAACAATAGCAAGGTATTATACGCCTTCCGGTGTTTGTATCCAGGGACAGGGTATTAAGCCGGATATTGAAGTTAAGCTACCTGACAAGTATAAAGATACTGATGTTGCGGCAATTCCAAGAGAAGATGACTTGCAGCTTCAGAAAGCCATAGAAGTAATTAGTCAAAAATAATAGCTGATCAGGTATAAATATTGATTATTATCCACATAATACCAGTAGGAGGTGCTGATAAAGTGGATGATAATGAAAAATTAAAGTATGAAATTGCTCGGGAATTGGGCTTAATAGAAAAAGTTATGAAAAATGGTTGGAAAAGCCTTACGCCAAAAGAAACAGGGCGTATCGGGGGCTTGGTGACAAAAAGAAAGAAGATGCAAGTTCAGGAGAGTCAGCAGATATAATTTGCTGGCTTTCTTGTATATGCCGAGGATAATATGGTACTATTTGAATAATAAAAAATCAGAAGGATGTGTTCAATTATTTATAACAATTTTGCATATGTTTACGATAAATTGACCCTGGATATTGATTATAAAAAGTGGGCGGATTATGTTGAAAGTATATTTAAAAAGCACAAGCTGAATGCTTCTATGATACTTGAGCTTGGCTGTGGTACGGGTAGCTTTGGAGTTGAAATGGCCCGCAGGGGTTTCGATATGATATGTCTTGACTTGTCCGCAGATATGCTGGATTGCGCAGCTGAAAAGGCTAAAAAAGAGGGCTTGGATATACTTTTCTTAAATCAGAATATGAGTAGCTTTGAACTATACGGAACAGTGGACGCCATCGTATGTCTTTTGGACAGCTTTAATTATCTTACCAACCCTTCACAAATAAATAAAATGTTCAAGCTGGTTAAAAATTATCTCAATCCGGGAGGATTATTTATTTTCGATGTTAATACACGGTACAAATTTGAAAATGTAATTGCTGATAATCTATTCTACGAAATCAACGATGATGTTACATATATATGGGAGAACGATTACAATCCAAAGACAAGGAAGGCAAGATTTGACTTGACATTTTTTGTTAAGCAGGACGGGTTGTATGAAAGGTTTGATGAAACACATTATGAAAAATCCTACTCCGATAGTGAAATAATGGATTTTATCAAAAACTCCCACATGGAATTCGTAGCTCAATATGGAGAATTGACTCTAAGAAAACCTTCTCCAACCAGCCAAAGAAATTTTTATGTTTGCAGAAAATAAAATGGTAACATAATGCGGTTTGGAATTAATATTCTCAAGTTGAAAGAGATTCCATAGGAGAAAAGGAATAATTGCTTGTAATGGTGAAAAAATAAGCTTGAATCAATTTCATCGGGTGAAAAGATTTATAAATGGCATATTATAAGCTAAATATAATTTGACAGTTTAAGTCTTATGTGTTAAACTTCTATATGTTATGAAAATGTGGCGAAAGTGTTCGTCACACAGTTTAGTTATATTCAGGAGGAATTTTATAATGGAAAAAGGTAGAGTTAAGTGGTTCAACGCTGAAAAAGGATTTGGATTTATCGAAAGAGATGGCGGAAATGACGTATTTGTTCATTTTTCAGCAATCACTATGGATGGATACAAAACACTTGAGGAAGGCTCAGAAGTAGTATTTGACGTTGTTGAAGGAGCTAAGGGTCCTCAGGCTGCAAACGTTCAGAGAGCATAATATTGCTTTAACTATATACTGAAGTAGCCATTAATGCCCCGATATTTTATGATATCGGGGCTTTCAATATATACGGGACTTTTTAAGTTCGCACATAAATAAACATTATGGAAACTGTAACTAATATAGCTACAGAGTACGGAGGATATATGGGTGATTATATAGTAAGGGTAACTGCTGCTCAGGGAACTGTGAGAGCTTTTGCGGCCATGACTACTGAAATGGTTGGACAAGCGTCTGAAATACACGGACTGTCACCTATAGCAACAGCTGCTTTAGGACGGACACTGACAGCTGCCGGTATGATGTCTAGGATGCTTAAAGGAGATAAAGATAAGCTTACAATTCAGATAAAAGGGGATGGGCCTCTGGGAGGGATTGTTGTAGCATCCGACTCCAAGGCCAATGTAAGGGGTTATGTGTATAATCCAAATGTTTATCTTCCACTTAATGAACGTGGTAAGCTTGATATACGAACAGCAATGGGTGAAGGTTATATTAACGTTATAAAGGATATGGGGCTTAAAGAACCTTATATTGGACTTTCACAGCTTGTCTCAGGTGAAATAGCTGATGACCTGACATATTATTTTGCCACATCGGAACAAGTACCTTCCACGGTGGCGTTAGGCGTTTTAATCGATTCTTCAGGAGTAACAAGTGCAGGTGGATTTATAGTACAAATGATGCCCGGAGCTGAGGAAGAAACAGTTTCAGCCCTGGAAAAGCGCCTTATAGGCTTTCCACCTATTTCAAAACTAATATCGGAAGGAACAACACCTGAGGAAATATTGAATATGTTACTAGAAGATATGGAACCCAAAATTGTTGAAACAGTTCCTTGCAGTTTCAAGTGTAACTGTTCAAGAGAAAGAATGGAAAGAAACCTTATCAGCATAGGTAAAAATGATCTGCTTGAGATACTTGAAGATGGCAAAGGTGCGGAGCTTCAATGCCATTTCTGCAATACAAAATACAACTTTTCTCATAAGGACATTGAGAATATTATACAAGAAAATGTTTAGTAATATAATTAATAAAAGCTTGATTTTTTAAGCTTTATAGAGCATTTTAAAGTCTATTTGAAATATTTTTAAAAAAAAGACAAAAAACCTGTTGACTTTAATAAGCAAGCAATGTATACTATCAATTGTCGCTCACGGAAATAACCTTGGGAGCTTAGCTCAGCTGGGAGAGCATCTGCCTTACAAGCAGAGGGTCATAGGTTCGAGCCCTATAGTTCCCACCATTTTCCGTGAGAGATACAAATTGGCCCGGTAGTTCAGTTGGTTAGAATGCCAGCCTGTCACGCTGGAGGTCGACGGTTCGAGCCCGTTCCGGGTCGCCAATTTGCCCAGATAGCTCAGTCGGTAGAGCAGGGGACTGAAA
>JAEZUC010000048.1 GCA_023443515.1 Bacillota bacterium
TATGATAAGTTACCGTATATTAATTAGGATAATTTACTGGTAAAATTGCAAGAACAGAGCACGCACCAGCGGTTGGCTGACTGCTGGTAACGGGAAAATAGATTGTTTATAATGTCTATAATAATGAGAAAAAGTCGCTATTTGTGGGTTATATTCATAGATAGTGACTTTTTTGTGTTATGTGAGGGGTTTTTGGGGGAAGGATATATGTTTTGGCAATTTGTTGGAAGATGTGGTAAAATATTGGTGAGGGATTTTGGGTATGATGGGAAGCTATAATAACTTGTAAGCAGAAAAACCGCAAGAACTGACCTTAATCCGATTTGATGGACACAAAGAATCCCTATATAATAAAAACATGGAGGGATTCAAATGGCTGAGAGAAAAAAGTTTGATAAAGCATTCAAGGAACAGACCGTTGAAAAAATATTGGCAGGTGAAACAACAGCCAGCTTAATGGCAAAAGAAATTGGAGTGCTTTACTCAACAGTAAGAGACTGGTTAATCGCTTATGAAAAGGATGGTTCAAGTGCCTTTCCAGGCAGTGGTAACCTTAAGCCTGAAGATGATGAAATAAGAAGACTACGCAGGGAATTAGCTAACCTTAAAGAGGAAAATGAAATATTAAAAAAAGCCGCGGCCTATTTTGCGAAAAATCAGAAATAAACAAGTTTAATTTTATTTATAAACACCGCTTCATATTTCGGATTGCAAAGATGTGTCAGGCCCTTCAAGTTTCAAGAAGCGGTTATTATGCATATTTTTCACGTAGCGAAAGTAATCGGAGCAAGTCAAATAGAGAGCTCCTTGAAACTATTAAAGAAATCCATAAAAAGAGTCATGAAATTTATGGTGCTCCTCAGATAACAAAGAATCTTCCGGAAAATCAGAAAGCCAGTAAAGGCCGTGTTGCAAGGTTGATGAGGGCGAACGGTATACGTTCCAAAGTGTCAAAGAAATATAAAGCGACTATGTACTCAAATCATAGTCTTCCTGTGGCAGATAACATTCTTAATAGAGAATTTACGGCCAGTAGACCTAACCAGAAATGGGTATCGGATATTACGTATATTCCTACAAAAGAAGGTTGGCTTTATCTTGCTGGTGTAATGGACCTCTATGGACGTAAGCTTGTAGGATGGGCTATGGCAAACCATATGAGAACTGAGTTGGTATCTGCTGCCCTGAATCAAGCAATTGGAAGAACCGGTGCTAAAGAAGGATTAATAATTCATTCTGACCGGGGAATTCAATACGCCAGTAATGACTATCAAAATCTGCTAAAAAGATATGGATTTATATGCAGTATGAGCAGAAAGGGCAATTGTTATGATAATGCCCCTATGGAATCTTTCTGGGGCAAACTTAAAATGGAATGGCTAAATGATTATAATTTTGAGACCAGAGCTGAGGCTAAAAAGGCTGTTTTTGAATACATAGAACTGTTTTATAACCGTAAAAGGACTCATTCAGCAAATGGGTATATCCCACCATTCATGCTGAAGGAAATATCATAGGTATTATAAGAATTAATAAGATAAATAGTGATTCTTGCTGTCTATTTTATTGAGGCAAGGTCAAACATTTATATAGAAAGGACAAAAAATTATGAGGCTGGAAAAAGCGAGAGTCCAAAATTATAGAAGTATTCTTGATACCGATATTTTTGAAGTAGAACAGTTAAAGACCATACTTGTTGGACCTAATGAAGCAGGAAAAACAGTAATACTTCAGGCTTTACAGCAATTAAGTAAGCCAAAGGAAGTAGCAGGTTTCGATGTGTTAAGAGATTATCCGAGGTCATTATATAATAATATAATGACGAAAAAAGTTGATCCTAAAAATATTACTATTGTTACAGGTTACTTTGCTTTAGACGAAGAGGACAAAAACAAAATCCCGGAAGAATTCAGTAACTGTACATATAAACTTTATAAGAATCTTGATAATCAATTATATCATACATTAGAAAATGCTCCCCAAAAAACAACCTATAAGGGGATAAAGAATGATTTGAATAGACTATTAGCTCATATTGATAAGCAATTCGCTGTAAAGAATCCTGAATCTAAAACACCAAGTACTCAGTTCTCAGAGATTTTTAACGATTTAGAAGATCAGAGGTTTATTTCAGGGGAGGAAGCTGATAGACTAAAAGTATTTCTTGAAAAGAACTACGCTTTAATTGAAGAAGGTAACGAAAAAGAAGAAACCCGATACGAGAAACTAATTGAACAAATACAGTCTAACAAAAAGCATGATGAAGTACTTGATACATTAGGCAAACGAGTACCTGTCTTTGTCTTGTTTAATAACTTTTACAAAGTAAAACCCTCAATACATTTAGGCCATTTGGCTTCGAGAACAGAACAAAATCTCCTTGATGACAAATATTATGATTATGGTAATTTGTGTTTGCTCAAATTATTAGGGTTTTCAGCACGGGAACTATCAGACTTAGGTAATGCTCAAAGCCCTGATATTAACAATGCTACCGCATTAAAGGAATACAAAGATAAATTAGATAGCAGAAGTTATCAGTTAAACGCTGCCAGTGTTAGGCTGACGCAGGAAATAAAAAATGTTTGGAATCCTAATCCCGATAGACCTGAGGCTGATAAGTTAAAGATTGTAGCAGATGGTCAATATCTAAAAGTTGTTGTTGAAGATGATCTAGGTGTAGATATTGAACTGGATCAGCGCTCAGAAGGATTTCAATGGCTTGTTTCGTTTTACATAGTTTTTTTTGCCGAAGCTATAGATAAACATAGGAATGCAATATTGTTATTAGATGAACCAGGACTTAGTTTACATGGTCTAAAGCAACGAGACTTTAGAGAAACGATTTCAAGATTGGCTCAAAAGAACCAAGTTATATATTCAACACATTCTCCTTTCTTAGTTGGTCCAGATGAGCTTGATTTAGTTAGGGTAGTAGAACTAAAAGATAGAAAGGAAGGAACAAAAGTCCATACGACTATTACTTCTAGTGACCCTGCTGGATTACTCCCATTACAGGAAGCTCTTGGGTACGATTTGGCTAGCAGCTTATTTTCTCAACAAAGGAACTTAATACTAGAAGGAATTACTGATTATTGGTACATAGACGCAATCGCTGAATTATATAGAAGTGCTAAAATTGAGAACCTGAACGAAAAAATTGCTCTCGTGTTTGCTAATACTGCAGGAAAAGTCGTTTATTTTGCTACGATTCTTCATGCTCATAAACTGAAAGTGGCCGCATTACTTGACTCAGATTCTGCAGGAGACCAGGCTGCCCAACAGGAAGTACTAGTTCACACATTAGGGAATAAGAAGATTTTAAGAACTAAAGATTTTATTAGTGGTGTAACTAAGCCAGAAATAGAAGATTTACTTAGAAAAACTCTGGTAGAAATTGCAAAAGGAGAATTTGGTGTTGATACTTCTTCAATTTCAAAATCTCAAGCTTCAAGACCAATTGTTGATATCTTTAATAGTGAGATTGCTGACTTCTCAAAGTATAAGCTAGCAAAAGCCTTTGTGCGTTGGACTAGAAGTCATGAAGCAAAAGACTTACACAAAGATGAGGTAGAAAGTTTTAAGAAACTAATTCAAACAATAAATAAAGTATTAAGTTAAAATAGACTTAGATGTAGCTAAACATTTTCAACACGCCAAAACTTGTGACTTTCTACTAAAAAATAAAAGTTTCGCGGGTTCCGTCTTTGGTGTGTCAAAAATGGAGGTTGCTATGGCTAATACCAATTTCCTATTATCCATGTAATAAAAGTAATAGTGAACTTCGGATAAGGCTAATGATAAGCAGTTCATGTAACTGAATGTTATAGCAAATAGTGGGAATTAACATTAAATTGCAAAGGTGAAGATTTTGTACAAATGCCTTATACAAGGATTACTCATAGACTTGTGCTGAGTAACAGGGCTTTTAAGCAATTAATAAAAGTTAAAATAATTGGGTGGAGAGTGAGAGTATTGACTGTAGAACAACAGTGTGAGATTGCAAGACAAATGACTGGTTGTAAGTCTAGCAATGAAGAAATTCTAAAAAACATTAGAACCATGAATGAACTTGTCAAAGAAGAGGCCAGTATACTGGTAAATAGATTATTGCTCCGTGATAATCTACCTTTTGATAAAGCCTTTCTATTGGCGAAATCTGATTTTAATAAAGTAGCACAAAAATATAAGATCAACTCGGCAGCCTTATTTTGGGTATATATGGAGTGGAAAGGGCGACAAAGGTGAAAGATAAAAAAATTCTAGATAGTGTACATAATTCGTGGACGGCATTGATATCCCTTCTTAAAACATTGTATAGAGGAATGCCATTACTCATGGTTACCTTTACATTTCTAATGATTTTTGTAGCAGAAAAAATCCGTAGTAATACAATATTTCAACTAGGAATGCTTACTACAGTAATATTTCTTTCGTCTATTGCTGTATATTTTAAATCTAAAAATTATGGAGAAGCAGTGTTAGCACTATCTGCTGGCTTGTTTACGGTTTATACTGTAACTTGGACTACGTCTATTTTTATTAGTTTTATTGCTGTTTGGGTCATGTTCACAATTGTCGTTTTTCTTACTACATCAATTCGGCTCGGTTCAACTACGCAGTCGATTTACATGGAAGCAGCTTTTGCTATCAAGCATCCACAGCTATCCGACAAAGAATGTGAAAAACAATTGCAAGCTATTTCAAATGCCTTAAAAGAATGCATTATGGGCCCAGTCGAAAGAGCTGAAACAATTAGAGTATTCGCCTATAGAAAAATATCTTTAAATGATATGGAAATAGGGCTAAAATGGGTTAATATTTTCTTTTCACTGACTCGAATTCCTTATTTGACTTTAGCTGATTTTGTTGCGGTTGTAATCAAAAATGCTTCTATTTTAAACCAAAGAATTACAGGTGATATGATTTTTGAACATATCTATTCTGGTATAAGAAGTGCCCCTGTGACACCTCAAGAGTATATCGAGGTATTTCAACGAACTAGACATCTTTTGATAAGAAACAAAAATGTAGTGCTGTATTTTGACATACTTAACACATATTTTGACTCTGGCAGCTCACCCGATGATATTGAAGTGTTTTTTGAGCAGTCATTACATATAGATTAAGCTATCTTTATAATGGTATCACCATTAAAGTCACTTTTTGAGACAACCTTTAATGAGTCTGATATATGGCATTCCCATTATGTTTAAACTGGACACGTGTATATAGCAATAATGGAAAGTTGAATATTAGATAAACGACATCAAGGTGGGAATCATATCGCTGAAATGAAGTGTAATAAAAATAGTAAGTTAATAGAAGCACCAAGAAAGCAGAGTGTATTACTGTAATGCTTTGGTTAAAAAGTTACTTACAAAGGAATTTAGTATGACAGCTATTAGGAAGAAAGTCATGCAAATCAATATGTTTTTTAAGGAGTTCAAAGAAAGTGGGAGTACTGGATTGAAAGAAATTTCTGCACTCTTGAAAGTGTTCAGCTAAGGAAAGCTGAGGAAAGTATTTAGTAAACATAGATTTTCCCTCCGGTTTCTGGTTATAAATTGTTTGGTTGTACTTACATTTTAACCGACCGGAGAGAAAATTTATATAAATCAACAAGCAAAACCCATTAAAATCAATGGGTACGGGCATTTAGCAAATACCTATAAAATGCATATTAAGGAGACCAAATATGGAAAACAATAAGCAATATAAAAACTGTCTTGTGATTTTTATCGATATGTTGGGAACACAGACTAAATCGGATATAAACGACATCTATGCAGATTATTGTATTTTTCACACAACGATACTTAGTAAAGATGGTAAATATATTACCGATGGTAGGGATGGCGGCATTTCCTCAGGTAGAAGGATATGTATGCGTTCTCATACTTTTTCTGACTGTGCATATATGTTATACCATTATGAAGATGAAGCCATTGAAAGTGAATATGATAAAGGGATTCTTATCGAAAACTCGTTATGTCATTTTGAAAGAATAATTCTCAAATTACTTGGCGATGCAGTAGTTTTTAGGGGCGGGGTGTCGTATGGAGAAGTATTTTATGAACAACAAAAAAATATACTTTTCGGTCCTGCCGTTAATCATGCATATCAATTAGAAGATAAATGTGCTAAAAACCCACGGATTTTGGTTTCTTCTGAAGTTGCAAATGTTTATAATGAATACTTCCAGAATTGTGTAGAAAAATTCGAGAATCCGACTGATGACTATAGCAAAAAAATGAGGGAAATCTTGCAGCTTGAGGGAATCAGAAATCCGAAAATAGAGCAAGGTAGGATTATAGTAAATGACAACTATGATAATAAATATATTTTTAATTAAATTCTGTAAAAACCGTATCATACATTAATTTGCCTGAAATAAAAACATATTCTTCTGACTTTTCAAAAGCACTTTTTTTATATGCACGAGAACAATCAAAAGAAGCAGCATTGAAAAATAATCCGAAAGTAAAAGCAAAATATGATTGGCTAATGGATTATGTTTTGAAGCTTCAAAATGGATAAATACATTATAAAGCAACAATATTGAATGTAGTTAATAAGAGCATAATCTATGCTCGCAGTATAAGCATTTTCGGTGCCAAGATTGATGCGTAATCTTTATAAAGGTGTACAGTATCAATTTTATACTGGTCTTGTGGTGCGACATTCGCATTATGTTCATACTGCACAAGCATATTGTATCAATACTGTGAAACTAAAAGGTAGATCCCCCACATAATTACATAGGACAAATACATATCATTATAAGAAAGGTGAGATTTATGAGAACTGAAAAAGAAAAACTATTTGATGGTAAAAAAGTAGGTGAGAATTTACAAGGATTAGCAAATAAAGTTGGCAAAATTACAAAAGATATTGCTAATAAATCAACGGAGTCAGTTATAAATGCAATCGACCAAAATGGTAATGGTAAAATAGACATTGAAGATGTTGTAATTGTGGGAATGCGAGTTCCGGGTATTAAAATCAACCGTGCTGATTTTCTAAAAAAAGAACTATTAAAAAATTATCCACAGGATGTTATTGACGCTGCAATAGCTAATACTCCGGCACATGCCAAAATACCATCAACAGAAATAGATAAAATCGCTGATGAAGTAATCAAGTTTGAAAGAAATTGTGTATCAGGTATATCTGCAGCACTTGGCACTCCGGGCGGGTTAGCAATGGCTGCTACAATTCCGGCTGATATTGCTCAATATTATGGATATATGTTAAGAGTGACACAAAAACTCTTATATTTGTACGGGTTCCCTGAAATAGATACTGAAGAAAAAGGACAAAAATTTGATTCTGAAACAATGAACATTTTAATTCTATGCTTAGGAGCAATGTATGGAGTTGCCGGTGCAAATAATGCTATAAAAGGAATGGCAAAAGCTTTGGCGACAGGTGTTGAAAAGAAACTGATAAGTGCGGCTCTTACCAAGGGAACAATTTATCCTATTGTAAAAAGTGTTATGAAGTGGTTTAATGTTAACTTGACTAAAAAAATATTTGCTGAAGCTTTTAAAAAATCAATTCCCGTTGTTGGCGGGGTGATTGGTGGAGGTATCACTTTTGTTACATTTAAGCCGTGTTGTGACAAATTAAAAGCTTCATTGCAAGATACATTGCTAAGCAATCCAAATCACAATATATCTGATGAAGAGAATTCTATCATTATAGAAGAAATATAGGAAGTATAAATTGCATTTCATTAAGTATTATCAGTGACGAGGCTTTTTGTTAACTTCCCACTATATTTACACTTGACAGAGATATTGAGATTTAAGTAAGGGGTACTGATATGAAAATAGAAACAGAAGAACTTATAATCCGTAATTTTGAACTAAAGGATAAAGAGGATTTATGCGAATATATGCTACAACGAGTGAATGCGGAATTTGAAGCATATCCGAATTTTACTCAGTAAAAGAAATAATCGACTACTTTTTTAAGCTAGGGGTTCATAGGATATATGCCGAATGTGCTCCACAAAATATACCTTCTTGGAGGCTGCTGGAGAAGATTGGGCTTAAAAGAGAAGCACATTTTAGAAAGAACGTTTCTTTTCATAATGATGCAAAGGGAAATCCGATTTACTGGGACACCTATGTGTATGCGGTTTTAAATCCAAATGAGTATAAAGCAATTGAAGGTTTAACTGATAAATTATGAGCATATCGGGCTATATAGTTATCTTTCTATTATGTTTTATACCGGGTAAGGATTTAGAATTTGATAAGGCAAATAATAGGTTGTTCATAAATGATTATAATTTGACTTACAGTATAGAAAAAGGTTGCCAATACATATGTCAACTTAGTACACAAGTAATAGTTGGGCTTTGTAAAAAACAAAATACAACAGTTAGAGAGTGATT
>JAEZUC010000063.1 GCA_023443515.1 Bacillota bacterium
TGTGGGCAGCTTACTAGAGTTGGTGATGCCAGCTTCCACTGGGATCTTCTCTTACCTGTTCTTGCCTTGGACCATCTACGCTTTGGATTTGCCATCAATAACACCTCCCTACTATAATGCAACCATCAAAGTAGAAACCTACTTGAAATAATCTTTAAGTATTTCCATCCTTGGGTCTACTATCTCTCGCTCATCACATTTGCAACTTTTAATATTTAAATTGGTTCCACAAGTCCTGCATAACCCTTTGCAGTCTTCACTGCATACAATCTTCATGGGCATTGCAAGAATAATGTTGTCTATAAGTGGCTTATCAATGTCAACAACATTACCTTCAAATGTATATGCATCAACATCATCGGATTTTGAAACCTCGACAAAGCTTTCTTCAACCCCAATATCTTCAGTCATATCTAAATGTTTCAGACACCTGAGGCAGTTTGCACTAAACTCATAATGAAGCTCACCACTTAACTTTAACAGGCCACCTAAATTAACTATGCGCCCCGTAAACTTAAAAGAAGGTTTAAACTCTACTGAAGTATCATACTCCCGTATCTTAGGCAGATCATCAACAAAATTGATATCTATCCCTGCTCCTTCAGTTTTAATAATATCAGACACATTTACTCTCATAAGTAACCTCTTGAAAACCGACAACTGATATTATACTAACTAATGCAGCTTTTGTCAATAATTCAATTTCGGTAAAATTATATTATTCATTATATTACTATTATTGCCCTGTTTTTACATATATATTAGTCGAAACTTACTATACCAGCCTTACTGTTTCTTTTGCAATGGCAAGTTCTTCATTTGTAGGGATTACAAGGGTTCTTACGGTAGCATCTGCCGTAGAAATATCGACTTCCTGTCCCCTTAGCTTATTCTTTTCTGCATCTATTTTGATTCCGAAGAAATCCATATCGCTGACAATCATATTTCTTACTACGGAATTATTCTCACCTACACCGGCTGTAAATACAATTGCATCAACACCGTTCATAACTGCAATATATTCTCCGATGAATTTTTTAACACCATAACAGAAAATTTTGATTGCAAGTTCGGCTCTGCTGTTTCCTGTATCAGCTGCAGCATGTAAATCTCTGAAGTCACTGCTTACACCGGATACGCCCAGAACACCTGACTTTTTATTTAAAAGATTACTTACACCCTTAACATCCAGGTTCTCCTTTTCCATAAGGAAGGTCACAACTTCTGGGTCGATAGTTCCGCTTCTCGTACCCATTGCAAGTCCCTGCAGAGGTGTGAAGCCCATTGATGTATCAACTGACTTACCCTTGTTTACTGCACATATACTTGATCCGTTACCCAGATGACATGTGATTATCTTTAACTCGCTTAACGGCTTATCAAGCATTGCAGAAGCTCTTTCTGCAACATACTTGTGGGACGTTCCGTGGAAACCGTATTTTCTTATACCATATTTTTCATAAAGCTCATATGGTAATGCATAAAGGTATGCATAATCAGGCATGGAACTGTGGAAAGTTGTATCAAATACAGCTACCATCGGTATATTCGGCATAATCTGCTGACAAGCCTCTATACCTATTATATTTGGAGGATTATGAAGCGGAGCTATGTCTATACACTCTCTTACTGCTGCCATAACATTTTCATCTATAACTACTGAACTGTTGAATTTTTCTCCGCCATGTACTATTCTGTGTCCTACGGCTGATATTTCGGACATATTCTTTATAACGCCGATTTTATCGTCTATAAGTGCACTAATAACAGCCTCTATAGCATCTTTGTGGTTTTTTAATTCTTTATTTATTACAACAGCCTCTTCTGAACCCCTTGATTGCTTTATAAATGAATTGTCAATCCCTATTCTGTCACATAACCCCTTTGCAAGTACTATTTCATTCGTCATATCTATTAATTGATATTTCAATGAAGAACTCCCCGCATTTATAACCAAAACCTTCATTATATGTTCATCTCCCCTAATAATAGTTAAGTGTATTTTTTTATTAAATTAAGAATTCTGAGCCTGTACGCAAGTAATTGCAACGACACCTACTATATCCTCGGCACTGCATCCTCTTGAAAGGTCATTAACAGGTTTTGCAATACCTTGAAT
Source organism: Bacillota bacterium (assembly GCA_023443515.1). Taxonomy (GTDB): domain Bacteria; phylum Bacillota; class Clostridia; order Acetivibrionales; family DSM-1351; genus Ruminiclostridium. The sequence goes on from JAEZUC010000063.1 coordinate 2,120, forward strand.
AATTGGACCGTAGGCCTCTGCCTTTGCAAGTCTTTGTGTCAGCTTGTAGGATATATTACCACAGTTCAGGTCAGGGAATATTAATACATTGGCCTTTCCTGCAACACTGCTTCCCGGTGCTTTTGATGCTCCAACGGATGGAACTATGGCTGCATCTGCCTGCAATTCTCCGTCAAGCTGAAGATCAGGAGCTTTTTCCTTTGCGAGTTTAGTAGCCTCAATCACCTTTTCTGTAAGTACACTCTTTGCACTGCCGCATGTTGAATATGAAAGCATAGCAACAACCGGTTCAGCCTGTACAAGGCTCTTGAAAGACTTTGAAGAAGCTATTGCTATTTCTGAAAGCTCTTCAGCGTTTGGATTTTCAACAAGTCCGCTGTCTCCGTATATGAAGACTCCGTTTTCTCCGTATTCACAGTCAGGTACAACCATTACGAAGAATGCTGATACAAGTTTTGCTCCGGGTGCTGTCTTTAATATTTGAAGAGCCGGCCTCAATGTGTTTGCAGTTGAATTGATTGCTCCCGCAACCATTCCGTCAGCCTCGCCCATTTTTACCATCATAATTCCGAAGTACAAAGAATTTTCTGACAATATTTTCTTTGCCTCTTCCAGAGTCATTCCTTTTGCCTTTCTAAGTTCATACAGGGTATTTACATACTCGTCAAATCTTTCAAAGTTTGCAGGATCAACTATTTTTGCCTTTGATATATCCAGGTCACCACCCAGCTTCTTTATATCATCCTTGTTACCAACAAGTACGATATTGGCAATACCTTGCTCCTGAATCATTGCAGCAGCTTTCAAAGTTCTGATATCATTACTTTCTGGTAGTACTATTGTTTTGATATCTTTTTTTGCTCTGCTCACAATCTGCTCTAAAAAGTTCATGTTTTTAAAGTCCCCTTTCATTAGTTACGCAATACTAACAAGGCCAATCAAGCTCGGGCCCCATTAACATTATCAAACTGAAAGTCTTTTAGATAAGGCAATTCAATTTAACAAAGTTAATATTGCACTTTGACATAATTATATTATCTAAGATTTAGTAAAAATTTATTATTATTACCTGGTTATAATACCTGAAAACAAGTACTCGCACCACTTTTATTATATACAAATTGTTCATTGTATACAAGAAAAAATTTGTTATTTAAATTTTGTATTTCACAAACCGCCAAAACTGTTATAAACTTATATTAAACAAAGGCACAATTTATTTTTTTAAATAATTTACAGTAGAGACCATTACGAAAGGTAAGGTAAAAAACCAATGAAAAAAAAGCTACTCTTATATTCCACATCGTTCTTTTGCGGAATGTCTGTAATGGCAGTTGAACTAAGTGTTTCCAAGCTTCTTGCGCCGTACTTCGGGACTTCTCAGATTATATGGACCGTTATCATCGGATTGATTATGATATCCCTGAGTGTAGGAAACGTTTTGGGTGGAAGGTCTGCCGATAAGCATAACAGCATGAACAGGCTTTATTTTATTATATGGGCAGCCGCTATATGGATTGCCATAATTCCTTTTGTGGGCAAATATATCGTTGTAGGTATAATCGGCCTGCTTTTTATGTTCCTTCCCCAGAACCTGCTTATTACTGGCTCGGCAATCTCTTGTCTTGTTCTCTTCTCTGTTCCGTTGATTGGACTTGGGATGGTTTCTCCCTATTTGGTGAAGCTGGGTGTTACCGACATTGAAAACACAGGCAAAACCGCCGGAAAGATATATGCCATGAATACTATAGGGAGTATTATAGGGACATTTTTACCGACTTTTGTAACAATTCCTACCGTCGGCACAAGTAAAACTTTTCTGATTTTCGCACTGGTTCTGAACGTTATCTGCCTTGCTTACTTTGTAATGAATAAAATTAAACCTGTAAAGACTTCTTTGACATTTTTAATAATTTTTGCTTTGCTCTTTATGCCCCTTTCTAATTCTTATGCTTTCTGGAGGGACTGTGTTGTCGAAGAAGAATCTGTGTACAACTATTTACAGGTAACTGAAGACAAAGACTCCGTGTACCTTTCAACAAATGTGGCCTTTGGTGTTCAGTCAGTGTACAAAAAGGACAATAAGCTGTCGGGTATGTATTATGATTACTCACTGGCGGCTCCTCAGTTCATAAAGGATTTTAAAAGCGATAAAAAAACAGACCTTCTGGTACTTGGAAACGGTACCGGTACTTACGCAAAACAGTCCAAAATATATTATCCCAATGTAAAGACCGATGCTGTTGAGATTGACCCAAAGATTGTTGATTTATCTAAAAAATATTTTGACTTGAAGGATGATGAAGCAACCATTTACGAGACCGACGGTAGAACCTTTCTTTCTGATAAAAATTGCGGTATGTACGACGTAATAATGATTGATGCTTATCATGACATAACAATCCCGTTCCACATGGCCACCCAAGAGTTTTTTACCAAAGTTTCAGAGCATTTGAAACCCGGTGGTGTAATTATACTTAATATTAACATGAAGGCAAAAGGTGATAATCCTATAAACCTGTATTTAACCCAGACTGTCAAGAGTGTTTTTGAAAAGGTTTATACTTGTGAATTAAAAACAAGTACAAATGAATTATTATTTGCATCAAATGATACAAATATGTTGAATAATTTATATGACAATATAAACAGTATGAATCCTTCAGACCCTTTAAAAGAAGTTTTTGAATTTGTAAATGAAAATCTGGAGGAGGTCACTGATTCAAGTCATGTATTCACAGATGAAGTGGCACCTGTTGATATATTAGGACAAAAGCTTCTTAACACGATGGTACAGGATGAAACTTCTGATTTGAAGGAAATGATTAATTTTAAAGAAAAGGGATTCAAGGGTTTGCTTGACATGCTTAGATAGATAATTCACCTTGACACACATTTATTTAAAATAATATAATATTATTGCGGAAGATTACCTTTCGTCCTACATATGGACGAAAGGTTTTTTAATATGTTTTCTAAAAATTATATAAATTTCTATTGAAAGGAGATTTTTTATGCAAAATGTAAGAACCAGATTTGCACCTAGTCCTACAGGCTATATGCATATAGGAAATTTGAGGACTGCACTTTATGAATATCTTATTGCAAAAAAATACAATGGTAAATTCATTTTAAGAATAGAAGATACCGATCAGGAACGTTTTGTCGAAGGAGCTGTAAACGTTATATACAAAACCCTCAAGCTTGCCGGAATAAACCACGATGAAGGCCCGGATGTTGGAGGTAATTACGGCCCTTATGTACAAAGTGAAAGAAGGGGCATGTACCTCGAGTATGCTAAAAAGCTTGTCGAGCTTGGCGGTGCATACTATTGCTTCTGTACCAAGGAAAGACTTGCTGAATTGAAGGAAAAGCACGATGCCGAAGGTCATGGTCACAGATATGACCGTTGCTGCCTGAAGCTTTCTAAAGAAGAGATAGAAGAAAATCTTAGAAACAACGTACCTTATGTTATAAGACAAAAAATGCCGGATACCGGAGCAACAAGCTTTGAAGATGCTGTTTATGGTACAATAACCGTTGATAACAGCGAGCTTGACGATCAGATTCTTATTAAGACTGACGGACTTCCTACTTATAACTTTGCAAATGTAATCGATGACCATCAGATGGAAATTTCACATGTTGTAAGGGGTAACGAATACCTTTCTTCTACTCCTAAATACAACCTTCTGTATGAAGCTTTCGGATGGGAAATACCAACTTACGTACATGTTCCTCTTATTCTCAAGGCTTCCGGACAGAAGCTCAGTAAAAGGGCAGGAGACCCATCCTTTGAAGATTTGGTTTCAATGGGTTATCTGGTTGAAGCTATTGTAAACTATGTTGTATTGCTGGGCTGGAGTCCAAGTACAAACCAGGAGATTTATTCTTTAAAGGAACTTGAAGAAGTTTTTGAAATTTCAGGTATCAGTAAGGCTCCTGCTATTTTTGATATTAACAAGCTTACTTGGATGAATGGTGAGTATATCAGAAAAATGCCTGTAGAAGAATTCCACAAGCTGGCCCTTCCATTTTACGAAAAAGCCATAACTAATAAAAATATTGACACTCTAAAGCTTAGCAAGTTGCTTCAGATAAGAACAGAGGTTTTGACCACTATTCCGGAAACTATTGATTTTCTCGACCAATTGCCGGACTACGATGTTCAGATGTATGTTCATAAGAAGAGTAAAACTACTCTTGAAAACTCCCTTGAGAATCTAATTGCTGCTTACCCGATTCTGGAAGGTATTAGCGATTGGAATGCTGACAGTATTCACGAAAGGGTTTTTGCACAAATAGAAGCTCTTGGGATTAAAAACAGCTTAATGCTTTGGCCTATAAGAACTGCTGTGTCCGGAAAGGCTGTTACACCGGGCGGAGCTATTGAAATCGCGGATATAATCGGAAAAGAAGAAACACTCAAAAGAATCAGTGCTGGTATTGAAAAATTAAAGGCTGCTTTGGGGACCAATGCATAAATAATATTAAGTGTAAAGGATTTGATAGTATGAAATATGTAGTGATTCTCGGTGACGGTATGGCTGACTTTACCATGCCTGAACTTGATAACAAAACCCCTCTGCAATATGCAAAAAAACCGACAATTGATATGCTTGCTTCAAAGGGGACCGTAGGACTTGTTCGTACTGTTCCCGAAGGTATTGCACCCGGCAGCGATGCTGCCAACCTGTCGGTAATGGGCTATGACCCAAAGGTTTACTATACAGGTCGTTCACCTCTGGAGGCCGTAAGTATGGGAATAGAATTATCACCTACTGATGTTGCCTTAAGGTGCAATCTTGTTCACCTGTCGGAAGAAGAGTCAGAATATTCCGATAAAACAATGATTGATTACAGTTCAGATGAAATATCAACGGCTGAGTCTAAAGTTCTGATAGAAGCTGTAAATGACGCTCTTAAAACCGAGAACATAAATTTTCATCCCGGAATAAGCTACAGACATTGCATGGTTTGGAGCAATGGCAGGACAGGCCTTGGATGTACTCCTCCCCATGATATTTCCGAGAAAAAGATAAAAGAGTATCTGCCTGAGGAACAGTCAGGTCTGCTACTTGAGTTGATGAAGAAAAGTTATGATATTTTAAAAGACCATCCCATAAATCAGGCAAGAAAAGCACGTGGACTAAGAACCGCAAACTCTATATGGTTGTGGGGCGAGGGTAAAAAGCCGGCCTTGTCATCTTTCCAGGAAAAATACGAAAAAACCGGAGCAATGATATCAGCAGTGGATTTACTTAAAGGTATCGGTATCTGTGCAGGACTTGATTCAATAGATGTTGAAGGTGCAACAGGTAACATTGATACAAATTTTATCGGTAAAGCTAATGCAGCCATTAAAGCTCTTGAAGACGGAAAAGATTTTGTTTATGTACATGTTGAAGCCCCTGACGAATGTGGCCACAGATATGAAATTGAAAATAAAGTCAAAGCTATAGAGTTGTTGGATTCACAAATAGTAAAACCTATACTTGAAGGTATCAGTAAGTTTGATTACCGGGTATTGGTGCTTCCGGACCATCCGACTCCTCTTCGCTTACGTACTCATACATCCGAGCCGGTTCCATTTATCATTTATGACAGCACCAATGAAGTTCAATCACAAGCTAATAGCTATGATGAATTTGAAGCTGAAAAATCAGGTGTTTTCGTAGAAGATGGTTACAAACTAATGGATTTGTTTATCAAAGGAAGTTTATAATTAACCTTTACCCAAGGTTTAAATTGTATCAGTTGAAGCTTGGTTAAAGATATTTGCAGATGTTTATCGGCGAATCAAGGATATTTTACCGGAAAACCTATCACGATGTAGGTTTTAGCGATGAATCATGGAAGATGAATGTGAGCTACGGTAAAATATCCTAAGATGAGCCGCTAGAAACTATTGCAAATACCTTGGAAGCAATCATTTTTTACCTGCCTATTTTCTATCTGTCTGCTGTTTCCAATTGTTGTAGTTGTATTCGATTACTATACATCCGTTTTCTGTATCTTCCATGGTTGCATCAGTTTCAGGTGGGACATCTTTATAGTCAAATACGGTTATTTTATTTACCATTAGTTCAATAATATTTTTAGTAATACCCTGTGTTCTTATTCTATTTATGAAGTTCTTAATCAGCTGATTTTTATTGAGCTGCTTTGCTTCTTCTTCCTTTAGCTTTTCTATCTCCTGCTTTAAAATTGATATACGGTTTTCAATACTTTGATTCATTCTATAAAACAGCTGTTCTGAAATTCTCCCTTCGAGCCTGTCATTGTACAGAATATCCTGTTGTTTTTGTTTTTGGATTATTTGCTGTTCAAATCTTTTGATATTTTGTATAAGGCGTTCCTTCTCTACAAATTCATTATAATTTATGTCCAGATTTTGAATAAGTTCACTATTCGATAGTAGTTCTAACAGCTCTTTTGTTATTACGTCAACTATGCTTTGTTCCGTAACATAGTGGCTTGAACATCCCTCGCAGCCTTTTTTAGAATATGAACTGCATATATAACCCACCGGCCTATCTTTCCTGACTCTGACATACATTGCTTTACCGCATTTACCGCAATAAACAAGATTGCTGAGAAGGTGTGTTATATTGCGATTATATCCCTGATTTGACCTTTTTTTAGCCCTTAATTTCTGAACTTCATCAAATTCTTCATTGGATATTATGGGTTCGTGGGTATTGGTTGTAATTATCCATTTATCAAAAGGCAGCCTTCTGGTTTTTTTATTCTTAAAGCTTATTTTTTCGCTGACACCCTGGACTGTATCTCCTATGTATACGCGGTTACATAGTATTCTCTGAACTGCAACCTGATTCCATGGAGTTATGGGTATATCAGAATTTTTGGAGGATGGCGATGGATATCCTTTTTCATTGAGCATATTTGCTATAGCAGCATAGCCGTAGCCTTTTCTGTAAAAGCTGAATATTTCTTTTACAACAGGTGCATTTCTACTGTCTATTACCAGCTTATTTTTTTCATTCACCGATTTCACGTACCCAAAGGGTGCATTGCCTATGTATTCTCCCTGTTCAATTTTGAACCTGAGATTGGCCCGGATTTTTTTCGATATGTCTCTAATGTACCGCTCGTTGTACCATATATCATGGATATATTTGTACATTTACATTGATACCCTGTTATTTGGGATATTACAGCTTCAACTTTATTAAGTCTGTTTAATCTTTCTTCGGGAGTGATATCAGGTTTTATTATTACTTTATCCGACATAAGTACTCCTCCTCAATACAAGTCTATTTATAAAGGTCTGTCCCATATTCATTTTTTAAATGCAGATAATTTTAAAGGCTTTTTAAGCATAAGATTTAAATACATATGATTTATTTGGAGTATTGGGAATGGTAAAAACCTGCATTTATTTAAGAAAATCAAGAGAAGACGAGAAAATGGAAAAGGAGCTTGGAAAAGGAGAAACTTTATCAAAACATAGGCAAGATTTGTTGAATTTTGCCAAGAGGAAAGACCTGTGTGTTGTGAATGTTTATGAAGAGCTTGTTACAGGTGAAAGTCTGCTTTACAGGCCTGCCATGCTTGAGCTTCTAAAGGACGTTGAAGCAAGACTGTATGATGCCGTACTGGTAATGGACCTGCAAAGGCTCGGTCGTGGAGATATGGAAGAACAGGGGATTATTCTTAAAGCTTTTAAGAACACGAATACCAAGATTATTACACCTGATAAGGAATACGATCTTTCCAATGAGTTTGACGAAGAGTATAGTGAGTTTGAGGTATTTATGAGCCGTAAGGAATACAAAATGATTAACAAGCGACTTCAGCGGGGAATTATTCATTCAGTAAACAGTGGCAACTACAATTCTCCCTACCCTCCTTTCGGTTACATTATAAAAAAGGAAAAATTGGGTCGTACTTTGGAACCTCATCCTCAGCAGTCTGAAATTTTAAAGTGTATATACGAATGGTATGTAAATGAATCAGTTGGCAGTCAGATTATTGCTCAAAGACTGAACAGCATGGGATTGAAGACCAACAAAAATAATAGCTGGACCTGTCAGGCGGTAACGGGTATTTTGAAAAATCCTGTCTATATGGGAAAAATAGCATGGAGAAAAACAATAAGCACCCGGTTACCCAAAAAAAAGAGTAAAAAGCTACAAGCCAGACAGGATTGGATTCTTGCAGAAGGAAAACACCCCCCACTGATTTCAGAGAGTACGTATAATAAAGCACAATATATAATCAAAAATAACAATAAAACCCACACGAAACAAGATGTAACACTTCACAATACTTTAGCCGGAATAATTGTTTGCGGTGTCTGCGGAGCTAAAATGCGGTACCGGTCATATCCCAATTCAGAGCCACATCTGATATGTATTAATAAATGTGGTAATAAAAGCAGTAAATTTAATTATATCGAGGACTGTATTCTCTCAGGCCTTGATGAATATCTGAATGAATATTGTTTTAAATTATATGGTGATTCCCAAGAAACGGATAGAAGTCAGGTTGCTTTTAAAAGCAGTATTTCTCTGCTGGAAAAACAACTGAAGGAAGCTTGTCTTCAGAAAGACAATATTTACAATCTTTTGGAAAAAGGTATTTATTCTATAGAGGACTTTAATCAAAGGCTACTTTCGGTTAATAAAAAAATATCCGAACTGCAGAAATCAATTTCCAACACAAGAGAATTGTATGAAAAAACCCTTGTGCAAAAGCCTGATAAAAAAGATTTAAGTGGGCTTACAAAGCTTGTAAGTATATGTAAAAATTTAAAAAATCCGAAAAACAAAAATATTTTACTTAAAAGCGTTTTGGATAAAGTTGAATATATCAAAGGCAAGGACTGTAGGGACGATAATTTTATGCTGAGGATATTTCCTTTGTTTTAAGGGTTTTGTACGTTTCTTTACTTTCTAATAAGCATAACAACCGAAAGGTTGCTATGCTTATTAAGCTTCTTTTTATCTGAAAATCACTATAACCTCAAAGACTTCATCAGGGCCTATTGTGTCGCTTGATGCACATAATTTTCTATTATTATCTTTCTGATAGCTTACAAACTTTCCGTTATGTGCCCTTATTGCAACCTTGTTCATGCCAAGGCAAATGAAATCAAATGTTTCGTTGTTAGTAATGCTTTCCTTGTTGGATTTAGTTCTTAAGAGTCCATTATCGGCAATACTAAGCAAATCTCTGGTATGTGTTTGTATGTATGCACCGCTCAACGCAGCCGGCACTGTAAATATAATATCATGCCTGGTCTCATCATACATACCGGATGTCAATAAGCCATCATTTTCCTCAATACATAAGTATTCACCGTTACTGGCTTTAACAGCTACCCTTGCTCCCATAAACGACATAAAATTGTTCCTCCTTTAAAAAACATGAATTTTGTATAATTATAGCAAATTATCAAAGCTTTATCAATTGGAGGTTTTTATGGGAATCGTTATTAATACTGTAGTTCCTTTGCCTTCTTCCGAGTCAATAGATATAGAACCTCTAAATTGACTCTTTACGGCAATATTTGCAAAGTATAAACCAAGACCCGAACCATCCTTGCCTTTAGTTGTAACCATTTCATTAAAAATTCTGTTTTTAACTTCGGACGGAATTCCTTTCCCAAAATCCTGTATTGTGAATACTACTCCTTGAGGCTTTCTGTCGGCTTGCAAATTAATAATACCGCCCTCACTGTAGGCCTGTGTTGCATTTATTACAGCGTTACCTAAAATTTGTGTCAACGAAGAAATATCTCCTTCTATGTACGTATCTTCTTTAGTATTTAACAGGATGTTTAAACTGCAATTGGACTTTTTAAGTTCAAAATCCAGCAGTATAGAAATCTTGGCAAACAATTCGGCCACTGTAAAACTTCTGTTCTGGTTGCCTATCATACTTGCAGCCTGTTCCTTTACTGCAGTTATAATATCCGACATATATACAAGGTAATTTTTAATTGAGTCCTCCCATTTTTTCATGTCTGCCACAATGTCTAGATATTCGGAATATTCGCCACTTTTATTATGCATTTCAGAAATAAAGCTTTCTATCTTGCGGGTGTGGTTTTTCAGTGCCAGTATGCCACCCGAAGATGACATCAGCGGAGATTTCATATTGTGAGAAATACCACCTATAAGATTATGCAGGGAAAGCAATCTTGCCTTTTCTATCATTTGCTTTGCATTCTCATCCATGAGCTTAATTACCTGCATATGTTCTGTCATATCATGAAATAAAATTAGTATGGCGATATACTGCTCGTGGGCATATACATGTATAATTTCAACTTCAAAGTACCGCTGGACAGTATTTATTATAAATTCCTGCTCAGTCCTGATATTTTGGTGTGTTCCTTCACTCTTGATTTGGGAAATGTGATTTTTCAGGTTCTGAAAATTGTCATCTTGCATGACCTTATAAAAGTCACTTTCTTTTTTGTTTATCAAGGATGCAAACTCTGTTTTAAAGTTCTTATTCATTTCCAGTATGTTATTTTTATAGTCTATAACTACAAATGAATCACTTATGTAATCTACAATGCTCCTTATTGCAATGGGAAGTGTATCAAGAAACTTATATTTCCTTATTGCAACTGATAAGCATACAGTTGTAAAACAGTAGCTTAATGTATGTATACTATCCGGTAACGAAATAGGCAGATTTGAGAAATAATTGAGATATACTACGTAGTCTACTGCTATTGGCATAACTATACCCGAAACTACAAGCAGAATCTGCCTTGTAAGACAGTTTGTATATTTCAGGCTGTAATAAATAAGATATAAAACTGCAAAGGTTGCATAAATCAACTGCCAGGTACAGTGAATATAATAGTAATTTCCGAACACCAAGGTCTTTACATCCGGGGAAATATCTTTTATAAAAAGCTTATGAAAACTATTGGTCACCAGCATAAGTGTACTTGTGACGGGAGGTATGCAAATAACGATATAAGTTGCGATAGAGCTGATTTTGTTTTTAACCAGATGTATACAAAGCATTATTAGTGTTGCAGGAAGAAAGAATACACAAATTGAACCAACAAAGTAAATATAATATATTCTATGTCCCATTATGCTATCTACTATTATATTTGCCAGTCCCTGTACCGTCCACAAAAAAAGTATTAAAATATTCAAGGCACAGATCCGATGTAGCTGCCTTGAATGTTTTATACTTTTTATTCTGATTAGGAGTACTAAATGTACCCCTGCAGAAAATAGATAAATTAAAATTTTTGTTATTGTTTCAAGCATAAAAGCATACCTCTATTTTTTTGCCAGATTAGGGGTATCGCCAAAATTAGCTTTGTAGCAAAGTAGATAGTCCGTTGTGACTCTGAATAGTTCTGCGAGTTTTTTAATGTTTTCCCCGGTAGGCTCAGTTTGATTGGTTTCCCAGTTAGCTATGGCAGTACGTCCTACTCCCAATATTTTACCTAAATCCTCCTGGCTGATATTATGAATTCTTCTCAGCCTTTTTAACCGTATACCAAAGCTCCCCTCTTTTCTTGAATGCTCCACGGATTTTCTTGCAGATTCAATCATAATTAATATTTCTTCAAAATTTGCTGACTTTTCGCAATACATTTGAATATCAAGATTTTTGAGGGTCTCCAGACCCGGAGCTTCTTCTGCCTTTCCGGTAAGGAGCATAATGTACAACTCATCGTCAGTTTTTCTTATCTTTTCGGTTATTTGTTTTCCATCCATGGCATCAATGAAATAGTCCAGAATCAAGAGGTCGTAATTATTTTCCCTGATTGCCTCAATACCGTCCTTTGAAGTTATAAATCCGTCAACTGCATAATCAGAAGAAAGATTTGCCTTTAATGCATCAATAATTCCCTGTTCATCATCAATAATTATTATTTTGAATTTTTCTTCCATATAGTCCTCCTAACAGCACATACTTTATCTATTATTATACCGTATTCTTACATTTTACCAACAAAAAAAATATATATAAACATCTTCTTGTAATTCAAATAATAATACAAATAAATTTTTTAATCAATTACTTTTTCATTATTTATGACATTTTTTAATATATTATATAATAATATTTGCACACCACAAATGTCATCAGCTACTGTACCCAACTGTTTGTGCTTGGCTGGAACTTAATGGTAAATATTCCTTGACATGTCATGATTAATGACATATAATCATTTTAACAAATGATATCATTTATGACAATTTAGCCAATTACTGAAAGGAGATTTTAAAATGACACAAGCTTTAACACCATCCCCATCGGATTGTAATGTAAAAATTGTTATTTACGTCGATACTGCTAAAGCAAGAACAGGTTCAACCCAAGGAATCTATATGGTTGATAACAGGGCTCCTAAAAGTTATAGCGAGGGGACCGCCGGCCTGGATACATACTGCAACACTAATGACTACATATGCTGGAGAATTTTACCCATTGATCCTGATACTCACGATTCAGTTGCAATTACAAGCTTCGATCAGTCTCTTGCTTGGGGATATGGCGGAAGCCCAAAGGCCTCAGATACTACAAACACAGTTTGGGTAGGAAGAGCAGAAAATCAGGGAATCAACCAGACACCTATCAATATAATTATCACTGAAAGCAACAAAAACCCTGTAACATTAAAAATTAATCCTGTTCTGAATGCTAACGGATAATATTTTTTAAATAAAGGAGGTCACAAGGAATGACTGAAACTATTGTTTTAAAAGCCCAAATAAGAGCGCAAACCAAGATAGTAATAACAGTGGATACTTCAAGAGTACTTAGCGGGGATACAAGAGGAATATTCATGATAGATAATCGCGCTGAAGTGGGAAGTGGTAATGAAGGAACTCTGGAACTTAGCACAAAATGCTTTGCAGGAGATTATGTTTCATGGCTGGTTAACCCTATTGATCCTGATACTCAGGATACAGTCTCTATAGCAGGATTCCAGGTTTCAAGCGGAAATGTATTCGGCGGCGAAGGAAGTCCTCAGCCTGCATCAGATGACAATACATACTGGATGGGCCGTGCATTTAATCAAGGAACCTCAGTATATCAGATTAAGCTTCTTATAAACGGTACACATGTAATACAATGGGACCCTTTTATAACAGCTGTGTAACCTCTACTTATTAATTATCTAATAAAAGATCGGAGGATAATTTCATGCTTAATAATTCAAGTAGCGAAGACATAAATGTGTTAATAGTAATTGACACTGACTATGTCAAAAGGACTTATCCAAACCCAAGTCAGGATCCCAACAACCCTACCGGTATCGACCACAACAGTCAGTTTATGATTTGTGCTGATCCAAGGGGTATTATCAGTGGACAAGGTACCGCTGACCTTAATTTCAAAGCCTTCCCGGGAGATCAGGTATCTTTCAGAGGAATTTCAATTTACGGCAATTCCGATGACGCTGTAATAATTTACGGAATTAAATACTGGTCCGGCGACAATGTATTTAACAGCTTTGTAACCAACCTGGTACAAAGG
>JAEZUC010000028.1 GCA_023443515.1 Bacillota bacterium
GATGACATACATCTGATAGGAGATGCACGTAAGGTATCTAACATAATGTACGCTATTTGGGATGCTTATGAAGTTGCCAGAAACATATAAGGTTAAAAATTTAGAGTGAAAGGGTGTCTAGTATGGATAAGCAAGCAGCTATTTTTGCAGCAAATGAAAAGCCGGAAGGAACACAGAGTTTATCCTGTATTTCAGAAGGAGAAAGGTACTATCAATGTACGTACCTAAAGGATATTGTTTATGCCAAGTATGGGGATTTGGAAATAAAACTGCAAATAATAAAACCTTGTGAGGGCGATAAAAAATATCCACTTGTAGTTTATGTTCAGGGCTCTGCATGGAAAGGCCAGGATTTGTATGGGGCTATACCGAATCTATCAAATATTGCTACAAAGGGATATGTGATAGCAAGTGTTGAAATCAGGGATACCGGTAAAGCACAATTTCCTGCTGCTTTGGAGGATGTCAAGTGTGCTATCAGGTTTATGCGTAAGAATGCAGATACATATGCAATTGACCCTGAAAGGGTTGCAGTATGGGGAGACTCATCAGGCGGACACCTTTCATTAATGACCGGACTTACCATGGGAGAGTATAATAACGGACTTTATGCTGAACAATCAGATGAAGTATGTGCTGTGGTGGATTATTTCGGGGTTTCGGATATACTTACATTAGGCAAATATAACGATGCTCTTGATCATGATTCTGCGGAATGTCCTGAAGGCTTGCTTATCGGAGGAAGAGTAAAGGATAATATTGAACTGTCCAAGAAGGCAAGTCCGGTTTATCAGGATTTAACAAAAAAACTCCCCCCTTTTCTAATTATACATGGAGACAGTGATAGTATAGTTCATGTTAATCAAAGCATTGAAATGTATAAGGCAATAAAGGATCAGGGCCAGAGTGCTATATTTTACAAGGTTACAGGTGCCGACCATGGTGGTCCAGGCATATGGAATCTACAGGTACTTAACATAACGGAACAGTTTTTATCTGCAAACCTTAAACGGCATGACAAGAGATAATTGGATAAGCTGAGGAGAGGTAATATGAATTTTGAACAAATATTAACAGTAAATGTCAAGATAGAAAGTGCAATGGATTTAAAAAATGATAGCGGTGATTCCGTTGTAATGATTTCTTTTACAGGCAGTGCTGAAGGCAAGTATTTTGAAGGACAAGTACTTCCGGGAGGAATTGATACTCAAATTATCGGAAAATCCGGGGACAGACATACCTTGTCCGCAAGATATATGCTTGAGGGAAAGGATTATAAAGGTGAAACCTGCAAGATGTTCATAGAGAATAATGGTGATATGAACAAAAATCTGAAAGGTGTCCTGTTCAGAACGTATCCAAAGATAATAACAGATAGTAAGGCTTTAGATTTTATGAACAATGATTTATTAGTAGGAGAAGGATACCCCGCAGAGGATGGAGTAAAAATAGTAATATACAGGGCTATATAGAGGGATAGCATACAAAGAAACATTAAAGAGGTTTACGAAAAAACATTTGTTTTTTTGTGTAGCATTGCGCTTGTGGCTACCAGTCGGCTAGAGTATAATTTTAAAAAAACACATCTCTAACAAGGAGGTTTCGCTATGAAACTGCAATATCTGGGCACGGCCGCCGCTGAAGGCTGGCCTGCATTGTTCTGCGACTGTGAGTCCTGTCGCAGGGCCCGTACTGCCGGAGGGCGCAACATCCGTTCCCGCAGTCAGGCCATGTTGGACGATAGACTACTGATTGACCTGCCTCCGGACACATATCATCATCTATTGACCAATAACATTGATATTAGCTTTATAGAGAATCTAATCATCACCCACGCCCATGAGGACCATTGGTACCCTTGGGAGGTAATGTACCGCAGCAGTGCATTTGCAAATTACCAACACCCCGAAGACCTTAAGCCACTCACAGTCTGGGGTACCAGTGGCATTAAAGCAGATATGGAGGCTAAGCTTGCTATGCACAGGTTAGGCGAGTCAGACCGGGTACGCTACCATGAGGTGCACCCATTTCAAAGCTATAGCATCGGCCACTACACCGTGACACCTCTTCCCGCCAACCATGACCCCAAATCCGTGCCGGTGATCTATCAGATCACCGACGGCCAACGAACAATGCTATATGGCAACGACACCGGAATCCCTGACGAAAGCGTATGGGACTACTGGGCAAAAAATCCGGTGCGCTTTGACCTGATATCTCTGGACTGCACCGGAATCACCCAAAACGGTTGGCGGGATGGACATATGTCACTGGACACCAACTCTGAGGTACAGGAGCGTCTGTGCACCCTTGACTGCGTGGACGATAAAACAATTGTGGTGATACACCACTTCTCCCACAACGGCGGGCCTATATACGATGAGCTTTGCGATATAGTCGCCGATAAGGGCTGGCTGGTTAGCTATGACGGCATGGTGGTGGAATTCTGACCTATGGAGTGACCTGGAATAAAATACTAACAAAAGGAAAGGACGTACCTGTTAGCCACCACAACGGCAGTTTAGGTGCGTCCTTTTAAGCTTACCGGAGCTTACCATAAAAATAAGTAATTAAGCAATGTGTTTACATAAGGAGTTTAAATGTATATAATTTAAGGTGTTAATTAACTTAGGGGGGATATAATAATGAATAATGCTTTCAGAAAACTCTTAAGCAAAATTCATCTGAATAGCATAAAAAACAAAATGTTTCTTATGTTTATCATCATATCAATTTTACCCATTTTAGTTTTAACATCCATTTACTACATTAATTCTGTATCAGTTTTAAAAGATGAGATAAGCAAGTCTAATAAAGCCTTGCTGGTTCAGACTATAAATAATCTGGATAATATTCTTAAAACAATAGAAGATAAAATGTGGAGTTTTAAAATACTCGACATGCAGTATTCCAGCAAATATATAGGTAATCTTGGAGATGTCGGTAAATATGGGCCGGGACAAGCATTAGAGGATTTGAGCTTTGTTATGAACATGCTTGCCAGTTATGCTGATACTGATGGTTACATTGATTCTATTTATTTGTATAGTAAATCCCAAAATTATCTTGTGTCATCACGAAGAAACTTTAAAATAGTTAATAATATTGAAGATTATGACTGGTATAACAAAGCTCTTGAGGGTAATGGGAATGTTACCTGGATGGCAACACGTGAGGTTGAAGATATAGACTTACGTGTAAAAAAACAACTACTCTCTGCTACACTTCTTATTAAAAATAATCTGGGTCAAGACATAGGTGTACTATGTATAAATTTAAACAGTGACTTAATAAAAAATTTAACAGCTCATATCAACATCGGTGAAACAGGCTATATTTTAATCAGTGACGAAAAAGGAAATATTATTAACCATAAAGAGAAGAAACTGATTTCTTTAAATCTAAGCAACTATAGTTATATAGAAACCATATTAAGTAATAATGATGGATATTTTGACAGCAGTATTGATTCAAGAAACTTTATGATTACTTATTTTACGTCTAACTATACAAAATGGAAGTTTGCAACAATTATACCTAGTGATGAATTCACCGATAAAATATATGGTAAACTCTTATTTACTATGTTAATTTGTATTATATGTATATCAATAGCAGTATTTTTTTCACTTATTATATCTAACAATCTTTATAAACCCATAAAGGTTTTGAAAAATGAAATGAAAAGGGCCGCTGACGGTGATTTTAAGGCAAAAATAGATAAGATTGGTAAGGATGAATTTAGTGAGCTAAATACCAGTTTCAACGCAATGGTTGAAAACATTGATAATACAATTAAAGAATTATATAAAGCCAGACTTCTCAAAAAGGATGCGGAGTTAAAGGCTCTACAGGCTCAGATTAACCCCCACTTTTTATATAATACACTGGACTCTATGTATTGGATGGCCAGATTAAATAAAACTGAAGAACTAAGTACTATGATATCCTCGTTTTCCAAGTTCCTAAAAATTAATCTTAGTAAAGGCCGGGATATAATATCGATTAAGGAAGTAGTAGAGGAAATTGAATATTATACTACGATCCAGAAGTTAAGATTTGGAGATAAATTTAATGTTGAAATTGAAGTTGAAAAGGATTTGTATTCTTATAGTATAGTTAAATTCCTTTTGCAACCATTAGTTGAAAATGCTATTTATCATGGAATAGAACGGAAAAGGGGAAAAGGTGTAATAAGGGTAATTGGGAGAAAAACATCTGATGAGCATATAGAATTCTTTATAATTGATGATGGAGTTGGGATGAGTGCCGAGAGGCTTGAACAGGTGCTTGAATCAATAGAAAAAGGTATGGGAAATAAGAATTTTGCACTTGTAAATGTAAGTAAACGTATTCAAACAATTTATGGTGAGGAATATAAATTGGCTATAAAGAGCCAGGAAGGTATTGGGACTGAGGTACGTGTGGTGATTCCTGTTGTTGAGTATGAAAATGCTGAAGAGAGGTGCTCATAATGTTCAAAATAGTTGTCGTAGATGATGAGTTGTGGTTCAGACAGGGAATAAAAGGTACAATACAATGGGACAAATATGAGATTGAGATTGTTGGTGAGGCCAGCGATGGCGAAGAGGCACTGGAGGTAATCGAAAAAGAGCATCCGGATATTGTATTTGCCGATGTAAGAATGCCTGTAATGGATGGCTTGGAGTTGGCCACTATTGTCTCAAAAAAGTACCCTGATATAAAAGTTATTATAGTCAGTGGGTATGAAGAATTTGAATATGCAAGAAAAGCCATAAGTGTGGGTGTAACACATTATTTGACAAAGCCTGTAGAGGCAGGCCTGCTGGTTGAAGTTGTAAACAAGGTCAAAGAACAAATTAACCGGGAACGGGAAGAAAAAAAAAGCAGAATGAGAATTGAAGAACAATTAAAGGAAAGTCTGCCTTTGCTGAGGGAGAAATTTCTGAATTCACTAATAAATGAAAAAATTAAAGATATATCTGTAGTAAATGAAAAACTTGATTTTTTACAGTTGAATTTACAATTACGTCAATTTTTAGTATTTATAGTTGATATTGATTATATAGAAGGAATGATAAGTACAAACTATGAGAAGAACAGACAAATGATTAAACTTATGGTACTGAACAGCATAAGTGAGATTTTAAATGAAGAAAATATACTTATTTTCAACGGACATAACGAGTATATCATAGGTATAGCCTCTTATAATGCTGCTATGGACACAATGATTATAAATATGCGTATCTCAAAGCTTCTGACCAAATTAAAAGTACACTTGCAAAGGAACTTAAATATTTCAGTGACTATTGGTGTCAGCAGAGTTAATAACGGATTGGAAAAAGTTCATACTGCCTATAAAGAAGCTGCCGAAGCGGTGAAGCACAAGCTGTTTGCCGGAATAGACCAGATATTTTATTATCAAGACATTAATATAAATAATTCAGAAGATAGATACTATATCTTTTGTGGAAAAGAAGAATTGATTGACGCAATAAAATTATGTGATCAAGATACTGTTAAGCAGATTTTTGAAAAAAACTATGATGTACTTATAAAACTTACAAGTCTGGATATTGATTATATACAACAGCTTTATTTTCCGGTACTTGGTGATATAATCAACATATTATATGATATAGGTGAGCTTCCGGCAAACATATTCAAGGGGAATCCCTTTAAGAAGCTAATGCAATTAACTACTCTTTATGAGATCAATAATTTGTTAATAAATATATCCACCGGAATTGTGGAAGTTATTACAGTGCTTAGAAATAAACAAAGCATAAATACAGTTCAAAAGGTTATGGAATATGTTAACAATAATTATAATAAAGATATTTCACTTAATAGTGTTGCCGAACATGTAGGCTTAAGTTCTGCGTATTTAAGCAGGCTGTTCAGAAAAGAGACACAAAAATCTTTTATCGAGTATGTTATGAGGGTGAGAGTTGAGAAGGCAAAGATTTTATTGAAAAAAACAGATAAAAAAACCTATGATATTGCAAAAGAAGTAGGATATAATGATATAAGATATTTTACTAAGATGTTTAAAACTCTAGAGGGAATTACTCCTGTCCAATACAGAGAAAGCGTATAGAGTACCATTCATAATAAAAAATTATAAGTAGAGGTGGTTGCTTTTTGAAGCTTAAAAATTATTCTTCAATTATACTTGTAGGAGCTATAAGCGTTATTGCAATTTTCGTAGGGGTATGGATTATAAATAAAGTTCAGGTATCATATGAAGATGCGGATAAAGAAAAAAATCAACCTGTCACTATCAAATTCTCATATTTTTATTCGGAAAATGAAGCCAGCGGTAAAGCAATGGCTAATATTATACGTGATTTTAATGCTTCTCAAAGCAACATTATAGTTGAAGGCTCTGCAGGTGCAAGTATAGATAAACAATTAGTATCAATAATGAGTAATAACACACCTGATATAGGTTATACTGTTTGGCCAAGTGCTTTAAGGTGGGCTCAGAATGGTGCTTTGGAACCCCTGACTTCATATGTTGAAAAAAGCCCTGATTTTAATTTAGGGGATTTTTTACCTGCCACAGTTAATATTACTAAATATAAAGATGAAACATACGCTATACCTTTTTACGTTCAGACTATGGCATTATATTATAATAAAGATATTTTAAATGAAGCCGGGTTTACAAAACCCCCCGAAACGTTAGATGAATTGAAACTTATGGCAAAGGCAATGACCCAAATAAACGATAAAGGTGAAATTGAAAGAATGGGATTTCTTCCGGATTATCCATGGGTAGATAATGTTCTATGGCCTATATTATTTGGGGCTGAATTCTATGACCGGAAAAAAAACGAGGTTGCAACAACTTCCAAAGAGTATATCAGAGCAATCGATTTTCAGAACTGGTTTTATAAAGAATGGGGTTGGGATACTATTTCTAGTTTTAAGCTAAAAATTGGAAGCCATGAGCAAGGACCATTTTATACAGGAAATTTGGCAATGGTAATGGGAGGAGAATGGGTAGCGAGAGATATTAAGCAATTTGCTCCAAATCTAAATTTCGGTATTTGTTCTTTTCCATATCCCGCGGACAGGCCAGATTTAAAAGAATCAAGTTTTATCAGTCCGGCAGTAATATATATGCCATCAGGTTCAACCCACAAAGAGGAAGCCTGGCAATTCATCAAGTATTTGACTTCAACCGAAACAATGCTTAAGTTTGCTAATGAATACAAGTCTTTAATGGCCCGAAAATCTGTGATTACAAATCCTCAGATAGAAATTGACCCTGAACTGAAAATATTGGCTGATTTTGCGTTAAGTGAAAATATTAAGTCCTTTCCACCGCTGTCGATAGTGGATGAGTATTTGGTTAATCTTTCTGAGCAAACAAACTTGGTTTTTAAACAAAAAAAGACACCTACTGAGGCCATGAGTTATGTAAAAAAAGTAATCGATCCATTGTTAAAACAAAAAAAATAAAAGGGATACAAAAAAGAGATGTTGAAATTCAGCATCTCTTTTTTGTATTATCTTCTAGTTACCGTACACTTCAAATTCATAAACTGAGTAACCAAAAGCCGTAGCTCTTTGGGTACCGTATAGTCTTACATATCTTGCATTTACAGGAGCAAAGGATATATCGTCTATGCCGCCGTTACCTGTAGTAGTGGTAAATATATCAGTCCAGTTTGCTCCATCATTTGATACCTGTATTTTATAACCACTACCGTATGCTGACTCCCAGTTAAGTTTTACCCTGTTAACTACATTAACCTGACCCAAATCCACTTTAAGCCACTCTGAATTAGTGTATAAGCTACTCCATCTGGTGGAAGGATTTCCATCTACAGCTGAAATAGGTTGAAAAGCATTTTCGCTTGAGGAGGCAGTAACTGTTTTATTAAGTGCTAAATTAGGTACATCATAGACTTCAAAATCATACAAAGAATACCCAAAAGCAGTACCTCTTGAAATACCTAACATGCGCACATATCTGGCATTTGTTGCAGTAAATGAAATATCATCTGTACCACCATCACCGGTTGTAGTGGTATAAACATCCGTCCAAGTAACTGCATCATTTGATAGCTGTATTTTATACCCTTTACCATAAGCAGCTTCCCAATTCAAAATAACCCTGTTTACATTGCGGGATTGTCCAAGGTCAACATAAATCCATTGTGAGTCAGAGGCTATGCTGCCCCATCTGGTTGCAGAATTACCATCAAACGCCTTATTCGATTCATATCCTGCGGATTGATAAGAGGATGCGGATGATGTTTTTGCTAAAGCAATATTCTTAACCGGTGCTGTTCCGCCACTTTGATCGAAAACTAAAAATTCATAGAGAGAATATCCAAAAGCCGTCGCTCTTTGTGTTCCAAGCATTCTGACATATCTTGCACTAACAGGTGAAAAGCTTATTTCATCAACACCACCGTCACCGGTACTTGTTGCAAATACGTCAGTCCAGTTTGTGGCATCATTTGAAACTTGTATTTTGTAACCTTTCGCGTATGCAGATTCCCAATGAAGTCTGACAGAATTTACGTTATATGGCTGTCCTAAATCAACATAAAGCCATTGAGAGTCGCTATAGTTACTAGACCATCTACTATAATAATTACTATCAACAGCATTGTTGGCAGCAAAGGTACTTGATTCGCTTGAACTTGCGTAAACAGGTTTATAATGGGCTATATTTTCTGGTGGTGTATAGGTTCCTTTTACGAACTTATATATATCTTCATATACCTTACGTCCATCAAACACACCAGTTACGCCATTGTCATTTTTGTTCTGATATAAATTATATACTCCATTTATACCGGCATACCAGCCTTTAAGAGCGCCTGTCATATAGCCGTAATCCAAACCGCCTTTCAAATAATCATAAAAGAGCTTCTTGTATAATGAATTAAACATTAAAGTATCGTCAAATTCCATTTCAATTCCCTGGTTGTAGGTTTGAGCATTAGTTGCAATGGTTGTTATTCTATCATAATTGGATTTATCAAAATAGTGATTAGGCTGCTGGAAGCAGAAATCAAAGGAATAGCTACTCCAGTTATGCTTTTGAGTTGCCTGAGACCAGGGACACCATGAATATTTCAATCCCAGGGAGTGAAGATAATTTCCTGTGTTTTTTACTAGTTGAACTTCTCCTGGATTAGAAACAGTTATATCTTCCTGTAACCAATAAAATCCTTTAAGTTCTAAGTGGCTGTAATTAGCTTGGTTCCATCTGCTTAGTACAGTATCAATATACCATTTAACTACCTTGTATCTGTTATTTAACGGATCCGCCTGTAAATTTTCGCCTATACCATCTCCATCCACATCACCAAAGTTTGTAATATTGCTATTTGGAAAAGGTATCATAATATATACCTTGGATTTGTGATTTGTGAGGCCTAGAGTATTCGCTGTTTGTATTGTTGCTTGATTTAAAGCATCAAGTTGTTGGTTTGAGGTATAAAGGCGGTTTATATACCAATCCCAGCTTGATTTTATACTTGCATTTGCCGGATTGGTAAGTATTTCATGGTATACCCTGCCATCAGATGCATGTAGGCCTAAAAATAAAAAAGTATCAAATAGAGTATCATCTATTACATCGTTACTATTTAAGTGTGCAACATAGGGGAGTAGGGTTTCCTTATCATATGTACCTTGTTCTTTTCCTTCGTAGGTTTTGTTACCACCGTAATACCCATTGTAGATAAGCACCATATTGTTTACATTTCCTGATGCTGCAGTATCAGGCGGAAAGTAGCCTGAGGCCGCCAGAGAGTTGTTTGGCTGGTTTAAAAAAATAAGAATTACAATTAGTAGAGCAATAAAACTAATACCTTTTTTCATAAATAAACCTCCTAAAATAATAATTTTTTGTGTGTATAAATACACAAAGTCAACCTCTATAATTTTAATGTTAATGTTTACCACCTTAGAAATAAACAGGCTTATTTTGATGTTTAGTATTTTTTATTGACCTTGAATGTCAAAATAAACTCCTATAAGTAAAAATAAACCTATTTAATGGTATATAGGTATAAAGTATAATTAAATAGCAATATTATTTTTATTAAATTCAACAATAAACTTCTATTATAAATGCTCAAAAAATTATAAGAAAGACCATCAATCCTATGTATTGTTTTAGATATCTAATACTGATGATACTATTTATACCTTACGAGGTTTACATAAAGTTGTTATTTCGGTTAACATATTTAAAGTTTTGATATAATTTTAGTCAAAATTTTAGTCGGTAAAATTTAAAACTGGCTACTAAAATATATAATTCAAGGAGGGATTTTATGTTACAACGGGAAGGAAAAAAGGGGATTGCTTTTCTTTTGGTTTTTTGCCTGCTGTTTTCACTTGCTTTGCCAATGAATGTGCAGGCGGCTGTAGAAGCTGACTTTAAAAACTTAGCAGCTGGAATTAGCTATAGTATTGACGGCGGGACTGCTGCTACAGGTGTCTTAACGGACGGAGTTTATAGTGATAGCGCATGGAATGAATTATGGTACAAGTCGCAGATGCCTCCACCAATACCTGAAGGTGCAACAAAAGAAACATCAATAGTATTTGACTTAGGTGAGCAGAAAACAATAGAAAAGCTTAAGTCCAACTTTTCAAACGAAGGCTACGGTATAGCTTCGCCAAAAGAAGTAAAATACTTGTATTCTGTGGATGGTACAACCTGGACCGAAGTTTATACAGATACAAATAGACAAACGCAGTCTGTATGGCAAAATCAAGGTGCAATATATGCACAATATGTTAAGCTCCTAATCACACAGGACGATGAATGGTTATTTATTGATGAAGTGGAAATATGGGGTTATGATGATGGAGCAAAACCAAGTTTAATTGTTACACCATCAACAACTCTTCCTACACAGAACGATATTACAGTAACAGTAACAGCAAATGTTTACAACAATGGAGACAATGGAATTGAAGTACTGAAAGTAGCAGAAGGCTCACACGATGTAGTGTATTTTTCTGAAAACGGTACCGACATTACTGCAACTTCAAACTTTATAGTTAAAGAAAACGGAACATATACTGTATATGTGAAAGATACACTTGGCAACGAACAAGTAAAGACAATAGATATAAAAAATATTTTTGTTTCAGGTTATCGCAACCTTGTTCAAGGTAAGCCGTACAGCACCCTTGACGGTGAGAGTAAAACAGGGAAATTAACAGACCAAGTCTTTGGTGGAGTTAATGCATTTGATGGCAATTGGGAAAGATTCCAAAATGGAGTTGATGTTTATTTTACTTTTGACTTAGGAGAAAGTAAAGATATTCGCAAGATTTCAGCAAACCTCTTGAGTAAAAACAATGACGGTGTGTTTTTGCCAAACACTGTAAAATTTTATTCTTCTGAAGACGGTGAAAATTGGAATGAGTTCTACAACGAAATACCTAATGCCGGCAATGAACTTGGCACTGAAAAGATGGAGTGGAACGGTTATGATCTATATTCACGTTATATAAAAGTTCAGTTGCTCTCAGATACAGAATGGACGTATATAGATGAAGTTGAAATTTGGGGTGAAGAAGTAGCTGATCTTATTTTAAATATTTCTGCTTCAACAACAGAAATAACATCCGAGGATGTTGAAATAACAGTATCGGCTAAAACCTTTGTACCTGATAACCAGATATCAGTGTTAAAATGGGCGGAAGGAACCCAAAATGCTGAATACTTTAATACTGATGGAAACAACATAGACCTTTTAGATAATAGCTTTGCTGTTCAAAAAAATGGTATATATACTGTTTACGCAAAGGACGCATTGGGGAATGAAGTAGTAAAAACAATAGAAATAACTAACATTGTACCAGAAGGATACAAAAATTTAGTTGCAGGGCTTGACTATATAACTAAAACTCCTGCTAATGAACGCTATCCTGATATCGGTAATAAACTTACCGACGGAAAGTATGCAACCGTTAATTACACCGATCCAAATTGGGTAGGATTCAAAGGCGGACCAAACAATCATATAATCTTTGATTTAGGTGAAACAAAGTCCGTTGAAACAATTAAGGCAAACTTTTTACGTCAAGCAGATAAGAGCGTATTTTATCCGGTATCTGTTCACTATTATATTTCACAGGATGGTATAAAGTGGAGCAATCTTGCTCACTTAAATTCCAAAAATGCATTATGGGGAGCGGGAACCGAAACTGAGAATATCACTTGGAACAGTGGAGATAATCTGGTTTATGGCCGTTATATAAAAGTAGAATTTATACCTGAAGCTTACGCTTTTGTTGATGAAATAGAAATACTGGGTTATGATGGACAAAAAGATGGAGCAGTAGAAGTTCCTTATGTAGAGCCAAGTTATCAGGCAGTAGGTCCTGAAACCGGAGATATAAGTGACCTGGTACTACTTTATAACGGAAAGTACGAAGGAACTTTAGGTGATTGGACAGCAGAGGAGATCAAACCTTATATCGCTTATGTTGATAAGGACAAAAAAGCTCAAGACTGGTTCTATGATGGTATTCTATACTTAGGAATTGCCACTGATAAAGGAGAAGGCTTAGGTTCACCGGTCGGAGCAGCAGGTAAAACCGGCTGGGAATGGTATCTAAATAAGACATTTGCTGAAAATGGTGATCTTGACGAGCTTAGTAAGGCCGTTACAGAGGTCTCATCAGAGTTGAATGACCCTACACATAAACATAAGGTTGTATTAACTTTACCGTATCCATCTTTTCTGGTAAACAATTTTGGAGATGTTGATGGTGATGGAATAAGTGAGAATTTGAGCTTCGAGGAAGTAGGTAATGATGTAGCATTAGCCAATTCCAAGAAGGTTGTTAAATGGTATTTGGATAGTCTTTTTGAGAAGTGGGACAACGCAGGATATTCCAATCTTGAGCTTTCCGGTATCTATTGGATGAATGAAAACATTGAGAATGAATCACCTTATGAAGCAGATGTTGTAAGATATGCAAGTAGTCTTATACATGATGAAGGATTAAAGTTCTACTGGATACCAAACTATTTTACAAATCAGACTCAAGCATGGAAGGACATGGGCTTTGATGCAATGACTCTGCAATTGAACCATTTCTTCCATGACGACACCGAATATCGTGTTGAATGGGGAGCTTATAGAGCTAAAGAATATGGAGCAGGTATTGAGATGGAGTTTGACGAACGACTTCTCGCAGATCCTGAATATATGACCAGACTTGTGCGATACATGAATGGTGCTGTAAAGTACGGATATTTGAATAATGTATTCAAAGCATATTATCAGGGAAATGATACCGTTTTAAAAGCGGCATATTCCGATAAACCCCACGTTCGCGAAGCTTATGATTTGTTGTATAAATTTATAAAGGGAACTTATACACCAATACCGACTATTAATTTAAAAGCATCAACCTTGTCGCCAACAACTGAACCGGTTACTATATCGGTTGATGCAGACACTGCAGGTCAAGACAATACTATTGAGGTAATTAAGTGGGCAGAAGGTGATAGAGACGTTAGCTATTTTGCCACCGGTGGTACTGTAATTGATAAAAACAATCCACAGTTTATCGCTCAGCAAAAAGGTACTTATACAGCATATGTAAAAGATACCCTTGGAACTGAAAAGGTTAGAACTATTAAAATAACAAATATTATTCCAGCTGGATTTAAGAATTTGGCTGCAGGTTTGCCTGCTATTATTACACCGGAATTAACAGATGCTGAAACAACAATGCTTACTGACGGAGTATATGCAGGTACCAGCGCTTGGGGTGCTAATTGGGTAAAACAGCAATGGAAAGAACAGGGTAGCTACGAGTTTGATCTTGGCTCTCTGAAGACAGTTCAGCAGGTAAGCACAAACTTCTTAAATGCAGGATATGGGGTATACTTCCCTGATAAAGTAACCTACTACTATTCTAAAGATGGACAGACTTGGACTAATTTTGCGGAAATAATTCCACCTGAAGAGGCTTCTGGAGCAATGAAAATGATTTGGGATGGAGAAATTGATGGAGTATCTGGCTCTCCTGAAGCTACATCAGTTGTTGCTCGCTATGTGAAGGTTCAGTTTGATACAACAAAAGAATGGACTTATGTAGATGAAATTGAAATATTCGGATTTGATGAGGTAACCGATCCTGGAACTGATCCCGGAACTGATCCTGGAACTAATCCTGGAACCCCGGGAGGTAATACTCCGACTCCTGACAAACTGGAGGAAATCAGTTCAAAGGTATCAAATATCACTACAGCCGGTAACCTTACTGATGATAAGGCAAAGGAACTGCTTGGTTTGGTAAATTCAGCTTCAAGCGAATTTGCAAAAGTAACTGATCCTGCAACGAGTTTGAAAATCGTTATGGACATCATTACTAAAGCTGCAGAAGCTTTGAAAAAAGCAGATTTATCTGATAAGATTCAGGATGACGCTGTTAAGTCCATAGAGACTACTTCAACAGGTATAATGAAAAAATTATCAACTATAACAGTTACCGGAACAACTATATCAACTGAACAAGCAAATAAGATAGTTGCCGGACTAGATACTACAGTTAAGACATTAAATGAATTAAAGGCTGCATTGGGTAATGTGAAATCAAAATTAAAGCTCGAGAATACATTAACTATTGTTACCAATTCACAGGTTGAGTTACCTGCATCTGTACTTAATGCTGCGGATAAAAACAAAATTGACAGTATTAAAATTTCTACTGCTGCAGCTGAGATTAGAATGAGACCTGACTCTATAAAAGCAGCAGATAGCAGCAAGGTTCTTATATCATCAAATAAGCTGGATGTTAATAGTCTAAGTGCTACTACCAAGGCTTTAGTTGGAACAAATCCTGTTTATGAGTTTGAAGCATTCCTTGATGGAAACAAGATAACGGAATTTAATAAACAAGTAGAAGTTACAATACCATACACACCGGAAGCGGGAAGTGATGCAAGAAAGGTAACTGTATTCTATGTAACTGATGAAGGAAAGCTGCAAAACGTTATAGGAATCTACAATGAAGCAACAAAAAGCATTACATTTAAGACAAAGCACTTCAGTAAATATGTGGTTAAGCAGAATAACGTTACCTTTGCAGATATACATTCAATTGCATGGGCAACGGATAGAATTGAAGTAGTTGCGTCAAAGGGTATAGTTAGCGGAATAGGCAGTAATAAATATAACCCGCAGGGTAATGTAACAAGGGCTGAGTTTGCCACAATGCTGGTAAATGCGCTGGGTCTCTATGATGAAGAGGCAGTTGCAAAATTCACCGATGTAAAGGCTCAGGATTGGTTCTATCATGGGGTTGCGTCAGCTGTTAAAGCTGGAATCATTGAAGGCTTACCAAATGGCCGCTTTGCACCAAATGATGAAATTACACGTGAACAAATGGCTGTTATGTTGTCAAAGGCAATTGCTTTATTAAATAAACAAATTGACGACACGGCTGAAAAGAACTTTGTAGATAGTGACAAAGTAGCAGCATATGCAAAAACTGCTGTTGAAACGGTGTCACGTTACTCGATTATGAACGGAGTATCCGGGAATAAATTTGCTCCAAAAGAAAGCGCTACAAGGGCAATGGCTGCTGTCGTGATTTATAAATTAATAATGGAATAAGTTAAAGACTTAGAACCTCAGAGTAAAGACAAAAATGTCCTCCTCTGGGGTTCTTTTCATGTCAAAATAAACACTCTGAAGTAAAAATAAGCATGGTTCATTTCTATATTGGGCTAATTTATAATGAACATGTGGTGCACCGATGAAAAAAAGTGAGAAAGTCATATAAAAAATATAGGTTTAGGAGGACGTAAAATGTTTAAGAAAATAGTAGCAATTTTACTCTCAAGTGTTTTGGCTGTTTCGGCTTTAGCCGGATGTGGCTCAGACAGTGCAAGCAAAGATACCGGATCAGCGGCAAGCTCATCTTCAGTAGCTCAAGAAACAAAGAAAGATCCTGTAACAATCAATCTCTGGACTCTTATCCCTGATGACACACTACCTGATAGTATTCCGGGATATATCAAAGCCTGGTCAGAAAAATATCAAAAAGAGAATGAACATGTTACTCTTAAAATCACTCACAATCAGTCAATGGAAAAAATGCTCACTGCTGTATCAAGTGGCTCTGGACCTGATATATTCTATAATCAATGGCCAAATTGTGCAACCTGGAGTGATAAAGGTGCATTATATGATATGACTGAGTTAGTAAATAACGATAAGAATTTTGATAAGGATGACTTTGTAAAAGGTGCTTGGGACAGAGGAGTTTATAAGGATAGAGTATTTGGAATTCCATTTGGAATCGCTTCCTCAGAAATATTCTACAATGTAGATCTTCTTAAAGAAGCAGGCTACGATGCTCCTCCAAAGACAATAGAAGAACTCGTTGAAATGGCTGTTAAATTAACTAAGTTTGACAGCAAAGGAAACATTACGCAAGCCGGATTTATACCTGATATGCCTTGGTTGGACAATGTATTGTGGCCGGTAGCATTTGGTGCAAACTGGATCGATACTGATACTAACAAAATAACTTTTGATTCACCTGAAATGGCAGCAGCATATCAATGGATGGTTGATTTAAACCAAAAAATAGGTGCTGATAAGCTATTGAAATTTAAATCAAGTTTATCTAAGCTCGATTCAGGATCAGATCCTTTTGTTGCTGGTAAAGTAGCTATGATGTTCAGTGGAGAATGGGAATTCGGAACTATCGAAAAATATAAACCGGACATGAATTATGGAGTAGCAGCAATTCCTTATCCGGCGGCAAAACCTGAATTGGCAGGCTCAATGTTTATAACAACAAACGTATGGAACATCAACGCTAAGACAAAAGTAGACATAAACGAAGTTTGGAATGTTTTGTCAAGCCTGACATCTAAAGAAACTTATAAAGAGATGGCTAAAGGAATCAAGGGTGCCGGTCAGATGATGGGAAGAATATCAGCGTTGGATAGTTTCCCAGAAACAGCAAATCCAAAGTTTAAAGAAGTTGCAAACATGCTGAAGAGTCCAAATACCAGCGGATTCCCAATGGTTGCATACGTTAATGAATATCTGGCTTATATTAATGACGAAATGACTCTTGCATTAAGTGGTAAGCAAACAGTTGCAGAAGCTCAGAAAAAGGTTGTTGAAAAAGTTCAGCCATTGGCAGACAAAAATCCTATCAATAAATAAGAGTAAATAAAGCAATATTTAAACTTTCAGAGGGACACTTTGTGTCCCTCTGAAATATAGTCATAGTCGATAAAATTGATTATGGTATTCAAGGAGGGACAATTTTATGAAGCAGCAAAAAAAGTTTTTTAAAATGGGATTACTTTTTTCAATGCCCTGGATAATAGGATTTTTAGTATTTAATTTGTATCCGATTATAGCATCTTTTTATTACAGCTTGACGGAGTATAATGTTTTACAGCCGCCAAAGTTCGTTGGCCTTGACAATTATAAGTATCTTTTTAATGACAACAGCAGATTCAATGCATCTCTTTTAAATACACTATATATATGTGTATTCAGTGTTCCGTTGAACTTGGTATTCTCTCTGGGAATGGCAATGCTACTGAGTATGCAGGTAAAGGGACAATCAATTTACAGAACCATTTACTATCTGCCCTCAGTTATATCAGTAGTAGCCAGCTCGGTTGTTTGGGTGTGGGTGTTAAATCCGGAGTATGGCATACTAAACACAGTATTGGGATTCTTTCATCTTCCTCAGCCCGTTTGGCTTGCAGACCCTATATTTACAAAACCTGCATTAATTCTAATGGGTATGTGGGCAAGCGGAGGAACTATGTTAATATACCTGGCTGCAATAAAGGGTGTACCTCAATCTCTGTATGAAGCAGCAGACCTGGATGGAGCAGGGGCCTGGAAGAAGTTCAGACACATAACTATACCTGCCATATCTACAACAACCCTTTTCCAATTGATTATGGGATTAATATATGGATTCCAGTACTTTACACAGGCGTATGTATTTATAAGCGGATCAAATAATAGTACTGCGGATGGCGGGCCTGAGAATTCTCTATTATTCTATGCGATTCAACTATATCAGGAAGGATTTAGATTTTTGAATATGGGTGTAGCATCAGCGATGGCATGGATTCTATTTATATTTATTGTTATAGTAACTTACATTGTATTCAAAACTTCTCTTAAGTGGGTTTACTACGGCGGAGGGGACTAAAATTCTGGAGGTGTAAAAATGAGTAGCATATTGAAAATATTAAAAAAACAGGTATTACCGCATGCAGTACTTTTATTTTTCGCTGCAATATTTATAATGCCTTTGCTCTGGCAAATATCAACATCTTTGAAGTTTCCTGAGGATATATTTAAACAGGAGTGGATTCCTAGCAGAGTCCGTTTGGAAAATTACGTAGATGTTTTATTTAGAATGCCATTTGGGATATATTTAAAAAATTCTTTAATATTATCTGTTATACCGGCTATATTTATGGTATTTTCATCTTCATTAGTAGCATATTCGTTTACCAAAATACCTTGGAAAGGCGCAAAAGTGCTATTTCCAATAATGATGGCAACAATAATGCTTCCTTACCAGGTAACGATGATACCTGTATATGGTATATGGTCTAAGCTTGGTTTTATAGATACATTCTGGCCCCTTCTCTTACCTAATTTGTTTGGATCGGCATATAACATATTCCTTTTAAGGCAGTTTTTTGTGAACATTCCTGATAGTTATATTGATTCTGCCAGAATTGACGGGGCAAATGAACCTACCATTCTTTTCAGGCTGATAATGCCACTATCAAAACCTGTTTTAATTACCATTGCGTTATTTTCATTTATAGGCGGTTGGAATGATTTCCAAGGCCCGTTAATTTACCTGAATAGTATGGATAAGTACACTTTGGCAATCGGACTTCAAACATTTCTGGTAGAACATGCCACTGAGTGGGAGCTGTTGATGGCTGGTTCAACAATATGTATTATTCCTATGGTAATAATTTTCTTCCTGGGACAGAAACAGTTTATCAATGGTATCGTAATGACCGGTATCAAGTAAAAAAAAGGAGGAGTTGCGTAAATACAAATAAGTATTTCGCAATATTAATTTAAATGAATAATGAAAAAATTCAGAATCTTAGTGTATTTTACAAAAACTTTTTATTAAATAATTGTATGTCTTACTGGGAGAAATATGCTCCGGATTACAAAAACGGGGGCTATTATACCTGCCTGGATAGAGATTGGAAGTTGTATAACACTGATAAATCGGTCTGGTTTCAAGGCAGAGGAGTATGGATGTTCTCCTCGCTATATAACCATATCGATAAAAGAGAAGAATGGCTTAAGATTTCCAAGCTTGGGATTGACTTTATTGACAAGCATTGTTTCGATACAGATGGACGAATGTTTTTTCAGGTGACGGCTGATGGACGACCTTTAAGAAAACGCAGATATATGTTCAGTGAAACCTTTGCGATTATTGCATACGCGGAATACTATAAATCTTCAGGTAATACGGAATATTTGGAAAAGGCAAAAAAGCTCTACAATATGGTTATGAGTTTATATAAAAATCCTGTGGGCATTGAACCGAAAGTATGTCCCCAGACCCGTAAGACAAAAGCCTTGGCCCTGCCAATGATTTTATTGGCCACTTCTCAGAATATGCGAGAGGTTGAGCCTGATAACCCTCAGTATAACCAAGAAATTGATCAATTACTAAAGGATGTATTTGAGAACTTCTACAAACCTGAGGAACATGCATTGTTTGAAAATGTAGATGAAGACGGCTCTAGAATGGATTCTCCTCAGGGACGCTGCGTTAACCCGGGACACTCAATTGAAACAGCCTGGTTCCTATTACATGAAGGCATGTACAGAAATGATGATGATATTATCAAAAAGGCTTTAAATATTCTTGATTGGTCTTTGGAGTTAGGTTGGGATAAAGAACATGGCGGGTTATACAGCTTTATTGATATAGAGGGTAAACCACCGGAACAGTTGGAATGGGATATGAAACTTTGGTGGCCTCATACGGAAGCAATATATGCAACATTACTGGCTCACTTTATAACAGGTGAAGCAAAATATGAAGAATGGTTTCATAGAATTAATGATTGGTCTTTTGAACATTTTAATGATGATGAGTGCGGAGAATGGTATGGATATCTCCATAGGGATGGTTCACCGGCATTAACACTTAAAGGCTCAATGTGGAAGGGAATGTACCATTTACCCAGAGCACTGTTGCTTTGCGTTAAGCTTTTAGAAGATAAACTAAAATAGTACTAATCTTTGCATTACTCCTTGGCTACAAGCTCACAGAAACTGAAAAGTATAAGGAGCTTGCTGTCCAAGGACTTCAGCAAATAATGGAAGAGAGTTTTATTAGCAGTTAAGGGGGAGATTAGATGTTGAAGCTTTATTTTGAGGGCAATACCGAGGATTTAATTGATGGAATTGAGATTTTTGCCCGGCAGCTAGGGTATGAGATTAGTGCAGATGGCATAAAGGTGCAGGTTGAAAAGAGTATTGGTAATATAGAAGTTACTTCCAATCAAGCTGGAATAAAGATTAAATACAATGAAAAAATTCATTTCTTTCGTGCATTAGGACTCCTTGTGGAAGCTTTACAGGAGAAAAGGGAGTATAATATTATTGAAGAACCACAGTTTAGCATGAACGGACCTATGATAGATGTATCTAGAAATGCTGTATTAACTGTTGAAAGTATAAAGAAATTTCTTAGAACCTCAGCTTTAATGGGTTTAAATATGATGATGCTATACACCGAAGATACGTATACAGTAGAGGATGAACCCTACTTTGGATATATGAGAGGCCGTTATACTTATGACGAACTTAAAGAGTGTGACGATTATGCAAATATCTTGGGTATAGAAATGATACCTTGCATTCAGGCGTTAGCCCATCTGGAGCAATTCTTAAAATGGGATGCAGTGGCTGACCTGAGGGATACCGAAAGAGAGCTCCTTGTAAATAGTGAAAAAACCTATGATTTTTTAAGAAAAGCAATAAAAGCGGCTGCAGCGCCATTTAGAAGCAAACGTATACACATTGGTATGGATGAGGCGCATGGCCTTGGATTGGGTAGATATTTGGATCTGAACGGATATAATAACAGATTTGAAATAATGACCATGCATTTGAACAGAGTATTTAATATTACTGACCAATTAGGTTTAAAGCCAATGATGTGGAGTGATATGTACTACAGATTGGGATCTAAAACAGGTAATTATTACGATCCTGATGCAGTAATACCTGAAGATATAGTTGAGAAAATACCTAAGGGTATTCAACAGGTGTACTGGGATTATTATCATAATAATAGCGAGTTTTATCAGAATTTCATAGAGAAGCACAAGAAGTTTGGATCTGATCCTGTTTTTGCAGGAGGGTTATGGACATGGACCGGAATATGTGCAAACTACAAAAATGCTATTAATAATACTCATGCTGCTTTAGATGCTTGTAAAAAACAGGGCATAAAAGAAGTTATTGCCACAATGTGGGGTGATAACGGAGGAGAATGCAATATGTTTTCAGCATTACTTGGACTTCAGTTATACGCTGAGCATGGGTATTCCAAAGAATTAGATATTGACAAACTAAAAAGAAGAGTTAAGTTCTGTACCGGAATTGAATTTGATGCATTTCATGACCTGATAAGGATGAATGAAGCTCCTGGTGCTGGACAATATGAGTCAAATCCTTCTAAGCTTTTACTTTGGCAGGATATACTTATTGGGCTTTTTGACAAAGATGTTGAAGGTATTGACATGAATAGTCATTATTCTGAATTAGAGAATGTATTCAATAAACACAGACAGCAAAGTAAAGACAGTGAATTCATATTTGGAGTAACGGAAAAATTATGTGCTGTCCTTAAACTTAAAAGTAACCTTGGACTTCAACTAAAAAAGGCATATGACGATAAAAATATTGAAGAACTTGAAACCATTGCATATTTAATATTGCCTAGCCTACAAAAAAATGTAAAAATACTAAGGTCAGAACATAGAGAACAGTGGTTTTCTACGTACAAGCCATTCGGTTGGGAAATAATAGATATCCGCTACGGAGGACTGATTGCAAGAATAGATACTGCTATAAA
>JAEZUC010000029.1 GCA_023443515.1 Bacillota bacterium
GGGCGGTATCAAAAAAGGAATCAAAGCAACTGCCGGAGGAGCAAAAAAACTGGTTACCACAGCAGGAAAAGGCATCAAAAGCCTGCTGAAATCAGGAGCAAAGCTGGTATCCAAAACAGGCAGTATGATAATTGAAAACGGAAAGATAATTATTAAGAGCCTGAAAAACGGATTCTCAAAGGGAGCAAAGAAGCTACAAGGCCTGATAGACAAAATATTAAGCAAGTTCAGGTTCAAAAAATTCAAAATAGAGCGAAAAGGCCTGCATATACGAATATACGGGGAGGTCAACCCGTGGGTACTGCTGTATGATGGAACAATTAAGGAAATAGACGCCAAGAACACCCATGCAGGAGACATAATAGAACATGAAGGGAAACGTGGGGTAGTAATAACCCGCAACACCAAACCAACCGCCAAGGTCAACGACCTCAATGCATTAAGCCAGGGAGAACGTAAAGCCATTTATGAAAATGCTTTGAAGAATGGTGGGAAGGTTGAAGTTAAGGGTGTTAAGGTGACCACCCAAATAATATCAGATGCAGACAAGCTTAAATTATCAAAATGGACAAAACCTCCAAAAGAAGAATTGTATTTAAAGTACAAGAATATTTACGACAACCCGAAGTATTTTAATCAAGAAACCGGATATCCGTATCATCCAGGTACAGAAAATCCTGTGCTGGGGAATGTGGATAAAAATATAGATGGTTTCTTAAACGGAGAGTTTACACCAAATCATACTTTATCAGAAGGTACATTTATTGATAGATATGGAGATAATTCAGGTGGACAATATTTTTCGCCAATGGGTGAAAGTTATGAAAGTAGGGCGTTAGCACCATATATGGATACTGCAACTTATACCAGATATAAAGTTATTAAACCGTTTAATGTAAAATCTGGTGTTATTGCACCTTGGTGGGGGAGAAAAGGAATGGGAACCCAATTTTTTACGGATTACAAAATTTTGGCCAAAGATGGAACGTATGTAAAGGCTACAGTTGATAATCTACTACAAAATGATTATATCGCTAAATTAGCAAATTAGCAGATTAGGAGAGTGAGTAAAATGGAATTAAAGAAAATGCTTGAAATACTAAAATGCGAAGGATATAGCAAAGAAATTATCTACAATGAATCTGAAATAAAAGAAGTACCTTCTTATTCAGAAGATAGTTATTATTTTCTAATTAAAGAAGATGAGTCATGGAGGTTTGGTTATATTAATTTGGAAAGAGGAAAAAATGAAGAAGAGACAATTGGAATATATGAATCTTTAGAGACTGGATCGAATCGTTTTTTTCTTGATAGACTTAAAAAATATTACCTAAATAGGAATATTGCTAAAGCAAAAAATGATACTAAAATTATAGAATTGTTGATAAAAAATGAATTAACAGTAGATAATTTACTTGATGCTTTAAACCATTGTAATATTCCAACGTCATACATATCGACACAAAATATAGAAAGACATTCGATTAATTTACATAAAGATGGTACGGGTTGGACATCAGAGTATGTTGATATTAATAGAATTAGCCATAGAAAGACAATTTCAGAACCATTATCACAATGTATTTCGTATGCATTCGCAAGAATTGTGTATTTATATCTGTTGGATAAAATTATGGAAAAATATTTTAATGGAATAAAATCTTTCGATTATTTTACTGCTGAAGAAATTGCTTCTTTTACTAGTTGAGTATTAACCCTTAACAGCTAGCATGAAAAAAATATCAAAAAAGGTGAAAATCAAAGAAAATATATTTTTGAGCAATGATTAATACTTCTGTTTTGATATTTAGCCAGTTTGTTGAAATCAGGAGCAACTTTACATTACAAATATTACAGCTTGCAGTAATTGGACAAGTGTACTAAAATGAGACATAATTAATTACCGGAAGTCCGTTATTTACAAATCGCTATGGAGGTAAAAATGTTCATCCACAATATTATAAAGTCAAGCGAGAGTATTTTGGAATCTATACATGACGGAATAGCTATAGCAGACAGCGAAGAAAAAGTTATATATGTTAATGAAGCCAATTTTCGTATTACAGGTATCCAGGCAAGCGAATTTCTAGGTAAAAAGGTAAGTGAAGTTGTTCCTGACTCGCATATTCCCAAAGTTCTAACAACAGGAAACAAGCTGATAGGAATAAAAACAAGAGTAAATGATAGAGACGTAATATCTAATATTGTTCCATTTGTTCATAATGGCAAGGTTGAAGGTGCAATATCAATTTTCAGAGATATTTCTGAAATAAGAGAATTACACCAAAAGCTTAAAGATGCAAAATCAACAATTAAGCATCTCTATGAAGAATTGGATTTTCTTACTGCTGCTGACAGCAATATTGTAGTAGGAAATAATAATGCTATGATACAAACTCTGAAAACCTCCCAAAAAGCCTCAATAGTAAGCTCCACAGTACTATTACAGGGTGAGAGCGGAACAGGAAAAGAAGTAATAGCCAGATTTATTCACAAACATGGCACAAGAGCTGAAAAACCATTTATAACAGTGAATTGTGCAGCTATCCCTGAAAGTCTTCTTGAAAGTGAACTTTTCGGGTATGAAGAAGGAGCCTTTACGGGAGCTAAAAAAGGAGGAAGACCCGGTATGTTTGAACTGGCTGATACGGGAACTATCTTTCTTGATGAAATAGGGGATATGAATTTTCACCTTCAGGCAAAATTGCTAAGGGTATTGCAAAGCCGTGAAATTATGCGGGTTGGTGGAACTCGTCAAAAGCAAATAGATGTAAGAGTTATAGCTGCTACAAATAAAAATTTGATACAAATGGTGCAGGAAAATACGTTCCGTGAAGACCTATACTATAGATTGGCTGTAATAAAGATTTTAATCCCATCCCTTCGCGAAAGAAAAGAAGATGTGCATCTATATATACAAAATGCAGTAAATAAAATTGGTAAACGTCTTGGAAAGACAGTTTCTGTAACACCAAAAGCAATAAAGGTGCTTACTGCATATCCGTATCCGGGTAATATCAGAGAACTTGAGAATATAATGGAAGTTTGTCTTGTAAGTGATGAAGACGGAATTATAGATATAAACGATTTGCCGGATAATGTTTTTCAAATAAAAGAACAAATAAATCACAATATAAATTTTTCATTTAATGAATTTCCATCTTTAAGTGAAGTAGAGGCTATAATTTTAAGAAAGGCAATAGAGTCATACAAATCCAAAGCTGATGTTGCAAAGAACTTAAAAATTTCCAGATCTACTCTTTATCGAAAATTAAAAGAGTACGGGCTGGAAAGTGAATTAAAAGAATAATGTATTAAAATGATACATTATTATAAAAAAAAGCTACTTTAGTGTTTTAAAATGAGACACAAAAGTAGCTTTTTTATTGTCTGCAGCAAGAAATATGTTTATACAAGCATGAATTACTTGATTTGTAGTAAAAATAATAAAGTGTATCAAAATGAATCACTTATTACACAAATACCAATCAAATATAACAAAAATGAATAAAAAATATTAAAAACCAACACTTTAAAGAGGAATTATAGCCAAAATTTTTTGGCACGAATCTTGCTGTTATATATGTATGTAAGTCAATACAAATATGATGAAAGAGGAGATAAAAATGAAAGAATACAAATTAAATGTTGAAACCCCACGTTCTTTTGCCTATGTAAAGAGAAATATACCAAAAGTTACAATGGAGCAGCGTGAACGCGCTCTGCAATCCACACATTATAATGAATTTGCATTCCCTGCTGGAATGTTGACAGTAGATTGTCTGTCTGACTCCGGTACAACTGCTATGACAGATATTCAGTGGAGTGCAATGTTCCTGGGTGACGAGTCTTACGGTCGTAACAAAGGTTATTATGTACTACTTGACACAATGCGTGATGTATTTGAACGCGGTGACGATCAGAAACGTGTTATCGATCTCGTTCGTACAGGTTGCGAAGATATTGAAAAAATGATGAACGAAATGTACCTTTGCGAATATGAAGGCACACTTTTCAACGGTGGTGCAGCTCAGATGGAACGTCCAAATACTTTTGTTGTTCCACAGGGCCGTTGCGCAGAATCACTTTTATTCAATGTTGTAAGCCAAATTTTAAACACCCGTTATCCAGGAAAGAACTTTACAATACCTTCCAATGGACACTTTGATACCACTGAAGGAAACATTAAGCAAATGGGTTCCACACCACGTAACTTATACAATAAGGATTTGTTATGGGAAGTTCCAGAAGGCGGAAAGTATGAGAAAAACCCATTCAAGGGAAACATGGACATAGAGAAGCTGGAAAACTTGATAAAAGAAGTTGGACCTGAAAATGTTCCATTAGTATATTCAACTATTACAAACAATACAGTTTGCGGACAGCCTGTTTCTATGGCTAACATCCGTGCTTGCAGCGAGATAGCTCACAAATACAATATTCCATATATGCTGGATGCTGCTCGTTGGGCTGAAAACTGCTACTTCATAAAAGTAAATGAAGAAGGTTATGCAGACAAATCTATATTTGAGATTGCAAAAGAAATGTTCTCCTATTGCGACGGATTCACAGCAAGTTTGAAGAAAGACGGACATTCAAACATGGGTGGTGTGTTGGCATTCAGAGACAAAGGCTACTTCTGGAAAAACTTCTCTGATTTCGATGCTGAAGGAAATGTAACAAAGGATGTTGGTATAACACTTAAAGTAAAACAAATTTCAACATTAGGTAATGACTCTTACGGCGGAATGAGCGGCCGTGACATCATGGCTTTGGCATGCGGTCTATATGAAAGCGGACGCTTTGAATATCTGCAGGAACGTGTAGGACAGTGCGAATATTTGGCACAGGGTTTCTACAAAGCTGGTATTCCAGTAGTTCTTCCAGCTGGCGG
Organism: Bacillota bacterium; assembly: GCA_023443515.1. Taxonomy (GTDB): domain Bacteria; phylum Bacillota; class Clostridia; order Acetivibrionales; family DSM-1351; genus Ruminiclostridium. The sequence goes on from JAEZUC010000029.1 coordinate 4,895, forward strand.
ACACGGTGTATATATTAACATGGATAAGTTCTTTGACTATGAACGCGGTCATGACACATTTGCCGGTCAGGGCTTTAGTATTGAATTAATCCGTCGTTATGGTATCAGAGTTTCAGAACTTGGTGATTATAGTATGGAGTATGATCTTAAGACTCCTGAACAACAGAAGGAAGTTTGTAACGTTGTTCGTTTCGCTATTAATCGTAGTCAGCTGTCACAAGAACATTTGGACTATGTTATAGCTGCAGTTACTGAACTGTACAAGGATCGTGATAGTATCCCTAATGTGAAGATAGTTATGGGACACAACCTCCCAATGCGTCACTTCCATGCGTTCCTTGAACCAGTTTATAACAAGTAATATTTAATAATAGGTAGTTTGTTATCGGAAGCGTGAAAAAAACTGTTTTCACGCTTCCTTAATCAAATACAAAGGGGGACTCCTGAATGAGTGGAAACTCAAATGAAAAGCACGAGCTAAAACGTGGACTTAAAAACCGTCATATACAGATGATAGCTCTAGGTGGAGCTATTGGTACAGGCTTATTTTATGGCTCATCCACTACAATAAAACAAACTGGTCCATCAATATCATTAGCATACGTAATTGGTGGAATAATTATTTTCTTCATAATGAGAGCCCTGGGTGAAATGTCTGTAGATAACCCTGTATCAGGTGCATTTAGTCACTATGCATACGAAAATATAGGTGAATTTCCAGGTTTCCTTTCAGGGTGGAATTATTGGTTTAATTACATCGTGGTAAGTATGGCGGAACTCGCGGTTGTTGGTATCTATGTGAACTTCTGGCTACCAAGTATTCCAACATGGCTATCCTCACTGGTTTTCCTAATAATTATTACTTTAGTAAACCTCATAAGCGTAAAGCTTTATGGTGAATTTGAGTTTTGGTTTGCACTTGTAAAAGTTGTTGCAATTATAGCTTTGATTGTTCTTGGATTATTAATGATATTCACTGGTATAGGAAACGGTGGACAACCTACAGGATTTAGTAACCTATGGGCTCATGGCGGATTTATTCCTAATGGTATTTCAGGGTTGCTGTTCTCATTGGTTATGGTAATGTTCTCATTTGGTGGTGTTGAACTTATCGGAATAACAGCAGGTGAAGCTGATAATCCATCTAAAAGTATACCTAAAGCAATAAATCAGGTTGTGTTTAGAATATTAATATTCTATATTGGTGCACTTGGCGTTATGATGACTATCTTCCCATGGAATAAACTCGGAGAAACCGGAAGTCCTTTCGTTGAAATATTCTCAAAGATAGGTATCCCTGCTGCAGCCGGAATTCTAAATGCAGTTGTGTTAACAGCAGCTGTTTCTGCTTATAACAGTGGTCTTTATAGTAATGGCCGTATGCTTCACGGACTTGCTCTTCAAGGAAATGCACCAAAGGCTCTTGCTAAGGTAAGTAAGAATGGAACACCGGTAGTTGGTGTACTAGCTTCATCAGCATTGACACTAGTTGCAGTAGCATTGAATTTCTTTATGCCTGGGAAAGTATTTCCATACTTAATATCCATAGCAACTATTGCAGGTATCATAAACTGGACAATGATAATTATTACACAGCTTAAGTTCAGAAAATCAAAGAGTGCCGAAGAAGTAAATAAATTACAATTCAAGATGCCTTTTTACCCTATATCCTCATATATTGCTCTAGCATTTATGGCAATGATCGTTGTGCTTATGGCAATCATGCCTGATTACAGAATAGCTGTAGTTATTGGACCAATATGGATATTAGTTTTATATGTTGCATTTAAATTTAAAAAAGGTTCTACTAAAAAAGTAAATAAATAATAAATAACAAATTACAAATAATAAATAGCAAAAATAAAGGATTATAAAGGAGAAGTAAATGCAAAAAGAAGTAATTTTTACAGAAAAAGCTCCTGCAGCTATTGGGCCCTATTCTCAAGCAATAAAGTTTGGAAACATGGTTTATACTTCGGGTATGATACCAGTGGTGCCGGAAACAGGTGAAGTGGCTCAAGGAGATGCTGCTGCACAAACTGAGCAGGTTTTAAAAAATCTTAATGAGGTGCTGGCTAAAGCTGGTACTAGTTTTGATAATGTTATAAAGACAACTGTATTTATCAAGAACATGGGGGATTTTGCAGCAATTAATGAAGTATACAAAAAATACTTTACATCAAATTTCCCTTCAAGATCTTGTGTGGAAGTAGCAAGACTTCCAAAGGATGTATTAGTTGAAATAGAATGTATAGCTGTTATATAACTGTAAAAAATAACTTATTGAGCAATAGTCCGGGACCGCCAGTTCCGGACTATTGTTTGTTGTTGTTTCGGGAGGTAATATATGAATATTGAAATAAGTTTAAATCAGAAAATGTCTTTATCTCCGCAGATGCAGCAATCTATGGAGATTCTCCAGATGAGTACACTGGAACTGGTAGATTATGTTAAACAATTAGCTACGGACAACCCTGTAGTAGAGCTTGAAGACCAACCTTATGAAAATGACAGATATGAAATTCTTAGAAAAAAATTGGAATGGCTTGACTCTGTAAATCAGGAACACAGAGTATACAACCATGACTTTGAAGATGACGAGGATAATAAAGACGTAGCGCATTATGTACCCAGTGATGATGAGGATTTATATCAGTACCTTGAATCACAATTGAACTTAATGAATTTACCGCAGGAAATATATAAGGCAGTGCAATACATGATAGGCTGCATTGATCAAAACGGGTATCTTCAAGAAAATTTGGATGATCTAGAAAAGACTATTAACATAGATATAAATAATGCGGAAAAAGCCTTACACCAGCTTCAGTCAATGGAACCTGCCGGCGTAGGGGCTAGAAACTTAAAAGAATGTCTTCTGCTTCAATTAGAGAGATTAAATCAAAACGATCCAATAGTAATTGAGCTTGTAAATAGATATCTTGAATTACTTGGGAAAAATCAGCTGGATCTCATAGCTAAGAGATTAAGCGTTTCAATAGATGAGGTTAAGAATGCGTATAAAGTTATAAAAAAACTGAATCCCAGACCCGGAATGGGATTTGGGGCCAAAAAAGATATTCACTATCACACACCGGATTTGATTGTTGTCAAATTCAGTGACTATTATGAGGTGCTTTTAAATAATTTTACAGCTCCCCATATTTCAATAAGCAGCTATTATCGAAGCGTCCTTACACAAAATCCTTCCAATGACGTTAAGGATTATATCTCAGGAAAAATAAAAGAAGCTGATTGGGCTATTAAATGTATATCACAGAGAAATAATACATTGTTAAATGTTGCAAGAACTATTGTAGACCAACAAAAAGGATTTTTTGACAAGGGCGCTAGTTATCTTATACCTATGAATCAGAAAAGTATAGCAGACAAGCTGGAAATACATGAATCCACAGTGAGCCGTGCCATAAGAGGAAAATACCTTCAATGCTCATGGGGGCTGTTTGGTCTTGACTATTTTTTTACTAACGGCCTTTCTCTTGGTTATGATTCTCAAATTGTTCCTGACGCTATAAAATCGGATATCAAAAAGATAATTACAGGTGAAGACAGAAAGAAACCCTATAGCGATCAGAAAATTGCAGAAATACTAAACGAAAAAGGAATAAATATAGCAAGAAGAACTGTAACAAAGTATAGAGAGGATATGGATATTCCAAAGGCAGCAATGAGAAAGGAGTACTAGGAACAAATATATACAATATTTTGTAATAATCTTGACCTGGTAAAACAATTTGTAATAAAATAGTAAAAGTAAGAAGTAAGAAGTAAGAAGTAAGAAGTAAGACAATTGTTACAATACATTATCAGGTTTATGTTGGCTGATAGCTTCTTGTAAAGCTTTCAGTCCTATTTTATTATCCCATTGATTAAAATAGCACCTGAACTTTGAACCGCAGGTAATACATTCAACAAATTGTTTTGTATCCTTCTGCTCTCGGTTATCAAACATAAAAGGAAGGAATTCATTTTTGTTTCTAAGCCCGGGGGCATCGGAATCAATTATATATGAGTATACATAAGTTGCTTCGTATTTGATTAAAAAATTGCTGTTGTTGCATACAGGGCATATTAAACTATTTTCAGACATATGTGCCTCCAAATCTGGTTTACTATTAAAATTTCCAGTAAATCAATAAGTTATTCATTTTTATTATACAAAGGTTGAGATTGAGCCTTGTAAGTTAACATTAATTTTAATATAAAGGAGGTTTTTAAAATGAACTATACTATTAGACCCATACGAGTTGAGGACGCTCCGGACCTAAATGAGATGTACACAATGGATGGGGTAAGAGAAAATGTTCTAGGGTTATTCAGTGGAAGAATAAATCAAACGGAAGAATTTATAAAGTCCCTTGACCAGAATCAATATCACATGGTAGCTGAGGTCTGTGAAAATGGAACAAAGAAAGTCGTAGGTTCGGTTTCACTGACGGTAAGCCAGACTCCAAGAACCAGACATACTGCATCTTTAGGAATAATGGTACATAAAGATTATCAGGGAAAAGGAATAGGTACTGCATTATTAGAAAAGATTCTGGATTTGGCAGATAACTGGCTGATGCTTGTACGTGTAGAATTAACTGTGTTTGTAGAGAATGAAAAAGCTTTAGGCCTGTACAAGACACATGGTTTTCAGATAGAAGGTACAAAAAAGTATGGGGCCATAAGAAACGGTAAATATGATGACGAATATTTAATGGCAAGGTATCGAAACCTTAAATAAAGTATAACAGTTGCCGCATTGAAAAAGAAATGATTTATTGATATAATAAGAACTAACGTTCTCGATGAAGCTGATTGGTATTCCGGTCAGCTATTTTATTGATTATCAATTATAATTTTTTGTTGATGGAGGCTAAAATATTAAGTATGGGCAAACCCGAGATAAGAATTTCAATAAGAAACCTTGTTGAACTGGTGTTGAGATCAGGTGACATTGATAATAGGCTTGTTTCCTCGGGCAGAATGCAAGAAGGTACAAAGATTCACCAGAAGATACAAAAACAGGGCGGAGAATTTTATAAAAAAGAGGTATCCCTTGCCCATAATTACGAGATCAAGGATTTTATATTCAGACTTGAGGGCCGTGCCGATGGTATAATAGCTGAAACGGGCGGAGTCGTAATAGATGAAATAAAATCAACAACACGTCCCATTGAATTGATAGATGAAGATTTCAGCCTTCTGCATTGGGCACAGGCAAAGTGCTATGCTTTCATTTATGCCGTTCAGAATGAGCTTGACAGTATATATGTACAATTGACATATTTTCACATAGATACCGAAGAAATTAAAAAAATCAGAAAACAGTTTTCACTTAAAGAACTGATGGGTTTTGTAAAAGATTTACTGGACAAATATGTTGTATGGGCAAGTATATCTGATTCTTGGAATAAACAAAGAGATGTTTCCATTAAAAAAATTCTGTTTCCTTTTAAAGAATACAGAAAGGGACAGCGTGAGCTTGCGGTTGCCGTATATAAAACCATGATGCAGGGTAAAAAACTGTTTGCCCAGGCTCCTACGGGTATCGGAAAAACCATATCAACGCTGTTTCCTGCTGTCAAAGCTTTAGGGGAACAGCATATTTCAAAAATATTTTATCTTACGGCAAAAACCATTACCAGGCAGGTAGCTGAAGAGGCATTTTCAAAAATGAGAGAGTGTGGTTTGGTATTCAGAACGATTACTCTTACTGCAAAAGATAAAATATGTTTTAACAAAGAAGGAAGCTGTAATCCCGATTTCTGTGAATATGCAAAAGGCCATTACAATAGAGTTAACAGCGCGCTGGAAGATGTTCTTACAAATTCTGAAAGCCTTTCCAGAGATGTTATAGAAGATTATTCACGAAAACATACGGTTTGTCCCTTTGAATTCAGCCTGGATTTGTCACTATGGGCGGATTGCATTATCTGTGATTATAATTATGTTTTTGACCCAAGGGTATATTTGAAAAGATTTTTTCTCAACAATACGGGAGATTATGCTTTTTTGGTTGATGAGGCTCACAATTTGGTGGATAGAGCAAGGGAAATGTTCTCTGCCCAAATCCATAAGTCTGCATACCTGGAGGCAAAAAAACTTATGAAGTCAAAAGTCCCCAAGGTTGCCAAGATATTGAACAAGATAAATTCATATATGGTATCTCTTCGGAAACAATGCGAGGATGAAGGTTTTATAGTCAGCAAAACAGAACTTAATGACCTATACAGGCTGTTAAATAACTTTATTGCCGAATCAGAGGAATGGATACTGAAAAATCAAAATAGCAACATTGAGGGTTTTGATCAACTTCTGGAGGTATATTTTGACTCAATAGCATTTACCAGAATGGCTGAATTTTATGATGAAAGATACGTTACATTTATAGAAACAAGAGCAAATGATGTCAGAGTAAAGCTTTTTTGTTTGGACCCTTCATACCTTCTTGCGGATGCGGTAAAGAGAGGGAAAACAGCTGTGTTTTTCTCTGCAACGCTTACACCTCTTGACTATTTCATGGATATATTGGGCGGGGATAAAGAGGATTACAACATTAACCTTGCTTCACCATTTGTTAAGGATAATCTATGTCTTATCGTTGATGATAATATTTCCACGAGATATAAAAACCGTGATAAAAGCTATGATAAAATTGTAGACATAATATGGTCTGCCATAAACAAAAAGATAGGAAATTATGTAGTGTTTTTCCCTTCATATAAATACATGAACGAGGTTTATACAAGATTTACAGAGCAATATCCTGAAACAGATACGATAATACAGGAAACTTCCATGACAGAAGAGGAAAGGGAGAGCTTTTTAAACAGGTTTCAATCCGGTGGGGGAAAGAGCCTTGTTTCTTTTGGTGTGCTGGGAGGAATTTTTTCTGAGGGTATAGATTTAAAGGGTGATCGGCTGATAGGAGCAATAATAGTGGGTGTAGGGCTCCCCCAGGTCAGTCCTGAACAAGATATAATCATGAACTATTTTCAAAATAAAAATGCAATGGGCTTTGAAAATGCATACATGTATCCGGGCATGAACAAAGTACTACAGGCCGCAGGGAGGGTAATACGTTCCGAAAACGACGTTGGGACAGTGATACTTCTGGATGAGAGATTTTCAAATAGAAGTTACAGACAGCTATTTCCAAAACACTGGGAACATGCCATGCGGATACAGGATACGGGGCAGTTGGGGAAAAGACTGGAGCAGTTCTGGAAGATAAAACTATAGACTAGGTGGAATACATGGCACAATCTGAATTAGTCAGTGAATATAATAAATCAAAAGCTAAAATTAGTGAAGAGGATTTTAAAAATTTAAGTTTGGAGCAAAGAGAAGCGGTTCTTACTGTGGAGGGACCTGTACTGCTTATTGCCGGTCCGGGAAGTGGTAAAACAACCGTAATCGTAAATCGTGTTTATAATTTAATTAGGTCAGGTGCCAATCCAAAAAGTATTCTGACACTTACCTTTAACAAGGCAGCCCAGCTTGAAATGGAAAATCGGTTTCAAAAGCTTTACGGAAATAAGATACAAGAAAAAGTACAATTCGCTACACTGCACAGCTTCTGCAACAGAGTGGTCAGGGACTATGAGAGAATGAAAGGGCAGAGCTTGAGGCGTATTGAAGGTATGGAAGAAGATATAAACAAAAAAATGCTGTTAAAGGATATCTATCACAGAGTAAATAGTACAAAAATAAATGATGATGAGCTGGATAACCTTATAAACGAAATAAGCTATATAAAAAATAAAATGATTAAGAATGCTGATGACAGCGTTTTTAGCTCAAAAAAGTTTTCAAAGGTCTATAAAGCTTATGAAGAATATAAGAAAAAAAATCTTATGATTGACTTTGACGATATGCTTACATATGCCTATACTATTTTTTTAAAATATCCGCAGGTTTTAAAAGGATATAAAAAACAATATAAATATATACAAGTGGATGAAGGCCAGGATCTATCCAATATACAGTTTGCCATTCTAAAGCTTTTGACAGGGCCGGATGGGAATATATTTATAGTGGCTGACGATGACCAGTCTATTTACCGATTCAGGGGAGCCGAACCCCAGTACATTCTGAATTTAGGCCATGAATTTAACAATCTCAGGTTGTTTCGGTTAGAGAATAACTACAGGTCTTCCAGTAATATAGTAGACCTTACTAGTAAGTTTATAAGAAAAAACGATAAAAGGTATCTGAAATCACACAAAACTATTAACAAAAGCGCCGTTGACCCAAAGATAGTAAATGCTGAAAATGAGAGTGGGCAACAGGATATTCTTTTAAAAGAGATAGAAATAATACTTAAGAATAAAAAGCAAAAAACCGTTGGAGTCCTGTACAGAAACAACCTCTCATCAATTCTTGTTACTGATAAATTGCAAAGGAACGATATAGCATTCAGGATAAGACAAAACAGACTGTTTTTTTTCAGACACTGGCTCGTTCAGGAGGTGTGTGCCTTTCTGATGTTTGCCCTTGATGGTTCTGATACAGAATCATTTACAAAAATATGCTTCAGAATGAACAGATTTATATCCAAAACAATGCTGGAATGTGTTTTGCAGGGCGACGAAAATGATAATGTAATCGACATAATAGTTAATAAGCATGACCTTAAACCCTTTCAGCTAACTGCCATGAGGGAGTTAAAAGGAGAATTTGCCTCAATGGCAAGACAAAATCCTTGGTCTGCATTAGAATACATAAAAAACAATTTCAGATATCTGGATAGCGTTAAAGAATACAGTAATATATCAGGTCAGTCCTATGATTACTTGAACAGGTTATTTGGTATATTACAAGGAATATCAATTGACTGCCCTACCATTTCTGCATTTCTTATGCGGTTACAGGAATTGGAACAGTTATTTGAGTCCGGAGGTTATAAGCATAACGGAGAAAACAGCCATATAACACTCAGCACATTGCACTCCTCAAAAGGCTTGGAGTATGACAGTGTATTCATGATAGACTTGATAAACAGTGAAATTCCCGGAGATAAGGTTCTGGAAAATTCAGAAAAAATCATTCTTGAAGAGGAACGGAGACTTTTTTATGTGGGAATGACACGAGCAAGGAAGGATTTATTTCTGATATATCCTTGCACGTTGAATAATGAAAAAGTTATGCAATCTATTTTTGTAAATGAGGTTGTACAACTTTTGCAAAAGGACATAATAAATAATATAAGTGAAGGAAAGTTTGTTAACCATGTTAAGTTCGGCAGAGGTATGGTAGTTGCAATAAATCAGGAAACTGAGGCCGACAGACACATGATAGAAATAAAGTTTTTTAAGGTGGGATGCAGAAAACTTGATCTTCAACTCTGTCTTGACAATAAACTTCTGAGCTTTGAATAAAATATGCACAAAAGAAACGTAAAATGGTTTGCAAAACAAAGAGCGTTTTGCTATCATAGGTTGATATGGAGGAATTTACATGATCGAAAAATATTACCCTGACTTATATTTTGATAGTATAAGACATATTGATATAAATATACTTAAAGAAAAAGGCATTAAGGGAGTTATACTCGATATAGATAATACCCTTGTTCCCATGCACACAAAGGACGCTGACGAAAATGCAATAAATTGGGTAGCTGAACTGCAAAAAACAGGCTTCAAGGTATGTATATTATCGAACGCATCACTAAAAAGAGTAACAAGATTCAATAAGGAAATGTCTGTTACTGCAATACACAGAGCATATAAACCGGCAGGAAAAGCTTTTCTAAAAGCGGCTGAAAAAATGGGCCTTGACCCTGAAAAGGTAGCAGTTGTAGGTGATCAGATATTTACCGATATATATGGGGGTAATAAAGTAAATATGCTTACGGTTCTTGTAAAACCCATAGATAAAAAAGAGATTTTGTATGTCAGGTTAAAAAGGCATATTGAGAAGAGGGTCTTAAGCCGTTTTAGTAATGCACAAAAGTCAAGACTGGAAATAAGAAATGAATGGAAAAAGAAGAGGCTTCAAACGGAAAGAAGCCGTTTAAAATAACATTGGGGGTGTCAAACCAATGAACTTGGTTGAAGTTGTAAACGGGAAAACACAGCTGTATGGTGTTCTTGGTAATCCAGTTGAGCACACAAAATCACCATTTATTCATAATACACTCTTTAAGGAATTTAAGATAAATGCAATATATTTACCTATTCATGTAGACCACGGAAAGTTGGAACAGGCTATTGACGGATTCAGAGCCATAAATTTCTCAGGGTTTAACGTAACTGTTCCTTTTAAATCAGACATAATTAAATATTTGGATGAGGTTTCTGCAGAAGGTATGCTTATGGGTGCAGTTAATACAGTGAAGAACCAGGATGGAAGATTTGTGGGCCAAAATACCGATGCTGAAGGCTTTATCAGAGACTTTTGCGATGGGTTTCAAACGACCTTTAAAGGCAAAAGAGTAATACTGCTGGGAGCCGGGGGAACGTCAAGGGCTATTGCTGTCAGGCTTGCGTCTGAGGGTATAGAGCATCTGACAATAGTAAACAGGACAGAAGCCAACGCAAAAAGTATTTCTGATCTTGTAAACGGCAATTTCGGAAACATTGTTAGTACGATGCTCCCGGTGAAAGAAATACTAGACAAAGAATTTGAAAACAACCAGATTATTATAAATACAACACCTGCGGGGATGAGAACATACCTTGATTCAACGCCCTTTGATCTTGATTTCAACTTCAACGGTACTCAGATGGTATATGATGTTCTGTATGTCCCCAAGAAAACAAGATTTCTAAAACAGGCAGAAGAAGCGGGATGTAAAGTAAGAAACGGATTTGGTATGCTGATAAATCAAGGTGTTTCATCATTTGAGGTGTGGACGGGTAAGAAGGTTGAAAGAAAGCAAACCAATGAACTATTAAAAAATATAGAAAATATAGAGGGATTTTGATAATATTACCGAAATCATTAATGTATGTAATTATATAAGTCGGTATAAGGGGATGAAAGTATGGTAACGTTGAAGAATTATATGGAGGAAGTTGTATTCAATCTGATAGACGGTGTCCTGGACGACATCAACATGTGTAAATGCGAATTATGTGTTAAGGATATAGCTGCTCTTGCACTAAACAGCCTTCCTCCCAAATACATCGCTTCTGAAAAAGGCGAGCTGTATTCAAAAGTAAACAGCTTGAGAAGTCAATTTGAGGTTGATGTTATATCTGCTATTACAAAAGCAGCAGTTCTTGTTAAAAAAGCACCTAGACATGAATAATTCAACTACTATTTATTTCCCATGGATTTATTGCTTTCTCTGCGGGAAGAAACAATCTTGTAAATTACAAATAGGACAATGCAGATTAAAATCAGTGCTATTACTATATTTTCAAAACCCTTAAAATACGGCCTGATTTTAGTCTCATAATCCTTTCCGAATACATAACCCAGATAAATCAGTGTAAAATTCCATGGAAGCATTCCTATAGTTGAGAAAATAATAAACTTAAATTTATTTATTTTAGCAATTCCGGCCGGCAAAGAAATAAATGTTCTGATTACAGGAAGAAGCCTTCCGAGACACACAGCCAGCATACCTCTTTTTTTAAATACCTCTTCCGCTTTATAAAAATTCTTTTCTGATACAAAAAAATACTTCCCATATTTCAGTATAAAAGGTCTGCCACCGTAAGAACCAACAAAGTAGGCAAACATTGAACCAATAAGACTACCTACAGCGGCGGCAATATTTGCTTCCAGAAGAGTAATGCTTCCCTGTGAGGCCATCATACCGCCAAAAGGAAGAATGATTTCGCTGGGGAGGGGAATACAACTGCTTTCAAAAAGCATCCAAAGCCCGATACCCCAGACCCCCATTCCTTCAATAATATCTATTAAAGGCATTAAAATATTGTGAATAATATTAGTCATTTTTTACACTCCTCAATTTTATCCCTTTGATGTTCCTTTGGTATCGGTTTCAGTATTTGAGGGATTTTGTTTCTTAACAGCAGGCTTCTTTTTTGAAACTGGCGGAGGCTTTACCTCATCCTCGTCATCGTTACTTTCATCAGGAACATAAAGTTCACCTGATGGAGTTGCTATACCTTTGGCAGAATAAAAATAATTTTCAACTATTTCAGCCGCAGGAAGAGATTCTTTTGTCTCAATGTTCATTAAATTACCGTTGTAAACGTAGTACCAGCCTTTATTTATAACCCTGTCTTCACCGTCTAGCCTGAAAGAATTAAACTTATCAGGAGATATGCTTATAAGACCTGATGTCATCTTTAATGCATCCGATAAAGTCATATTGGTTATAATATTTTCAAAGGCATAATTAAGCACAGGGTTTAGCTTAGGAATATTCTGTACCTTGAGCTTTTGTTTAATAAATTCCTTTATAAACTTCATCTGCATCTCGGTTCTCTTTATATCACTTCCGTCATAAAACTCTTTTAACTCTTTGGTGTAACGTTCACCGTTTGGCTTCCTGAAACGGAGCAATTGTTCAACCTTGTCACCGTCCAGCAACTGATAGCCTTTCTTTAAATTAATATGAAGATTCTGAGCTGGGTCATCATACTTCATATCCACAGGGACATCAAAATAAACTCCCCCAAGCATATCTGTAATCTTTTTGATTGCAGATATATTGATATGAACATAATAGTTGATATTAATTCCGGTGAGATTACTAACTATCTCAGAAGCATATCTTGCACCTTCGTGGTTTCGTCCTCCAGCTCCATAAGCGGCGTTTATTTTTGGAAGTATATTGTTTTTTAATTTAACCTTAGTATCTCTCGGTATTGTAACGATACTTATATGTTTTTTTTCCGGATCATAATTTGCGACCAGCATTGAATCCGTATTGCCACTGGACTTGTCACCAACAAGCAGGAAGAAGTTCATAGGTTCTTTATTGGTAGTGGCGTTAAGTCCTTCAAGTATGTTGGGAACGGCATTGTTGCCAGTTGCTCCTGTTACGCTGTTTGCATAGTAAAGAAAAACAGTGCCCATTCCAAAAAGAAACAACCCGACTACTATTGTAAGTATATAAGTAAATTTTCTCGTGTTCATTTTGCTAACCTCTTAATAGTTTATTGTTTAAAGACAGCAATTATTATATCATAAATATATAGATATTTTTCAGGAAATATCATATCTGTTGCATAATTAAAAGTATGTTCAAAATTAATCATAATCATAGTAACTAAAAGACCCATGTAAAGTGCTGATTGTGTCGAATTTCTTCATTTACTTTAGGCTGATAATACTTTATAATAATAAACAATGTATGCTGATTGTAAACAAGTATTACAATAATTAATCAAATTAGAGATGGGGGAATATCAATGAAGAAGCTCATGCTCGGCAATGAGGCCGTGGCAAGAGGAGCATATGAGGCAGGCTGTTCAGTAGCAGCTGCTTATCCGGGAACTCCTAGTACGGAAATTACTGAGTACATATCAAAATATGACGAGATATATTCTGAGTGGGCACCAAATGAAAAGGTGGCACTCGAAGTAGCTATAGGTTCATCTATCGGAGGAGCAAGATCCATATGTTCCATGAAACACGTAGGGCTTAATGTTGCAGCCGACCCTCTTTTTACTGTATCTTATACAGGTGTAAACGGAGGTCTTGTTATAATGGTTGCAGATGACCCGGGGATGCACAGTTCACAGAACGAACAAGATAGTAGGTTCTATGCAAGAGCATCAAAAGTTCCTATGATTGAACCTTCCGACTCTCAGGAATGCAAGGACTTCGTAAAACAGGCGTTCTCTATAAGTGAGACATTTGATTGCCCTGTAATCGTCAGACTTTCCACCAGGGTATCCCATTCCCAAAGTGCGGTTGAACAAAGTGAAAAAGAAGATTTCAAGTTGAAAGACTACTCAAAAGATGCAAACAAATACGTTATGATGCCTGCTATGGCGAGAAAAAGGCATATTGATGTCGAAAAAAGAATGGCTGCTTTGAGAGATTTCTCCAACGAAAGCGGCCTCAACAAAGTTGAAATGCTAAGCAAGGATATAGGGGTTGTAACCAGTGGAATTGCATATCAGTATGTAAAAGAAGCAATGCCTGAGGCATCCGTATTAAAGATAGGAATGGTACATCCCATCCCTGAAAAACTAATTGAAGAATTTGCTTCAAAGGTAAAAACTCTTTATGTTGTAGAAGAATTGGAACCATTCTTTGAAAATCAAATAAAGAAAATGGGCATAAAAGTTATCGGAAAAGAGAAGCTTCCTGTAATCGGTGAGTTTAGCGCTCAGCTGGTGGCAGAAAAACTTCTTGATAAAAAGTCCGATTCCAAGGAAGCTTCCAATAATGCCGTTCCGGTCAGACCACCGGTAATGTGTCCGGGATGCCCTCACAGAGGCATGTTCTACGTTCTTAAAAAATTGGGCTTGACCGTCAGCGGCGATATCGGCTGTTATACACTTGGTGCATTGCCTCCTAACGAAGCAATGGATATATGTGTGTGCATGGGCGCAAGCATTGGCGTTGCTCACGGCCTTGAAAAAGCACGCGGAGCCGAATTCAGGAAAAAGACCGTAGCAGTTATCGGCGATTCAACTTTTATACATTCAGGTATTACGGGATTAATAGATATCGTATATAATAAAGGTAACTCCACTGTACTTATTCTTGATAATTCAATTACAGGAATGACGGGTCACCAGCATAACCCAACAACCGGATTTACAATAAAGGGTGAGCCTACAAAACAGGTAGACCTTGAACTTCTTTGCAAATCTGTGGGTGTTGACAGGGTTACTGTTGTAGATCCTTTTGATATAAAGGAATTTGAGAAGGTTGTAAAAGCTGAAACAGAGGCAGATGAACCTTCGGTAATAATATCTCAACGACCATGTGCACTTTTGAAACAAGTTAAATATGAAGGAATCCACACAATACTACAGGATAAATGCAAAAAGTGCAGAATGTGCATGAAAATAGGATGTCCTGCCATAGTTGAAAAGGGCGATCACCTTGAAATAAACCCTGCACTTTGTGTGGGTTGCAAGCTCTGCACGAAGATATGCGGATTTAATGCTATCGAAAGGGCAGGTGAATAAGGTGAAAAAATTAAATCTTCTAATAGTTGGTGTTGGTGGACAGGGAACTCTCCTGGCCAGCAGGATACTGGGAACAGTTGCATTAAAACTGAATTTTGACGTTAAGGTCTCAGAGGTACACGGTATGTCCCAAAGAGGCGGTAGCGTTGTTACATATGTAAGGTATGGAGAAAAGGTATACTCCCCGCTAATCGAGAAGGGTGAAGCTGATCTAATTATTGCATTTGAACAGCTTGAGGCACTCAGGTGGGTGGATTATCTCCATAAGGACGGCAAAATGATAGTAAATGAGCAGGAGATTGATCCAATGCCTGTAATCATTGGTAAGGCTAAGTATCCTGAAAAAATACTAGATACATTAAAGACTTCATATAGCATTTACTCACTTGACGCACTTAAAATAGCCAGAGCATGTGGAACAATAAAGGCGGTAAACATTGTTTTGCTGGGAGTGATGGCAAAATTAGCAGGTATGGATAAGAACATATTTATGGAAGCCATAAATGAGGTTGTTCCTGCAAAGGTACTTGACGTAAACATCAAGGCCTTTGAGGAAGGTTACAACTATTATAATTAAGAATTTAAGCCTATTGCTTTTGTGTGGGGCTACATTTTGTAAGTAAACCCTGAAAGCCATTCCGAGTGGGATGATGGCAAAGAATATATAAATTAATATTATTCTTGGGAGGGTGAAATGTTATGTCATATTGGAACCGGGCATACGAATGTATGTCCAGAGAAGAAATGCGTAAGGTTCAATCGGAAAGATTAATTAAAACTGTAAAGCTGGTATATGACAATGTACCTACTTACAGAAAGAAGATGCAGGAAAAGGGGATGCTGCCGGGAGATATCAGGTCTGTTGATGATTTGAAAAACTTACCCTTTACCTATAAGCAGGATCTTAGAGATACATATCCATACGGACTCTTTGCAGTACCTATGAGTGAAATTGTCAGAGTCCATGCATCTTCGGGAACAACAGGAAAAAAGACAGTTGTAGGTTATACACAAAATGACCTGGATGTTTGGTCGGAGGTTATCGCTAGAACATTTACAGCTGCCGGAGCAGTGAAGGATTCTTTTTTGCAGATATCTTACGGTTACGGATTATTTACAGGAGGACTCGGTGCTCATTACGGTGGCGAGAAACTGGGAGCAACAGTTATACCTACTTCATCAGGAAACACAAAGCTGCAGCTTTCAATTATGCAGGATTTCGGTACAACTCACCTTGCTTGTACACCTTCCTATGCTCTGTACTTGGCTGAGGAGATGGAAGAACTGGGAATCAAGAGAAGCGATTTAAAGTTGCAGGCAGGTATTTTCGGGGCAGAGCCTTGGTCTGAAAGCATGAGACAGGAAATACAGGACAGACTAAAAATTAAAGCTTTTGATATCTACGGGTTAAGTGAGGTAATAGGGCCGGGGGTTGCATGTGAATGTGAATATCAAAGCGGTATGCATATTCCGGAAGACCATTTTATCCCGGAAATCATTGATCCTGAGACCGGCGAAGTCCTTCCGGAAGGCTCAGAAGGAGAAATTGTCTTTACAACTATTACAAAAGAGGGACTTCCGTTAATAAGGTACAGAACCAGAGATCTTTCTTCATTGAATTATGATAAATGCGAATGTGGACGTACAGAAGTAAGAATGAACAAGGTTGCCGGCAGAACAGACGACATGCTCATAATCAGGGGTGTAAATGTTTTCCCATCACAGGTGGAAAGTGTTCTTTTGTCAATTGGTGAGACCGCACCTCATTATATGCTGGTAGTTGATAGAAAAGACAATCTGGACACTCTGGAAATTCAGGTTGAAATTACTCCAAGCTTATTCTCCGATGAAGTAAAGAAGCTGGAAGATGTAGAAAAGAAGATTTCAAAGGAAATTAACAGTACATTGGGAATAGGTGCAAAAATCAAGCTGGTTGAACCCAAAACCATTCAGCGCAGCGAGGGTAAGGCAAAAAGAGTTATTGACAAAAGGGTTATTTAATAAGGGTTAAGTTATACATTAACAATTATAAAGGGGGTCTGTTAACCATGCTTGTTAAACAAATTTCAGTTTTTTTAGAAAACAAATCAGGAAGGTTGGCTGATGTAACCAGAACACTTGCGGATAATAACATTAATATCTGCGCCATGTCTATAGCTGATACTACGGATTTTGGCATATTGAGACTTATTGTTAATAACCCGGAAGATGCTGAACGTTATTTGAGTGAACAGCAGTTTACAGTGAGCTGTACCAGTGTTATAGCAATTGGTGTTGAAGATAAGCCGGGAGGACTTGCAAAGGCATTGGACATAATTCAGGACAATGGTATAAGCATTGAATACATGTACGCTTTTGTAGGAAAAACGGGTAATGAAGCATTTGTTATTCTGAGGGTTGAAAACCCTGAAGAGGCAGTAGAAACTTTATTGAAATACGGAATAAAAATACTGCCGAGCGACAAAATTTATTGTGCTTAAATGTTAAAAAAAGGCTGTCTCGCAAATTGTTGAGGCAGCCTTTAAAAATCTTTTTTACTATTTTTTAAAATTTTTACTAAATTAATATACTAAGGATTTCATCGACTGATATATGGATTATTTCATCCGGAAAACAGTCGCCCTGGGAACAAACAGACATAATATGGGTTTCATCAATGTCGAATTGTTTAAAAAAGCAATCCGTAAGGGTATTTTTAGTTGAAAGTGTTATCTGTCCAGCGCCAAATTCAAAAGAAAAGGAATCAAGAGGCAGTGATAGTCCCCTTCCATCAGTTTTTATATAGCTTTCCTTCAGTGTCCACAGCATGAAGAAATATTTTGTACGATAATCAGCAGGCTGTTTCATAAGACTTTCATACTCATCTTGGGTAAAGAATCTTTTTGCAATACCGAAATCTGAATCCTTTATAGATTCTATGTCTATACCGCAAGGTTTATTTGAAATAACACATACTACCCAATCACCTGAATGGGATATATTAAAGAAAACTGATTCATTTGGTTTGTCTAGGCATGGTTTATTATAAGAATCTATTTTAAAACTTATTTCGCTGTTTTTACAGTTAAGATGTTTACTTACGGCGTATCTGGCAATGATTTCGCCAAGAAGGCATCTTATAGAATCCTTTTTAAAAACAAACCTCTCCATTTTTGCTTTTCTTTCATCAGAAATTAATGTTTTTAATAAATTTAAAGTATCTTCATCATTGCAAGACGAAATATTTATTCCGTATAAATTAACCAAGAAACCCCAACCTTTCATAAAACAGCTGTTTGGCTTAAACGCTGACTTTTATTCTAGCAGATATTTATATATTTGTGAAGTTTTATAAGGATTATGTCGTAAATTATGGAAATCCAAAACTGTATAATATATAATATATTGGGTTGAGTAGTAATGTTTGTAAATCATTTAAACTAATTATCAAGAGGAGTATTATGAAAAATACAATTAATCTGTTTTGCTTTCCATATGCAGGTGGTTCTTCAGCCGTATATTCAAGGCTAAAACGTTTTGCTGACAAAAATATAAATGTAATACCTGTAGAACTTGCCGGAAGAGGACAAAGGATAAGCGAACCGTTATACAATAATATGGAGGAAGTAATAAATGATGTTTACGATAAAATAGTAGCATCAGTTGATGAACAGCCCTTTGCCTTGTTTGGGCACAGTATGGGAAGTTCCATTGTGCTTGAGCTATCACATAAAATTCTAAAAAACAAAAAAAATGAGCCACTCCACCTTTTTCTTTCAGGGAGATGTCCTCCGATACTTTATAAGATTGATAAAAAAATACATGATTTACCTGATGAACAATTTATAAATGAGGTTTATGATCTGGGAGGTACACCCAAGGAGGTATTTGAGAACAGGGAATTACGTCATATATTTTTGCCTATATTAAGGTCGGATTATAAGCTAATAGAAGAATATATTTATATTGAAAAAGATGAAAAACTAAATTGTGACATAACAGTTTTTAACGGAAAAGAAGATAAAATGACTGACTTGGAAAAACTGAAAAAATGGGGAGATTACACATCCGGTAAAACGGACATTATTGAATTTGATGGCGGACACTTTTTTCTTCATAATCAAATGGAGCAAATTATGAATATAATGAATAAAACTTTAAATCGTTAATATTTTGATTAAAATAAATGCCGGAACCGTAAACAGAAAGATTAAGAATAATTTCTGTTTACGGTTCCGGCATAATGTGTTTTTAACCAATAAAATTATTTCTTCATAGAATTAGTATAATTATCTATAATTCTATCACACCACACATCAAATTCCTTATCTTCAGTCTGAAATTCCGGATGGGAAAAAATATTATCCAAAACTAATTTTACTCCCTGATCAAAACGTACAGTCGCATTAAATTCGGGAACCAACCTTTTAATTTTAGAATTGTCAAAAACTACTGTGTTTGATTTATCGCCCAAAAGTGAGCCGGTGAAATCATAGTCGCTGCAAGCTACAAGATAATCAGTAGCAATGTGCACTGCATTAAGCCTGACTCCCAGAGCAGAAGCAATTATCTGGTAAATCTGGTTCCATGTAAGGCTTTCATCAGATGTAATGTGAATGGCATCACCGATGGCATGGATATTACCCATTAACCCAATAAAGCCTTTTGCAAAATCAGAATTATATGTTAAAGTCCATAAAGAGCTTCCGTCACCGTGAATAATTACAGGCTTATTCTCCAGCATTCTCTTTATTACCTGCCAGCTGCCGTTATTTCCATGAACACCTAGAGGAATGCTACGATCGTCATATGTGTGACTTGGACGTACAATGGTGACGGGGAATCCGTTTTTGCGGTATTCTGCCATTAACAGTTCCTCACAGGCAATTTTATTACGTGAATATTCCCAATAGGGGTTTGCAAGTGGAGTCGATTCGGTTATGAGGAAATCGGACAGAGGTTTCTGATATGCTGATGCAGAACTAATAAATATGTATTGCTTAGTTTTGCCCGAGAAAAGTCTGATATCACGTTCAACCTGTGAGGGTACAAAGGCAATGAAATCTGCCACAACATCAAAATGCTGATCTTTTATAAGAGAACTTACAAGCGCTTCGTCATTTATATCAGCCCTTAGAAGTTTTGCGCCTTCAGGTATCCTTTCGGTTCTGTTACCCCTGTTAAGGAGATAAAGTTCCCAACCCTGTTCAACCAAAGAGGACGAAATTGCCGAACTTATAATCCCTGTTCCACCGATAAATAAAGCCTTCATAATAACTCTCCTTCGATTTTCAAAATTCAATCATTTGTATTGGATAAATATTTTATATCTGTATTATATAACGGTATTTAAAATAAATACATATTCGTTGTGGAAAAAAATTGCTTGATAAACTAAACAGATATGTTATAATTAGATTGATTAATTGGACTTAAAATTCCTTTCAATAATTCCATTTCTTAAATTAATTCCTTTTTTAAAATGTTTGCTTACTATTTTGTATTCATGTTGTATAATAAATAAATATGATTTATTTACTTTATAACGGAGGCACAAATATGAGAGCGGAAATATTAGCCGTTGGTACAGAGTTGCTCATGGGGCAGATCGTTAATACCAATGCACAGTATATATCTTCAAAGCTGCCCGAGGCAGGTGTTGGTGTATACTATCACAGTGTTGTAGGTGATAATCCCGATAGATTGGAAGAGTGCTTAAAACTTGCTTTGGAGCGGTGCGACATAGTCATAACAACAGGCGGTCTGGGGCCGACTCAGGATGATTTGACAAAAGAGACTATTTCACGGGTCTGTGGTAAAAAGCTGGTTATTCATGAAGAGAGCCTGAATAAAATAAGAGACTATTTCAATAGGCTTGGAAGGCAGATGACGCCAAACAACGCGAAACAAGCGTATATGCCCGAAGGTTGTATAGTGCTAAAAAATAATAATGGTACTGCACCGGGATGTATAATAGAAATGGGCGAAAAGGTAGTTGTAATGCTCCCAGGCCCTCCTATAGAAATGAAGCCCATGTTTTTGGATTATGTTATGCCATATTTTAGAAACAAGAGTGCATATTCCATAGAATCCGTGATTTTAAGAGTTTTTGGTATCGGCGAATCTGCAATGGAAACTAAGATAATGGATTTGATTGATGGCCAGACAAACCCGACTATTGCCACATACGCCAAGGAAGGCGAGGTTACTATAAGGGTAACAGCTAGTGTTCCAAAGGGCGAGAGCGCAGAACATATACTGGTATCTGTTGTAAATGAGATAAAAAGAAAAACCGGTGACAATCTGTACTCTGACAAGGATGAAAATTTGGATGCTGTGGTGGCAGGACTTCTTATGGAAAACAATATTACAATAGCAACTGCAGAGTCCTGTACAGGAGGCCTTATATCAGAAATGCTTACCGATATACCGGGTATTTCCCGCGTATTTATGGGTGGAGCCGTAACCTATTCAAATGAAGCAAAAATGGAGTATCTTGGTGTAAAAGCGCAGACACTTGAGTCTCATGGAGCAGTCAGTCGCCAAACAGCAGCAGAAATGGCTGAGGGTATCAGGAATCGGCTTAAGACTAACATCGGTATATCAGTTACCGGGATAGCAGGACCCGGCGGCGGTACTGACCAAAAACCGGTTGGATTGGTTTATATAGGACTTTCAAGTGACAGCGGTACAGTTACAAAGGAGCTTAGACTTTCGGGCAATAGAAAGAAAATCAGGACGATTACTGCACTGAATGTGTTTGACTTAATAAGAAGGCATGTTTTAAAGCTGGAAATGGATCTTTGATAACTGATATACATGTGAAAAGGGCTGCGAATAGCAGTCGGGAGGGTTAAATTTGAGTTCAAATAATAAAAAATTAACAGGTGCCGCAATAATAGTAATGGCATCGTTGGTTGTAAGCAGAATAACAGGTTACTTAAGAACAATACTTATTAATAATCTGCTTACGGCGGCACAGTCTGATTCGTTGCTGGCAGCATTCAGAACAACTGATTTAATGTACAACTTATTAATCGGAGGGGCAATATCTGCCGCACTTGTTCCCGTACTATCCGGTTATATTGCCAAAGATGAAGAAGAAGACGGCTGGAAAGCCATAGGAACTTTTATAAACGTTGTATTTGTAACAATGATCGGTGTATGTATACTTGGAGTAATTTTTGCCCCGGCAGTTGTGTCTATGACTGCGTCCGGCTTAACAGGTGAAAAAAGAGAGCTGACAATACAGCTTACCAGAATACTTTTCCCGTCAGTAGGTTTTATGATGCTGGCAGGAATAACAAACGGAGTACTTTATTCCTATAAAAGGTTTGCATCAGCTGCATTCGCACCATCAGTGTACAATCTTGGAACAGCACTGAGCATACTCATACTTAGCAGGTTTGGGGTAAGATATGTGGCATATGGTGTATTGGCAAGTGCAATAGTATATTTTATAATGCAGATATCCTTTGCATGGCCAAATTTAAAATACTACAGACCCAAAGTCCTTTGGAAGAATCCCGGATTCAGAAGACTGTTCAAACTGGCAGTACCATCCCTTGCAGCATCTGCCATAGCTCAGATAAATATACTTATATCACTTAACTTTATATCAATGTTCAAAAATGACGGAAGTATCACGGCTTACTATAATGCAAATGATTTGTGGCAGCTGCCCTACGGTATATTTGCCATGGGTCTGGGTACTGCAATACTGCCAACGCTTTCAGAAAAACTTGCACTAAAGAAGGTTGATGAGTTTAAAGAGATACTGAACAATGGGTTTAAAACAATTCTATATCTGATAATACCGTCATCGGTGGCATTTATAGTCCTCTCTCAGCCTGTTGTCAGCGTTGTGTACAAATGGTCACAGGTTATAGGAAAAGACAGAATCGTAACAGCGGGTAGCATATTACTGCTATTTACGGCAGCAATGATTGCCCAGTCAATGCTTGCCCTTCTGAACAGGGCTTTTTATGCGGATAATGATACTAAGACACCTCTTTATATAGGTACTGTATCTATTGCACTGAATTTTGTTTTCTGTTACATATTCATGAAAGCTACAGACTTAGGCCCAGCCGGCATGTCATTGTCATATTCCATACAAAGTGTGGTAAACATGGTTATTATGATGGTAATAATATCAAAACGAATGAACGGAATGGGATGGAAAAAACTCCTTAACTATTCACTAAAACTGCTGGGAGCCGCCGCTGTTATGGGGGGAGTACTATTCGTATTAAACAAGACTATCCCGGTTAATTTCACAAAACCTTTTGTAATGCATTCAAAATTAATTGAAATAGCAGCATTGGGAATAGAGATTTTAGTAGGAGCAGCAGTTTATTTTGCATTTACCATGTTATTTAAGATTGAAGAGGCCGTTGCAGTTAAGGACAAGTTTTTTGGTAAAATAAAACGCTTGGTTAAAAAATCATAAGTAACAAAATATTTTAATTTTAACAGTTGACTACGAACAAAATAAAATATATAATTTAAAAAGAACAAATGTTCGAACGAAAAAGGAGGTCACCCCGTGTTAGAAAAGAAAAAAGCATTAGAGATGGCTTTGGGCCAGATAGAAAAGCAGTTTGGAAAAGGCGCGGTAATGAAACTGGGCGAAAATTCACATATGAATGTAGAGAGTATTCCTACGGGTTCCATGAGCCTTGATTTGGCACTCGGAGTCGGAGGAGTTCCCAGAGGAAGGATAGTAGAAGTTTTCGGGCCGGAGTCATCAGGTAAAACAACAGTTGCACTGCACATTATTGCAGAGGCTCAAAAAGCCGGAGGCGAAGCTGCTTTTATTGACGCAGAACATGCCCTTGATCCTGTGTATGCAAAAAAACTTGGGGTTGATATAGAAAATTTGATAGTATCTCAGCCTGATACAGGTGAACAGGCACTTGAGATTACAGAAGCACTTGTAAGAAGTGGTGCTATAGATGTTATTGTAGTTGACTCTGTTGCTGCTCTTGTACCTAAGGCAGAAATTGACGGAGAAATGGGAGACTCTCATATAGGATTACAAGCTAGGCTTATGTCACAGGCGCTGAGAAAATTGGCCGGTGTTATCAGCAAATCAAGGACAACTGCTATATTTATTAATCAGCTTCGTGAGAAAGTCGGCATAATGTTCGGTAATCCGGAAACTACGCCAGGCGGCAGGGCATTAAAGTTTTACTCTTCCGTAAGGCTGGATGTCAGAAGAATTGAAGCTATTAAACAAGCTAACGAAGTTGTGGGTAACAGAACAAGAGTAAAGGTTGTAAAAAACAAGGTTGCTCCTCCTTTCAAAGAAGCAGAGTTTGATATCGTTTATGGTCAGGGTATATCCAGAGAAGGCAGTATACTTGATATTGCTGTAAGCATGGATATAGTAAACAAGAGCGGAGCTTGGTTCTCCTACAACGGTCAGCGTATCGGACAGGGCCGTGAAAATGCAAAACAATACCTGAAAGAAAATACTGCTATGTGCAGTGAGATAGAGAAACTTATCAGAAGCAACTTTACTGTAACTGCTGTTCCGCAAAATGAAGAACAAGAAGAAGACGAAGATATTGCACTTGACTAAATTGAATAAGAAATTGAACAATAATTAGAATCATTATAAGGCATGCCCAAGGATCAATTGTCCATAGGCGTGCCTTATATATAATAGAAACGGAGGCTGTTATGAGGATCACATCAATAGAAAAAAGCGATAAGAACAAATCCATGGCAAGTGTTTGCATTGATAATAAGACAGAGTTTGTATTGCCGCTGAAACGTATTGATGCTCTTAACCTTACCATTGATAAAAATATTGAACGGGAAACACTGGATTACATACTTAAATATGAGGTGTATGTCGCTGCAAAGAATTCTGCGGTAAAATTTCTTTCACTAAAGCTCAGAACTGCATTTGAAGTAGAAGAAAAGCTTAGAGAACTGGGATATGAAGAAACTACAATAAATCGAGTAATAAACGACCTGACTGAGATAGATTACATAAACGATTATAAATATGCCGTTAAGTATATATCCGAAAAAACAAAACTGAAGCCAAAGTCCATAAAGCTTTTGGCAATGGAACTGGATTATAAGGGAATTTCCAACGATATAGTAAGCAGTGTGATAGAAGAACTAAACCCTGATGACGATGAGACAGCTCTGGAATTACTAAAGAAACGGTACTCAAAATATAACGAGTTTGATGAAAATTTAATTAATAAAATGAAATCTTATCTTGCAGGAAGAGGATTCAGTTATAATCAAATTTCAAAAGCAATAAGTAAATATATACCAGAAGACTGATTTAATGCATATTTTAACTACAAAAAAAATTAAATATTTGCAAATTATTTACCTAAAACATTGACAATCTGTAATTATTATTAAATAATTTTTAATAGAACTTTTTAGAGTATCAAAACAAAAAGTATACGAACTTTAAATCGAAACATGGAGGGTTTTAGGTGAAAAAAAAGATTGGCATCGTCTCATTGGGATGCCCCAAAAATTTGGTTGACAGCGAGATAATGCTTGGTATGCTGTCACATGCAGATTATGAAATTGTAAACAATAAGGAAGATGCTAATGTACTTATAGTGAATACATGCGGATTTATTGAATCTGCTCAGCAAGAATCCATAAATACAATTTTAGAAATGGCAGATGAAAAGGGACGCAATTGTGAGGTACTTATAGTTACCGGTTGTATGGCAGAAAGGTACAAGGAAAAAATACTTGAACAAATTCCGGAAGTGGATGCCGTTCTGGGTACAGGTAATTACAAGGAAATAGCGGAAGTTATTAATCTTGCTTACATGGGGGAAAAGACAGTATCTTATGGAAAGCTTGACGAAACGGATTATCTTGACGAAGAGAGGGTAATATCGTCAGCCAAACATTCTGTTTACTTGAAAATATCAGAAGGATGCGATAATCGTTGCACATACTGTATAATACCGTTTCTCAGAGGTAAATACAGGAGCCGAAAAATGGAGTCATTAGTTAGAGAAGCTGAGCTTTTGGCTCAAAAAGGTGCAAAGGAAATCATTATTGTTGCACAGGATAGTACTCGTTACGGTACTGACTTATATGGCAAAAAAATGCTTCCCGAGTTAATCAGAAAGATATCGGAAATTAGTGGGATAGAATGGATAAGGCTTTTATACTGCTACCCTGAGGAAATAGGTGATGAGCTGATTGAAGAAATAGCTAAAAACCCAAAGGTTTGCAAATATCTTGACATACCTATTCAGCATGCTTCCGATAGAGTATTAAAGCAAATGGGAAGAAGAGGTACTATTTCGGAGATAAGACAGGTACTGAATAAATTAAGAGAAAAAGTCAGCGGTATAACAATTAGAACATCACTGATTGTTGGCTTCCCAGGTGAGACAGAAGAAGATTTTGAAGAATTGCTTGCTTTTGTGAAGGAATTCAGACTGGATAGAGTAGGCGTATTTACGTATTCAAAAGAAGATGGAACGCCTGCAGCAAAGATGAAAAGCCAGATACCAAAGCATACTAAAATAAAAAGGCAAAAGAAGATCCTCGAGCTTCAAAATATGATAAGCAGGGAAATAAATCAAGACAGAAATGGAAAAGTCTACAAAACAATAGTTGACGGTATTGCCGATGATGGTATATTCTATTATGGACGTACTTATGCAGAAGCTCCTGAGATAGACGGGGTTATATATTTTACCAGTCCTGATGAGCTTACAGTAGGTAGTTTTAAAGATGTAAGAATTCTCAACACCGAAGATTATGATTTGATAGGAGAGGTCATAAATGAATTTGCCAAATAAGATAACTATATCGAGAATATTTTTAGTTCCGTTATTTATGATTTTTGTTATACCAATTCCTGATGCCACAGTTAATTTTCAGCTTTTATCTTTTTTAAAGGATGAAATGTTGTCAGTTAACAAATTTATAAATAGTTACGGAAGTTATGTTGCCGCGGTGCTATTTATATTAGCTGCAAGTACTGACGGGGTTGACGGATATATTGCCAGAAAACATAAACTTGTTACTGCTTTTGGAAAATTCCTTGACCCTATAGCCGATAAATTGTTAATTACTGCTGCATTGATTGCTCTGGTTCAACAACAGGTTGTAACCGGGTGGGCAGCTATGATTATAATATCCAGAGAACTTTTAGTTACAGGATTGCGTTTGGTTGCCGCGGGAGAAGGGCAGGTTATTGCTGCAAACAAGTCCGGAAAAGTTAAAATGGTATTCCAAACTATTGCAGTTTCGGTTTGCCTATTAAAAAATTGGCCATTCTCAATATTTACAGATGTGCCGATTGACTCCTACCTGATGTTCATAGCTGTTATAGTAACAATATATTCTGGAATTGACTTTTTTGCTAAGAACTTAAAAATACTCAAATCGGGCGGTATGTAAACCAATCATTATATTGATATACAAAAATAGCCGTAGGGAACTGCGGCTATTATTATGTCTTTAGGACTAGTGTCAGGGAAGTACGGTAAAAGACAAGAGTATGAAAAAGATATTTATGTAAATTTAATATTAGTACCTACGGGAAATTTAATATTATCAGAAAATAGTTGCAATAATAGTAAAGTTAATATATAATCCTATTATCAGCAATTAGTATCTGGTAATAATTATAGATAATAATTATAAGGGGTGGTTGTAAGTGAGTAGATCGTCTTCTCACAAACAGCAAAGGCAAAAGACTCTGCTTGAGAAAATTAAGTACGACCCATTTTTAACAGATGAAGAATTGGCTGATTATTTTAAAGTGAGCGTACCAACAATCAGACTTGACCGACTGGAATTATCTATTCCAGAGCTGCGTGAAAGAATTAAAAATGTTGCGGAGAGCAATCAGGAGAAACTAAAGTCACTTGAAAGTAAAGAATTTATCGGTGAATTGATAGACTTACAGCTTGGACAAAATGCAATTTCACTTATGGAAACCAATAGTACAATGGCATTTGAAAAAACTCAAATTGTACGTGGACACTATATTTACTCATTGGCTGAGACACTTGCCATTGCAGTAATAGATTCACAGGTAGCCTTGGTCGGAGTGGCAAATATCAAGTACAAGATTCCTGTTTATGCAGGGGCGAGAATTATAGCAAAAGCTGAGGTCAGAGAGACTAAGGGAAACAGGTTTATTGTCTGGGTCAAAATATACGAAAAAAACGTTGAAGTATTCAGAGGAAAATTTATACTGGTATCTCTTAATGAAAATATAATTAAAGAAAAAACATGAAATTGTTTGAGCATATTCTGAATATTTTTTAATGATACTTTTTGGAGAGTGACAAAGATGATTAACATTATTGTTGATGCGATGGGTGGAGATAACGCACCGGATGCTATAATAGATGGTTGTGTTGAAGCAATAAATATGAAAGAAGGCTTCAATATTACACTTGTTGGTAAAAGCGAGCTAATAGAAAGTAATTTAAGTAAAAAAGAATTTGATAAAGACAGAATAAGGATAGTCAATGCAACAGAGGTTATAACAGGAGATGATACTCCTACAAAGGCTATCAGGGGTAAAAAGGATTCCTCTATGGTTGTAGGTATGAAACTGCTAAAGGAAAACAAGGGAGATGCATTTATATCAGCCGGTAATACCGGAGCAATCATGACAGGGGCATTATTGATAGTAGGTCGTATAAAGGGAATCGACAGGCCATCACTTCCGGCATTGGTTCCTTCCAAAAAAGATATGGTTCTGATAATTGACGCTGGCATGAATACTGTTTGCAGACCCATAAACTATTTGCAGTTCGGTATAATGGGTTCCATTTACATGAAGCTTATTTACAAAAAAGATAACCCGAAAGTTGGCCTTTTGAATGTAGGGTCAGAAGATGCTAAGGGAAATGATACCCTCAAGCAGGCCTTCAGTATGCTAGCATCTTCCCAAATCAATTTTGTGGGAAATACTGAAGGAAACAATATCCCCGGTGGCGATGTTGACGTAGCTGTTTGTGACGGATACGTAGGAAACGTTGCTTTAAAGTTGTATGAAGGTGCCGGGTCACTTTTTCTCGGAGAACTGAAAAAAATATTTACATCAAATACTTTTACAAAGCTGTGTTATCTGCTTCTTAAACCTTTCTTTAAGGGTTTTAAAAGTAAATTTGATCCTGATGAACTTGCAGGAGCTCCTGTTTTAGGCGTAAATGGGTTGGTAATAAAGAGTCATGGCTCATCCAAGGCAAAAACAATAAGATATGCAATTTTAAATCGAGCTATACCCTTAATAGAAAATGACGTAGTAAATGAAATTAAAGGACATTTTAAGAATATGGAGGTGGACTCTTTCGATGATAAAACCGACTAAAAGTGTAGGGATAATAGGTACAGGAAGCTTTGTACCTGAAAAAGTACTTACAAATAGTGATTTGGAAAAATTGGTTGATACATCAGACGAATGGATTATAAAAAGAACAGGAATATCAGAGAGACGTATTTTAGATGAAGACACCCCTAATTACACCATGGGAATTGAGGCAGCAAAGAGAGCTTTGGAAGATGCCAACCTGAATGCCGAAGATATTGACTTGATTATTCTATCAACCGAAGCTTCTGACTATATGTCGCCATCAATGGCATGTATTATTCAAGGAGCTATCGGAGCTGTAAACGCCACTGCTTTTGACCTAAATGCTGCCTGTACAGGATTTATTTACTCTTTATCAGTTGCCCAGCAGTTTATTGCAAATGGATTTTATAAGCATGCTTTAGTAATAGGATGTGAAGGATTGTCCAAGATTGTTGACTGGGAAGACAGAAATACCTGCATTCTTTTCGGAGACGCTGCGGGTGCTGTAGTACTTGGGGAAGTAGAAGAAGGATATGGCATACTTGATACCTTCCTTGGGTCAAACGGTGCGGAAGGTATGAATATAACAATTCCCAACCTATATGTAGCCGAAGAAGAAAAGGAAAAGAGATTAAACGGAAAATACAACACGTTATGGATGGATGGTAAAGAAGTCTTCAAATTTGCTGTTAAGGCAATGTCAACTGCAACAATGCATGTTTTGGATAAACTAAACATGGACATAAATGAGCTTGATTTCATTTTTCCACATCAGGCAAACACCAGAATTATCGAGGGTGCCATTAAGAAACTTGGTATTACCGATGATAAAATACACTACATTATAAATAAATACGGCAATATTTCCTCAGCATCCATCCCTGTAGCAATGGATGAAGCTAAAAGAGAAGGAAAACTAAAAAAAGGCGATAAAATGGTTCTGGTTGCATTTGGCGGTGGACTGACATGGGGTTCAATGGCTATTAGGTGGGTTATATAGCAATATTATTCTTTTAAAGAGAGTAGGAGGATTTATATGGGTAAAGTAGCTTTTCTATTTCCTGGGCAAGGTGCTCAGTACGTAGGAATGGGCAAGGAAATTGCAAATGAATATAGTAGCGCCGGTAAAATATTTGATGAAGCAACAGAGGCATTGGGCTTTGACGTTAGAGAAATGATATTCAACAGTGATGATGAAACTTTAAAGATAACTGAAAACACACAGCCAACTATTGTTACTACTAGTATAGCCTGTATGCAGCCTCTTTTGGAAAAAGGTATCAAACCTGATTTTGTAGCCGGTCTGAGTCTTGGTGAATATGCTGCCCATGTTGCAGCAGGTACTATGAGCTTCAAGGATGCAGTTTCTCTTGTTAAAAAAAGAGGCAAGTATATGCAGGAGGCTGTACCTGTAGGAGTTGGAGCTATGGCAGCAATTATAGGGCTTGAAAATGATGATGTACTAGAGTCCTGTAAAGAGGCATCACAGATTGGTATTGTTGAACCGGCTAATTTCAACTGTCCGGGTCAGATAGTAGTAGCAGGAGAAACTGCAGCTGTTGAAAAGGCAGCGGAGCTTTGCAAGTCTAAAGGTGCTAAGAGAGCAATGTTGTTGCCTGTTAGTGCACCATTCCATTGCAGTCTTTTGAAGCCGGCAGGTGAAAAACTTGCTGCTGAGCTTGACAAAGTAAGTTTGAATGATATAAAGATTCCCGTAGTAACAAATGTTACAGGCGAAGCTGTTGTAGATAAAGGTATCGTAAAGGAGTATCTGGTAAGGCAGGTTAGTACTTCTGTAATGTGGGAAAAATGTATAAGAACCATGCTTGCTGCAGGTGTGGATACATTTGTTGAAATTGGTCCGGGAAAGGTTTTAAGCGGCTTTGTAAAGAAGATTGACAGGGATGCGACAGTACTGAATGTTGAGAATTCAGAAACCTTGAATAAAGCATTGGAAGTATTGGCTTAAAATGCTGAATAGTAGATGTATATTGGAGGTGTGCGAAAAATGCAATTTGAAGGTCGGACTGCTGTTATTACAGGATCATCAAGAGGAATCGGGAGAGCTATTGCTGAAAAACTCGGTAAACTTGGAGCAAATGTTGTTCTCAACGGAACAACAGAAAAGGTCCTGGACACGTCAAAAGAACTGGAAGCTATGGGGATAAAGGTTACAGCAGTTGTAGGTGATATAAAGAATGCGGAAGATGTGAAGATATTAATAAATACAGCGGTAAATACCTTTGGAGGTATTGATATTCTGATAAACAATGCCGGAATAACAAAGGATAAGCCAATGGCGATGATGTCAGAGGACGATTGGGACAGCGTACTTGACATTAATCTAAAGGGTGCTTTCCTGTGTACTAAAGTTGCAGCCAAACAGATGCTGAAAAAAAGATACGGCAGAATAGTTAACATCTCATCAGTTGCCGGTAATTATGGTAATGCCGGGCAGGCAAATTATTCGGCATCAAAAGCAGGACTTATCGGCTTAACAAAAACTACCGCAAAGGAGTTTGCTCCCCGGGGAATTATTTGTAATGTAGTATGTCCGGGTGCAATTGTCAGTGACATGACGGAAATATTACCGGAAGATTTAAAGAAAAAGTATCTAGAAAAGATAGCACTCGGAAGGTTCGGGACACCTGAAGAAGTAGCTAATGTTGTTGCTTTTCTAGCTTCTGAAGAGGCCGGTTATGTAACAGGGCAGGTTATAGATATTGACGGTGGATTAGTTATGTAATAATATTATGATTGGATATGCTTGGGTTTCTGGCTATTCAGCTTAATAATTTTTAAATTGCATATAGTTTAAAAATGTATGCACTATAGAAACCATCCTTTGGAAGGAGGTGAACGTATGATTTTTGATAAAGTTAAAAAATTGATTGTTGAGCAGCTTGGTGTTGAAGAAGAAGATATAACTATGGAAGCTTCCTTCATAGATGATCTTGGTGCTGATTCTCTTGATATAGTAGAGCTTATAATGGCTCTTGAAGAGGAATTCGGTCTTGAGATACCTGATAACGAAGCAGAGAAGATCACAACAGTTAGTGATGTTGTTGAATACATCAAAAGTAATACTTAAAAAAGTCCCCAATAGGGGCTTTTTTAATATTATATGACCTTACGAATTTTTTCAATGTCTTAAAGACGTTTTAATATATAATCTAAAAATTCAAATCTTAATTTCACCTTTTGGAGGTTTATGAAAATGAAAAGACGCGTAGTTATAACAGGGGCTGGAGTAGTATCTTCACTTGGTTTTGGATTGGAGCAGTTTTGGGGTTCAATAAAAGAGGGCAGAAATGGGATAAGTGAGGTAACCAGAATTGACGTTTCTGAGTTGTCAACAAAGGTTGCTGCCGAGATAAAGGATTTTGATCCTACTCTATTTATTGATAAAAAAGAAGCAAGAAGAATGGATAGATACAATCAGTTTGCTATGGCTGCTTCAAAAATGGCGGTAGAAAATGCAAAGCTTGATTTAGATTCATTAAATAAGGACAAATGCGGTGTTATTGTCGGCTCTGGTATTGGCGGACTAGAAACTTTAGAAGAACAACACAGTGTTTTACTTAGCAAAGGACCTGGGAGAGTTAGTCCGTTTTTCATACCTATGATGATTTCAAATATGGCTTCCGGACGTATAGCTATTCAATACGGATTCATGGGCTTCAACGAATGTGTTGTAACAGCATGTGCAACATCAAATAATGCTATCGGCGATTCATTCAAGGTTATACAGCGAGGAGATGCTGATTTAATGCTGACCGGCGGAGCAGAAGCATCTATAACAGCTATGAGTTTTGCGGGTTTCTGTAATATGGGAGCAATGAGTAAAAACCCTGATCCTGCAACAGCCTCAAGGCCTTTTGATAAGGACAGAGATGGGTTTGTTATGGGCGAAGGTGCTGGAGTTTTAATACTGGAAGAACTTGAACATGCTCTTAATAGAGGTGCCAACATACTGGCTGAAGTTGTCGGATACGGATGCACATGTGACGCTTACCACATAACTGCCCCTCATCCGGAAGGATTAGGCGGTATAAAGAGTATGCAGATGGCAATTAATGATGCTGGTATAAAGCCGGAAGAAGTAAGTTACATCAATGCACACGGAACTTCTACCCCATTAAATGATCCCGGTGAAGTAAATGTTGTGAAAACAGTATTTGGCAGTCATGTAGCTAATATTGCAATGAGTTCAACCAAGTCAATGACAGGACACTTGTTGGGTGCAGCAGGTGCAATTGAAGCAATAGTTACAGCAATGGCTATCCACGACAGTTTCCTGCCTCCAACAATCAACGTTCAAAATCAGGATCCTGAATGTGATATTGATTGTGTGCCAAATAAGGGAAGAGAAGGTGAAATCAAGTATGCACTTTCCAATGCACTTGGCTTTGGCGGTCACAATGCTACAATATGTTTAAAGAAGTATGAATAATTGCAAAGTGTTGATGATATTAATATAAAAGTGTAAAATAACAGGTGGGGTTTTTCCCTCCTGTTATTTTTTTGAAAGTAAACAAAATATTTGATAAAATATGATTTGAGCATTATTGGAGGAATAGATGGAACAAACCGATTATATTAAAAGAATTTCTGAGCTTGAAAAAATCATTGGCTACAATTTTAAAAACAAAGATGTTATATTTACTGCCATTACTCACAGCTCATATGCAAATGAAAAGAAGTCAAGAAAGTTAAAATATAACGAGAGACTTGAATTTCTGGGAGATTCAGTTTTAGGCCTTACAATAAGTGAGTATTTATTCCAGAAGAAGCCCAATCTTCCGGAAGGAGAGTTGTCTGTAACAAGAGCTAAAATTGTATGTGAAAACTCATTATCTCAATGTGCCACTGACATCAGTCTGGGAAAGTATCTTTTGCTTGGAAAAGGGGAAGAGCTTTCAGGGGGCAGAGAAAAAATCTCTCTGCTTTCAGATGCATTTGAAGCGCTGATAGGAGCATTATATATTGATGGGGGGTTTGAAACCGCAAAAGCATTTGTCTACAGATACATGGATAAAATTATAAAATCATGTATTGAAGGTAAATTATTTTACGATTATAAGACCCAACTGCAGGAATTGGTTCAGCAAAACGGTGAACAGCAGATTGCTTATAATGTTACCGACCAATTTGGCCCTGACCATAACAAAACATTTGTTACGGAAGTTAAAATAAATGGTACTGTTCAAGGGCGGGGAAAAGGACATTCTAAAAAAGAAGCTGAACAAAATGCTGCTAAGGATGCTTTGAATAATATAAAAACCAAATAGGCTTTAAGGAGTGTTTACAAATTAAGAAGCATATAGTAATCCCCATATTCGTACCACATAAGGGTTGTCCCTTTGACTGTATTTTCTGCAACCAGAAAATTATTAGCGGACAATCAAAGCAGGCCAGTGAAGAAGATATCCGCCATACTATTGAAAGCTACTTAAATACCAGCGGTAACGCTTTTGTAGAAATCGGGTTTTACGGCGGAAGTTTTACAGGGATATCACTAGCCGAGCAGGAATGGTATCTCAAAATCGGATACAGCTATATTAAAGCAGGAAAGGTAAAGCAGATAAGGCTTTCTACCAGACCTGACTATATAAATTCAACAATTCTGGATTTACTAGAGAGATTTGGTGTAAAAACTATTGAGCTGGGCGTTCAGAGTCTGGATTATGATGTTTTGAAATGTACAAACAGAGGACATGGCATTGATGAAGTACAAAATGCAACACAAATGATTAAGGACAGAGGATTTTCCCTTGGCATTCAGACAATGATCGGACTTCCCGGGGATACCAGGTTAAAGGCTATTGCAACTGCTCAAAAGGTGGTTGAATTTTCTCCGGATATTGTACGAATTTATCCGACACTTGTTATTGAGAATACTTATTTACAGAAGATGTATAACGATGGAAAATATCAGCCTCTGACAGTTGAAGAGGCAGTAGATATTTCAGCAGAACTGCTTGATATATATGAAAAGCACAATATTAATGTTATTCGGATAGGTCTTCAGCCCACAGACAATATCAGTGAATCAGGAGAGGTTGTTGCCGGACCTTTTCATCCTGCTTTCAGACAGCTTGTAGAATCAAGGCTTACTCTAAATAGAATCAGGCAATATATATTGAACCACAAGCTTGACAAATTACAGGATATAGTTATAGAGTGTAATCCTAAATTTATATCCAATGTTATAGGGCAAAAAAGAGTGAATATTTATACACTTAAAAATGAGTTTAATTTTAAAAATATTCGGATTATGGAGAAGCATAATGTCGAAAAATTCCTAATTATAGGAACATAAATAAATTATTTAAATTTTTTAAAAAATTTTAAATGTAAAAAGCAGGAATTCGATGAAATATATAGAATAGATATAAATACAATTATATTTTATTTTTTTGCTTTTTTTAAAGCATTTTTTTAGGAGGATGTATAATATGGAAGTACTAAAGGTTTCAGCTAATTCACAACCCAAATCAGTTGCTGGAGCATTGGCTGCAGTTTTGAGGGACAACAATTATGCAGAGATTCAGGCAGTAGGTGCCGGAGCAGTTAATCAGGCAGTCAAGGCAATAGCAATAACTAGAGGTTTTGTAGCACCAAATGGAATTGATCTTGTGGCAGTTCCTGCTTTTGCTGAAGTAAATATCGATGGAGAAGAAAGAACAGCAATAAAATTCTACATACAACCTCGATAATTCAGTTTATTAAAATGAAAGGCTCGCTTATACAGCGGGCCTTTTTTTATGAATTTTTATATACCATTGTATTTATTGTGGTTAATGGCAATTGACCGTTTGAGGCAAAAATCAACCTATTTTCCACCTCATTCCAATTCACTATCCCCCACCAGGCATCAATAAACCTTTTTCGCTCGTTCTGGTAATCCAGATAATAGGCATGTTCCCAGACATCACAAACCAGAACCGGGATACCTCCCCATTGTGTAAGATTCTGATGTTTTTCAGCCTGAAGGATTTCAAGTCTTCTCCATGCAGGTTGCCAAATAAGGATAGCCCAGCCCGAACCTTCTACTTTTTCAGCTGCACTTGTGAATTGTTCCTTAAACGCTCCAAAATTGCCGAAGTAATTATTGATATAATTAACGGTTTGCATACCTGGATTTCCTCCCATACCAGGCGGTGCCATAATAGTCCAGAAAATACTATGCAGAATATGACCTGAGCCATTAAAAGCCAACTCATTTTCCCAATATTTAATGTACTCATAGTCACTTTTTCTTCTTACATCCGCTAGACTGATTTCTGCCCTGTTTAGCCCGTCTACATATGCTTTGTGGTGTTTGTCATGGTGTATTCTTAATGTTCTTTGACTTATAACAGGTTCAAGGGCGTTATAGGAGTAAGGCAGAGGAGGTAATTGATGCTGTCCTGTGGGAACATAATTATAGTTCATAAATATATGTACTCCAAAAATATATGCTAATGGTATTATATTATTTTATATTAGAAAAATGTGATTAATAAAAGCAGATATAATAAAAATATCTTACGAATTATTCCAATTAAATTTGGACAGTGATATAAAAACAGGTGGCCTTCGTGAACTGAAGACTACCTGTCTTGTGCATGAATAAAAATAAAATGTAGTATTAAGAGATGCAGAGATTAACTTTATTACTGATTAAAAACCGAAACCCCCAAAAAAAGGACGTCTTCTCCTTAACAGTTCCCTAAGCAGGAGAATTGATATGAGATCGCGTCGAAAACGTCTTCTGCCTCCGCCAAATCCACCGAATCCAAATTGTCTGTTTTCACACCCTTCAAAATCCTGATAGTCCATATCAACATCTGCACCAACCCTATTGTCGATATCATCTACCATAGAGTCCAGCATTTGACGGCTGGGGTTAAACATGGGTCCGTATTGTGCACACATTCTATCGCACATGCGTCCAACTTCAGGCATTATAATATGGTAACATCTGGGAAACATGCCCATTAGCTGATCTTGGGGCATCTCCATCATGGGTGAATACTGGCTTGGAACATTCATCATTTGCATACAATTTCTATAATCATAATCTTCCATAGTGACCTCCCAAAAAAAATTATTCTATAAAAATATTTTATGACAGTTTCCTTCGTTTGGTTACCATTGTTAATTATTATGTAAATTAAATTCAGGAAATAACAGTCCTTTTTTATTGACACTATAAAATCAGAAATATATACTGAAAACAATCAATATACTAATTCAGGCCTAAATTGTACTTATTTATCATTAAATTGGAGGCAGGTTGTATGAGTAACGAAGAACTCTACAAAACGATTTTTACCAGAAAATCTGTTAGAAAATATGATATGACACCTCTGACAGATCAAAAGCTATTAGAAATAAAAAACTTTGCTGATAATGTTAAGAAACTGATACCAAGTATGAAGTGTGAATTTTCTTTTCTTACCGATGACAAAGTAAAAAATATACTGCCTATAAAGGCTCCTCATTACATTTTAATTTACTCCGAAAAAAAAGAGGGGTATTTGTTAAACGCAGGTTTTATGCTTCAGCAGGTTGACTTGTTTCTTTCATCAGTAAATTTGGGAAGCTGCTGGCTGGGTATGGCAAAACCGTCAAAAGAAGTTCCGGCTTTACAAAACGGTCTGGAATTTGTAATTATGCTTGCCTTCGGCAATACTAAGGATAAGTTACACAGGATTGATAAATCAGAATTTAAACGGAAGGGTATTTCGGAGATAACATCAATTAACGGTGCAGACCAATTACTGGAAGCGGCCAGACTTGCACCGTCGGCATCCAACTCGCAGCCATGGTATTTTAGCGGGAATACAAATGAAATCATTATCTGCCGTGAAAAGCTGAGTTTTTTAAAAGCACCTATTTTTAATAAAATGAATCAGATAGATACGGGAATTGTTTTATGCCATTTATGGCTTTCGATTGAGCATCAGGGTAAAACAGCCTGTTTTGATTATACAGATTCAAATGCCCCCAAAGGATATGAATTTATGTTAAAAGTGAAAGTTGAGGGAGATACGTCATGTTAACAAGAATAAATCAAAAAAACGGAGAAGAACTATCTATTCTGGGATTTGGGTGTATGAGGTTTCCAACCAGGGCTGGCGGAATCGATGAACCGAGAGCTATTAAGATGATTCACAATGCTATAAAAAAAGGTGTAAACTATTTCGATACAGCTTACATTTACCATGGAGGAAAAAGCGAAAGTCTTTTAGGGAAGGCTTTAGTCGGGGGATTTCGTGAAAAAGTCAAAATAGCTACAAAATTACCCCCATTTATGGTGAAAAATCTTGATAATGCCAAAAAAATATTCAATACTCAATTAGAACGCCTTCAAACAGACTATATTGACTATTATTTACTTCACATGCTTACAGACAAAGCAGGCTTTGACAGACTTGCAGATATGGGAGTATTAAAATGGATAGAAGAGCTTAAAGCAAAAGGTACCATAAAAAACATCGGGTTTTCCTTTCACGGAGCAAAAAATGAATTTGAACAGATTCTGAAGGCCTACCCTTGGGAATTCTGCCAGATACAATATAATTATATGGATGAAAATAATCAGGCTACAAAGGATGGATTAATACTTGCCAATGAGATGGGAATACCTGTAATAGTTATGGAGCCTTTAAGAGGAGGAAAACTGGTTACAAACCTGCCGGAAGACGTAAAAAAGGCTTTTGTAGAATGCAACTGTGACAGGTCCCCCGCAGAATGGGCCTTGAGATGGATATGGAACCATCCCCAGGTAAATGTGGTTCTGTCAGGAATGAGTGATGAGGCACAGGTTGAGGACAACATACGAATAGCCTCTGAGGCAAGGGCCAATTCTCTTACAGCTGAGGAACTCGGTGTATTTGATAAAGTTAAAAGAATATTACATGAAAGAACAAAAATACCGTGTACTGCGTGTGGTTACTGTATGCCATGCCCGGCAGGAGTTGATATACCGGGATGCTTTTCCCACTATAACGATAAATATCTGATTAGGGATAAAGGAATAAGATTTCAATATTACAGAAACTTAGGAGCAGTTGCAGCACAGCCATCCTATGCCTCCCAGTGCAAAGACTGCGGAAAATGTGAAAGCCATTGTCCTCAAAAAATAAGTATAAGGTCTGAACTAAAAACCGTCAGTAAGGAAATGGAAAGCATACTTTATAGAGCAGGAATAGCAATTGCAAGGAAAGTAATGAAAATTAAATAAAAATGTTAACCTTCCAATAAATCACAAAGTATGCTAGAATTATTGAATATCAAGTCATTTCTTTTATAGAAATGACTTAATATATATATTTTGGTATATACAAAAGAAAATTTACTACGCTTAATCAATTACAGGGGTGCGGCATGTATTTAAGAAAACTTGAAATACAAGGTTTTAAATCATTTGCAGACAAAATATCACTTGATTTCAATAACGGTATTACGGCGGTTGTGGGACCAAACGGAAGCGGAAAAAGCAATATCGGTGATGCTGTAAGATGGGTACTTGGTGAACAGAGTGCCAAAACATTAAGAGGAAGCAAGATGGAGGACGTAATCTTTGCCGGTACTGAACACAGAAAGCCGGTTGGTTTTGCTGAGGTATCTTTGACTATTGACAATACCGACAATTATCTTCCAGTGTCCTACAGTGAAGTAACTATTACCAGAAGAGTTTATCGTTCGGGAGAAAGTGAATATTACATAAACAAGACCTCCTGCCGTCTTAAGGATATACATGAGCTGTTTCTGGATACAGGGATAGGCAGGGACGGCTACTCGATAATCGGACAAGGTAGAGTTGATGAGATACTTAGTACCAAATCAGAGGACAGAAGGCTTATATTTGAAGAGGCCTCGGGTATAATGAAATACAAGGTAAGAAAGCAGGACGCAGAAAGAAAGCTTGATCTTACTGAACAGAACCTTGTGCGTATAAATGATATTATAAATGAACTTGAGTCTCAATTGGAGCCCTTAAGAGAACAGTCTGAGGCGGCAAGAAAATATCTTGACTTACGTGAAAGACTTAAAGAGCTTGAAGTAAATGTTTATCTTAACAATATAGACAGGCTAAAGGAAAGAATAAAAGAGTATGAGACTCAATTTAAAGATATAAGAGATAACATAGATGCAGAAGAGAGACGACTGAGAAGTATTACGGCTCAAAATCAGCAGAAGACAGAACTACTTAGAAATCTTGATGAGCAGATAACAGAGTCAAGAGAGAAATTCTATGTAATTGAAGCAAATCTTGAAAAGAACAGCTCAGAGGTAATGCTCAAAAACGAAAAGATAAACAGCCTTGGGGGGAACATTGAACGACTAAATGAAGAAACCTCAGAAATCAGCGCAAAACTGGAACTATTAAACAATGAAGAGATGAACCGTCAGAGAAAGATTGACTATCTTAACGGACAGTATAACGAATTTTCCAAAAAGCTTGAAAAATATCAGTCTGAGCTTGATAATATTTTGTCCACCCTTGGTGAGAGTGAAAGACATATAGAAATGCTCAAGGCAGGTATAATGGACAAGCTGGACATTCAATCGGATAAAAGAACTCAGATAAACAACATTAAGAATCATGTAGAAAACATTAGAAAAAGGCAGAACTCTATAGGTACTGAAATATATTCCCTGAAGCTTGAAAAAGACAAAGATAATATGAAAAAAGAGGACTTGACGGAAAGTATCAGAAATACTTCCACTCTTATAAGACATTCCAGGGAAAAGATTAATGAATTGAATAATGAAAAAACTGAGTTAAAAGCCACTCTTTCCGAACTTGAAAAGCAGTACGGAAACGTAAAAACGGATATACAGGTAAAAGCCTCCAGACACAAGATGCTTAAAGATATGGAAAACAGTATGGAGGGATACAGCAGAAGTGTAAAGGAAATAATGACTGCCTGCAAGCAGTCACCGGAACTGGGCAAAGGGATACATGGGACAGTTGCACAGCTGGTTGAGGTTGATAGAAAATATGAAACAGCAATAGAAATGACTCTTGGAAGTGCCCTGCAGAATATAGTTACGTCATCAGAAGACGATGCCAAGAAAGCCATAGAATTCCTTAAAAGGAATAGGGTGGGAAGGGCTACTTTTCTGCCTATTACATCCGTAAAAGGAAAACGTCTTGACGATAGTACTTTACGCAGATTGGGAGACTGTCAGGGTTTTTGTGGAGTAGCATCGGACCTTGTAACCTGTGATGCTGAATATAGTGGAATAGTTTTGAACCTGTTGGGCAGAGTTGTTGTAACGGAAAATTTAGATAGTGGAATCAGTATAGCCAGAAAATTCGGCTACAGCTTCAGAATTGTTACTTTGGAAGGAGACATATTAAGCACAAGCGGATCGATGTCCGGAGGAAGTAGCGACCACAGGAGTTCCGGAATTTTGAGCAGAAGCAGGGAAATTTCAGAATTGGAAACCATTATTGAAGGTCTGAAAAAAGACGAGCTCAAGTACGGATCAAAAATAAACGATGTAAGACAGATGATGGCAGAGATAGACAGTGAATTCAGCGAGCATAACAATAAACTCAGAGACAGCGAGCTTATTAAAACCAGAGACGAGAATCACCTTCAGATGATTGAGGATAATATAAAAAAGACAGAGGCCAAAATAGGAATGCTGATAAATGAGAAGGAGCAAATGGTAAAGCAGGAGCAGGATACAATATCAGAACAGCAGAAATATGAAGCCGAACTCGAAGTCATAGAAAACGATATATCTCAAACAAAAGCAATAATCGCAGAGCATCAGGAGAAATTCAAAGCGGATCAGACAGTCAGAGATGATTTACATCAAGAGATAACAGATTTTAAGATATCGGTAAATTCAATTACGGAGAGTATACAGAGTGTAAAAGAAAATCTGGACAGAATAAAAGGAGAAAGGGATTCCTTAACCAGAAGCTTTACACGAAAACAGGATGAAATAAACAAAGCCAATACCGAAATTGAATCATTAAAGCAGGAGATAAGCGGTCTCGATAACTTAACCAGAAAACTTCAGGATGAAAAGACAGGAAAAACCTTGGAGATTGACAGATTGGTGGAAGAGAAAAAGGTGCTGGAGGAAGAATCCACCGACTTCATTGAAAAATTAAATACAACCAACAAGACAATCCATCTCCTGCATGAAGAGTACAACAGAATAGACATAAAAAAAGCTAAAGCAGAAGCAGAAATGAAATCAATTCAGGACAGAATGTGGGATGAATATGAGCTTACCTATAGCAATGCGGTTGAGCTTAAAAAAGAAATAGAAAACATATCTGAAGCTCAAAGGAATATATCCGAATACAGGGCACAGATAAAAGCTCTTGGACCGGTAAATGTTTCATCCATAGATGAATACATTAAGACGAAGGAACGTTTTGAGTTCATGTCTGTCCAGAAAAATGACATGGAGCAGGCTAAAGAAAAGCTCCATAAAATCATATACGAGATGGTTCAGGTAATGAAAAAGCAGTTTGTTGAACAGTTTAAGCTTATAAACGAAAACTTTGGAATAGTATATAAGGAGCTGTTCGGAGGAGGAAGAGCAGAACTGATAATTTCAGATCAGGACAACGTTCTGGAAAGCGGTATAGAGATTGAGGTTCAGCCCCCAGGAAAGAAGCTCCAGAACATGATGCTTTTATCGGGTGGAGAACGAGCATTTACAGCGATAGCACTTCTA
Source organism: Bacillota bacterium (assembly GCA_023443515.1). Taxonomy (GTDB): domain Bacteria; phylum Bacillota; class Clostridia; order Acetivibrionales; family DSM-1351; genus Ruminiclostridium. The sequence goes on from JAEZUC010000029.1 coordinate 47,987, forward strand.
TTTGCGATACTAAGGCTGAAACCTACACCCTTCTGTCTTTTGGATGAAATAGAAGCTGCATTGGATGATGCAAATGTATACAGGTTCGGAGAGTACCTGAAAAAATATTCTCAAAACACACAGTTTATAATGGTTACACATCGTAAGGGAACTATGGAATCAGCAGATACCATGTATGGAGTAACTATGCAGGAGCATGGTGTATCCAAGGTGGTATCAATGAAAATGGGTGAGTTGGCAAGTTAACCAAAATTATTTTAATTTTAAAAGACATTTATATAGTAAAGAGAGTAAATTATAATATAGTAAAATATCATACGGAGGCTACAGATGGGATTTTTTGATAAACTTAAAGAAGGACTGCAAAAAACACGTAAAAGTATAACTGAGAAAATAGATCAGGTACTTGTTTCTTTTGGAAAGGTAGACGAAGAACTTTTTGAAGAACTTGAGGAGATATTGATTACTTCTGACATTGGTATAGACACAACAATGCGGATTATAGAGGAATTGAAGGCAAAAGTTAAAGAGAGGAAGATAATCGATCCAAGAGAGGTAAAAGGTTTGCTCAAGGAGACACTTAAAGAGATACTGGAAAAGGGTGGCAATGAAATGAAGCTTGGGACTAAACCGTCTGTTATTATAGTAATAGGTGTAAACGGTGTTGGCAAAACGACCTCAATAGGTAAAATTGCTAACCTGTATAAAAGTCAGGGTAAAAAAGTACTTCTGGCAGCAGGGGATACATTCAGGGCAGCAGCCATCGACCAGTTGGAGGTATGGGCACAAAGAGTAGGTACCGAGATAATAATGCAAAAAGAGGGTTCAGACCCGGCAGCTGTTATATTTGATGCTGTTCAGGCCGCAAAATCCAGAAATGCAGACCTTTTGATTTGTGATACTGCGGGAAGACTTCACACCAAAAAGAATCTTATGGAAGAGCTCAAGAAGGTTTCAAGAGTACTTGACAGGGAACTTCCGGGAGCGGATAGGGAAACACTTCTTGTACTCGACGCAACCACTGGTCAAAATGCAATATCACAAGCCAAAACTTTCAGCGAAACCTCTGATATTACAGGTATAGTATTAACAAAATTAGATGGGACTGCCAAAGGAGGAATAGTTGTAGCAATAAAATCGGAGCTTGATATACCTGTAAAACTAATCGGTGTGGGGGAACAGCTGGATGACTTGCAAAAATTTAATGCAGAGGAATTTGTAGAAGCCTTGTTTTCATAGCATATGATGTGAAGGGAGAAAAATAAATGGAAGAAGTATATGATTACTACAAAGAAAAGGACAAGAGGCAGAAAGGCGGCAAAGGCAGTAAAGGCAAAATAACAGCCTTGATTGTTTGTGTGCTGCTGGTAGTTTTTGCAATAATAGGAAGCTCCATATACATGGAGTTGATTCAGCTGAAGGAGTTAAACCCAAATGCTGATTACACTACCGTTTACACAAAAAATCTCTTATACAAAACTATATTTTTTGTAATCAGTTTTGTATTAATTACTTTATTTGTATTTATTACAAACAAGGTGACAGGAAAAAACTTAAAGAAATACTTTACAAACAATAACTTAGAGCAGAGGCGGTTGATAAATGCCCCTGTTGCATTGGTAATAGGTGTATTTGGAGCATTTATCACCAAGGAATTCTTTTTTAACAAAGCACTCCTGTTTCTGAATTCTGCCAACTTCGGTATAAAAGATCCACAATTCGGTCAGGACATCGGATATTACATGTTTCAGAGACCTTTTTATATGTCCCTGTTTAGTTTTATATCGAATCTGTGGTTGTTCCTGGTATTTTACACGGCAGTATACTATTTAGTTGTCCTGATGGCAGCATTAAACAACACTTTATCAACCAGAGATCTCAAGGACAAAACAATTTTGAGGCACAACCTGATAAATATAGCAATTTTCTTTGTGCTTAAGACTATATCCTTCAAATTTCAGAGGGAATCGTTGCTTTATTCAAACTTTACAAATAAGAATGTAACGGGAGCAGGCTATGTTGATACAAATATATGGATCAAGTACTATACAATAGCTCCTGTAATCGTTCTTCTCATTGTTTTATTGGCAGGATTCTTTATGTGGAAGGGTAAACTAAAAAAGTCGGCTTTTATAATTGCCACTTTTCCTGCGATTTTTATTATACTTACGTTAGTTTCAACAATAATACAAAAAGCAATTGTCGGACCTAACGAAATTCAGTTTGAAGACAAATATCTCAAAAACAATATGACTCAAACAAGAACGGCTTTTGGGCTTGACAAAATTCAGCCCTATGATTTCAGCAAAATAGATGAACTGACTCCTGAAATTATTAACAATAACAGAAATACCGTTGACAATATACGTGTAGTTGACTATACACCTACATTGAACAGCAACAAACAGCTCCAGAGCAATACAAACTTTTACACATTCCATAACGGAGATATCTTAAATTACACAGTAAACGGAAAAGAAATACCTGTACTGATTTCTGCCAGAGAAATAAACTCCGAGTATCTCAGAAACCAGAACTTTGTAAATAAGACCTTCAAATACACACATGGTTATGGTGTTGTAGTAAACCCAATAAATAAATTGACTGCACAAGGTCAGGTAGATTTTTTAATCAGCGGACTTAAAATGGATACTGTTGACAAGGTAAACCTGAAGGTTACCGAGCCAAGGATTTACTACGGACAGTTAACAAACAATTATGTAATAGTAAACCCAAAGAGTGCAGGAAAGCTTTCAGAAATAGACTATGACGGAACAACGGTAAGTTACTTTGATGAAACTGGAAACAAGTATGAAAAAATCAAAATGAATCTATTGAACAGGTTATTGTTTTCGATAAAATATGCTGATACAAACCTTCTTGTTTCCAGCAATATATCATCTGACTCAAAAATTCTACTCAATAGAAATGTGGTAGAAAGAGCCCAGAAAGGAATACCATTTTTAAAAGTCGATAACGATCCTGCATTGAATATAACTGCAGACGGAAAGCTTGTATGGGTTCTGGATGCTTATAGCATATCCAACAATTATCCATATTCACAATATTTTTATACGCAATCGGAAGATACTGACCTGCAAGAACTTAACGGTATTAATTATATAAGGAATTCGGTAAAAGTAACCGTTGATGCTTATGACGGTACTGTAAAGTATTATATTGTAGATAAGGAAGACCCCATAATAAAAGCTTATCAAAGTGTATACCCGGGACTGTTTGCAAAGGATGAATTCCCAGCAGACCTTGCATCACACTTAAGGTATCCTGAAACGCTTTTTAAACTTCAAACCGAGGTACTCAAAAAGTACCATCTGGATCCTAAAAAGGAAGATAATATATCAATCTTCTATACTGGACAGGATGAATGGAATATTGCAAAATATCCTGATGCAAAAAACGAAAGCGGAACAAGGGATATTGATGCGTACTACAATATGGTGAAACTTCCCGGAGATATAGGCAAAAATGAGGAACTTATACTTATGAGGCCTTTTACACCTTCAGGAGAGAAGCATAACATGGTATCGTGGCTGGCGGTTCGTAATGATGTGGAAAACTATGGGCAAATGATACTGTTTAACTTCCCCAAGAACACCAACATTCTGGGGCCCGATCAATTTGAAGTAAATATTAACCAGATTAGTGAAATATCTGAGGAAATAACACTGTGGGGTCAGGGAGGCTCAAGGGTATTCAAGGGAAGCCTGCTTGTAATACCTATAGAAAACAGTATATTGTATGTTGAACCGATATATATACAGGCAAACAGTGCTTCATCCATTCCACAGGTTAAAAGGGTGGTGGTAGGTTACCAGCAGGGCGCGGATTTTAAACACGGCATAGGAGACAATCTTGAGAGTGCCATAAATAACCTTTTTAAAGACAATGTAAAACCTGACACGGGTAAACCTGACACTGATAATAAAAACCAGCAGGATAAGGGCAACACAACAGCCCCACCTCCGGATGAATCACAGAATATTGACAGACAAAAGTTGGATGAATTGCAGCAAAAGCTGGATCAGCTTATGAAACAATCACAGGAAATTAATGATCTTTTAAAAAGCCTGAGAAAGTAAGCAAAGTTAAGTATTGTGGGAATAGTTTCCTTAAACGGAGCTATTCCCCTTTTTGTTGTAGAAAATTGTTGCTAAATTATAAAAAATGTATATAATACTATGTTATGTAACAGTATATTATTTATTAAATTTGCTATTGAAAATTGCCTAGAAAAGTATTAGAATACAATAAGCGTTTTGCCATAATATTCCTTGTGGCAAAATGTAGAAAAACAAATAAAAACTAAATAACTTTAAAAAATGGTGAGGCATTTATGTTTAAAAAAGTAAGAAGGTTATTGGTCGGCAAGCCATTGAAAAACGAAGCATTGCAAGAACAAAAAATGGGGGTTCTCTGGGGTCTTCCGATTTTGTCCAGCGATGCTATTTCTTCGGTAGCCTATGCAGGTCAGGAAGTATTGATGGTTTTGATACCTGTTGTGGGCATGCTGGCATTCAGACAATTGTCATATATATCTATTGCAATTATATGTCTACTTATGATATTGATGTTGTCATACAGACAGGTTATTGACAGTTACCCAAATGGTGGCGGAGCCTATGTAGTTGCCAAGGAAAATCTGGGAGTTCTTGCGGGAGTTACAGCAGGTGCGGCATTGTCTGTAGATTATGTTATGACTGTAGCGGTAAGTATATCATCAGGAGTAGAACAGTTTACAACTGCTTTTAAGGTCTTTAAACCTTATTCGGTTGTTATAGCAGTAGTTATGGTAGTATTGCTTATGATAGGCAATTTAAGAGGAATAAGAGAGTCTTCAAGAGTGTTCGGTATTCCTGCGTATGCATTTATAATTGGTATGGTTGTTATGATAGCTGCCGGCTTTGCCAAGGTGGCTGGAGGTTATGTACCACCCCCTCCAACGGATATGCCTGATGTTGTTAAACCATTGACACTTATGCTGGTATTGACCGCTTTCTCAAATGGATGTGCGGCACTTACCGGTGTCGAGGCCGTAAGTAATGCTGTACCAAATTTTAAGAACCCTAGTACAAAGTATGCTAAAAGAGTATTATTTCTTTTAGCCATGATTATTCTTGTTTTGTTTGGTGGAAGCTCAATAATAGCAAACATTTATAATGTCAATCCATCTCATGGTAATGCAATGCTCGTAATGATAGCCGGTGAAATATTTCACAATACAAAGTTTGATTTTATGTTTTATTATATAACTGCTACTACATTTATCATTCTTATTCTTGCAGCTAACACGGCTTATTCGGGTTTCCCTATGCTCATATCAATTATGGCAAAGGACGGATATGCTCCAAGACAGCTCAGTATGAGAGGCGACAGACTCAGTTATGACAATGGAATAATTCTATTGTCAGTTCTTGCAAGTATTTTAATGATTGTATTTAAAGCAGATGTTTCAAAACTAATCGGCCTTTATGCAATAGGTGTATTTATCTCCTTTACATTGTCCCAGACGGGTATGTTTATAAAGTGGAAGAGAAGCAAAGAAAAGGGCTGGAAGCACAAAGCAGTAATAAACGGAACGGGAGCAGTTGTATCGGGTATTGTTGTTGTAATCATTGCCTTTACCAAGTTCAGGGAAGGCGCTTGGCTGGTTGTAATACTTATACCAATTCTTATATTGTTAATATTCAAGGTTAAGAAGCACTATGAAGCTGTTATGAAACAGTTAAGGCTAAAGCCTGAAGAAATTGCAAACTTTGATATAAATAAGGCCGTTTACACCAACAGAGTTATTGTTCCCATAGAGAGTATAAACAGGTCAAGCTTGAGAGCCCTGCGGTATGCAAAAACCATATCGGACAATATAACTGCTTTTAGTGTGGTCATTGATGAAGCAGATGCAAAGAAAATAAAAGAGAAATATAATGCGCTTAATATGGATATTCCTATAGTTGTCAAATATTCACCTTTCAGAAAAGTAGTTGATCCGATGCTTAAATTCATTGAATCGGCTGAGTATGACTATCAGAACGGTGATATGATAACGGTTATACTTCCGCAGTTTGCAGTTAAGAAATGGTGGCATAGATTCCTGCACAACAATACCAGATATTATGTTGAGAAGGAGCTTTTAAAGCATAAGCATATAGTGGTATCAGTTATGCCATTACAATTAAAGGATGATGATTTTGTACTTAACAGTCATAAATATGATTGATAAGCATGTTACACAGAAATAAAAATATCATTATATGAATGAGGCGTGTTAAATGAAATATTCTATTGGTATTGAATTGGGAGTTAAAAATATAGTTGCAGGTATACTTGATAAAAATGGAAAATTGATTCGAAGAGATACTGTACCCACCAATAAAGACAGAGAATTTGGAGAAATAATTAAGGATGTCTGTGCATTAATAAAAAAAATAACTGCAGATGAAGATATTGAACTAAAAAGTATAAAATATATAGGAGTTGGATGTCCCGGAGTAACCGATAATAAAAGGGGCATTGTTCTAAAGAACTATTCTCTCAATTTCACGAATGCAAATATCAGAAGTGAGATTCAGAAGTACATAAATCTTCCCGTATATGTAGAAAATGATGCAAATTGTGTAGCAATAGCTGAATACCTCCTTGGTGCCGCATATGGTACTGAAAGTTCACTTATTATCAAAGTAGGAGTAGGTATCGGTGGAGGAATTATTATTGACGGAAGTATATATAACGGTTTTAACTTTGGTGGAACAGAATTCGGGCACATGGTTATAGAGTATAACGGAAGGCAGTGCAGCTGTGGCAGAAAAGGTTGCTGGGAGCAGTATGTATCGGGATCTTCTCTTATTAATCAAACCAAACAACTTGCATCAGAAAATCCGGAATCCATTTTAGGAAAAATGGTTATGAATAATGTTGCACAGATAACTGAATTGACAATATTTGAGGCTGCCAAGGCCGGTGATGAAAAGGCCAGAAAACTATGCTCGGAATTCGTTGAATATTTTGCAGAGGGATTAACAAACATTGTAAATATATTAATGCCTGAAGTATTAATAATAGCGGGGCCTATAAGCAAACTAGGCAATACAATTGTAAATCCGTTAGTTGAGCTGTTGAAAGATAGAATATATTCAAAGGAACTTAATCTTCCTGAATTTAAAATGGCTGAAATGGGCAATGCCGGTATTGTGGTAGGAGCTGCAATGTTAGGCTCTTTTAAGGATGAAAAACTTGACGACTTGGTATAATATATATTTTGGGAGGGATTGTTATTATGGCTGAAATAAAGTTTGAAATAACCGAAAATATTGGTACCTTATCTGAATCCGGCAAAGGCTGGTACAAGGAATTGAATCTTGTCAGCTGGAACGATAGAGACCCAAAGTACGATATCAGAGACTGGTCTCCTGATCACGAAAAGATGGGCAAGGGTGTTACACTTAACAAAGAAGAATTGATAGAACTGAAGAAACTTTTAAACAGCTTGGACATATAGTTACTAACATACAAGACAAATAAAATAGAAGCATAATAACCCGGATGCGAGAGTTTAACGGCAAAAGGGTTATTATGCTTTTTTTGCTACTTTTTCACTAATATCTGATTTGGGCAAAAATCATAACAAAAAAAGATAAAAGGTAGAAAACAAATCTTAATTGAGGTATATAGGCTTAAATTAAAATACATCAAAATAATAACTTGTTGACACAATATCTTGAGAGTGATAGTATAATTGCACCAACATATTGTTAAGAACGATAAGGGTATACATATTCAAAATTTTAATTTATCAGATATATCGAGTGTAAACGAGATCTCAGGAAGCTACTGCCGAATTGGTTTGTGGCAAGATTTATTGTGCGATTTGATCTGCACAATTTTATTTATGCGCATATTTTGCTTTTAAAGCAAATGCAAATAAGTTAGTATACTGCAAAAGAAAAAATTTGAGAAGGGTGGCTAGCCACATGATAACCAAAATCAGAAAGCGTGACGGAAGAGAAGTCCCATTTAACATTGAAAAAATTGCTAATGCTATTTTTAAAGCAGCTAGTGCTACCGGAGGTAAGGATTATAAGACGGCAATGGAATTGGCGGAAAGAGTTGTTGATTTCATTGAATCAAGTCTCGACAGAAGGGTACCCAGTGTTGAAGAAATACAGGATGCAGTTGAAAAAGTGTTGATTGAGACAGGCCATGCAAGAACGGCCAAGGAGTTCATTTTATACAGAGCCGACAGAACAAAGATACGTGAAATGAACACACGCTTGATGAAGGTGTATGAGGAGCTTACCTTTAAAGATGCAAAAGACAATGACTTAAAACGTGAAAATGCAAATATAGACAGTGATACTGCTATGGGAACAATGCTTAAATATGGTTCGGAGGGTGCAAAACAATTCTACGAAATGTATGTACTTAAGCCGGAGCATGCACAGGCGCATAACAATGCAGATATACATATACATGACTTGGACTTTTTGACATTGACAACTACTTGCTGCCAGATAGATATTCAGAAACTCTTTAGGGGCGGTTTTAGTACCGGGCATGGTTACCTTAGAGAACCTAACGATATAAGCAGTTATTCAGCTTTAGCATGTATTGCAATCCAGTCAAATCAGAACGATCAGCATGGTGGACAGAGTATTCCGAATTTTGATTACGGAATGTCTATGGGTGTTGCAAAAACTTTTGAAAAGGGTTACAAGCAGAATTTGAAAAAATCGTTGGAACTACTGATTGGGAATGATTTTTCAAACGAGATTGTAGAAGCTCGTGAAGAAATATATAAAGAATTCGGTATAAGGCCGGCATTAAATAGAATGGAGGCATATATTAAAGCAGAGAAGAAAATTCTGCTAAAATATATTCCGGACGAAGCTTTGCTTGAAAAGGCTCAAGGTTTTGCAGTAAAGAAAACTGAAGAAGAGACTGACAGAATCACTTATCAGGCTATGGAAGCATTTGTTCATAACCTCAACACTATGCATAGCAGAGCAGGAGCACAAACACCTTTCAGTTCTATAAATTACGGAACAGATACTTCTCCCGAAGGCAGACTTGTGATTAAAAATCTTTTGCTGGCTACCGAAGAAGGTCTTGGAAATGGTGAAACTCCGATTTTTCCCATACATATATTCAAAGTAAAGGACGGAGTAAACTACAAGGAAAGCGACCCCAACTATGATCTTTTCAAGCTGGCCTGCCGTGTCAGTGCAAAGAGATTGTTTCCTAACTTTGCGTTTATTGATGCTCCATTTAACCTTAGATTTTACAAGGATGGAGACCCAAATACCGAGATTGCATACATGGGTTGCAGAACAAGAGTTGTCGGAAATACTTATGACCCGGATAGGGAAGTAATATTCGGCAGAGGAAATTTGAGCTTTACAACTATAAATTTACCGAGAATAGCCCTTAGAAGCAATAAGAATCTTAATATTTTCTTTGAAGAACTTGATAAGAAAATTGATTTGGTAATTGACCAGCTTTACGAGAGATATCTTATTCAAGCAAAGAAAAAAGTTAAAAACTTTCCATTCCTTATGGGACAGGGTGTATGGATTGACTCTGAAAACCTCAATTGGGAAGACGCAGTTGGAGAAGTATTAAAGCATGGAACACTTACCATGGGTTTTATTGGCCTTGCAGAGTGCCTTAAGGCACTAATAGGTAAGCATCACGGAGAATCAGAACAGGCTCAGAACCTGGGGCTTGAAATAGTAGGCTATATGAGAAAAAGAATGGACGAAGCAAGTGAGAAATACCGTATGAATTTTTCTCTGATTGCAACTCCGGCAGAGGGTACGTCAGGTAGATTTGTAAAGCATGATAAGAATGTATTCGGCAATATAGATGGTGTGACAGATAAAGAATATTATACAAACAGCTTCCATGTACCTGTTTATTATAAAGTAAATGCAATAGACAAGATAAAAACAGAAGCACCTTATCATGAGTTAACTAACGGAGGACATATAACTTATGTAGAAGTTGACGGTGACCCAATGAACAATCTGGAAGCCTTTGAAAAGATAATCAGGGCAATGAAGGAGTCCGGAATAGGATACGGGTCAGTAAACCATCCTGTAGACAGAGACCCTGTATGCGGTTATACGGGGATTATAGGTGATACATGTCCTAAGTGCGGAAGAGAAGAAGACGACAGGCATTTTGAAAGGATCAGACGTATTACCGGGTATCTTGTAGGGACACTTGACCGATTTAATGATGCTAAAAAAGCCGAGGTTCGTGATAGAGTAAAGCATATGTAATTAATTTTATAATAGTGTAAAATATGCCAAATGACAGTTCGTTTGGCATATTTATTGCGAGGATAAATTATGAACAGACAGATAAGAATATCAGGAATAATAAATGAATCTATTGTAGACGGCCCGGGAATAAGAATGGTAATATTTGCTCAAGGTTGCAGGCATAACTGCAAAGGCTGTCACAATCCTCATACTCATTCCTTTGATGGCGGTGAGCTTATTGATATTGGAACAATAGTTGATAAAATACGCAAAAATCCGCTTCTGGACGGGGTCACATTCAGTGGAGGAGAACCATTTGAGCAGGCAGAGGCTTTCGCCGTCATTGCCAAGGAAATTAATGAACTGGGGCTCAATGTTATGGTTTATTCAGGTTACACATTTGAACAACTGATTGAACATTCTAAAGACCGAGAAGGCTGGAGGGAACTTCTAAAAAACACAAAAATACTGGTTGACGGACCATTTATAGAGGAACAGAAGGACCTTCTTCTTAAATTCAGGGGCTCAGCAAATCAGCGTATAATTGATGTTCAAAAAACTCTGTCAAGTGGCAATATAACAGATATGTATTTACAAAGATAATCATTAGACCTAAAATAGTATAGGTAAACAAGGAATGAACGGCGACATAATTTATTTAAGTTACCGGGAACGGAGTTAAAATGGTTAATTTATTTTCAGCTAAATCCAGAAAAAGGATTGAATTGGGATATATTTGGACTATTATTTTGATAGTTGTTTTTACATTATTTTTAACAATAACGGGATTTCTACTTCAGCCAAATGCTCTTAATACTATAGTTGCTAATGTACTCAAGCACCCTTCTTTATTTATACTTAACGGGTTTCCTGTTTTTGCAGGTATATTGTTTTTTTATCTGGTATTTAACAATGTATTTTTCTCAGCGGCACTGGTTTCAACGGTGTTCCATGTAGCATCTCTTATAAACCGCTTTAAAATTATTTTCAGAGACGATCCCTTTGTACCTCAGGATGTGTTCCTTGGAGCAGAGGCGGCAAATATAATGTCAGATACAAAGATGAAGCTGGATATTACTTTAATCTCGTTAGTATTGATTTTTTCTTTAGCCATGTTGATTTTAGGAATATTTATAAAGTTTAAAAAAGTTAAAATATCTTTCAAAATAGCAGGATGCATTGCTATAGTAGGAATCGCGCTTTTATCAAATACCTTTGTGTACAGCTCCAGAGCAATATACGACAGAATGCCTTCAAAGTCAAAAGCGTATGTAGCAGGGGTTTTTAATGATGTTGGTTTCAATTACTGTTTTTTGTACAACATTAGTGCATATAAAATGGAAGTACCTGAAAGCTATAGCAAGTCAGCAGCAGAGAATCTGGTTAAAAAATATACAAAAAGTAAAGCTACCCCCAAAGTCAGGGCAAATGTAATAATTGTTATGAACGAAGCTTTTTCCGACATAAGCCTGGATAAAGCGTTCAAGTTCACCCCTGACGATGATCCCTTAAAAAATTTCAAGGCCATAGAGAAGGAAAAGAATTCGGTGTCAGGACATATGATAGTCCCAAATTTCGGAGGTGGAACAGCAAATACCGAATTTGATGTGATGACCGGAATGCAGACACTAAACCTGAATACAGTACCTACTTCGTCTTTCAGGCTTATTCACAGGAATATAAAATCTATTGCCGGAGTATTTGGCAGTGATTCATATAAAAAGTATTTCATGCATCCAGGGGACAGCTGGTTTTACAACAGGGCAAATGTATACAGATTCCTTGGTGTGGAAGACCAGACATATATAGATCAATTCAAAAAGCCGGAAGACTTGAAGGGTTCTTTGGTATCTGATAAAGCAGCGGGTCAAAAGATAATCAGCCTTTACGAAAAAAATTCGGATTCGGGAAAAAATCCGGTATTTAATTACAATGTAACAATTCAGAATCATATGCCATATACGTCCAGTAAATACAGTGGCTTGAAGGTTAAAGCAGTACCAACAGACAAAAAGCTGTCACCTCAGGCTAAGACCCTACTATCAAATTATTTTGAGGGAGTAAGGGATACGGACAAGCTACTTAAAACCCTCACCGATTACTTCAGAGAAAGACAGGAACCTGTTATTCTTGTATTTTACGGTGATCACAAGCCGTCTTTGGGAGATAGTTACCTTGCATACAGAGAAGCCGGTATTGACATAAATGAAAGCGGAACTATTGAACAGGCCATGAAAAGCCGTGAAGTACCATATATTATTTGGGCAAATGATAGTGCGGGCAGTATTCTGGACTTTCCAGCCACAGCCCGAACCCTTGCCTTGCCCGAGGATAAAACAATTAGTGCAAACTACCTTGGAGCAATTGTTTTGCAATTACTGGGCTACGAGGGATATGATCCTTATTTTGATTTTCTTAATGACTTGAGAAAGGAGCTCCCGGTTATAACAAGATACAATTTCAAGACAAGCAGCGGTTATACCGATAAGCTTTCGGATAAACAAAAGGCTATGGTCCAAAACCTAAGAATATGGCAGTATTACAGAATGACTAGTGATAAAGTAAAATAAGATAAATATTATTATTATAAATAAAAGAAGCAAAATGAACACAATGGTTCATTTTGCTTCTTTTTGGCTATAACAATAAACCTCCGATGCTAAAATAGTTAATGTTATCTATTAGAATGACGATATATTAGTTGAATTGGTATTTAATGGAACAAAATAAAATATTTGGACAATGAAAATGCCTTACCTAATAAAATGGTATAACTTTGAAACAATCAAAAATTATATAAAAATAGGAGGTAAATATTTATGAAAGTAGCAGTAAAAAAGGTATCCACAGTAGTATTAGCTTTGATATGTATATTAGGGTTAATGCCACAAATGCAGGCGTCTGCAGTTACAAATATTACCGACAATTATACACAGACAACAGCCTATAATTTTGGTACATGGAATTCAATTAATTCATCAGGAACAGCGATAATGGCAAATGATGCTGAGGAGTCTTGGTTTAAGTTTACGTTAGCAGCCAATGAGCATATTTATATCAGAGTATCATCAGATAGTTCGTATGAAGGAATGAGTGTCAAAATTAAAGATGGAAGTGGTATAAATGTTGGAAGCAGTAGGAGTAATCCCAATGACATTATTGATACAACTGGTGTAACACCTGCATTATACATAGACGTTGATAACGATACATCGTTGACAAAAACTTTCTATGCAGTAGTGAGTCGAGGAGATATCTATGATTCTGCAATGTACTTTTCTCTAACGGCAAATAATAGAATAAGGACAGGGTCAGGTACTTTTACTTTTTCAGGCACTGCATCAAATCCAGGTAATTCTCCATTAAGCTCAAATGGAGTAGATTCTACAATTCTGAATATAGATTTGTCTAGCAACACAGCTATCCCTAATAATTCGATTGTTACAAGTGTAAGTACATCAGGTACACAGTCGCCTAGCCAAGGTAATGTACACCACAAAATTAGACCTTACAGTGTTAATACCTGGTATACATCGACTGTATCAAGCGCGACTAGCGGTTCATATTCAATTTCATTAGCTAATAATTTACAAGCAAAACAAATTTGGTATTTTAAATATAATGTAATGGCTACTGCTAAATCAACAATGTCATCGGTAAAGATAACATTAAGATGGCAATATGATTTACATGATACAGATTATCAAATATTTATAAATTAAATATCAGAGGTGAGTAAGTATGGACATTAATACTAAATATTTCAACTATTATAATATAAAAGGAAGATATACAGCGGAAACACAACAAACTCCTGAGTGGAAAAGGAAGTATGAAATCACTACCGATAAAATCAAAAGTAACAATTACAATCAGAATAGCGATGCCTACAAAGCATATTGTCAATTAGAAGAAACCTATTATTCTTCTTCTGTTTTAAATAGGTCAAATTTTAGCAACGCCGATGAGCTGAGTAATGCATTGGGGAAAAAATATCTTTTTGGTTCTACGTATAGCGGCTATAGTTATTCACAAAGACGTGCTATGTATGAAAATGAATTAGAAATGACGTTGTATGGATGTTTATCCGGGGGAGGAAATTTAAATGACCCACGTTTATCAGGTGATGTTTGCGATCCGACAGAGGGCGAAAAAATAGATTATAACCGTCAGATGGTAAATTCACAGTTCCAGAATATACTTTCCAAGATTGGCATAAACTCTGACGCATTAGATAATATTACACTTACAATCGAACCATTTAATTATCAACTAAAGGTATTCGGAATAGAAAATGAAGAGCTTGTACAGCAACTGGAAGAGGCTCTTAATAAGGATAACAATTCTAATCAGCTATTTTTTTATATATTGCATAATGGCTCAAAAAATATATCTGATGATGTAAGAACAAAGTACCGGGCATTAAAAGATTTTCAGAATGTAACCGGATTGGATTTAAGATCTTTTGAACAGATAAAAGATGTTTTTATCAATAAGGAAGGTAAAAATGCTTTGGACATATACAAAGAAGCTCTTAAGACTACTACCTCGGTACCAACTGAATTCAAAAATAATGCTTATTCGTATTTTAAGGACTTGCTAGAAAAATTATCAAAGATGAAATTCTCAGAGATTTCGGATTTAGATTTGAGTATTGAATATAAAAATGGAAGGCTAAATGAAGTTTCAAATGAAAATGTTCAGATGGATAGATTTAACGTAACAATATAATTATATAATCAGCTTTTGTAGAAAATTTGGCAATGTTCTGTTTAAAAACATGAGTTGGATGATTTACAAAAGGATTCTAAAGACTGGCATATCAATATAAAATTTATTGGGTTATATTGATGTGCCAGCTTGCATTTTATGTATATTTACAGGGTTTAACTATATAGATATTAAAGAGATTTTAAAACACTATCGGATATGGAATCCATATATCCGTTACCTGTTTTATGGGGAATGCGAATAATCCTTATTTAAAATAGAATTTATAGATACTTATGTTAAATTTAATATTTTATGTAAATAATAGATAATCGCTGTTTTACAGTGCCTATTCTATTGTAATAAGGTCAGATAGTATGATTTTTGAAATGAGCATCCAATTACTTTGTGATAGTATAATTATGAAAAATATACGTAAAAATATTCCCCAAATGGGCCTTTTACCCACAACGGATATAAATCCCCAAAAGGTTAAAAGAAACTAAGGATTGTAAATAACTCACTAACCATGAAATGGTAGAGTTGGATATTTTTATATATGGAAAAAGGACTTGCCCTTGGCTTTGCAGAAATACTTGAGAAGATCTTTGAAGCAGTCTCTGAAGAGCTCTCTGAATAGCTCTAGTAGTAATTGCTTAAAGATATATTATATAGTTTTGATGTTCAATTAAAAATCAAGACTATAACGAGGCAATAATAGATGTCCTCCACCTCTTCAGGTGGCGGGTACCGATTTGGTTTTCAGGCGGTGAGCATATCCAGGGTCACCTCTGGTGACCTTTGCCTCGTTGAAACGCCGCTGAGGAAAGTAAACTTTTCTACAACCGAAAAGTTTACTTTTGAACCGAGGCGTTATAAAAGGTAACCTTAATATTTATCTATCAGGAGGAATTGAGAGTATGAGAAATCTCAAAAAGTTAATTGCAATAGTCTTGGCAATATGCGTACTCGCAACATTATCGATCCCTGCATTTGCTAACGCCCAGACTGATGCACAGTATTTGGAAAAGCTTAATGTAATTAAAGGTGATGGGAATGGTGTAAATGCCGATTACCTTGCAAAAGGAACTACAAGAATTCAGGCGGCAGTAATCTTTCTTAAATTGTGTGGATTAGAGGCAGAGGCGCTTAAATTTTCATCTAAAGTGAACTTTGCTGATGCTGGTTCATTAGCATGGAAAGAAGGAAGAAATATTTTAGCATATCTCAAGGCTAATCCGCAGTTGGGATGGACCGGTGTAGGCAAAGGCAGATTTGATCCTAACGGCCCGGCGACCGCTCAGATGATTTACAAGATACTTCTTGAAGCACTGGGTTACAAAACAGGAAAAGACTTTACGTATGCAAACACAATTAAGTTTGCAGCCCAAAAGGGTCTTACCAAGATCGGTACTGTAAAAGGTCAGATAAGCAATGCCAATTTGGCAACTGCACTTAAGGAAGCTCTTGATAAGCCAGTTGTAGGCGGATCAAAGACTCTTGCTCAGAAGCTCGGCTTTGATAAGGCAACTACTGGGGACCAAGGGACTAAGAGGGTTACAGTAGATGCGAACGGTCTTGATGCCAGTGGAAGAGTTGTTGCTTACTATGGCTCACCGGATAGTATTGACGGAGACATTGAAGATGCTTGGAAGCTTGCTGAATCGGTAAAATTTACAAAGATGAGTTCCGGCAGTACGAACACAACAGCAACCATGAAGGTGTTGTGGGATGATAATGCTGTGTATTTCCTGACTGAAGTAAAGGATGCTAACATTTCCGATGCTTCCGGTAATGTTTATGAAAAAGATAGCGTGGAATTTTTCCTGGACGAAGATAATAAGAGATGTGGGACATATGAAGGCGATGATAGCCAGTTTAGAGTTAATTTTAAAAATGAGAGATCCTCTGATCATGGTGATTTGACAAATCTGTATACAGCTACAAAGACAGTAGCAGGCGGCTATGTAATTGAAGGCCGCATTGCATTATCTCAGACCCCGGCAAATGGCAAGGTAATGGGTATGGAAGGTCAGATCAATGATGCAACGGGAAGTACAAGAATAGCTACTATGAATATATTTGATACTACGGGTACTGCCTACCAGGATACAAAAAAGTTTGGTCAAATGCTTTTGACTGGTAAAGGCCTCAATTCTGTATCAAAACCAAATTTTTATGATTTAAAATCCTTGGTCATGAGTGCAAAGGAAATCGAACTGCAACGCTATTCTAACGGTAATGCAGTTGACACACTAATTAAGAATTCAGAAGCTGCGATTGCTGACAAAGCTTCTACACAAGCAAAATTTGACGACTTGCTCATTAAATTACAAGCTGCCATTGATAATTTGGTACATAACGACTTATCCTTTGATGAAAAAGAGTGTAGAGATATACCAAAAGCATACAAGACGTCAGACCCTGAGAGCATAAGAGGATCTATCGTAAGAGTTGACTACAAAACAAATACTTACGATCAAGATGCAAAAGCTTTAGAAAAGTATATGCTTGTATATCTTCCTCACGGATATGATGCCAACGATAAAACTAAGAAATATGATATATTATACCTGATTCACGGTAATTCCGAGAGTCAGCATACTGCTTTTGGTGATGTTGGTCAGAATACTGAGCTTATGAGAGCAGTTGATAATTTGATTGCTGCCGGTAAGATGAAGCCAATGATAATCGTTACTCCTACTTGGTATAATACAGCTCCATATACTGCTGAGAGACAGAAGGAAGATGGAATGTTCCGTATCAAGAATTTTCATAATGAATTAGTGAAGGACATCATACCTACAATCGAAGGAAAATTTAATGTATATGCTCAGTCCAACAGTGAAAAAGACTTGCTTGCAGCAAGAAATCACAGAGCTGTTGCCGGATTTTCCATGGGTTCCGCCTGCACTTGGTATAACTACATTTATAGTATAAATTACTTTAAATACTATGTTCCAATTAGTTTATGGTGCTGGCAGGATGTAGAATCAATAAAGAAAGAAGGATATAATTTCACAGGAACCGATGATGAGATAAAAGCTAAATATTTAGCTGAAATCGCTAAAAAAGCAGGTTATACAAAAGATGATATTCGAATTTTCTGTGCAACAGGTACAGCTGATTTAGCTTATGATGGAATGAATTCTCAGATTGCTGAAATGAAGAAACTTACTGATACGTTTGTTTATTCAGCAGATCTTAGAAAGGGTAACTTCTATTACATAACATTGAAGGGTGGAGCTCATAACTGGACCTGTGTGGATCGTTATTTATACAATATCTTGCCAGATTTGTTCTTGGACAACAAATGATTATTTCTTTGATGAAAAAGGCTTAGCAGTTTTTAGTAAAGTAAAGTTTTATAAATGATATGGAAATGGTTAAAGGATGGAGAAGGGGAAAGAGGGAAAAGTTATTAATTTTCCCTCTTTCCCCTTCTCTATTGCACATCTATAAAACTTCACGCATTGGAACGCCTTTTGTATTAAAACACATTGCGGCACCTACAGCAGTTGCATATTCTGCGTGTTCAGGTATTTGAAAGTTAACATTATACAATACGCTGAGCTTCTCAAATATATTTTGAGCTTGAGGTACGTTCGTAAGGTTACCTGTGAGAACAACATCCCTTATATTATCAATTCTTGTATTAAATACAGCTACCATACCTATTGTTTGAAAAACAAGGTTTATAATTCCCAGAGCCAGATCGGCCTTGGTTACAAGATCACTTATTTTCCCAAAATTAGAGGCTGTGGTTTCGCTGGGTAGAGTTTCCAAAGCTTCCTTTGATATATCCCCGATAGTTAAGTCAACGTTTGACAAATCACCACCGGCGGCTGTCTCAATAAGTTCATCGAAATGACGGACATTCAGCATCCTGTTTGAAAGACCCAGAAGCGTACCTCCGCCGATACCAGTTCCGCCCAGGTGAACAGCCGTATTATTTTCGGCCTTAACAAGTGCAGTACCTGTTCCCATGCTTACAATGATAGCCTTTTTCAGATTGCTAAGGAACAGGCCGCCCAAACCGATTGCCATGAATTCATCTACTTTAGCTGTTGGGATACCAAAAAGCCTGCTGTCAACAAATGAAGACCCTACACCGGTTACCATAATCCTCTCAATATCCTCTATTTTAAACGAATTAATGCTTAGGAATTTTCCAAAAGCCCCGTAAACCGATGCAATGGGGTCATTAGCGCGGACGAGAAAAGGACTAATCATTGTTTCGCCGTCAAAACCGACAATCTTAGTAGTGCTTCCCCCAAGATCTATACCGATTACCTTACCCACAAAACCACTCCTCATTAATAAATTAACCTCTTATAAACATTTTAACTAAAGCGATACCAACACCTGTAATACCTTCACCGCCAAGAAGACCTGAAGCTGCAACCGTACCTGCATCATCGCCAGAAGATTTGCTTCTTATGCGGTCTGCTATAAACCTTATTACACCGCCTATAAATACGGCTGATGATATTGTAAAAGGAAGGAAAATTCCTATACCCAGAGTAGCAGTTGGAAGTCCAAGAAGATATAAAACTGCCCCGATTGCAACACCAATACCAAAAACAACAGGATTTCCTATGCCGTTAATCATTGCTGAAACGCCTACGGCTTGAGCGGCAGGTAAAGCAGTCTCCGAACCTACTTCACCAAATTGATTGATAATGGCAAACAAAGCAAGGGAAGCTACTACAGTACCAACAACGCCTCCGACTATCTGGGAAATAAGCTGTGCTTTCGGGTTAGTTCCCAGAATCTCTCCTGTCTTATAATCATTAAACAAGTCTCCCGAAAATCCGCTTGCAATGGCAGTACAAGCCACAATCATCAGTGCATCCATGGCATCAATTTTAACAAAAATCCTTATAGCCAGAAGTACAATTATACCGAATATCTCCATTGGGTTTATACCTGTCTGACCCGTAATAGTTGCAGCCATTAAGGAAACAACGTAAATACCAATAATCAGTAGTACCGATGGAAGCACCGGGATTCCGCTGATAACGGTAAAAATGAAAGCAATTAAGGTGCCTGCTGTAATCAGAAGTCTCCGGGGATTAAAAATGTTATTTCTATTTTTAAAGGCCTCAGCTTTTTCTGAGTAGACATCCTTTTGTCTGCTTTTAAACTTTTTTATATATGAATATATGATACCAATTAGAATACCCAGTCCGGTACCTACAAGAAGTCCTATACCAGCACTGGTTGTAAAAGAAGATGCGGCCGTCGCATCAGGAAACAAACCTAGCTTTGGGCCAAAAGGAATTATAAATGCATTTGAAAATAATGCGCCAAGAAACCAAACCCCGGTATACAAAGTTCCGAGAATGTATCCCATACCAACTGCCATGGGTGAATTCCATATACCAAGTGTTGAGTTTTTATTAAACATAAATGCATCTGGAACCAGTCTTACCTGATCTCTTAGAAATGTATAGACCGTTGAAACAAGCATAGTTGCAAAAAGAATTATGGATTTCTTACCTCCTTGGTCACCTGCTTTTATTGTTTCTGCCGCAGCTTGCCCGATAGGGAAGGGCAGAGCATTTTTTACAATATATCTGTACCGGAGAATGTAGGAAGTAACGCTGCCTAAAAGCATACCGGCGATAGCTATAGCTAATACTTGAACATAGTTTGATGAA
Organism: Bacillota bacterium; assembly: GCA_023443515.1. Taxonomy (GTDB): domain Bacteria; phylum Bacillota; class Clostridia; order Acetivibrionales; family DSM-1351; genus Ruminiclostridium. The sequence continues at coordinate 68,637 of JAEZUC010000029.1, forward strand.
AAACCTTCAGAACCTTTCCAGATACCCATAATCCATAAACCCGGAAGAGTAAAAGCGAGTCCGCCTGCAACCATTGCACCTGCAGACATTGCTGTTTGAGTTATATTGATTTCATTATTAGTTGTTTTTCCAAATATCTTCAGAAGACCCATTGACAATACTGCTACAAAAATTGTAGGCCAAGGTAATGCACTCATTCTTAAAGCAACATACATGGAACTTGCAGTTATAACGCAAGAACCCAGAGAGCCGATAATCAAACTTCTAAGTGACAGTTGTTCGACTCCCATAAACTTTTTTTCCCGATTCTTCAAAATAAAACTCCTCCTCATTCAGTAAACATATTACACAAGTTTTATACCATTTATTCATAACCTGAACAGCATCAAAAAACAGAAGTAGCAAAAAATTGATACTCCATAAAATAATATAAATACTGGTTTACGTAAATTGAAAAAAGATTTAAGTTTGAAACACAGATATGAAAAGAATCATAAATTAACCTCCGTTCTCATTCCCGTAATGGGATATAAGTCGTATAAATAGAATTAATAAAAAAAACATGTCTGGTTTCATAAATGAATACCAGCTGATAAGATATGATATCATATAAAAAAAACCCGTGCAATCTAAAAAAAGTGAGTAATTAATATTTTTTGGGAAAAATAGAGGCAATAGTCAATTTAATATACAAAACAAGGGCTTAATGTGCTAGTATTAAGTTAAGTGACTTTATAAACGAAAGGAGTAGAGTGAAAAATGAGTCCTGATGAAATGAGGCTTGCAGTATTGATAGATGCAGAAAATGTGCCTTATAGCAATGTTAAGGGAATTATGGAGGAAATTGCCAGGCACGGTACACCTACAATAAAAAGGATTTATGCTGACTGGACAAAACCAACCATGTCAGGTTGGAAAAATGTGCTGCTGGAGAATGCAATAACGCCAATACAGCAGTATAGCTATACATCAGGTAAGAATTCTTCTGATTCTGCTATGATTATTGATGCAATGGATATTTTATACTCAGATCAGGTAGAAGGTTTTTGTATAATATCCAGTGACAGTGACTTTACCAGACTGGTTACCAGACTGCGTGAAGCAGGTAAAAAGGTTTATGGAATTGGTGAGAGAAAGACTCCCAGTCCTTTTATTGCAGCTTGTGACAAGTTTACATATATTGAAATTATAAGTGCATCCCTTCAAAACAGCAGAACCTTTGAAAATGGAGCCAAAAAAGAGGAAATAGCAGAGAAGGAACAAAGAAGCGGCACAATATCTATTGGTAAGGATATAATAAATTTAATATCCGTTTCAATAAATGATGTTGAGGACGAAAACGGCTGGGCATTTCTCGGGGATGTAGGCAATCTTATAATCAAAAAGCAGCCTGACTTTGATCCCAGAAACTTTGGTTTTTACAAGCTGACACATTTAATAAGAAAGCTGAAAGAATTTGAAATAGAAGAACGCGATACAAACAATTCTAAAATAAAACATATTTATGTCAGAAACAGAAGCAAGCGTACTGATTAAATTTGTTTTATGATTTTAAAGGATCTTTGTAAAGTAAAAATACTTGACAATATACAATGATTGTTTTAAAATAAGCTGTAAAGTAAAAATACTTGACAATGAAATTTGATTAACCCCACATTCGATTAATGGAGGTTAATATGAATAAAATTTACGAAACTTCACTGCTGCTTGATTTTTATGGACAGCTTCTGACAGATCGGCAGTACGAAATACTTGATCTGCATTATAACAATGATTTTACTCTGACTGAGATTGCCGAACAGCTCAATATCAGCAGGCAGGGTGTATATGACAATGAAAAGCGCGGAAGGGCACAACTCATCGAGTATGAGAACAAACTCGGGTTACTGGGTAAGTTTTCACAGCAAAAACAAAAGGCACAGAAGGTGCTTGAGATGATGGAAAAACTTAAACTGGATGGATTGGACAGCGAAAACGTAGGTATTATTGAAAAAGTAATTACTGAAATAGAAGATTTGGCAAATAATATATAGTACAGGCTTTTGTTTAGCAGATTGGAGGTTTTTTAATGTCAGTTTTTGAGGGTTTGTCAGGAAAGCTCCAGGAAACAATAAAGAAAATTCGCGGACAGGGCAGAGTATCCGAAAAAGATGTAAAGGATATGATGAGAGAAATAAAGCTGGCTCTGCTTGAAGCCGATGTAAATTTTAAGGTTGTTAAGGAATTTATAAGCAAAGTATCTGAAAGAGCGGTAGGGTCTGATGTATTGGAGAGCCTCACACCGGGACAGCAGGTAGTTAAGATAGTTCATGAAGAACTGATAGAATTGCTTGGCAGGGAGCAGAGCAAAGTTACATTTGCATCAAAACCTCCCACAATTTTTATGATGGCAGGACTTCAGGGTGCAGGTAAAACCACTACGGCGGGAAAACTTGCAAACCTCTTGAGAAAACAGGGTAAAAACCCTTTGCTTGTTGCCTGTGACGTGTACCGTCCGGCAGCTATAAAGCAGCTTCAGGTATTGGGAAATCAGTTGAATATTCCTGTATTTACACTGGAGAACAATCAGAATCCTGTTCAAATAGCAAAGGAAGCTGTTACGTTTGCGGAAATGAAACAGCATGATCTGGTTATAATTGACACAGCAGGAAGACTTCATATTGACGAAAAGCTCATGGATGAACTGTTGAGTATAAAGGATTCAGTTAAACCCCATGAAATACTTTTGGTGGTTGATTCAATGACAGGTCAGGATGCAGTAAATGTATCTGAAACCTTTAATGAAAAGCTCGGCATTGACGGAGTAATCCTTACGAAGCTTGACGGTGACACAAGAGGCGGTGCTGCCTTATCTGTTAAATCTGTTACAGGTAAGCCAATAAAATTTGCGGCAATGGGTGAAAAACTCAACGATATTGAGCCGTTTTTCCCTGACAGAATGGCATCCAGAATACTAGGCATGGGAGATGTCCTTAGTCTCATAGAAAAAGCTCAGGAAGCATATGACGAGAAAAAGGCCATTGAACTGGAAAAGAAAATGCGTACCATGACATTTACACTGGAAGATTTTCTTGACCAAATGCAGCAAATAAAGAAAATGGGGCCTATCGGAGATTTACTTGGCATGATGCCGGGTGTGGACTCGAAGGCTTTGAAGGATATAGATATTGATGAAAAGCAGATGGGACGTACTGAGGCTATTATCCAGTCAATGACAAGAAAAGAAAGACTGGATCCGTCAATTATAAACGGGAGTCGCAGGAAAAGAATTTCCGCGGGAAGCGGTACTACCATACAGGAAGTAAATGCACTCTTAAAGCAGTTTGAACAGATGAAGAAAATGATGAAGATGATGAGTGACATGGGCAAGAAAGGTAAAAAAGGCGGACTTGGAAAGTTTAAGATGCCTTTTTGATAAATGATTTTGATTATAATCCTTTGAAGGAGGTGAAAATAAATGGCAGTAAAGATTCGTTTAAAGAGAATGGGTGCTAAGAAGAACCCTTTTTACAGAGTAGTTGTTGCTGATTCAAGATACCCAAGAGACGGTAGATTTATCGAAGAAATCGGTACTTATAATCCTGTTGTAGAACCAGCTCAGATTAAAATTGATGCTGAGAAGGCTCAAAAGTGGATAAAGAATGGTGCACAACCAACTGATACAGTTAAGTCACTTCTTAAGAAGCAAGGTATTGTTGAATAATTATCTAAAGCATAAAACAAAGGGGCTAAAAGGCCCTTGTGTTTTATTTGGCTGGGTTAGCCTCTTTTATTCTCTTACATATTGAGAATAAAGGAATTCATTTAGTTACAATTCGAAAGCCACTTTAGGCTCATGGAGGCTAATATGATGAAAGAATTACTTGAAAGTATTGCAAGGGCCCTTGTGGATTTTCCCGATGAGGTTTTTGTAAACGAAATTCAAAATGAAAAGTCTATAATTCTTGAACTCAAAGTTTCAAAAGACGATATGGGTAAGGTTATAGGCAAACAAGGCAGAATTGCCAAAGCAATCAGAACTGTTGTCAAGGCTGCTGCAGTCAAGGATAACAGAAGAGTGGTTGTTGATATCATTCAGTAAGATAAGGGGCATAAGCCCCTTTACTTGCGTTTGGAAAGTTATATTTTCAGTAAAGGCAAGGTGACAATATGCTGGAATATTTGGTTGTAGGACAATTGGTAAATACCCATGGCGTAAAGGGCGAACTAAAGGCAACAGCTCAAACTGATGATCCTCAGAGGTTTAAACAACTAAAATGGGTTTATATAGATAAAAATGGCAGCCTTGAAAAGCACAATATTAGCGGTGTTAAATTTTTCAAGCAGTTCGTTATAATAAAATTTGAGGGCATAGACAGTATAGAAGAGGCTGAGAAGCTAAAGGGTTTTTACATCAAGGTAGATAGGGCAAATGCTGTAAAGCTCCCTAAGAATTCCTTTTTTATTACTGATATTATTGGCCTTAAGGTTTATGACGAAAATAATCAACTTCTCGGTGAATTAAGGGACGTAATACAGACCGGCAGTAATGATGTATATGTTGTAAGAGATTCTGATTCAAAAGAAATTCTCATACCTGCACTAAAGAGTGTTGTGAAGGAAATTTCCATAGAAGAAGGAAAAATTTTAGTTATATTACCGAAAGGACTGCTTGATTAATGAAATTTGACGTACTAACGCTATTTCCGGAATTATTTGTTAGTGTAATGGGAGAAAGCATTATTGGTCGTGCCCAGAAAAACGGCCTTGTTGAAATAAATGCGGTAAATATCAGAGATTATTCAAAAGACAAGCACAGGAAAGTAGACGACTATCCTTTTGGCGGGGGCAATGGAATGGTAATGATGTGTCAGCCTGTTATAGATGCTTACAAAGCCGTAACAGAAGGAATAAGGCACAAGCCAAAAGTAATATACATGAGTCCCCAGGGAAATGTATTGACACAGGAAATGGCAAAGGAGCTGTCAAAGCAGGAACATCTGATTCTTTTGTGCGGACACTACGAAGGTATAGATGAACGCATAATAGAGGAAATAGTTGACGAAGAAATTTCTATAGGGGATTATGTACTGACAGGCGGTGAGCTGCCGGCTATGGTACTTATTGATTGCGTAAGCAGGCTTATCCCCGGAGTATTGTCAACAGAAGGCTCTTTCAGTGACGAGTCACATTTTAACGGACTTCTGGAATATCCTCAGTATACAAGGCCCGCAGATTATAACGGAAATAAAGTTCCTGATGTATTGTTGTCGGGACATCATGCCAATATAGAGAAATGGCGTATGCAGCAGTCCTTGGACAGAACCAGGGAAAAAAGACCTGATTTATATGAGAAATTTACAAAATAATATTAAGTAACAAAGCAGGCATTGCTCATAAACTTGAGTAGTGCTTTTTGTTTTAAATTTTAAATATATCTATTGACAAATAATTCAAGTAGTAATATACTATCAATAACATATCAAACATATATGAATTATAAATTAACTAGGAATTATTATTTTTAATTGAATGAAGAAGGTGGTGCTATTATGAGTCAACATCAGCAAAATATTGAGCAATCGAAAGTACCAATTTCAGAACAAGATATTCAAAAGCTGTATGATATGGCCAAATCACTAAGGTATGGCTCAATCACTCTGGTTTTTCAGGATGGAAATCTGATACAGCTGGAGAAAAATGAAAAAGTCAGGGTAAAATAGTTTTTATTACATACTTAATTTTTATGATATAGATTTAGTTGACTAAAAAAATTAGAGGCTAAGTTAAAACCATTGTTGGTTTTACTTGGCTTTTTTTTATTGTATAAAACGCAAAGGGGGGCGACACTATAACAAACCTAAAAATTAATCATCTTTTAGGAAAACACCCGTGCTTTAGTGCAAGGGCACATTTTAAATACGGAAGAATACATTTGCCTGTTAGTCCTACATGTAACATTCAGTGCAAATTCTGCAAAAGATGCATTAATAAAGTTGAAAACAGACCGGGAGTTGCAGCAAAAGTACTTACTCCGAAGGAAGCTGTTAAGATAGTAGCTAAAGCTTTGGAACTTTGCCCTGAAATAAGTGTGGTAGGCATTGCAGGCCCTGGAGAAACACTGGCTACAGAAAATGCTCTTGAGACTTTTGAAATGTTGGACTCTGAATACCCTGATTTAATTAAATGCCTTAGCACAAACGGCCTTATGCTAGACAAATACTCCCAGCGAATCGTTAACGCAGGTATAAAAACAGTGTCGGTAACCGTAAACGCTGTGGAGCCGGAAATTCTACAGTATATCTGTACAGGAGTATATTGGGACGGCGTCTATTTAAAAGGATATGAGGGAGCTGAAAAGCTGATACAAGAACAAATAAAGGGAATAGAAAAACTGAGTAGCAAAGGTGTAGCTGTAAAGGTAAACACTGTGCTGATACCGGATCTCAATTACGAACATATTGAAGAAATTGCACGGGTAGCCTCCAAAGCCGGGGCATCCATTATAAATATAATTCCACTCATTCCCCAGCATGAAATGAAAAGTTTCAGACCCCCTGATTGCAATGAATTGAACAATGCCAGAGAGTGTGCAGGAAAATATCTGGATGTTTTCAGACATTGCAGGCAATGCAGAGCAGATGCATGTGGTATTCCGGGGAAAGGCAAGGAACTTGGAAATTTGCTTTATGATTTTCCCATGGAAACCTTTTCACATGGCTAATAAGTAAATAAATAACTGGAGGCTAATATGGCTTATAAAATAGCAGTAGCCAGCAGTGACGGCAAGGTGGTAAACCAGCATTTCGGCCACTGCAGGCAATTTTTGATATTTCAAACAGATGATACCGGGAAGTCGAATTTTATTGAAAAGAGGAGCACAAGCCCTGCATGTAGCAGTGGTGAACATAGTGAAGTATCAATGCAACAGGTGGTCACACTACTAGAGGACTGTAAAGCGGTAGCTGCTGCACAAATAGGTCTAGGCGCCGTTCAGGCTCTCATGATGGCAAAAATAAGGGCCTTTTGTGCTGTAGGTATAATAGAACAGGTTCTTGAAAAAGTAAATGAAACTTTAAATATAAAGACAGAAAACTAATATTGGGAGGCTAAAAATGGCTAAAAAAATAAAACAAATTGCAATCTACGGTAAAGGTGGTATTGGAAAATCAACTACAACTTCAAATATAAGTGCCGCTCTTTCAGTAGCAGGATATAAGGTAATGCAGTTTGGGTGCGACCCAAAGAGTGATTCAACAAACACACTGAGGGGCGGTAATTACATCCCTACTGTTTTAGACACTCTTAGAGAAAAAAACACAGTAAAGGCTCACGAGGTTATTTTTGAGGGGTTTAACGGAATTTACTGCGTAGAGGCAGGTGGTCCTGCACCGGGTGTAGGATGTGCCGGAAGAGGTATTATTACCGCTGTTCAGCTGTTCAAACAGCAGAATATTTTTGAAGAGCTTGATTTGGATTATGTTATATATGATGTTCTTGGTGATGTTGTTTGCGGCGGGTTCGCCGTTCCGATAAGAGAAGGAATTGCAGAACATGTTTTCACGGTTTCATCAGCTGATTTTATGGCAGTTTACGCTGCGAACAACCTGTTTAAGGGAATACATAAGTATTCCAATTCAGGGGGAGCCTTACTTGGCGGTGTCATAGCAAATTCTATAAATGTACCTTATGCAAAGGATATTATAGACGATTTTGCCAAACAAACGCATACACAGGTAGTCGAATATGTACCAAGGTCTGTAACAGTTACTCAAAGCGAATTACAAGGAAAAACTACCATTGAGGCTGCCCCTGACTCACAACAGGCAAAAATATATAAAGCTCTTGCAGCAAAAATAGCAGGACATGAGGAATCAAAGGTTCCATCACCGTTGGAAGTGAAGGAACTCAGAAACTGGGCTGCAAAATGGGGAGATTATTTGCTGGCTCTTGAAACAGGTGAAATCAGGACAGAAGCAGCAGGAAATCTATAATAAAGGAGATTGGAAAAATTGAGCAACATAAATATAAAAAGCCCTGAGGTTCAGGTAAGAGAAGTGCGGTTAGGTTCCATAACAGGCTTTGAAGGAACAGCCGGGGAGCTTGTAAAGTGTGCCAGAGCAGGTAATTTGCAGGATAAATCAAGAAGCTTCAGCCAGTGTATGGGTTGCAGTTCCAGAAATGCATTCTGCCAACTGTCAATGATAAAAGATGCAGTTGTTATAAATCATGCACCGGTAGGTTGCTCCGGGGATTTTTTCGGCTTCAATTTTACGTATCGGGTAGGGCAGATGGAAAGAAATCTGCCTCCCGCAATAGGCAGATATTTTAATACAAATATCGAAGAAAAGGATACTATTTTCGGAGCTACCCAAAAGCTTGAAGCAACTATAAGAGAGGTATATGCAAGGCTTAAACCCAATGCTGTTTTCATAACTACCTCCTGTGCCTCTTCCATCATAGGGGATGATGTGGAGTCAGTTGCCAACAGTTTGACTGATGAACTTGGAATCCCTGTAGTTGCATGTTTCTGCGAAGGGTTCCGGTCTAAAATATGGACTACGGGCTTCGATTCTGCCTACCATTCTATAGTACGAAAAATAGTTAAACCACCCAGAAAAAAGAGTAACAAGGTTAATATAATTAATTTCTGGGGTTCTCATATATTTGACGAGCTTTTAAGACCCTTGGGCTACGAACCCAACTATATAGTGCCCTTTTCTACTATTGCAGATTTAGAATACATATCTGAAGCGACTGCAACTATTCAGATATGTCCTACTCTGGGAACGTATTTCGGTGCTGCTTTAGAGGAAATATACGGGGTACCTGAAATTAAAGCACCTCCGGCATATGGTATTAACGGTACTGACAACTGGATGAGAGAATTAGGAAAGGTACTGGACAGACAGGAAGAAGTAGAAGAAATAATCGTGAAAGAGCATATAAGAGTTATTCCAATTCTTGAAGAATACAGGAATAAGTTCAAAGGTACAACAGCTTATGTTACAGCAGGAGCATCCCACGGTCATGCTTTGATTGCTCTCTTAAGAGAGCTTGGATTATCTGTGCAAGGAGCTGCCATATTCCACCATGACCCTGTTTATGATAACGGTGAGCATGATTCTGACACTCTGTTACATACAATAAACACATATGGTGATGTACATAATTACAATGTCTGCAATAAGCAGGCTTTTGAACTTGTAAATATTTTAAACAGGATGAGGCCGGATATTATGATTGCAAGGCATGGGGGAATGACACTGTGGGGTGCAAAGCTGGGAATACCTACATTACTTATAGGGGATGAACAATTTGGTTTCGGATATCAGGGGGTTCTTAATTATGCGCAAAGGATATTAGAGACACTTGATAACAGAGAATTTGTTTCAAATTTAGCAAAACACAGCACGATGCCATATACAAAATGGTGGCTTGACCAGAACCCATTTTCATTTCTTGGAGGTAATGTACATGTTGAAGTTTATTGAACAGCCAAGATATTCATGTGCTATAGGAGCTCAACAGACCGTTGTTGCCATTAAAAGAGGTGTTCCCATTTTGTACGCCGGCCCGGGTTGCAGTGCCAAGGTTAGCGATATAATTGGCCAGGGAGAAGGCTATGCAGGAGGAAATAACATTCCATGTACAAATACCGGTGAAGCAGATGTAGTATACGGGGGAGAAGAAAGACTGAGAAATGTAATAGACGGAGCATTAAAGGTAATGGATGGTGATCTGTATGTTATACTTACAGGCTGTACCTCTGATATTGTAGGTGACGATGTGGGTAGAGTTACGGCAGAGTATCAACAGCAGGGAAAGCCTATAGTATTCGCTGAAACAGGAGGCTTCAAGAGTAATAATTACGTAAGCCATGAAGTAGTAGTGAATGCAATAATTGACCAGTACGTTGACATCCATTATAAAGGGGAAAAGATCCAGAGAAACCTTGTAAATGTTTTTACAACGGTTCCATATCAGGACCCATACTGGAATGGCAATCTTGAAGAACTCAAAAGAATCCTTGAAGGTATTGGCCTCAAAGTAAACATACTTTTCGGAAATGAGTGCAAGGGAGTTAGTGAGTGGAAAACAATTCCTCAGGCGGAATTTAACATACTGGCAGGTGCTTGGACGGGTCTTGGAATAGTAAAGCATCTGGAAGAAAAATACGGGATACCCTATTTGCATTTTCCATATCTCCCTATCGGAGGTATAGAGACAACAAGATTTTTACGAAAAGTTGCCAAGTTTGGGAATCTAAACAAGATAAGGGTAGAGGCCTTTATAAAAAGAGAAGAAGAAAAATACTATTCATTTATTGAAAGAACAGCTGATTTTATGCTTGAATTCAGGTATGGCCTTCCACGGAGGTTCTATACCATCCTCGATGCAGCATATTCTTTGGGTTTCTCAAAGTTTCTGCTAAATGAGCTTGGAATAATTCCCGCAAAACAATTTATTATTGATGACACTCCCGAAATATACAGAGAACAGATTGAACAACAGTTTTTAACAATATCTGACTATCGGACTGCAGCAGTATCCTTTTCAATAGACGGGGGCGAAATTCAGGAAGAAATACGACAGGATCAACAAAAAAACAGAGCTTTGATTTTGGGAAGCGGATGGGAAAGAGATTTGGCAAACGAAATAAATGCCGACCTCCTTATTGTCAGTGCACCTGTTACATACCGTCTGATTCTAAATTGCGGTTATTCAGGCTATAGAGGAGGTCTCAGGGCAATTGAGGATATATATGACAGAGTTTTAAACACCTACAGGTAAGGCGACCTGAATTAATTAATAAAACATCCAAAGGGGGATTTATTATGGAAAGTGACATGATGGCAGAAGCAGACATGCAAAGCTTAATTAGTACGCTGGTAATACATGGTGGGACAGACGGTGATGAGAGAACCGGTGCCGTAAGTGTGCCCATATATCAGACATCAACCTACAGACAGCAGGAACTTGGTGTCAATAACGGGTACGAATATTCAAGAACAGGTAACCCTACAAGGGAAGCCTTGGAAATGCTTATAAACGAATTGGAGGGCGGAACTACAGGTCTGGCCTTCGCCTCAGGAATGGCAGCTATAACGGCAGTGCTGATGCTGCTTAAAAGTGGCGACAATGTTATTATATCCAGTAATGTTTACGGCGGAACCTTCAGAGTACTTGACAAGATATTTAAAAATTTCAATATAGATTATGAGATAGTAGATACATCAGATCTGGCAGAGGTAGAAAAACGGATTAATCCAAAGGTAAAGGCAATACTGATAGAAAGTCCTGCAAACCCTCTGCTTACAATAACAGATATAAAAGGTATTTCAGAAATCGCCCACAGACACGGCGCTCTGGTAATAGTTGATAATACCTTTATGACACCTTATCTGCAAAGACCGCTAAAACTGGGAGCAGACATAGTACTGCACAGTGCTACAAAATATCTGGGAGGACACAGTGATGTAATTGCAGGTCTGGTTGTGGTAAAGGACAAAGCCACAGGGGAACGTTTAAAGTTCATACAGAATGCCACAGGCGGTGTTCTTTCTCCTTTTGATTCGTGGCTCCTTATAAGAGGAATAAAGACGTTGACGGTTCGTATGGACAGACATATTGAAAATGCCCGGTATTTAGTGGAATTTCTGAAAAACCATGTCGGAGTTACAAAAATATACTATCCGGGGCTACCTGAAAATGAGGGGTATTCAGTTCATAAACAGCAGGCATTTGGCCCGGGAGCAATGATTTCCTTTGTATTGTCAGATGACTATGATATAAAGGAATTCTTCAGAAATATAAAAGTAATAACCCTTGGTGAAAGCCTTGGCGGAGTTGAATCTCTGGTTAGCCATCCTGCTAGCATGACCCACGCTTCCATACCTTATGAGGTAAGACAAAAAGTGGGAATTGTTGACAACCTTATAAGACTATCTGTTGGGATTGAAGACAGGGATACACTTATAAACGATCTTGAAAATGCTTTTAATAAAGCAAGAAAGTGAGGTTGTTTATGAGATACTATAATGATATTCGAGAGCTTATAGGCGGTACGCCCCTTCTTAAACTTAATCATTCCCATATAAACGAAAATGTAAATATTTATGCAAAATTAGAGCTTTTTAATCCCGGCGGCAGCGTAAAAGACAGAATGGGAGTTGCACTTATAGAAGATGCTGAGAACAAAGGAATCTTAAAAAAAGGTTACACAATCGTAGAGGCTACAGCCGGAAATGCCGGTATTGGAATAGCTTTAGCTGCATTAAATAAAGGATACAGGATTATTTTTGCAGTTCCGGAAAAATTTTCACATGAAAAATTGGTTGTAATGCAGGCGTTGGGAGCTGAGATAATACATACTCCTCTTGAAAAGGGAATGAACGGTGCCTTTGAAAAAGTAGAGGAACTGCTGGCAGAGGCTGAGAATTCTGTATGCCTAAGCCAATTTACCAATCCTGTAAATCCAAAGATTCACTATGAAACTACAGGACCTGAAATATATAATGACCTTGACGGAAAAATAGACTATGTAGTAGCCGGAGCGGGTAGTGGCGGTACAATATCAGGAATAATGAAGTACTTGAAGGAGCGAAATAATGATATAAAGGGAGTTCTGGCTGACCCGGTTGGTTCCACAATGGGAGGAGGACTACCCGGATGTTATTCAATAGAAGGAATAGGAAATACGTTTATGCCTGAAACCATGGACTTATCACTCATTGATGAAGTTATTAAAGTTGATGACAGTCAGGCACTTGAACAGGTAAAACTCCTTGCGAAGAAAGAGGGTTTGCTTGTGGGAACTTCTTCAGGAGCCGCAATGTATGCTGCAAGAGTTATTGCACAAAGAGTGGAAAATGCAAATATAGTAGTAATTTTTCCTGATAGGGGAGACAGATACATAAGTAAAAATATTTTTATATGAAATCGTTACACCCTCCACAAAAAGGGGTATACACAGCTGTGAACCATATACCCCTTTTTGAGATTTTTATTGTAAAGAATCAAATTTAAGACTCAATTGACAATTGCTGTGATGCCTTGTATAATTGGAAATGTAAGTAAAATAAGTATGAAAGGAGTTGTTTTAATGTCTGTAAAAAATATTGAGGTGTTTTTCTATTAATTAAATACCGGCACAGGTATATTTTCAAGGGCCTTATTAAAATAAGGGTTTAAATTGATTTTACCGTGCAGCTTCTTTCGAGCAACCTATATCGTGTATATATGCAGTTATGTGTCGGCACGCATTTAAGTAGCGTGTTTTTTTATTACATTTTTTGCATTGTAAAATCGCTTTTATACCCGCAGGTGGTCGTCGTCTGCGGGTTTTTCGCGTACTTTTTAGAGTTGCGAAAAAGTAAGAAGGGGATAATAACTTTATTGAAAAATTTAAAATGGAGTGATGATAATGGCAAAAAAGAAAACTACTTTTGATTATATGAGAGAAATACGTGGAAGTTGGGTTATTAACCCCAGAACCAGAGTTCAGGAGAACAATATGAGAAATAAAAAGAAGAGAAGGCAGGAAGAAAAGAAAATTATAAAGGACGGGCAATAAATGAGTATAAATGAATATGGCTGGGACGAGTACTTTGAGAGTGAGTGGCACAAAATGCCCGTTAAAAACATGTACCCGGCAAGAATTATAGCAGACTACGGGCAAATGTTAAGAGTTGTTACTGACAAGGGAGAGGTTTTTGTTAACAGACCCTTGCATAAGGATAATAATTATTTACACCTTGCCGTGGGTGACTGGATTGGCCTTGAAGAAGTTGAAACTGCCAATTTTCCGTTAGTACGCTTTGTTCTTTCAAGAAAGACGAAGTTTTCAAGGGCTGCTGCAGGTATAGAAGCAAAGGAACAGATAGTTGCTGCGAATGTTGATACGGTTTTCCTTATACAGTCATTAAACAGAGACTTCAACATGAAACGACTGGAAAGATACCTTATAGCAGCCTGGGACAGTGGGGCCATGCCGGTTGTAGTACTTACCAAGGCGGACTGCTGTGATGACATACCGCAGAAGCTGGCTGTAGCAACGGCCTCTGCGCCTGGTGTTGAAGTAATCAGTATCAGCAGTAAGACGGGAGAAGGATTGGAAGAAATAAAAAAATTTCTGTTACCAGGGAAAACAATAGCCTTACTGGGTTCATCAGGAGTGGGCAAATCAACACTTTTAAATACACTGGCGGGTAAAGAACTTCTAAAAACACATGAGATAAGAGAGGACGACAGCAGGGGCAGACATACCACTACTCACAGGGAACTTGTACTTTTACCTGAGGGAGGCATACTTATGGATACGCCGGGAATGAGAGCCATTTCCCTTTGGGAGTCCGATACGGGTATGGAAATAATGTTCGGGGACGTGGAAAAATTTACAGGCCAATGTCGGTTTTATGATTGTAAACACCAAAATGAACCGGGATGTGCTGTCAGATTTGCACTGGAATCCGGTGAACTTGACATTGCCAGATGGGAAAGCTGGCTTAAACTGCAAAAGGAAATGGCACACCTTGAGGCTAAAAAAGAGGGAAAGCTGAGATTGCAGGAAAAGCAGTGGGGACGACAGATATCAAAGCTTCAGAAGGATCTCCGAAAAAGCAGAGGTTGACATAACTGAACTGTAAATTAAATATTATGATTTAGAATTTTTACTTTACAGTATATATTTTCTTATGTTATAATATCAATCGTGTGTAATACGGATGGTCCTCTGCGCTTATGGTGCACGAACATCTAGGAGAGGAAGGAGGAAACAAATAATGGATATATTGAAGTCAATCGAAAATGAACAGATAAGAACTGACCTTCCTAAATTGGAAATTGGTGATTTTATTAAGGTTCATGCAAAGATTAAAGAAGGAAACAGGGAAAGAATACAGGTATTCGAAGGTACTGTTATAGCTTTAAAAGGTTCCGGATTAAAGGAAACTTTTACAGTTAGAAGAGTATCCTACGGTGTAGGTGTTGAAAGAGTATTCCCTGTTAACTCACCAAGAATCGACCATATTGATGTGGTTAGAAAAGGTGTTGTTAGAAGAGCTAAGCTGTACTATCTCCGTGATAGAGTTGGTAAAGCTGCTAAAGTTAAGGAAAGACTTGACAAAAAATAAGCATTAAGAGACAAAAACCTAGGGGCGACTGTTCCTAGGTTTTTAGTTATATGAAAATATTTATTTAAATGACATTTGAAAAAAGTGTTATATTTATATATAATAGTAACGTTACAAATGGAAATTTGGAATTTTGGTTAATAAAATTTAAGGTGGTGTTTCAATGGAAAACCAGAATATAGACGATAAGGATCAATTAAACTTGGAAAATAACATTTCTGAAAATGATTCAGAAGGTAATGAAAATCAAGGTGTTAAAGAAGAAGACGGTACAGCCAAAAAAAAGAACTCTCTAGGAAAAGAGATATTTGAGTGGTTTTTGGTGATTGTAGCCGCATTAGTTATATCCATGGTAATAAAAGCCTTCGTATTTTCAACCTATAAGGTTAATATGGTCTCAATGGAAAATACACTTTATGGAGGTCATAACGTAATAGTTTATAAAACAGGTTATTTTTTCAGTGAACCAAAGCATGGGCAGATAATAGTTTTTACACATGAAGAAGGTCAGTTTAAAGGACTGCTTAAATATTTGCCTGTAGCAAATCCCGGGGAAGTTGACTATATAAAGAGAGTAATCGGCGTACCGGGGGATGAGATTGATATCAGAGATGGTTATGTTTGGAGAAAATCAT
This sequence comes from Bacillota bacterium, assembly GCA_023443515.1. Lineage (GTDB taxonomy): Bacteria > Bacillota > Clostridia > Acetivibrionales > DSM-1351 > Ruminiclostridium. The sequence goes on from JAEZUC010000029.1 coordinate 84,385, forward strand.
CGGGTGATAAGGATTTTGTCAAGCTAGATGAACCCTACACAAAGGGTCTTACAGATTCACATGGAATGCAGCTTCCCTATAAAGTACCTGAGGATAAGTTATTCGTAATGGGTGATAATAGGGAACAGAGTCTTGATTCAAGGCAAATAGGCCCGGTTGACATTGATTCTGTTATTGGACACGCGGTAATCAGGATATGGCCATTCTCAAAATTTGGCGGATTAAAATAACATAACTATATATACAAAGGAGAAATTATGAACATTCAATGGTTTCCTGGGCATATGGCAAAAACAAGAAGGTTGATAGCCGAGAATCTAAAGCTTGTTGATGTTATTATTGAGCTTCTTGATGCAAGAATACCATTTAGCAGCAGAAATCCTGAAATTAATTCATTAATAAATAATAAGCCCAGACTGGTTGCTTTCAATAAATCAGATCTCGCAGATGATAGAATATCAAGGCAGTGGATAAAGTGGTATGCTGACCAGGGGATTGATTGTATACTGATTAATTCCATAAATGGCAAAGGGCTTAACGAAGTTAAGGCCAGAGCGAGGGAATTGATGTCTGAAAAAATAGAGCGCAACAGGGCAAAGGGAAAAATATTTACACCTGTGAGAACCATGATTGTAGGTATACCAAATGTAGGAAAGTCATCCTTTATAAACAAGATTGTCGGTAAGGCAACAGCAGTTACAGGTGACAGACCGGGTGTAACCAGAGGAAAGCAGTGGATACGAATAAACTCGGAGATTGAGCTTCTTGACACTCCGGGTATACTCTGGCCAAAGTTCGAAGATCAGGAAGTAGGTATGAACCTTGCTTTCACCGGAGCAATTAAGGATGATATAATGGATATCGGAGAAGTTGCAATGGAGCTTCTCTACAGGCTGTCCAAAACATACAATACCGAGCTTTGTACCCGCTTCAAGCTAGACCCTGAAGCCATAAAAGACATGGGGCCTTTAGAGTTATTGGAGACGGTTGGACGAAAAAGAGGGTGTATCGTTTCAAAAGGTGAAATAGATTACTCGCGAATTTCAGCAATAGTTCTTGATGAATTCAGGGGTGGGAAGATAGGAAGGATAACCCTTGAGAAGCCGGGTGACAGGGCTGAAACAAAAACCGAATAAAAATTTAAAAAGGTTGCCCTTTAAAGGGCAGCCTTTTTATGGCAAGAGCGATTTTTTTAAACACTAGCCGTTACAAATAATATATAATGAAGTAAAGGCATTAATAATACAGGAATATATTGGAGTAATATAATGGGAAATTTAACATTAAAACAAATTCAGGAAGAGGCTCAAAAGCTTTCACTTCAAGAAGCAATAGAGTATCTATCAACTTTACATAACACGGGCTTTAAAGTAGACAAGCTACTGGAAAAGTATTACAGATTAAAAGACAAACACCAAAAGGAAATGGAACGCCTTGATAAAATGCTCTCCTTTGAAAGACAAGCCATAAGTGAAGGCTTCAATTATATTGCTGGCGTTGACGAAGCAGGACGCGGACCTCTGGCCGGCCCTGTAGTTGCAGCTGCGGTTGTTTTGCCTAAGGGTATGACAATAGAAGGTGTAAATGATTCAAAAAAACTTTCAGAGGCCCAAAGAGAAAAATTATTTGACGAAATAAAAGAAAAAGCCCTTTCATATGGGGTTTCTATAATTGATGAAAAATACATAGACGAGGTTAATATTCTAAATGCTACCAAAATGGCAATGGCTGATGCACTAAATCGGCTTGATCCCAGTGCTGACTGTATACTTTTAGATGCTGTAAGGCTTGATAACATAAGCACAAAGCAGATTCCTATTATAAAGGGTGACAGCCTGAGTCTGTCCATTGCAGCAGCATCAATTCTTGCAAAGGTTACAAGAGACAGGCTTTTAACAGAATATGATGCAAAATATCCTCAATACGGGTTTGCCGCTCACAAGGGCTATGGAACTCCCCAGCATATTTCCGCTATTAAAAAATTCGGGCTTTGTCCGATACATAGATTAAGCTTTGTAAAAAATTTCGTGGAGTAATACATATTCTTCAGAGATTTGCATAGCAATTTATTGTATGGCTGGAGGATAAGAGATTGAGAATAGATGGGTTGGTAGCAGGCCAAATAAATATTTCAAATAACAATACGGATATTCTGAATAAACTTAAACCGGGTGAAGTAATCAGGGCACAGGTACTCGAAAACAGCGGAGAAGAGCTGACCATAAAGCTTTCAGACGGCTCAGAGGTACGTGCAAATGCTTTAACAACCATAAATGCAAAAGAAGGAGACTTTGTAAACTTTGTTTTCAAGGGAACAGAGGGCGGTAAGCTTGTTCTTGAGTCATTGAGTGCCGGTACGTCGCAGCCCGTTAATGAGGCTCTTGCAAACGCAAAGAGTGCATTAGCTTCAATTAATATGCCCATTTCTGATAAAAATATAGAAATGGCAATGGCATTGCTGAAACAAAATGTCCCGGTAACCAATCAAACACTGTTAAAGATGGCGGAACTTTTAAATAGCGATACAGGACTAAAGGCGGATACGGCTGCTTTTCTTATAGCTTCAAAATTATCTGATAATATGAATAATATAGAAAAGCTGCAAAGCCTGCTTTCCGGCCGTCTTAAAATAACAGACAATATTAGTGGCCTGATAAAGCTTATAGAGGGTGCAGGAGGCACTGAAACCCCTAAAACACCACAAGAAATCGTTAACAGACTTGCAAGTCTCATAAAGGAAAACAACGAAAATGTACCTGTAAAAGCAGCCGTTATTGATAATCTGCTTGAAAAGCTTTCTTCACAAATAAAAATGAAGTTTGGAACTGCCGAGGGCTTAGTTGAAGGGAACAGTGCAAGTAATATTTCCGGGGGAAAAGCCGGAGCGACACTATTGACAGGGAATAGCCAGGCTACAGCGACACAAAATTCAGCTGTTATGGCAAAAATGGAAAACACACAAAATACGGCAAATACGCCTATTACTCACAACAGCCAGGCTAAAACCGAAACGATTCAGGCATCATTACGTGCAGAGGCTGGTTCTGGAAGAGACAACGGCATAACTCCGGCACTTCTTTCCAAGTCAGACCTGCCTGTGCTCAAGGAACTAAGAAGCCACCTTCAAACTATTGCAGAAGAACAAAAACTAACCCAAGAACAAATTACGGCTGTAAAATATATTGCCAAGGAAATTAACAATACTATTGAAAAAATAGGATTGAGACAGCAGGAACTGGATAACTTTAACTTTGATGCAGGCAAGCAGCATATTATAAAGGATGCGGTTAATACTCTTAAAAACCTCATAGTTAGAATAGACCATCAAAATAGCGATGAAATTAACCCTGTAAAACTTTACAATGAATTAGACAGCTCTTTAACAGTAGTAAAAAACGCCATACAACATTTGCCTTCCGGGGTTAGGGAAGTGGCGGCCAATATAGTAAATAACTTTGAAAGTAATGTTAATTTTATAAATCAGCTGAATAATTACAGCTCATACGTACAGCTCCCTCTGAGCATATTCAACAAAAACACTACCGGTGAACTTTATATGCTAAAAAAAGGTTCCAAGGCAAAAAAGCTTGACCCTTCAAATCTAACGGTACTTCTTTCATTGGAAACTAACAATATTGGAAGGATAGATACCTTGCTAAGTATTAAAGAAAAGGATGTCAGCACCAATTTCAGGCTTGAAGACAGTGGAGTTTTCAATATACTCAAGGACAGCCACAAAACGCTGTACAATTCACTCCTTGAAAAGGGTTTCAGGTTAGTGGACTTCACCTTCAAGCTTTTAGAAGACCCACTCAGTATTGTAAATTTCGAAGAAGAAGCAAAAAAAGAGTTTATTAAATCTCCGAACAACATAGATATTTTAGTGTAAATACAGCAAAAACAAAACTACGAATGGTGGGGATGCCGATTGAAGGAAGATAATGTGAAAAAACAAATAAAACATGCAGCAGCCTTGCAATACTCACCTGATACTGATGCGGCTCCTAAAATAGTTGCGGCGGGAAAGGGTCAAATCGCAGAGAGAATCATTCAGAAGGCACAGGAAAGCAATGTTCCCTTATATCAGGACAGTAATCTTGCGCAAACCCTTTCATCGTTGTGTATAGGGGATGAAATACCTCCCGAAATATATGAGGTGGTAGCAGAGATACTTATATTTATAGGGTGTGTGGATGAAAGCTATGGAGATTTGTATGATGACTGATACAAATAAAAAGCAAATCGGTGCGGTAGGTGAGAAGGAAGCTGCGGAATTTCTCCAGAGAAACGGATACAGTATCCTGAAAACAAATTATAGGGTAGGGCGTTTGGGCGAAATAGATATAATTGCAAAGGAAAATGAATACATTTGTTTTGTAGAGGTAAAAACCAGAAGGACAATTAAATTCGGAACACCCGGGGAAGCAGTGACCCGAGGGAAACAACAGAAGATTCGCCAAATAGCATCTATATATCTGACAAACACAGGAAAAATTGATGTGAAGGTGAGATTTGATGTTATTGAAGTAATAATGGATAAATCCATGGAAAGTACAACAAGCATTAAAAGTATAAACCTGATAAAAGATGCGTTTTAAACCGTATATTAAATTTCAAATTTTAAAATGGAGATGACAGCATGACTTTTGTTGACGCACATTGTGATACCATCACAACTATAATGGAAACAGGCGAAGCCCTGAAAAATAATAATGGTCATATTGATCTTGACAGATTAAAAAAGTATGATAGTTTTGTTCAGTTCTTTGCAGCATTTATTGCTCCTGAACAGGCAAAAATGGGGGCTCTTAAGCGAACGCTCGATATTATAGACAGGCTTTACAGCGAAATAGAAATTAATAAGAACGATATTATGTTATGTCGTAATTACAACGATATAACAACTGCAGTTAAAAGTCGTAAAGTAGCTGCGGTTCTAACCATTGAAGGCGGGGAAGCACTTGAGGGAAGCCTAGCTGTATTGCGTATGCTATATCAATTAGGTGTAAGGGCTATAACTCTTACTTGGAACTTCAGAAACCAGATTGCTGACGGTGTAGCTGATGAAATTACCAATGGAGGTCTTACTCCCTTCGGCAGGCAAGTAGTTGCCGAGATGAACAAATTAGGAATGATGGTTGATGTATCCCATCTGTCCGAAGCAGGTTTTTGGGATGTAATAAACCTTTCAGCTTCTCCAATAATAGCGTCCCATTCCAATGCTAAAAAGATTTGCGACCATAGTAGAAATTTAACGGATGAACAGCTTCTTGCATTGAAAAAAAATGGTGGTGTAACAGGTATAAACCTTTGTCCCTACTTTATAGTCAAGGATGGTAAAGCAGAAATAAAACATGTCATAGCCCACATTGAACATATTTTAGGGTTGACAGGTGAGGATACTTTGGGACTGGGAGCTGATTTTGACGGAATAGATAAAACGCCCATAGGGCTTGAAGGAGTACAGTGCTTATCGGATTTAATAAATGAACTATTGAAATTGAATTATAATGAATCACTTTTAAATAAAATTGCAGGTGAAAACTTTTTAAGAGTAATAAAAACAGTAGTTAAGTAAAAAAATAAAATACAAGCCGCTAATCTCAACTGAACAGGAAGGGGAGTATTAGCGGCTTATATTATTAATAATATTGAAAATGCCTTTTGAAGACATTCATGTCTGATGTGGAAGCCTTAGAGACTTCTTTTTTCAGAAAATAAGGTGGAGGGCTTCTATATATATTTCTGTTTCCAGCTGATTCAGCCTTGATCAAGGCACATCCCCTTATGGGAATATAGGTTACGCTGGCACCTATGTAAGATAACCCGTCACGTTTCAAGGTTTACATAAAACAATAATCTGTTAATTATTATACGGATTTAACAATGTAATGTCAATTAAGGTAAACATGTAATTTGTGCATCTGTTACTGTATTTTCCCTTGATTTATAGACAAGCTGTAACAGGCTTTTATTGCGATATTACAATACAAAAGGCTAATTTAAAAATTAACTGCAGTTTGTTTGTTTGATTCCTGCATAATTTTCAATGAAAGTCTTTTAAAGAATAATACTGCTCACATTTTTTGAATTGGTAAGAACATATAACTTGCAAATATTAATAAAATGTATTAGAATTGATATGTGTTTGATACAGGTCAAAATGGCAATCGGAGGAGATTATTATGAAAAGCTATAAGGATTTATCTAAAGAAGAATTAAAAAAAGAAATTGAGATATTACAAAAAAGATATAATGAATTTAAAGCACAGAATCTTAAACTTGATATGACTAGAGGTAAGCCTTGTGCTGAACAGCTTGATATAAGTATGGATATCCTTGATATACCTGCCAAAGAACTCAGAAAGACTGCGGACGGCACAGACTGCTTCAATTATGGAGTTCTTGATGGTATTCCGGAAGCAAAAGCACTCTTTGCAGAAATGCTGGAAGTGAGTACCGATGAAATTATGGTTGGAGGAAATTCCAGTCTTAACTTAATGTATGATACTGTTGCAAGAGCTATGTCACTTGGTATACTTGGCAATACTCCATGGTCAAAGCTGGAGGGAGCAAAATTCCTTTGCCCAAGTCCGGGATATGACAGACATTTTGCTATATGTGAATTATTTGGAATAGAGATGATTACCGTCGATATGAAGCAGGATGGGCCGGATATGGATACCATTGAAAAACTTGTTTCAGAAGACGAGAGTATAAAGGGTATATGGTGTGTTCCTAAATACAGCAATCCTGACGGAATCACTTATACTGATGAGGTTGTTGACAGGTTTGCAAACCTGAAACCAAAAGCAAAAGATTTCAGAATCTTCTGGGATAACGCTTATTGTGTACATCATCTGTCAGACAATCCTGACAAATTGAAGAACATACTAAAAGCATGTAAGGATGCAGGAAATGAGAATATGGTATATATTTTCAGTTCAACATCCAAGATAAGCTTCCCCGGTGCAGGTGTTGCAGTTATGGCAACAAGTGCTGAAAATCTTAAAGGAGTAAAAAAGAGCCTTACTATACAAACAATAGGACATGATAAAATAAATCAATTGAGACATGCAAAATACTTTAAAAGTCTTGAAGGCATCAATGCTCACATGAAAAAGCATGCTGATATATTGGAACCAAAATTCAATACAGTTCTTGAAATTCTTGATGTAGAACTGGGTGGTAAGGATATTGCATCCTGGAATAAGCCAAATGGCGGATACTTTGTCAGTCTCAATACTATGGACAATTGTGCAAAAGAAGTTGCAAAGCTTGCAGGAGAGGCAGGCGTGGCATTAACAAAAGCGGGTGCCACATTCCCATATGGCAATGACCCAAGAGACAGAAACTTGAGGATAGCTCCAACAATGCCTCCGGTTGAGGAATTGAAGAAGGCTATAGAAGTTCTGGGGATATGTGTTCAATTGGTAAGTGCTACTAAACTGTTAAATCAATAATTATTTTATAAATAACTTGAATAGGTTCTTTTTTCAAGCTATAATAATCCATGAGTTAGAATTGTAATGTCAATTACAATCTCATATTCATAAATGTCTAAAGCGGGATAAAATCCCGCACTTTTTTTGCAAATTTCCAATCCGAACATTTTTAAATTTATTGGTGCAAATATTCGGTATATGTAGTATAATATTTGAGTGATATGAGATACTCTTAAATTAAATATTTTGTTAGTTGGGGGATTGCTTGATGAAAAACGTATATGAAAGTCCTTTTAATGCAAGATATGCAAGCAGTGAAATGCAACAGATTTTTTCACCTGATATGAAATTTACCACTTGGAGAAAACTGTGGATTGCACTGGCTGAAGCTGAAAAGGAACTTGGATTGAATATAACCGAGGCTCAGATTGAGCAAATGAAGAATAATCAGGATAATATTAATTATGATGTTGCAGAACAGTATGAAAAACAGTTCAGACATGATGTTATGTCTCATGTTCATGCTTTTGGTGAGCTTTGTCCCGACGCAAGGCCTATTATCCATCTGGGAGCAACATCCTGTTATGTAGGGGATAATACCGATATTGTAGTAATGGATAAAGCATTGAAGCTTATAAGAAGCAAAATGCTCATTCTTATAAAGAAACTTTCTGACTTTGCAATGGAATACAAGGATCTGCCGACTCTAGGTTTTACTCACTACCAGCCTGCACAGCTTGTTACGGTTGGTAAAAGAGCGACCTTGTGGATTCAAGAACTTCTGATGGATATGGAAGATCTGGATCATGTAATTGGTAACATGAAGCTCCTTGGCTCAAAGGGGACAACCGGTACACAGGCGAGCTTTCTGAACCTGTTTGACGGTGACCATGAAAAGGTTAAGAAACTTGAACAACTAATTGCTGAAAAAATGGGCTTTAATAAGGTGTTTGCAGTTTCCGGACAGACTTACCCGAGAAAGCTTGACAGCAGAGTCCTTGGCGTATTAAGTGCAATTGCTCAGAGTGCTTACAAATTCAGTAATGATATGAGATTGTTGCAGAGTATGAAGGAAATAGAGGAACCTTTTGAAGAAAAACAGATAGGTTCGTCTGCAATGGCATACAAGCGCAATCCTATGAGATGTGAAAGAATTTCTTCCCTTGCAAGATATGTTATAGTTGATGCCTTAAACCCGGCTATTACAGCGTCTACACAGTGGTTTGAAAGAACTCTGGATGATTCTGCAAACAAGAGAATCTCCGTACCTGAAGCTTTTCTTGCAATAGATGCCATACTAAACATATATATTAATGTAGCAAGCGGGTTGGTAGTATATCCTAAGGTAATTACAAAGCATGTTATGGATGAACTTCCTTTTATGGCTACAGAGAATATTATGATGGAAGCTGTTAAGCGTGGGGGAGACAGGCAAGAACTGCATGAGCTAATAAGAACTCATTCAATGGAAGCCGGAAAGCGTGTCAAGGTTGACGGTGAGAAAAACGATCTTATTGAAAGGATTGCCACTGATGCACGTTTTGGAATGACACAAGAAGAACTGGATTCTGTACTGGAGCCAAAGAACTATATAGGAAGAAGCTCTGAGCAGGTTGTTGAATTCATAGAATACGAAGTTAGGCCTATTCTGGAAACAGCAGAAGATTTAGCAGATATTCAGGTTGACTTAAAGGTTTAAAATATTTGTGTTGAAGTTTAATATTATGTTGTTATAATTATAAAGATAGGATGTCTATACATCATCCTATCTTTTATCATATACAGGGAGTGATTCAATGATAAATAAATTTAGTAGCATACCGCTATATCTGCAATTAAAGGAATTAATTATTAAAAAAATAGAAAGCAATGAATTTCCTCCAAATTCCCAAATTCCATCCGAGCAGGATTTATGCCAGATTTATGACATAAGCAGGCCTACTGTTAGACAGGCTGTCAGTGAGTTGACCAGCAGCGGTTATCTATACAAGGAAAAGGGAAAGGGAACCTTTGTATATGGCAGGAAAAACGTAATAGACATTAAAGATTACAGTGGGTTTACCGACTCGATACTTGACTGCCAGTCTCCTGCCGAAAAAAATATAATTGAATTGAAAGAAATAGAAAGTTCATCCATAGGCCGTCTTAATGAAATATTTAACTTTAATACAAGTATGGCTGTTGCAGAAATAACATATTTATCATTTATAAACAATCAGAAAAATGAGGTCTATTCTCTTAATAAATCATACATATCTCAAAGTCTTTTCCCGGATATTATTTCCCAGTTGAAGGGCGGGAAATCCTCTATAGATATTTTAAGGGGGAAATATCCTTTAATTCCTGATAAGAGCAGAAGTATACTGGAAATAGTATTTGCAGACCAAAGTGACTCTCCCTTGCTCAGGGTACAGCCGGGTCAGCCTCTGATTAAGCTTCAGAATACACTGTTTTCAAAAAGTGGTCAACCTGTTGAATATATAATATCCAAATACAGAGCAGATAACTGCAGATTATTGTTTGAAAATAGTAAATAATGGGATATATTTTACTATGAAAATTATTGATAAAACTACATTAATTCTACTATAATGATAGAATCAAATGTAACATCATACGGAGGATAAAAAATGAGTTCTTACCACTTTAAGAATGGAAAAAGGTATAAAAAAAGACGTGCACTTATTACTTTAATAGGTGTGTTAGGTATAATCGCAATAGCAATGGCAGGTTACCTGTTCATGAATAGAGGTGAATCAGCTGCTACTTCTCCTACAGATTCATCAAAATCTGCGTCTGCTCAAACTGATTCCGCAACATCAACAAATACACCGGTACCGTCAGATGAATCCAGTGCGGCAACAACAACATCTGATTCCGACACTACTCTGAACGGAGTCAATACAAAGGATCACGGATTTCTTCCATATATAGGCTCTGTTAATAAAAGCGGTAAAATGGATGGATTAAAAAAAATAATAACCGACTATACAGCAGGGCTTTCAGGCAAGTACGGAGTTACATTTATTGATCTTGCTACCGGAGAGATGGTCAATGTTAAGGATACTGACAGGTATATAGCAGCAAGTACTTCAAAGCTCCCTATCAACGTTCTTTTGTATAAAAATATTGAAGCAGGTAAAGTAAGTCTGGACGATATGCTTACTTATAAGAAGGAAGACTTTGAATCAGGTACAGGAATAATACAAAAATCAGCTTATGGAACCCAATATACTGTCCGTGAAACATCCAAGCTGTCAATAAGGAAAAGTGATAATTGCGGTGTCAATATGTTAATCAGACTTCTGGATATACAGAATGTTCGTCAATACCTGGTTGACCTCGGGGGAAAGGTCTATTATGATGAGCGCCATCGTTCATGCCCATACGATATGGCATTGGTAGCACAGGATTTGTACAAACACTATCTTAAAAATGAAGCTGTTTACGGAGAACTTATAAATAACCTTGAAAATACAGATTGGCATGACAGGATTGATGCTCAGCTTACAGGAGTAAAGGTTGCTCATAAAATCGGCAATCAAGTAAAAACTGCCAATGATGTAGGTATAGTATTTGCGTCACACCCGTATGTGCTTTCTATTATGACGGATAATGTGGATTTTGGTACAGCCTGCAAGGCTCAAGCGACATTATCAAAGAAGATTTACGATTATGTAGAGAGTTACGCAAGCAAAGACGGTCTAGAAAAATAATTTCTGATATATAAATAGCAAAAAGCTCATTCACCAATTATATGGATATGAGCTTTTGCCTTTTTCAGACAAACCATGAGTTTTTGGGTATAATAGATATATGTTTACCAAGGAGGCCCCCAAGAAATAATGCAGAATTTTATTTTCGATTTAATACACCATGTAATAAATAATAATGTAATAGTTACATATTTATTTTTCTTATTATCTGGAATTCTTCAGTTAGTTTTTCCACCTTTTCCTTCCGACGTTATTATTGTATTTGAAGGTTATCTGACAACATTGGGAGGGCAGTTCCATTACATACCGGTATTTATTAATTCAATATTTGGAAGCCTTGTGGGATCAGTACTTGTTTATTGGTTTGGGTATAAAAAAGGTAATGAAGTATTAAGGTATAAGTTAGTTTTAAAGTATATTGACGAAAAACATATTAAACGTTCGGAGAAGGTATTTCACAAATATGGTAAATATGGTTTGATAATCAGCAAGTTTATACCTGGGACGAGCACTATAATGGTGTTGTTTTCAGGAGTTTTTCGTGTTAAAAAGAGTGTTTATTTTTCATATATACTTATTTCAATAGTTTTACAGCAAACTATATACATGCTGATAGGCCGGCTGATAGGCCATAATATTGCAATGATAAACAGGTTTTTATCGTATTTTAATATTATTTCTTTAATCGTTTTAGTAGTCTTATCTATATCAGTATATATTCTATACAAAGTTAAAAAGTCCAAAAAAACCGTAAGTACAGATAACGAGTAATTTTTTAATGTTAAAAATTCCTTGGTTTAATTATTTATAATGTGAAAATAATATCTTTTAGTACAGCATTACACAAAAAATAATACTGGGAGGTGATTGTGAATGGATGCACCTTGTATGAAAGTTAAGTGTGGCGTCACAAACTGTGCCTACAATGAAGGTCAAATGTGCTATGCCAATGCACTTGAAGTCAACTCTATGGATGGAGCTAAAGCCAGTATAAGCGATGAGACATGCTGCACAACATTTAAAGAAAAAACTTAATTTTGCATAACCTATAATAGGATAATCGGTTTTATACTGATTATCCTATTCTTTAAAGAATATAAATACATTAAACAAGGGGCAATTTTATTGAGCAGTGAATCGATAAAAAAAGGCTTTAACAGAAACCATCTCATAATAATGGCACTAGGAAATATAATAGGCTCAGGTATATTTCTGGGAAGCGGAGCAGTAATTTCAATTGCAGGTCCTGCTGCAATCCTGGCCTACATTTTTGGTGGGATTATTATGGTAATGGAAGTAATGTTTATAACTGAAATGACTATAATCAACCCTGCACCGGGGTCTTTCAGGGTACATGCATCGGAAATATTCGGGTCATGGATAGGTTTTGTAAACGGATGGATGTTTTGGTTCAGCGGTGTTCTAGGAATGGCCAGTGAAGTTGCTGCAGCGGCAATTTTTACAGGCCTGTGGTTCCCGAGGATTCCACAATGGGTTTTCTGTGTTATTTATGCATTAGTAATGACCGGAATAAATCTAAAGGATGCCAGAGGTTTGAGTATAATCGAGAGCTTTCTTGCTTCAATTAAAGTACTATCACTTATTGTTGTTATTATCTTTGGGATTACTATTATAGCTGGTATAACATCCTTTGGAGGTTTTAAACCACTTTCGGTTTTTCAATCTGTAAACAGCTTTATGCCAAATGGTTTCAGAGGTATCTTTGCATCTATGATTATGGTAATGTTTTCCTTTACAGGTACCGGAATTATAGGACTTGCCATTGCTGAATCGGAAAACCCTGAAAAGGATGCGCCTCCAGCTATTTATACAATAACCACTACTGTAATAGCTCTATATACGCTTTCAATACTTTTTATAATATGGTTAATGCCTTGGAAAGCGTTTTCAACTTCAGAAAGTCCTTTTGTTGAAATTTTGAACAGGGCAGGGGTTCCTTTTGGTAGTGATATTTTAAATTTTGTGGTACTGACAGCAGCCCTCTCCGGACTGAACTCATCAATGTATAGTGCTTCAAGAATGCTGAACTCATTAAGTTTGGGGGGACAGGCTCCCAAAACATTTTTAGTCAAAAATAAAAACGGTGTTCCGGTTTATGCACTTGCACTCAGTAGTATTGTTCTGCTTCTGACTGCTGTTATATCATATATAGTACCCTCCAAGGTATTTGAAATTCTGGCAGTAGCCAGCGGGTTTACTGCACTTGTCAATTGGCTTACAATCTCAATCACACACTTTTTTTACAGAAGGAAGACACTAAAAGAGAATCCTGACAGGCTTAAATATAAAGTTCCCGGTTGGCCTTTAACAAATTTTATAGCTATTACATTTATAATTATTGTATTTGCAACATCGCCTTTATATCCCGGACAGATATCAGGGCTGATAGGAAGTATAACTATATTTGTATTTTTAATAATTATTTATGCTGTACTGAAAGTAAAAAAACTGATAAATTAATTATGTTGTTATTGTGTAAAGATGTAATTACATATAAAACTTACCAAAAACGACAAAAAATTCACACTATGTAGTTTACTTATTCTAATTATAACAATGTCAAGTTATAAAATTAAGTTTCTATTATTGCATATTATTGTTATTTATGATACTTTAATATCAAGAATATTACAAAAGAGGCAAATAATTAACATAAAATTATAATTGTTCACCTTATAATTTGTAAAAAAATAGCACAAAAACCAAATAAATAAAAAGGAGAACTTTATAAATAATAACCAAAAATCCTGTTGAAAAAATGTTAAAAAAGTACTTGTCATTTAATTACATAAATGGTAATATGGATTTGAAGTATTTATGGTTATACGAAAAATATGAAAAAAGCGTTTAAAGGGGTAATGTATTATTTAATTATTATTAAAACAGAAAATGATAAAATTTGATAATGGTAAGCACCTAAGGTAAACGGCTTAAACATATTCATTTCAAATATCTGTAAGATTCGCCTATATAAGCATTAATTCTCTAAGTTATATTCTTTCTAACTATCACAATATCCTATTCTAAACTACTTTAAAGAATCATTTGGTGATATTTTGCTGTAAGCATTATGACAGAATAGTACCTTCTTTTCAGAAAAAGTTATCGTTATTTAAAAAATCTAATAAAAAGGGTTTATAAAAGTATCAAAATAATCGCAAATAGAGAAAGCGATTTGATTTAGTATTGCGGTTATATTTTGAAAATTTTTATAAACTTTGAAGCATTTCTGAATTAATTTAAACTATGAAAAACCACTTAGCCAATAAAGATTAAGGAGGTGAAGATATTTATTCAGTTATATCAGTATGCCTAAAAATGAGAACATTTTTAAAATAAGGCGGTTTAAAAGCATCTTTATTACAAAGTACCTTTTATTAATAACTGCCTTAAAGCTGATAAGAACTGAATATTGGTGACAAAACCCATAGTCAAAAGGCCAAATGGTTTTCATGTAAAATAAAAAATAGGAGGTTTACAAATGCGTAAAAAGTCTTTAGCATTTTTGTTAGCACTAACAATGTTGGTGACATTATTAGGAGCTCAGCTTACAGCTTTTGCAGCAGGTACTGGTGTCGTATCAGTTCAATTTAATAATGGCAATTCAGGGACATCATCAAATTCTATATACGCTAGATTTAAAGTTACAAACACAACTGGTTCACCAATCAACCTGGCTGATTTAAAGCTTAGATATTATTACACTCAGGATGAAGACAAGACATCAACATTCTATTGTGACCATGCAGGTTATATGAATGGTAGTAGCTACGTAGATGCTACTTCAAAAGTAACCGGCGCATTTAAAGTACAAAGCCCTGCAGTTACAAATGCAGATCACTATCTTGAAGTTGGTTTAACTAGTGACGCAGGAAGTCTTCCAGCTGGAGGATCCATCGAGATTCAAACCAGATTTGCAAGAACTGACTGGACTAATTTTGATCAATCAAATGACTGGTCATATACTCCAGCTGGTTCATACATGGATTGGCAGAAAATTGCTGCTTTTGTAGGCGGAACTCTTGCTTATGGTTCAACACCTGATGGTGGTGGACAACAACCACAAGACCCTACAATCAATCCTACTTCTATTTCTGCAAAAGCAGGACAATTTTCAGACACTATAATAGCTCTTACACCAAACGGTAATACTTTCAGTGGAATTAGTGAATTAACAAGTAGCCAATATACAAAGGGTACAAATGCAGTAACATTATTGGCAAGCTACTTAAATACACTTCCAGCAAATAGTACAAAAACTCTTACATTCGATTTTGGTGTAGGTTCAAAGAATCCTAAATTAACAATTACTGTTTTACCAAACGATAATACAAATTCTCTTAAAGTTACAGTAGGAACAGCTACTGGTGCTCCTGGAGATACAGTAACAGTTCCGGTTTCATTTGCTGATGTAGCAAAAATGAATAAGGTTGGAACATGTAATTTCTATCTTGGATATGATGCAAGTCTGCTAGATGTAGTATCAATAGCTGCAGGTCCAATAGTTAAGAA
This sequence comes from Bacillota bacterium, assembly GCA_023443515.1. Lineage (GTDB taxonomy): Bacteria > Bacillota > Clostridia > Acetivibrionales > DSM-1351 > Ruminiclostridium. Next base: position 100,079 of record JAEZUC010000029.1, read on the forward strand.
TGCAGCAGTTAACTTCTCAAGCAGTGCAAGCAATGGAACAATAAGCTTCCTTTTCTTGGATAACACAATCACTGACGAATTGATAGACTCAGATGGTGTGTTCGCAAATATCACATTTAAGATCAAGAGTACTGCTACAAGTACAACAACACCGATAACCTTCAAAGATGGCGGAGCTTTCGGTGACGGTACTATGGCAAAGATAACTGCAGTTACTAAGACTCCCGGCAGTGTTGTTATTGGCGGCCCTACAAATGGTCTTAAAGTAACAGTAGGAACAGCTGAAGGTAATGCTGGAGAAACAGTAACAGTTCCTGTTACATTTGCTGATGTTGCAAAAGTAAACAATGTAGGAACATGTAATTTCTATCTTGGATATGATGCAAGTCTGTTGGAGGTAGTGTCAGTAGCTGCAGGTCCAATAGTTAAGAATTCAGCAGTAAACTTCTCAAGCAGTGCAAGCAACGGAACAATCAGCTTCCTGTTCTTGGATAACACAATTACAGACGAATTGATAACTGCAGATGGTGTATTTGCAAATATCACATTCAAATTAAAGAGTGTATCAACTAAAACTACAACACCAGTAACATTTAAAGATGGTGGAGCTTTTGGTGACGGAACTATGGCTAAAATAGCTTTAGTTACTAAGACAAACGGTAGTGTAACCATAAATCCTGTTGACCAACCTACAAAGGAACTTAAGGTATCAGTAGGAACAGCAGAAGGTAATGTTGGAGATACAGTAACAGTACCTGTTTCATTTGCTGACGTAGCAAGTGCAGGTAATGTAGGAACATGTAATTTCTATCTTGCATACGATGCAAGCCTGTTGGAAGTAGTGTCAGTAGCTGCAGGACCAATAGTTAAGAATGCAGCAGTTAACTTCTCAAGCAGTGCAAGCAACGGTTCAATTAGCTTCCTGTTTTTGGATAACACAATCACAGATGAATTGATAACTGCAGATGGCGTATTTGCAAATATCACATTCAAATTAAAGAGTGTATCAACAAAAACTACAACACCAGTAACATTTAAAGATGGTGGAGCTTTTGGTGACGGTACTATGACAAAGATAGGTACAGTTACTAAGACAAACGGTAGTGTAACTATAAATCCTGTTGACCAACCTACTAAGGAACTTAAAGTATCAGTAGGAACAGCAGAAGGTAATGTTGGCGATACAGTAACAGTTCCTGTTACATTTGCTGATGTAGTAAATGCAGGAAATGTAGGAACATGTAATTTCTATCTTGCATATGATGCAACTCTCCTGGATGTAGTATCAGTAGCTGCAGGTCCAATAGTTAAGAATGCAGCAGTTAACTTCTCAAGCAGTGCAAGCAACGGTTCAATCAGCTTCCTGTTCTTGGATAACACAATTACTGATGAATTGATAACTGCAGATGGTGTATTTGCAAATATCACATTCAAATTAAAGAGTGTATCAACAAAAACTACAACACCAGTAACATTTAAAGATGGTGGAGCTTTTGGTGACGGTACTATGGCAAAGATAGGTACAGTTACTAAGACAAACGGTAGTGTAACTATAAATCCTGTTGACCAACCTACAAAGGAACTTAAGGTAGCTATAGGAACAGCTTCAGGTAAAGCTGGAGACACTGTAACTGTACCTGTAACTTTTGCAAATGTAGCAAGTGCAGGAAATGTAGGAACATGTAACTTCTATGTTACATATGACGCAAGTCTGTTAGAAGCAACATCAGTAACAGCTGGTTCAATAGTAACAAATTCTGCAGTTAACTTCTCAAGCAGCATCAGTAACGGAACAATCAGCTTCTTGTTCTTGGACAATACAATTACTGACCAATTAATAAAGACTGATGGAACATTTGCAACTATTACATTCAAATTAAAGAGCACTACATCAAAGGTTACTACTCCTGTAGCATTCAAAGATGGTGGAGCTTTTGGTGACGGTACTATGGCAAAGATAGGTACAGTTACTAAGACAAACGGTAGTGTGACTATTGATGCCGGAGATGTTACTCCAGTAAACCCAACTATCACACCAACAACTGCATCTTTTGACAAGTATGTTCCAGCAAATGTAAGTGTTACACTTACACCAAACGGAAATACATTCAAAGGTATTACAGGATTGACATCAGGTACTGACTATACAGTATCAAATAATGTTGTAACAATCTCAAAGAGCTATTTGAGCACGCTTGCAGTTGGTTCAAAGACATTGACATTTGATTTTGGTGTTACAAACAATCCGGTTCTCGCTTTAACAATCACTGACTCTACACCTGTTCCTACAGGACTTGGAGTAAAGATTGCTTCAGTAACTGGAAAAACCGGTGATACTATAACTGTACCTATTAACCTCAGCAATGTTGTAAAATCAGGTAATGTAGGAACATGTAATTTCTATGTTACATATGATACAAGCGTGTTGCAGGCAGTATCAGCAACAGCTGGTGATATAGTTCTGAATTCAGCTGTTAACTTCTCAAGCAGCATAAATGCTACTACAGGTACAATCAGTATCCTTTTCTTGGACAACACTATAGGTGATCAGCTCATTACTAGTGATGGAGTATTTGCTAATCTTACATTTAAAGTAGTAGGATCTTCAAGTACTACAACTCCTATCGCGTTTAAGACAGGTGGAGCATTCGGTAATGGTAACATGGCAAAGATCACTGATATTACTTTCACAAACGGAAGCGCAAAACTTAATTAATTATTGAATTTAAATTTTCCATACTTTATGGCTGAGAGGCCATAAAGTATGGAGCTTTAAAAACCTTATGGCAGTAAAACTGCCATAAAATTCAAATAATAAGGAAGGTGTAAAATGAGTAAGAATTTTAAAAGAGTAGGAGCAGTTGCAGTTGCTGCTGCAATGTCATTATCAATAGTGACAACAACTAGCATAACTGCAGCAACAAGTCCTGCAAACAAAGTGTACCAGGAACGTTTTCAATCCATGTACAGCAAGATCAAAAATCCTGCAAACGGATATTTCAGTGAACAGGGAATTCCTTATCACTCAGTAGAAACAATGATGGTTGAAGCTCCAGACTACGGACATGTTACAACAAGTGAAGCTATGTCCTACTATATGTGGTTGGAAGCAATGAACGGAAGATTTACAGGAGATTTTTCAGGCTTTAATACATCATGGGATGTTACTGAAAAGTATTTAATCCCTACAGAAAAGGATCAGCCCAATACAAGTATGAGCAAATATGATCCTAACAAACCGGCTACATACGCGCCTGAATTCCAGGATCCAAGCAAGTATCCTTCTCCGTTGGATACTAGCCAACCTGTTGGTAAAGATCCAATCAACTCACAATTGACTTCAGCATACGGAACAAGCATGATATATGGAATGCACTGGATACTTGACGTTGATAACTGGTATGGATTTGGAGCAAGAGCTGATGGAACATCCAAGCCATCATATATCAATACTTTCCAAAGAGGTGAGCAGGAGTCCACTTGGGAAACCATACCTCAACCATGTTGGGATGAGCATAAATTTGGTGGACAGTACGGATTCTTGGATCTCTTTACAAAGGATACAGGTACTCCGGCAAAGCAATTCAAATACACAAATGCTCCAGATGCTGATGCTCGTGCAGTTCAGGCAACTTACTGGGCTGACCAGTGGGCAAAGGAACAGGGTAAGAGCGTAAGTACACAAGTAGGTAAGGCAACAAAGATGGGTGACTATCTCAGATATTCATTCTTTGACAAATATTTCAGAAAGATCGGACAATCTACACAGGCTGGTACAGGATATGATGCAGCACATTATCTGCTTTCATGGTACTATGCATGGGGTGGTGGAATTGACTCTACATGGTCTTGGGTAATCGGTAGCAGCCATAATCATTTCGGTTACCAGAACCCATTTGCAGCTTGGGTACTTTCAACAGATGCAAACTTCAAGCCTAAGTCATCAAATGGTGCATCAGACTGGGCAAAGAGTTTGAACAGACAGCTCGAATTCTATCAGTGGTTGCAGTCATCAGAAGGTGCAATTGCCGGTGGTGCTACAAACTCATGGAACGGACGTTATGAAGCACTTCCTTCAGGTACATCAACATTCTACGGAATGGGTTATGTAGAAAATCCTGTATATGCTGATCCAGGCAGTAACACTTGGTTTGGTATGCAGGTATGGTCAATGCAGCGTGTAGCTGAATTGTACTATAAGACTGGAGATGCTAGAGCTAAGCAACTCTTAGACAAATGGGCAAAATGGGTTAACAACGAGATCAAGTTCAATGCTGACGGAACATTCCTGATTCCTGGCACACTTGATTGGGAAGGACAGCCAGATACTTGGGATGCTACACAGGGATACACAGGAAATCCAAACTTGCATGTTAAGGTTGTTAACTACAATACTGACCTTGGTTGTGCTTCTTCACTTGCAAACACATTGACTTACTATGCTGCTAAATCAGGAGATGCAAAATCTAAGGAAAATGCACAGAAATTACTTGACTGTATGTGGAATAATTACAGCGATTCAAAGGGTATATCAACTGTTGAACAACGTGGTGATTACCATAGATTCCTTGATCAGGAAGTTTATGTACCAGCAGGTTGGACTGGAAAAATGCCTAACGGTGATGTAATCAAATCTGGTGTTAAATTTATAGACATTCGTACAAAGTACAAGCAGGATCCTGAATGGCAGACAATGGTTGCTGCATTACAGGCAGGACAGGTTCCAACTCAGAGATTACACCGTTTCTGGGCTCAGAGTGAATTTGCTGTTGCAAATGGTGTTTATGCAATACTCTTCCCAGATCCAGATCCAGATCCAGAAGTTTTATTGGGCGATGTTAACGACGACGAAACTGTAGACGCTATCGACCTTGCTACACTTAAGAAATATCTGTTAAACAGCAGTACTACAATAAATACTGCAAATTCAGATATGAATACAGATGGTGCAATTGATGCTATTGACTATGCTCTTTTAAAGAAAAAGCTTCTTGGCTAATCAATAAGTATTTAATGCTATGACGCATATGTAACCTTAAAGTCCGGACGGTATTTGATGTGATAAATTATTCATTCTAGTACTGTCCGGGCTTATGAGTTACAAAGAAAAATAAAAAAGGATTAAGGTAAGAACATGATCAAAAGTTCAAGCTTAAAAAGAATTAAATCACTTGTAATGGTGGCTATATTCAGTATATCAATAATTTCAACAGCTATAGCTTCAAGTGCAGCTGATCAAATTCCTTTCCCATATGACGCAAAATATCCAAATGGAGCTTTCAGTAGCCTGGCGGATAGTCAATCAACCGGAAATAATTTAGTTCGTAGTGAATGGGAACAGTGGAAAAGTGCGCATATTACATCCAACGGAGCAAGGGGCTATAAAAGAGTTCAGAGAGACGCATCTACAAACTATGATACGGTTTCCGAAGGACTTGGATACGGTATGTTGCTTGCAGTGTACTTTGGAGAACAACAATTATTTGACGACCTATATCGCTATGTTAAAGTGTTTTTAAACTCAAATGGACTTATGTCTTGGCGCATTGATGCAAGTGGTAACATAATGGGACAAGACGCTATTGGTGCTGCAACAGATGCTGATGAAGATATTGCAGTATCCCTTGTGTTTGCGCATAAAAAATGGGGAACAAGTGGTGGATTTAATTACCAAACGGAAGCAAAAACTTATATAAGTAATATATACAACAAAATGGTAGAACCTGGTACATATGTAATAAAGTCAGGAGATACATGGGGTGGGTCAGATGTTACTAATCCATCATATTTTGCCCCTGCTTGGTATAGAATCTTTGCTGACTTTACAGGTAATTCAGGATGGATTAATGTAGCAAATAAATGTTATGAAATAGCTGATAAAGCAAGAAACAGTAATACAGGACTTGTTCCTGACTGGTGTACGGCAAATGGCACTCAGGCATCAGGACAAGGCTATGATTACAAGTATGATGCTGTCCGTTATCAGTGGAGAGCAGCTATTGATTACAGTTGGTACGGGACTGCAAAAGCTAAAACTCATTGCGACGCTATCTCAAACTTCTTCAAGAATATTGGGTATGCTAACATAAAAGATGGCTACACATTATCAGGAAGTCAGATAAGTGCAAATCATACAGCTACTTTTGTCAGCTGTGCAGCAGCTGCTGCAATGACAGGTACTGACGCTACATATATGAAGAACATTTATAATGAGTGTGTTAAAGTAAAAGATTCAGGTAACTACACCTATTTCGGTAATACTTTAAGAATGATGGTTCTTCTTTATACAACAGGTAATTTCCCAAACCTTTACAACTTCAACTCTCAGCCACAACAAGGTTTAAAAGGAGATGTCAATAATGATGGTGCTATTGATGCACTTGATATTGCTGCGCTCAAGAGAGCTATTTTGACTCAAACAACTTCTAATATTAATTTAACTAATGCTGATATGAACAGTGACGGAAATATTGATGCCATTGATTTTGCTCAGCTAAAAGTTAAACTGCTTAATTAAATATTTACCTATTTAAAAAGGAAATGTGTCAAATTTAATTTTAGGGAGTGATTGAAAATTGCTTAAGACTAAAAGAAAATGGACAAAAGCTATTGGTGTTGCATTATCGATTTCGGTTTTGTCTTCTTTGGTATCTTTTATACCTCAAACTAACACATATGCTGCAGGAACATATAATTATGGCGAAGCACTGCAGAAATCAATAATGTTTTACGAATTCCAGCGTTCAGGTGATCTTCCCGCTGATAAGCGTGACAACTGGAGAGATGATTCCGGTATGAAGGACGGTTCTGATGTAGGAGTTGATCTTACAGGCGGATGGTACGATGCAGGTGATCATGTGAAGTTTAATCTACCTATGTCATACACCTCTGCAATGCTTGCATGGTCTTTATATGAAGATAAAGATGCATATGACAAAAGCGGTCAGACCAAATATATCATGGATGGTATAAAATGGGCAAATGATTACTTTATAAAATGTAATCCTACACCAGATGTATATTATTATCAGGTAGGAGACGGTGGCAAGGACCACTCTTGGTGGGGGCCGGCGGAAGTATTACAGATGGAAAGACCTTCTTTCAAAGTTGATGCTTCAAAACCGGGTTCTGCAGTATGTGCTTCCACTGCCGCTTCTCTGGCATCTGCCGCAGTAGTCTTTAAAAACAGTGATCCTACTTATGCTGAAAAGTGCATAAGTCATGCAAAAAACCTGTTTAATATGGCTGACAAAGCAAAGAGTGATGCAGGCTACACAGCTGCTTCAGGCTTCTACAGCTCAGGCTCATTTTACGATGATCTCTCATGGGCTGCAGTTTGGTTGTATCTTGCTACAAATGACAGTACATATTTAGACAAAGCAGAATCCTATGTACCGAATTGGGGTAAAGAACAACAGACAGATATAATAGCCTACAAATGGGGACAGTGCTGGGATGATGTACACTATGGTGCTGAACTTCTCCTTGCGAAGCTTACAAATAAGCAATTATATAAGGATAGTATAGAAATGAACCTTGACTACTGGACAACGGGTGTTAACGGAGCACGTGTTTCTTACACACCAAAGGGCTTGGCATGGTTATTCCAATGGGGTTCATTAAGACATGCTACAACTCAGGCATTTTTAGCCGGTGTTTATGCAGAATGGGAAGGCTGTACGCCATCCAAGGTATCTGTGTATAAGGACTTTTTAAAGAGTCAGGTTGATTATGCACTTGGAAGTACGGGAAGAAGTTTTGTTGTAGGATATGGAGTAAATCCTCCACAACATCCGCATCACAGAACTGCTCACGGTTCATGGACAGATCAAATGAATTCACCAACATACCACAGGCATACAATTTATGGTGCGTTGGTAGGAGGACCGGATAGTAAGGACGGCTATACTGATGAAATTAACAATTACGTCAATAATGAAATAGCCTGCGACTATAATGCCGGATTTACAGGTGCACTTGCACAAATGTACAACGAGTTTGGGGGAGATCCTATTCCAAACTTCAAGGCTATCGAAAAAATAACCAACGATGAAGTTATTATAAAGGCAGGTTTGAATTCAACCGGCCCTAACTACACTGAAATCAAGGCTGTTGTGTATAACCAGACAGGGTGGCCTGCAAGAGTTACAGACAAGATTTCATTCAAATATTTTATGGACTTGTCTGAAATCGTGGCTGCAGGAATTGATCCTCTAGGCCTTGTAACCAGCTCAAATTATGCCGAAGGTAAGAATACCAAGGTTTCCGGCGTATTACCATGGGATGTTTCAAAGAATATTTACTATGTAAATGTTGATTTGACAGGAGAAAATATCTACCCGGGCGGTCAGTCTGCCTGCAGAAGAGAAGTTCAATTCAGAATTGCAGCACCACAGGGAACAACTTATTGGAATCCTAAGAATGACTTCTCCTATGATGGATTACCAGCCACAAGTACTGTAGATATAGTTACCAATATACCTGTTTATGATAACGGCGTAAAAGTTTTCGGTAACGAACCTGCCGGCGGACCGGTAGACCCCGATCCCGATCCGGATCCAGAAATCTTATATGGTGACGTAAACAGCGACAAGAATGTAGATGCATTGGATTTTGCTGCATTGAAGAAATATTTACTAGGTGGCACTTCCAGTATAGATGTTAAGGCTGCTGATACATATAAGGACGGAAATATTGACGCCATTGATATGGCTACCTTGAAGAAGTATTTATTGGGAACAATTACCCAATTGCCTCAAGGTTGATAAAAAGTTCCAATTTTGAAATATTAATGGGTTTTTAATGCTTGCATTGCATTTTTATTGCGAGCTTAAAAAATAAAAAATTTTACTAGGAGGTAAATATGAAAAAAAGGTTAGCGAAGAAAGTTGCGATGCTTATCGCAATCGTGCTGGTTCTATCTTCTTCGATAGGACAAGCATTTGCACTTGTTGGTGCAGGAGACTTAATTCAGAATCATACCTTTGACAACAGAGTAGGTCTTCCATGGCATGTGGTTGAATCATACCCTGCAAAGGCAAGTTTTGAAATTACATCTGACGGTAAGTACAAGATAACTGCTCAAAAGATCGGTGAAGCAGGAAAAGGCGAAAGATGGGATATACAGTTCCGTCACAGAGGACTCGCATTACAACAAGGTCATTCATATACAGTAAAGTTTACTGTTACTGCCAGCAGAGCTTGTAAAATTTACCCTAAAATAGGTGACCAGGGTGATCCATATGATGAATATTGGAATATGAATCAACAATGGCAATTCCTTGAATTACAAGCTAATACTCCCAAAACTGTAACTGCTACATTTACACAGACAAAGGGAGATAAGAAGAACGTTGAATTTGCTTTCCACCTTGCTCCGGATAAAACTACATCTGAAGCACAAAATCCGGCTAATTTCCAACCAATAACTTATACTTTTGATGACATTTATATTCAGGACCCTCAATTTGCCGGATATCCTGAAATTCCACCTGAACCTACTAATGTTGTACGTTTGAATCAGATAGGATTCTACCCTAATGCTGATAAGATCGCAACAGTAGCTACAACTTCAACATCTCCAATTAATTGGCAGTTGGTTAATAGTGCCGGAACAGCTGTTTTAACCGGCAAATCAACTGTTAAAGGTAATGACAAGGCATCAGGTGACTATGTTCATATCATTGACTTCTCAAGTTACAAAACACCTGGTAAAGACTTTAAGATAGTAACAGATGTTCCTGTAACAAAAACAGGTGACAATGAAAGTATGAAGTTCAATATTGCAGATGACCTTTTTACTCAAATGAAATACGATTCAATGAAGTATTTCTATCACAACAGAAGTGCTATTCCAATAGAAATGCCATACTGTGATCAATCACAATGGGCTCGTCCAGCAGGACACACTACTGATGTACTTGCTCCGGATCCTACAAAGGATTACCAAGCTAACTACACACTTGACGTTACAGGTGGTTGGTATGATGCTGGTGACCATGGTAAGTATGTTGTTAATGGTGGTATTGCAACCTGGACTGTAATGAATGCATATGAGCGTGCACTACACTTAGGTGGAGACACTTCAGTTGCTCCATTTAAAGATGGTTCATTGAATATACCTGAAAGCGGAAATGGCTATCCTGACATATTGGATGAAGCACGTTACAATTTAAAAACATTATTGAATATGCAGGTTCCAGCAGGAAATGAATTAGCTGGTATGGCTCACCACAAAGCTCATGACGAACGTTGGACTGCTCTTGCTGTACGTCCTGACCAGGATACAATGAAGCGTTGGTTGCAACCTCCAAGTACAGCAGCTACATTAAATCTGGCTGCTATGGCTGCACAAGGTTCACGTCTCTGGAAGCAGTACGATTCTGCTTTCGCAACTAAATGTTTAACTGCAGCAGAAACTGCATGGGATGCAGCTGTAGCTCATCCTGAGATATATGCAACAATGGAACAGGGTGCCGGTGGTGGAGCATACGGGGACAACTATGTTCTTGATGATTTCTACTGGGCAGCATGTGAGTTGTATGCAACTACAGGCAGTGACAAGTATTTGAACTACATAAAGAGCTCAAAACATTACCTCGAAATGCCTACAGAATTAACAGGCGGTGAGAATAATGGAATTACTGGAGCTTTTGACTGGGGTTGTACAGCAGGTATGGGAACAATAACACTTGCACTTGTTCCTACAAAACTTCCAGCAGCTGATGTTGCTACTGCTAAAGCTAATATTCAAGCTGCTGCAGACAAGTTTATATCAATTTCAAAAGCACAAGGTTATGGTGTACCACTAGAAGAAAAAGTAATTTCATCACCTTTTGATCAATCTGTTGTTACAGGTTTCCAATGGGGTTCAAACTCATTCGTTATTAATGAAGCAATAGTTATGTCTTATGCGTATGAATTCAGTAATGTTAATGGCACAAAGAATACTAAGTACATCAATGGTGCTTTAACAGCAATGGATTACCTCCTCGGACGTAACCCAAATGTTCAGAGTTATATAACCGGTTATGGTGATAACCCACTTGATAATCCTCACCACCGTTTCTGGGCATACCAGGCAGACAACACATTCCCAAAACCACCTCCAGGATGTCTGTCAGGAGGACCTAACTCCGGCTTGCAGGATCCATGGGTTAAGGGTTCAGGTTGGCAACCAGGTGAAAGACCTGCTGAAAAGTGCTTCATGGACAATATTGAATCTTGGTCAACAAACGAAATAACCATCAACTGGAATGCTCCTCTTGTATGGATTTCATCTTACCTTTCAGAAGCAGGACCAAAGATTGGTAGTACTGGCGGTGGAGATCCTCAAGTTAATTTAGGAGATGTTAACGCTGACGGTAACAAAGATGCAATAGACTTCGCACTATTGAAGAAAGCCCTGTTAAGTCAGGACACTTCTACTATAAATGTTGCAAATTCTGATTTAAACAAAGATGGTTCTATTGATGCAGTTGACTTTGCATTACTAAAATCATTCTTGTTAGGAAAAATCACACTGTAATTTTTGAAGTTTTATTTGGAACAATAGGAATGCTTTATGCATTCCTATTGTTCCTATCCTATTATAGTTACAAGTATTTAAACGGATATGTTATTTCCTTTAATTAAAATGTTTATAGTCATATAGTAATAAAATCTATTGAATAAACAAGGAGAAAAGTCATGAAAAAAGTAATATTGGCAGTAGTAATAATTGTTTGTGTGACTGCTTTGGTAATATTCGGAGTAAACCATTTTACATCTGATTCAGAAACATCAACTTCAACAGCAAGTAGTACAGCTCCATCATCATTTTCTTCATCAGCTTCGGTATCAACATCTTCTTCAGCAAAAAGTTCAGATTCCGAATCTACTAAATCAACAGTCGCCAAGGATAGTAAAGATACAAAGAGTAATTCAAAAGACAAAACTCCCGGCGGTGAGGCAGAAATATCAATTGGAAAAGCAAGCGGAGCCACAGGTTCTACTGTAACAATTCCTGTAAAGCTTAATAATTTACCTAAAAGTGGCATTGGAAGCTTTAATTTCAATATTAAGTATGACACAGAAGCCCTTGAAGTTGTTGAGGTAAAACCAGGTGAAATTTTTGGAAGTAACAATTCCAATTTTGATTATACAGTTATTGATACAACAGGTCTGGTCAGTTTTCTCTATACAAGCAGTAACAGTGGAAAGGATGCTGTAACTAAGCCGGGAGTTATCACAAATATCACTTTTAAAATAAAGGATAAGGCTAAAGGAACAATTAAAATCTCACAAGGTACTTCCGGAGCATTTGGAGATACTGAACTCAAGAAGATTAATCCTGTATTCACAGAGGGTGAGATAACAGTTAAATAACTGATTCAAGCATGGAGTGTGTAAATATGGATAAAATGAAAAGAGTAAGTATATATGCCCTTATCGTTGCCATAGTAATAACCATAACTCAATTTAATTTTCAGTATGAATGTTCTTCTGCAACAGCCACTTTTAACTATGGAGAGGCTTTGCAGAAATCTGTTTTATTTTATGAAGCACAGAGATCAGGTTCATTATCTGCATCAAATATTCCAACAAGATTATTATGGCGTGGAGATTCTCAAATGACAGACGGCCAGAAGGAGGGTTTAGACCTTACGGGAGGCTGGGTAGACGCAGGTGATAACATCAAGTTTGGTGTTACATGTGCTTATACAACAAGTTTACTCGCTTTTGGTGCTATAGAATATAAGGATGCATATGAAAAAAGCGGTCAGATGAAATGGCTTCAAAACCAGTTGAAATGGATTAATGATTATTTTATTAAGTGTCATCCTGAGCCAAATGTTTTTTGGGCACAGGTTGGAATGACGGCAAATGATCATAATAACTGGGTTCCTATTGAAGTTACACATCTAATGAACGACAGATCAGCAATAAAACTGGATGAACAACATCCGGGAACAGAAGTAGCTATGGGAACAGCTGCTGCAATGGCTGCTTCATCTATTGTTTTCAGAAACACTGATCCGACATATGCTGATAAGCTGCTTGAGCATGCTAAGCAGTTATATGAATTCGGAGATAAGTACAGAGGTGTTTTTTCTGATGTAATAGGTAAAGTTGACCCACAAGGTGCAGCTGCTTATACCTCACACAGCGGTTATAATGATGAATTGGTATGGGGTTCAATCTGGCTTTACAAGGCTATGGAAGCCAAGTCCTCAGGAAGTGGTACTGATTACCTTGCAAAAGCAAAGGAATATTATAATGGAATTGGTAAAGAAGCAAACCAACAGGTTCATAAATATAAATGGACACACTGTTGGGATGACCAATCATTTGGATGTTATATTCTCATGTCTCAGATTGACCCTGGAACAAGTTTGTACAAAGAAGATGCAGAACGTTGGTTAAACTGGTGGACTGGGGGCGGTACAGAGAACAATGCCGACGGCACCAAGATTTCTAATACTCCGGGTGGACATGCCAAGTTGGACAGCTGGGGTTCTTTCAGATATGTTTCTACAACAGCATTATTTGCTTTTGTTTATTCCGATAAACTAAGTGATACTGTAAAAAAAGCACGTTATCATGACTTTGCAGTAAAGCAAATAAATTATATCTTAGGTGATAATCCTCGTAAAGCAAGCTACATGGTAGGCTTTGGTCAGAATTATCCTCAACATCCTCATCATCGTACAGCACACAGCCCATGGGGACAGGAGCCGGATACTCCGACTGAACACCGCCATATTTTATATGGTGCATTGGTTGGAAGTGTTGATTCAACAGATGGTTTCAATGATGTCATAAGTGATTATGTAAGTAATGAAGTGGCCATAGACTATAATGCAGGTCTTACCGGTGCGCTTGCAAGAATGTACTCTGAATTCGGTGGAACTCCTATACCAGACAGTAGTTTTCCATTACCTGATAAATCCTATCAGCCTAAAGATGAATGGCCAGTTTTTGCCAAGACATATTTTAATGGTACAAGTGGTACCCAATTATCACTAAGTGTTGAAAACCGTTCGGCATGGCCAGCTCGTCCAAGTAACCAATTAAAAATTCGTTACTTCTTTACCCTTGATGCAAAGGATATAAGTGATATTAGCATTAAAGCTCCAACATGGGTTAAAGTAACAGGCCCAACTGCATGGGATACGGAGAAAAAAGTTTATTACTATACACTTGATTTGTCAGGCAAAAATATATATCCCAGTTATGCGTGGGGTGCCGGAGGGCCTGAACTTGACTTTACAATAAGTTCAGCTTCTAATACATGGGATGCAACAAATGATTGGTCATATGGAAACTGGGATGCAACATATATAAACGGTACAAGAAAATATGCTCCGAATATTCCAATGTATGAAGGTGACAGCTTTAAGAAATTGGCGGGAAATGAACCTTCAGGTGGAAGTGAAGAACCGGTAATTTTACCTGGTGATATCAATAAAGATGGAAATATTGATGCATTGGACGTTGCTCTTTTAAAGAAATATTTACTTGGTAACACCTTGGAATATGATATCACTGCTGCAGACATGAATTCTGATAAAAGTATTGATGCTATCGATTTTGCATTGCTCAAGAAGACTCTTCTGTCTCAATAACACACCTTTTTAACCTATCACAAAAAATACTCAAAAATTAATGTCAATTGCCCGGCTGTTTTATTTGCCGGGTAATGACAATGCTTAAAGTAACCTAAACAAACAATTATAAATAGGTAAAAATAAAAAAAGGGGGTATTAATTTGAATTTTAGAAAGTACATCAGAAAAACAACAGCTTTTGCTACAGCAATGGCAGTTGTATCATCAGTGTTTTTGGGTAGCAGTGTTTATGCAGGCTCAACAACGCCTCCTTTCAACTATGCAGAAGCATTTCAAAAATCACTGTATTTTTATGATGCTGAAAAATGTGGCCCTGGTGTAACCGGCGGTAAGATCGAATGGAGAGGTGACTGTCATGTGGAAGATTGCGAGCTTCCATTGATTCCAATGAAAGACCATATAGGAACAAATATGTCACAGGCTTTTATTGATAAGAATAAGGCTTTTCTTGATCCGGATGGTAACGGAAGCCTTGACCTACACGGTGGATTCCATGATGCGGGAGACCATGTTAAATTTGGTTTGCCACAGGGGTATACGGTTTCAACACTGGGATGGGGATTCTACGAATTTAAGGATTCATTTGTTAAAATTAATGAAGAAGAGCACATGAGGGATATACTCAGGTGGGGGAATGACTATTTCCTGCGTTCTACATTTATGGATAATAACGGAGAAGTAGTTGCGTTTTGTTTCCAGGTTGGTGACGGAACTGTTGATCATGCATGGTGGCAGCCACCGGAACTTAATAAAAAGTCAGAAGTACCAAGGCCTGCGTATTTTGCAACCTCTGAGACTCCTGCCAGCGACCAATGCGGACAAGCAGCAGCTTCTTTGGCAATAAACTACTTGAATTTTAAGGATTCTGATCCAACATATGCAAAGAAATGCTTGGATACAGCAAAGGCTTTGTACAAATTTGCTGTAAAAAACCGTGGTCTGGGTGATTCTGGCGGTTTCTATGGTTCGGCATATGATGAAGATGAACTGTCATGGGCAGCTGTATGGCTGAACATTGCAACAGGAGAACAATCATATATAAATGATATTACCGCAATTTCTGATGGTAAGTATACCGGTTATATGAGTAAGATTATTAAATCAACTCAAGATAATTGGCAGAATATATGGGTGCATTCATGGGATGTAGTATGGGGAGGAGTTTTTGCAAAGCTGGCTCCAATAACAAATGACCCTATGCATTGGTACTTATTCAGGTGGAACCTTGAATACTGGTCAGGTATACCTCATGAAAATACTACCGATCAAACCTTTATGGCTGCAACTCCGGGAGGGTTTAAGGTTGTAAATACATGGGGTTCTGCAAGATATAATGCGGCAGCTCAGCTCTGTGCAGTTGTGTACACAAAATATAAAGATAATATGGATGTTACGGAATGGGCAAAGTCACAGATGGATTATATTTTAGGTGATAATCCTATGAAGAGAAGTTATGAGGTTGGATTCTCAGATATCTCTGCAAAGCATCCTCATCATCGTGCGGCACACGGCTCAAAAACTCTCAGTATGAATGATCCTGTTGAACATAGGCATACATTATGGGGAGCATTGGTAGGAGGTCCTGACGCAACGGATAACCACAATGACGATACTACAGATTTCGTATCCAACGAGGTTGCAATAGATTACAACGCTGGCTTTGTCGGTGCACTTGCGGGATTGTACAAATATTACGGAGAAGGTATGAAACCATTGGAAAACTTCCCTCCAAAGGAACCGGCTTCAGATGATTTTTATGCAGAATCTAAGCTTGAACAGGAAAACACCGAAAGAACTCAGGTAACCGTTAGAATTCATAACGAAACCAGCAGACCACCAGAATTTGTAGATGAGTTAAAAGCTAGATATTTCTTCGACATTTCCGAAATGCTTGCTGCAGGCCAAACCATTGATGACATAACTGTTGCGGTTATGTATGACGAAGGTAAAGCCAGTGATGGCAAGGAAACAGCAATCAATGGGCCATTTGCCTGGGATGCTGAAAAGGGGATATATTACGTTGAAATAGATTGGACAGGAAATGCCTTCTACGGAGACAAAGAATTCCACTTCGGACTGGTTGAAGGTTTAGACTCCAATTGGAAATCCCACTGGGATCCAACCAATGACTGGAGCAGAAAAAATATAGAAAAAGAATATTCTATTAATCAGAATATTTCTGTGTACAGGGGGGATGTAAAAGTGTATGGAAATGAACCACCAAAAGGCAATGTAGGAACAAAACTGGGAGATCTGAACGGTGATGGAAGCGTTGATGCTCTGGATTATGCAATAATGAAAAAATACATCTTATTGCCAACAGGAGACGTTGACCTCAGCGTGTGGGATATGAACCAAGACGGTGAAATCAATGCTCTTGACCTTGCTTTGTTAAAGAAGACTTTACTAGGGTAATCAGTCTGTCTTAATCAAATAAAAAGTAAGGAGGATTGTTATGAAAAAAATTGTTAGCTTGGCACTTACGACAGCAGTAGTATTCCTTGCAGCATTGCCACTGCCGACTTCGGCTTCGACTACATACAAACTTGGTGATGTTGACAATGATACCTTGATTTCCGCCATTGATTTAGCGGCTGTACAGCAGCACATACTTGGCAAAAAAACCTTAACAGGTGATGCCTTCAAAGCAGCTGATGTAAATGCTAACGGAGAAATTGAAGCATTGGATTTAGCCGAATTAAAACAATTTCTTCTCGGCAGGATTACTAAATTCTCCGGGGAAGGACAACAACAGCCATCCGGAGTGGGAATAACTTGGATGGACGGAAAGACACTTTACCCTGTTGGGGTCAACTATGCATGGTATAACTGGTCATATGAGTTTTCCGATAACAACTGGACTTCCAACTTTACAAGAATAAAGAGTGATTTGGACACAATGGCAACAAAAGGGATTCATTCTGTGAGATGGTGGGTATTCCCAGACCTTGCTTATGGCCCATTATGGTCAGGTACAAACGAGGGAAGTCTTTGTACAGGACTACCTGAAAAGTGGGTTGACCACATGAAGGAAACCTGCGATTATGCATATTCAAAGGGTATAAAAATTTACTGGACAATAACAAGCTTTGACTGTGCAAGAGCCGATGATTCTGTTGACCATGATGATGTTATTGATAACCCTGTTGTGCTTCAAAGCTTCCTGGACAATGCTATGAAGCCTATACTTCAAACATTGGGTACGCACCCCGGCGTATTAGCATGGGATATTATTAATGAGCCTGAATGGATTATAAATAAAGAAGACAACGGCGAGCCAAACAATAAGGGAGAAATCTTCCCTCTATCTGCTATGAGAAACTACATAAAAACTACATGTGAATTTATACACCAGTATGCAAAACAGCCTGTAAGCTTCGGAAGTGCAAATATGAAGTGGTTGGGTGCACAATATGATTTATGGGATGGATTGGGTCTTGATTTCTACGATTTCCACTGGTATGACTGGGCGACACCATACTTTAACCCTGTTACAACACCGGCTTCCAGTCTGAAACTGGACAAACCTGTAATAATCGGAGAGATGATGCCTGATACCCAGGGTTCGTCACTAAAGATGACACACAAACAGGTGTTGGATGCAATCTATAAGAACGGTTATGCCGGATACATGCTCTGGTCATGGAACGATGGGGCCTTTGACTGCAAACCATACGTCGGAAACAACTTTATTGATTTTGAAGCAGAGCATCCGGACGTAGTCAGATAAATTTAATGGAGTGCTGTTAACCTGTCCGGCAGAGGACATCCTGCCGGACATATATTACATATTAAAGAAATGGAGGGATAGTTTTGAAAAACAATTTAAGAAAATTGGGTGCGTTAATGATTTCTGGAGTTATGTTAACAACTTCACTATTTAGCACAAGTACGTCATTTGCTGCGGGAACATACGATTATTCAACTGCATTAAAGGATTCAATAATTTTTTATGATGCAAATAAATGTGGTCCTCAAGCAGGAGAAAATAATGTATTTGATTGGAGAGGTGCCTGTCATACTACTGACGGAAGTGATGTGGGGATTGATTTAACAGGTGGCTATCATGATGCTGGAGATCATGTGAAGTTTGGTTTACCTCAAGGCTATTCAGCAGCAGTTTTAGGTTGGTCGTTGTATGAATTCAAAGATTCCTTTGATGCAACCGGAAATACCACAAAAATGTTGCAACAGCTGAAATATTTTACAGACTATTTCCTTAAGTCAC
The DNA here is from genome assembly GCA_023443515.1 of Bacillota bacterium. Taxonomy (GTDB): domain Bacteria; phylum Bacillota; class Clostridia; order Acetivibrionales; family DSM-1351; genus Ruminiclostridium. The sequence continues at coordinate 118,915 of JAEZUC010000029.1, forward strand.
ATCCCAATTCCACTACTTTCTACTATCAGGTAGGAGAGGGAAATGCTGACCACACTTATTGGGGAGCACCTGAGGAGCAACCTGGTGAAAGACCTTCTTTATACAAGGCAGATCCAAGTAGTCCCGCTTCTGACGTTTTGGGTGAGACATCCGCTGCTCTTGCTTTGATGTATCTCAATTACAAGAATATTGATTCCACATATGCAGCAAAGTGCCTCACTGCAGCAAAGGAACTGTATGCAATGGGTAAGGCAAATCAAGGAGTTGGTAACGGTCAGTCTTTTTATCAGGCTACCAGCTTTGGTGATGATTTAGCTTGGGCAGCTACATGGTTATTTACTGCAACCAATGATAGTGCTTACATAACCGATGCTGAACAGTTTATTACTTTGGGTAATACAATGAATGAAAATAAATTGCAGGATAAATGGACCATGTGCTGGGACGACATGTATGTTCCTGCGGCTTTGAGATTGGCTCAGATTACTGGAAAGCAGATATACAAGGATGCCGTACAGTTCAATTTCAACTACTGGAAAACTCAGGTAACAACTACTCCGGGAGGACTAAAATGGCTTTCAAACTGGGGTGTACTCAGGTATGCTGCAGCAGAATGTATGGTAATGCTTGTTCACTGCAAGCAGAATCCTGATCAATCACTTTTGGATTTAGCTAAAAAACAAGTAGACTATATTCTTGGTGATAATCCTGCCAATATGTCTTATATAATTGGTTACGGAAGCAATTGGTGTATTCATCCTCATCACAGGGCGGCAAACGGTTACACCTATGCAAACGGAGACAATGCAAAGCCGGCTAAGCATTTATTGACAGGTGCATTGGTGGGTGGACCTGATCAGAATGACAGATTTCTTGACGATGCAAATCAGTACCAGTATACAGAGGTAGCCCTTGACTATAATGCAGGTCTTGTTGGTGTACTTGCAGGGGCTGTTAAGTTCTTCGGGGGTACGATTATTAACCCGCCTGCTAAAAAAGGGGATCTGAATAATGATACATTTGTAGATGCTATAGACCTTGCACTCTGCAAAGCCTATATTCTTACTCAGAACGGAAATATAAATAAAAATAATGCAGATATGAATGATGACGGTTCTATTGATGCTATTGACTTCTCACTGTTAAAGAAGGCAATATTGGGTTAATCTTTTGTAAAAATAATTAAAAGGAGAAAAAACTATGAAAAAAAGAATAGTTTCAATGCTGATGGCATTAGCATTGGTTTCTACTATGATGTTGTCAAATTATGGACTTACTGCATCAGCTGCAGTAGATACAAATAATGATGACTGGCTTCATTGTGTTGGAGACAAGATATATGATAAGAATGGACGTGAAGTTTGGCTCACCGGTGCAAACTGGTTTGGTTTTAACTGCAGTGAAAATGTGTTCCACGGTGCATGGTATGATGTTAAGAATATATTGACCAGTGTGGCAGACAGAGGTATAGGATTACTGAGAGTACCAATTTCAACTGAACTTTTATACAGTTGGATGATTGGTAAACCAAACAAGGTTTCCAGTGTTACCGCCAGCAACAATCCACCATATGCGGTTACTAATCCGGATTTTTATGATCCTGCAATTGACGGAACTAAAAACAGTATGGAAATATTCGATATAATAATGAAATACTGCAAAGAGTTGGGAATCAAGGTAATGATAGATGTACACAGCCCTGACGCCAACAATTCCGGTCACATGTATCCGTTGTGGTATGGTCTTGAAACGACAACAGCAGGCATGGTTACTACTGATATGTGGATTGATACTTTAGCTTGGCTTGCGGATAAGTATAAGAACGATGATACAATACTTGCCATAGACCTTAAAAATGAACCCCATGGAAAAAGAGGATATACTGGTACATCAGCACCAACTGATATGGCAAAATGGGATAACACTACGGATGAAAACAACTGGAAATATGCGGCTGAAAGGTGTTCAAGAGAAATATTAGCTGTAAATCCAAAGTTGTTAATTATGATTGAAGGTATTGAGCAATACCCAAAAACAGAAAAGGGCTATACCTTTGATACTCCGGATGTCTGGGGTGCTACCGGTGATGCGGCTCCATGGCACGGCGGTTGGTGGGGCGGAAACTTGAGAGGCGTTAAGGACTATCCTATTGATCTTGGTTCCTTAAACAGTCAGATAGTTTATTCACCTCATGATTACGGTCCTTCTGTATATAATCAATCATGGTTTGATAAGGATTTTACAACCCAAACCCTGCTTGATGATTACTGGTATGATACGTGGGCATACATAGACGATCAAAAAATTGCTCCTCTTCTTATTGGTGAATGGGGAGGATTCATGGATGGCGCAAAGAACCAGAAGTGGATGACTTTATTAAGAGATTACATGATTAAGAACCGTATCAACCACACATTCTGGTGCTTGAATCCCAACTCAGGTGACACAGGAGGATTGATAGGAAACGACTGGTCTACATGGGACGAAGAAAAGTATGGATTGCTGAAGCCTGCATTGTGGCAGTCAAACGGCAAGTTTATTGGTCTTGACCATCAGATACCTCTAGGTAAAAACGGAATTTCTCTGGGTGAGTACTACGGAGATGGACCAATTATAGTAGACCCTGAGCCGATTCTAGGAGATGTAAACGACGATGGAAATGTTGATGCATTGGATTTAGCTGTAATGAAGCAGTATATCCTTGGTTCAAACCCAAAAATAAGCTTAACCAATTCAGATATGAATTCGGATGGAGATATAAATGCCCTTGACTTTGCAATGCTAAAGGCAAAGGTTCTTGGTAAGTAATCAATTAAAATAACTGATTTCTAAAAGAGGTCTGCCGGATGTTACGGCAGCCTCTTTTAGAATAAAAAAATATATTTACATAAAAACATACCGAGATTATTCAGTTGGAGAAAGCCATGTCCCGCAGCCAATTAATTGCTTCAGAAGAAGGATATATTCAGATGCAGCTTTGGACAAATATCTGTTTTGCTTATACGCAACCAAGATATCACGTTTAGCAAAGGATGTGTTCAATTTGTAGTATACGGGATGTTTCTGATAGTTTCCAAACCTTATTAGGGTATCAGGAATAAAAGAACAAGCAATACCTGCCAGTGTCCATGAAAAAGCTGTTTCAATACGATCTGTATAGATTGTATTTTGTTTATTGAATTCAGGAAATTGGCAAAGCTGACTAGAGATAGTTTCATCGCCCTGTAAGAGAACAAAGTGTTCTTTTGCACAAACAGACAAGTCCAGAGATTTTGACAGGAATAAAGAAGCGCTATCATAAATTATATCCTTGGGACTTAGCTGAAAAGCTTCCTTTCCATAATTAAAAGGATTATCAATGGGAACTGCAAGGTACATCTGTTCCTGAGCCAGAACTTCAGTTTGAACCAACCTATTATGAAGAGACCCTGATAAAATGCATAAATCCAGACGGCTTTCAGTAAGCAATGCTTCCAGATTTGCTTCTTCATTTTCAAAAATATGTATATCAACACCGGGGTACTTTTTTCTGAAAGCTACGATACTCTTTGGTAGCATACAAGAGGCTCTGAAAGGAATAGTGCCAATTGTAAGTTTACCCTTATTCAGCAATGTCAGGTCTGTAAGCTCATTATCCAGTTCAGTCAGGATATTTTGTATCTTACGAGCGGCGTTTACGTAAAGTTCTCCTGCATAAGTCAGTTTTATAGGTGTTGTACTTCTATCAAACAATTGTATTTTAAGTTCGGTTTCAAGGTTTTTTACAAATTGACTTAATGCCGGCTGAGAAATTAGAAGTTTCTGTGAAGCCTTTGAAAAGCTTCTATCGTCAGCAAGTGCAATTATATATTCCAACTGTTGAGATGTCATATAAAAAATTCTCCAAAATTCTACATAGATAAATTATATAAGCTTTTACTTATATAATTCATACTACTATAACTATTGTATTATTTCAACATTTTCAAAAATCAGGTATCTTGCGTAACGTTGTTATAGAATTTTATTCAAAAAATCGGAGTGAGTAAGTATATGAAACTTTCTCAGGGAAGTCATTCCAGCATGGTAGAACGTTCATTAATAAGTACAGGAAATAATTACAGAATGAAAAAGGCAATAGAAAAGGCAAGGAGGGGCGAAAAGACAACTATTTCCTTTATTGGAGGGTCAATAACCGAGGGATACACCAGTAGCCAGGATAAATGCTTTTCAAAGTTAACCAGCGATCATTTTGCAATAGCTTTTGGTAAAGGTAATAATGTAAATTATGTAAATGCAGGTATGGCAGGAACATCTTCTACAATGGGACTGATACGGATTGAGAGGGATTTACTAATACACAAACCTGACATTGTTTTTGTAGAATTTGCCGTTAACGATTCAAAGGACAGAACAAATATGGCAGTGTTTGAAAGCTTTTTACTAAGACTGTTGAATTCAATTTCACAACCTGCGATAGTCTTAATTTTTACAGTATCGGAGGCAGGCTTTTCCTGTCAGAATGAAATGGCTCAAATCGGAAGCCATTACCAACTGCCTATGATTAGTGTAAAGGATGCAATAGTTCCTGAGTTTTTTGAAGGTACAATGAAATGGCAGGATTATTCAAGTGACTATATTCATCCTCATGAAAATGGGCATGAATTTATTACGGAGCTTATAATATATTATCTGAATAAAGTCAGTAATGAGGTTAAGGATGGGATTTATAGAATTGTAGAAACCCCTGTAGTCGGTAATGAGTTTGTAAACCTAAAAATGCTGGACAATACTAATACAGATGTAAAGACTTTTGGCGGGTTTTTGCCGGATAAAACCATCAATCAGTTTCCTAATGGATGGACACATAAAGCAGGAGCTAAGACTGAAAAGTTCTCTTTTAATTCATATTGCAAGAATCTGTTTATTGTGTACAAGGAGTCAAAAAACACAACTGCAGGTTCAGCCGATATATATATTAACGATATATTTGTACTTACTGTAAATGGGTTTAACAGCTCTGGATGGAATAATCCGGTAGCTAAATTATTACTAAACCGTGAAAATCCTGAAATTCATAAAATAGAAATCAAAATGTCAAAGGGTGCCAATGACAAAGAATTAAGTATTCTGGCGTTTGGGTACAGCTAAAACTTTTAAACATATATTTATCTCCAATATAGTATATTGAAGGAGAGAATAAATAAAAGAAGTAACTCAATGAAAAAAATTAATGTTATTTTTATAAAAAGAAAGTTTCTATTATTTGCAACAATTTTAATAATTGCTATATTAACGATACCATTTATTTTGTTTATAGAAATGTCTAGCTCAGATACATTTACAGATCCCAAAAGCGGCGTAATTGTAATTGATCCGGGACATGGAGGAATCGACGGGGGAACAAGCAGAGACGGAGTATTGGAAAAAGAAATAAATCTTGATATAGCTCAAAAGCTAAAGTCTATTCTTGTTAAGCAAGGATATAAGATAATTATGACAAGGGAAGAGGATATTTCTCTTGAAAGTTTGGATAATAGCCGTAAATCAAGGCACATGAGGGATTTGGCTGCCAGGTCCGATATAATTAATAGCAGCAATGCACAACTCTTTCTCAGCATCCACGTGAACAGCAATTTTAAAAAGCCAACCACTAGCGGTGCAATAGTATTTTTCAACAAAAAGTATGAACAAAATAAAACTTTGGCATTATGCATTCAGAATCAATTGAACAATATGGTTGTAGACGGAAAAAAAAGGAGCACACATAGCCCGGTACAGGCAAAATACTATGTTCTTGACTATACTGATGTACCCGGAGTTATAGTTGAAACCGGTTTTATTTCAAACGAGGAAGAAAGGCAGGAATTAGTAAAGGATACCTTTCGTCTGGAACTCGCAAAATCAATATCAAAGGGAGTAGAACAATATTTAAATGAATCAAGTAAGGTATCCACACCTGCCTCGTAGAGTTTAGAAATATTAATCTATCAAATCAATTGTCTCAGTAAAATTATCAATACCTTCTCCAAAATAACTGTCCTTTTTGGTATAAGGAGAATACAAAGAAATTTTAAGGGTACCTAAGCGGGGACAGAATTTCAGAAATCTTATAAACCCGTTTCCTCCGTTTGGGGCCTTCTGATAATCGGATAGAATCTCCAGAACCTTTCTTGTAGTCCCATCAGAATTGCAAACCATCTTAACCTTTTTTTGTGCACCATGATAATGTCCGCACAAGACCATGAAGACATTGTCACTTTTAAGGACAATACTGTCAGAAACTATCCGGGCCTTTTCTGTCATCTCTCCATCTTCATTAAGATATTCATGTAAAACCAGAATAGCATTTCTTTTTGGGTACTCTGCAAGAACGCTATTTGCCCAAGATGTTGTTTCAAGAGAAGTTTCACTGCCAAAACCCAGATAGAGTACAATAAAGTTGTGAGAGCTAAAAGATATCAGGTCGTAATGGTTGCGGTTATCATCCATACCGCCTCCATACCAAGGCTTATCTGCATATCTGGATGCACCAAAATAGCTTTTAAATATACTATAATTAAGTCTGTTCGTTATGACGTCATGATTACCTGCAAGAATACCATACGGAACATCAGCAGCATCGAGTTTTTTAAAGTTTCGGTTTGCAACTTCCCACTGGTTTACGCAGCTTGCATTGTTTACAATATCTCCTGATACAATCAAATATCCAAAAGAGTTGTGCCTGTACTTTTTGACAAACCAATCACCAAGACAATCATAAATTTGAGGATAGTTTTCGGCATAGTACTGTGGGTCGGAGAGCCATACCATAGTAAAAGGTTTTTCTGAGGCATCAACCCGGAACCAGGCAAAGGACATTGAAAACAGAAAAATTATAGTGAATAAACTTGTTATTATTCTTTTTTTCATAAATTGACCTCTTTATCTTAAAAATTTTATTCTAAATATATGTTTTGTAAGTCTGTTTAAAATTATTATAAAAAACTATTGTATTACCTCCATAAAATCTTCACAAAGAGATGATAAAATTGTGACAGCTGAAATAAAGCAAGTTTTGAAATGGAGGTAAATCTGATGCATAAAATTCTTCAAGTAGAGGGCATGACTTGTACGGGGTGTGAAACAAGAATAGAAAATGCAGTAAAAAAGCTGAACGGCATTATGAATGTTAAAGCTATTTACAGCAGTTCCAATGTTTACGTAACCTACGATGAGAATGCTGTTAAACTGAATACAATAATTGAAACAGTAGAAAAACTTGATTATAAAGTAAAGAACAGGCCGATTTCAAATACCCCCGTTAAAAAATCCGAATGGCCGGGGGCAGGGCAAATTGCGGGAATAGCTGTAATTATACTCGCCCTCTATATAATCATAAAAAATACGGTTGGATTTAATTTTGTACCTGAAGTAAATCGGTCAATGGGGTACGGAGTTTTATTTATTATAGGAGTGCTGACATCGCTCCATTGTGTAGCCATGTGCGGGGGAATAAACCTGACAGTATGTGTGCGATACAAAACTGTAACGGAAGATTCAAAGTTCAGTAAACTAAAACCAAGCGTGTTATATAATATAGGACGTGTAATTTCCTATACAATTGTTGGTGGGATTGTTGGCGGAATAGGTTCTGTGGTGAGCTTTTCGGGTACAGCCAAAGGAATAGTTGCTATTCTTTCTGGTATTTTTATGGTTATAATGGGTATAAATATGTTAAATATTTTCCCTGCCCTTAGAAAACTAAATCCACGAATGCCAAAGATTTTTACAAGAAAAGTTCACGAAAACAGCGGAAGCCGGGGGCCTTTAATGGTTGGGCTGCTAAATGGACTTATGCCCTGCGGACCTTTGCAGGCAATGCAGTTATATGCATTAGGTACGGGAAGTGCCTTGTCAGGAGCTTTATCAATGTTTCTTTTCAGCCTTGGTACAGTTCCCCTGATGTTTGGATTTGGCGCTGTGAGTTCATTCCTTAGTAGTAAATTCACACACAAAATGTTGAAGATCAGTGCTGTATTGGTGTTGATACTTGGTATTATAATGTTAAACAGGGGTATTGCACTTTCAGGCTTCAATCCAAGTGCAGTTCTTGGGACAGCAACTTCAGGCGGAGGAGTTGCAAGAATAGAGGGAAATGTTCAGGTAGTAAACACAAAGCTTGACTCCGGAAGGTACAGTCCTATAACAGTTCAAAAAGGTATCCCGGTAAAATGGACTATTACTGCGGATTCCAGCGATATAAACGGTTGTAACAACAGATTAAACATCCCTGAATATAACATTGCAAATATACAATTGCAGGCTGGAGAAAACATTATTGAATTTACGCCTAACGGAGAAGGAAATTTTGTATATAGTTGTTGGATGGGAATGATACGCAGTAATATAAAGGTTGTCAATGATTTGTCATCCCTCACCAATGAAGATTTAACTGACGATACCGATCCTCAGGGTGCTGTTTCGGGTGCTGGAGGGTGCTGTGGTTAGTATATTAATTAAAATCATAAAGGAGCAGATAAAATGGAGAGGAAAGAATCCCTTAAAATCACAGGTATGAGCTGTGCGGCTTGTGCAGCTAGGATTGAAAAGGGTCTTAATAAGCAAGAAGGTGTAAAGCAAGCCAATGTTAATTTTGCAGTAGAAAAAGCAACAGTGGAATATGATGACAGCCTGACCGATTCTGGAAAAATTCAGGAAACAATTGAAAAGCTGGGTTATGGCATTATCATGGAAAGCGAAAAATATGGAAACAAAGTTGAATTGAAGCTTTCGGGGATGTCCTGTGCTGCATGTTCTGCAAAAATTGAAAAAAAGCTAAATAAGACCCAAGGAATTGTTAGGGCAGCAGTTAATCTTGCCACAGAAAAGGCGAATATTGATTACGATCCCTCAACGATGAAGGTTTCAGACATAATTAAGATAATTGAGGGCCTGGGCTACGGGGCAGAAAAAGCCGAGGAGATTAACAAGGATACGGAAAAAGAGCAAAGGGAGAAGGAAATCAGAGCCTTAAAGTTTTCGCTGATTGTATCAGTGGTACTTAGTGCGCCTCTGGTGCTTGCAATGATACTGGGAATGTTAAATCTTGACAGTCCTGTGGCATCATTGCTTCATAATCAGTATTTTCAGCTGATATTAGCAACTCCGGTACAGTTTATAATAGGCTTCAGGTTTTATAAACATGCCTACTATGCGCTAAAATCTAAAAGTGCCAACATGGATGTATTGATAGCCATGGGCACATCAGCTGCCTACTTTTTCAGCCTTTACAACGTATTTTTTGAGGAAGCACATCAAGGTATGATGAAAAACCTTTACTTTGAAGCAGCCGCAGTAATTATTACACTTATTCTATTGGGCAAATATCTTGAAGCAGTTGCAAAAGGTAAAACTTCCGAAGCAATAAAGAAACTTATGGGCTTGCAGGCAAAGACAGCAAGAGTGCTGAGAAATGGTACTGAAGAGGACATACCTATTGAAGATGTGCTACCTGGTGACATTATTATAGTAAGACCGGGAGAAAAAATACCTGTAGACGGTAAAATACTGGAAGGTAACTCATCAATAGATGAATCTATGCTTACAGGCGAAAGCCTACCTGTAGAGAAAAAAGCAGGTGATTTTGTTATCGGTGCAACCATAAATAAGTTCGGAACCTTCCGTTTTGAAGCAACAAAGGTAGGTAAGGATACAGCACTGTCACAAATAATCAAGATGGTGGAGGATGCACAAGGCTCAAAGGCTCCCATTCAGAAAATTGCCGACAAGGTTTCAGGCATATTTGTTCCGGTAGTTGTAGCAATTGCTTTATTGACTTTTGTTATCTGGCTTCTGGTAACCGGTGATGTTACTAAGGCCATAGTCAGTGCGGTAGCCGTTCTGGTTATAGCGTGTCCTTGTTCTCTTGGACTAGCAACTCCAACCGCAATTATGGTAGGTACCGGAAAGGGCGCTGAAAACGGCATACTTATTAAAGGTGGAGAACATTTGGAAATGGCGTATAAGTTAAACGCTGTGGTTCTTGATAAAACAGGAACAATTACAAAAGGTGAACCGGAAGTTACCGATATTGTAGTTATAGACACTTCCTATGACAAAAAGGAAATATTAAGGCTAGCTGCAATCACAGAAAAAAGTTCGGAACATCCTTTGGGAGCTGCAATATATGACCATGGTAAAAAGGAACTTGGAAATATAAAAGATCCTGACAGATTTGAAGCTATCCCGGGAAGGGGCGTAAAGTCTGTTATAGACGGTAAAACCATATATATGGGTACCAGAAAGCTAATGCTTGAACAGGGTATTGATATGGGAAATGTTGAAGCTGCAATAATAGGACTTGAGGATGAAGGTAAAACAGCAATGCTGATGTCCATAGACATCAAACTTACTGCTCTTGTTGCAGTTGCCGATACTTTGAAGGAAAGCTCAAAGGAAGCAATTGAGGAATTGAAAAATATTGGCATTGACGTATATATGATTACAGGTGACAATAAAAGAACAGCTAATGCTATTGCAAAACTGGTAGGGATAACCAATGTGCTTGCCGAAGTACTTCCTGAGAACAAGGCGGAGGAAGTTGAAAAGCTCAAAGCAAGTGGAAAAATAGTCGCAATGGTTGGCGACGGTATAAACGATGCACCGGCTTTAGCTACAGCAGATATTGGAATGGCAATAGGTACAGGTACTGATGTTGCCATTGAAGCAGCAGATATTACCCTTATGAGGGGCGATCTGAGAACAATTCCTGCTGCCATAAGGCTATCAAGAAAAACAATGACTAAAATAAAACAAAACCTGTTCTGGGCTTTCTTCTATAATATTATAGGTATACCATTTGCAGCACTGGGATTACTCAATCCAATGATTGCCGGAGGGGCAATGGCCTTCAGCTCGGTATCGGTAGTAGCGAACTCATTGAGCCTGAAGAGTTTTGAACCAATGGAAACCCGTAAGTTTGATACTGTTGAAGAATGGCAGAAACAGGAGTGGAAATAGAATCTTTAGGCATATATTGCCAGAGCTTTTACCCCTCAAAGAATTTAAAGTAATTCGAATTATATAATAGCGACTGTTTATAGTTTTATGATTTTATAAAGGAGGTGATATAGAGGTAGTCTTTTTATAAGCAGTCTAAAAAAATTGCTGAATCTTCGTCATAGTAGACGAAGTACGGAGGAACCAAGAAAAGGGGGTTAATCCATTTTATATGGTAGGGTGATCCTATTACCCGAACCCGGCAGCTAACTTCGGAAGCACAATATAGGAGGAAAAATGACACAAAAGATTAACAAGGCACTTGCGGGATGTTTTATTGCTCTGCTTCTTGCATTTGCATCTACAACTGTAATGGCCGCCACAATACCGGCAAAAATTGCAGGTACAAATGTTAAAATGAGAAAGGCACCAACAACGTCTTCCCAAATTGTAACCAAACTGGCAAATGCAAATATAACTGTTACCGACCATTCCAAAGGCTGGTACAAGGTTACCTATAACAAGAAAACCGGCTGGGTAAACGGTGATTATGTTAAATTGCAGGCTACAAAAGGAATTATAAATGCAAATGGTGTCAATTTCAGGAAAAGTGCCGGAACTACAAGTAAGGCTATAAGCTCACTTAAAAAGAATACATCCGTACAAATTCTGGACGTTACAAAGGGTTGGAACAAGGTTAAGATAGGGTCAAAGGTTGGTTATGTATCATCAAAATTTGTGAATATCTCAGCTACCAGCGGGAAAACCTCCAGGTCAGCAAATGTTGTGGCATTTGCAGCAATTGATGATAACTCTATAAACAGCAGAGTCGTTTCATATGCCAGGGAATTTGAAGGGGTAAGATATTCATACGGTGGGGCAAATCCCCATTCGGGTTTTGATTGTTCAGGCTTTGTAGGCTATGTATACAAAAAGTTCAATGTCAAGCTTAACAGATCGGCCCAAGGCATGTACTCCAATGGAGTTAAGGTAGCAAAGGCCCAACTGAAGGCGGGAGATATCTTATTTTTTGATGCTTCAAGCCGAAAAGCATCAGGACAAATAGACCACGCGGGAATTTATATAGGTGGAAATACCTTTATTCATGCATCTTCATCAAACGGCCAAGTCCGTGTACAAAAGCTGTCTGAATACAGGGGTACTTATATCGGAGCAAAAAGAGTAATTTAAAAATACTATAAACTAAATAATTTATAGCCGCAAAGCTCATCTTTTGATGTTTTTGCGGCTTTTTGTTTACTGAATTTGATAGTAAATAGGAAAACCTGTTACAATAGATAAATGATCGCTTAATTAATCAAAATAACACATCAGAAAGGTATTTACGGCATGAAGAAAATAGTGCTTATCCCGGATTCATATAAAGGAACTATGAGCTCAGCAGAGATATGCGGTATTATGGAAAAGAGCATTTTACTTCAATTTCCAAAATGTGAGGTCATTTCAATACCTGTTGCAGATGGAGGAGAGGGAAGTGTAGATTGCTTTTTAAGTGCCATGAAAGGAAAAAAGGTTTTGACATGTGCCAAAGGTCCTTATTTTGATGAATTGAATACCTATTATGGATTAGTAGACAATGGCAGAACAGCTGTAATAGAAATGGCTGCCTGTGCGGGGCTACCGCTTGTGGAACACAATAAAAATCCCATGATGACAACAACATATGGGGTTGGACAGCTTATTGAAAAAGCAGCCGAAAAAGGCTGCAAAAAAATTATTCTTGGTCTGGGTGGTAGTTGTACTAATGATGGTGGCTGCGGTGTTGCAGTAGCCTTGGGAGTGAAGTTTCTTGATAAAGACGGCAAACAATTTATTCCTACAGGAGGGTCTTTGAAAGATATTAACTCTATAGATGTTTCCTCTGTAAATCCAATTTTAAAAGATATTGAAATTTCAGCTATGTGTGATATAGATAATCCCATGTTTGGAAAAAATGGTGCAGCGTATGTGTTTTCGCCCCAAAAGGGTGCTGATGCCAAAATGGTAGAACAGCTTGATGATGGCTTACGCAAACTGGCTGAAGTTATTCTGCACGATCTGGGTGTTGATGTAGCCAATATGCCCGGTGCAGGCGCCGCCGGTGCCATGGGAGCCGGTATGGTTGCTTTTTTTGGTGCCAAACTGGTAATGGGTATTCAGTGTGTGCTGGACACTGTAGGTTTTGAAAAAATAATAATGGGTGCTGATGTCATCTTTACCGGCGAAGGTAAGCTGGATACTCAAAGCCTGAGAGGTAAAGTTGTAATAGGTATTGCTAAACGGGCCAAAGCACTTAATGTGCCCGTTATTGCAGTGGTTGGAGATGTTGCTGATAATATGACACAAGCGTATGAGGATGGAGTAAGTGCAATATTCAGCATCAACAAAGTTGCAGTTCCCTATGAAGTTGCAAGACGTACTTGCAAGGAGGACTTGGCTTTTACTATGGATAATATTTTAAAATTTGCGGCAATAGCAGATAGTAATAAATAGATAATATGAAACTGTAATGCTCCCGTTATGGTAAACAGTAAACTAACATACTGTTATCTTAACGAGGAGCATTTTTAGTTTCCACAAGAGACAAAACAGTAACACATTCTTGTTGCATTTGCAACTACACTAATAGTAGTTTTCTTGTACTATTATAGTAGTAAGCAAAGAAACTGTTATTCGGGAGGATTTTGTAATGGGAATGTTTTGCTATCAATGTCAGGAAACCGGAAGAAACGAGGGCTGTGAATATGGTGGTGTATGCGGAAAAAGCGAAGACCTTGCAGATTTGCAGGATCTTTTAATATATATTCTTAAAGGAATTTCGGAAATTATAATAAAAGGAAAGCTTGAGGTTAAAAATCTGCCTTATGTTAA